>CAZMYM010000004.1:0-97921 GCA_964570515.1 uncultured Thermotogae bacterium | reverse complement strand
GGCGTCGATTCGGCCGTCCTTGAGGACGATGATCCGATCGGCGCGGCGGAGGGCGGGACGCCGGTGCGAGACGACGAGGCACGTGGAGTCGGCTCGCTCAAAGACACGCTCCCACAGCGCCTGTTCGGTCTCGACGTCAAGCGCGCTCGACAGGTCGTCGAAGACGAGAAGCTCCGGCTCGCGGGCGAACATACGTGCGGCCGCAGCTCGTTGGCGTTGTCCGCCGGAGAGCTTCACGCCCTTTGCTCCGACGATCGTGTCCAGGCCAGCCTGCAGTTGGTCGAGGTCGCGGTCGAGCACGGCCGTTCGAATCGCTCGATCGATGTCGGTCTCGTCTTCAGGGAGCCCCATCAGGATGTTTGCACGCAGCGACTCGCTGAACAGCTGCGGAACCTGCGCCGTGTAGGCGCAACGGGGCGGGACAAAGAACGTCGACGGATCGTCGACGACCCGATCATTCCACGTCACCGCGCCTTCTCCTGCCGGGAGGAGCCCGAGAAGCGCTCTCAGAAGCGTCGTTTTCCCCGAGCCGATCCGCCCGGTGATGACCACGAACTCGCCCCGACGCAGCTCTAGATCGATCCCGCGAAGCGCAAACGGCCCGCCCGGATGCTCTTCGTCCTCGGGCCAACGGTAGCCCAGTCCCGCGACTCGCAGGTCCCGGAGCCTGTCACCGGGCACGAGCGTCGGCGACTCGATCGTGGGGAGATCGCCGCGGAGGTGGATCGGATGATGCGCCCCAATCTGTGCGCCATCGTCTTTCCCAAGAAGCCCCGCCATGCGGGCGAGCGACACGCCCGCCTGCTTGATGTGGATCATGAAGTCGCCTACGGCGGCGATCACCTCGGTGAGCACGCCAATGTACGTGACGAACAACGCAAAGTCACCAACCGTGAACGTTCCCGTCCGTAGTCCGTCCGCCGCGGCGAGCAGGATCAGTCCCGTGCACAGCGTCGCCGCGTTCCAGAAGAACGAGTGGAAGGATTGGCTGAGGAGCCGATCCTTGACGGTCGCCCGAAGGCGCTCCTGATTCAGGGTGTCGATGTGTGAGACGACATGTTGCTCGGCGCCCGCGAGCTGAATCGCCTGGACGCCTTCCATCGCTTCACCGATCGCGCCCGTCACCCGCTCGGTCGCTCGGCGACTCGCCTCTCGGAATCTTCGGATGTACTTACTCACCGCTCGCGCGGCGACGATGACGCCGAGGAGCGGCACAACGACGATCGCCGTGATCCGGGCGTCGATCGCAACCAAGATCGTCAGCGCAACAGCGGCGTAGGCGATGAAGGCCCCTTGGTCGACGATCCAGCTCAGGAGATCCTCGACCACGATTACGTCGTCGCGGAACGTGTTGAGCGCCTCCCCGGTCGAGCCCGGCACCGCTCGCGCCCCCGGCCTCTTCAGGATCCCGCTGAGCAGGTTCCGGCGCAGAAGCGTTTCTATCGTAAACCGATGACGGATGTCGATGAGCGCACCGACGAGAATCGAGACGATTCTGGCAATGCCCGCGGCTAGAACCAGCGCCACGATGCTCCAGAGCGTCAGGCCCGCGGGAGCCGCGTCCGTGATCGAATCGAAGAAAAGCTTCGCGACGTAGCCGGCGCCAAGTTCGAACAGCATGATCGCAATCCAAGCAGTGATGTCGGCCGCGTACAGGCCCGGGCGGTACCTGATCAACCTCCAGACGAGCGTTCGCATTCTCATCCGAGCACCTCCTCGAGGCCCGTCCGCAACAAGTGCGACAGATGCGAGGACGGATCAGAGACCAGGGCGCTCCGGCCTCCATACTCGAGGACCCTTCCGTCTTCGAGGATGAGAACCTCGTCCGCCCGTTCGACCGTCGCCAATCGGTGCGCGATGATGACCGCCGTTCTCCCTTCGAGAAGCCGGTCGATCGCCGCCTCCAGCAGGCCTTCGGTCGCCGGATCGAGCCGCGAGGATGCCTCGTCGAGGATGACCAGACCCGGATCGGCGAGGAACGCTCGGGCGAGCGAGAGAAGCTGCCCTTGGCCGGCCGACAGCCCGCCGCCGCCCGCTTCGAGCATCGTGTCGAGGGCGCGTGGGAGCGATCCGATCCAGTCTTCCAGCCCAAGATGCGATAGGGCGGCATGGATTCGTGCGTCGTCGATGGTTGTGTCGAACAGCCGCACGTTGTCGCGAATCGTCGCCCGGAACAGCTGTACTTCCTGCGGCACCATCCGGACCGCACCGCGCAGATCGGCGAGGGCCACGTCGCGCACGGCGTGGCCGCCGAGAGCCACAACACCCTCCGACGCGTCGTACAGCCGCACGAGCAGCCTGGCGAGCGTCGTCTTTCCGCTCCCGGTGCGACCGAGCAGCCCGAGGACGGTGCCCGGAGAGAGGGAGAACGAGACCGAGGCAAGAGCCGGAATCGCGAGGCCTGGAGGCGCGCGCTGTTCCGACTCATCCTTGGACTCGGTCTCTTCGGGCGCGGTCTCGATCTCAGTCCCTTCCAGGTCATCGCTCCTCTGGGGACTCGCAGGCTCGTAGGCGAACGAGACCTCGTCGAGCGATACTGCAAGGGGCCCCGTCGGGAGGCGTCCGCGTCCTTCATCCGTGAGCTTGGAGTCGGTGCCGAGCATCGTTCGGATTCGGCGAATGCCCGCCTCGGCGCGCTGCAAATCGGTGATCTGCGTTCGGATCTCCGAAATCGGCCCCCGCAGAAGCTCGGTGTAGTGGAAGATCAGGTAGACGGTCCCGATGGAGATCGCGGCGGTTCTCCACAGCGATGCTCCGACCGCGAAGGCGACCGCATGTCCAACCGAGAACAGGGCGACGTTGGCCATCCACATCCCGTACCCTCCCAGACCCGCGCGAAGGCGAATCGGGAAGAGCTTCCTCGCGAACTCCGCGAAGCGGCGCAAGACATAACTCTCGCCGCCGTTCGCGCGAATGTCCTCGGTCCCAGCGATCTGCTCGCCGAGGAAGCCGAAGAACTGGCCCACCAGCTTCCGGTACTTCGTCCAGTACGGGATCGCCAGCTTGCGAATCCAGATCAGAAGAAACAGCGTGAAGACGGCGAACACGAAGATGGGGAGGCCAACACGCCAGTCCTCGCGAAACAGAAGACCCAGGATCCCGGCAACGAGGATCGCGTTACCCAGGATTTGAATCGCGAACCGGGAGAAGAAGTTCGAGAGCGTGGCCACGTCGCCGTCGATCCGTTCGATCAGCTGTCCCGGCGCGTACTCCTTGTGAAACGTGGCATCGAGGGCGAGGGCGTGTCGGAGGAGATCGAGCCGGAGCGTGTTCGTCGCCGTCCAGGCGACCGTCTCCCCGACGTAGGTCGATGCGACCATCAACCCTTGACTGAGCACCGCAATCGCGAAGAACAGGATCGCATCGAAGATCAGCGCCGAGCGAGGGCCTCCTTCGCTCGCCGTGTCGAGGAAGGCGCGAAGGATTTGGGGATTGGCCAGCCGAAGGCCGATCGTCACCAGAATGAGGACCGCGAGCGCGGCGACCCATCGCCGCTGCGGGCGGACGTAGGCGCCGAGCAGTCTCACGTACTGACGAATCGGGACCCTCATGTCGTTCCCCTCCTTCCTGCGGTCGAGCGGCCTCTGCTACGCGGCTAGCTTCCGCGTCGTGAGATCCTGTCCGTCGCGCAGCACCTTCTCGTAGTTGATCGTACGCCGGATCACGCGCATCCCAGCCCGCTCGTAGAGCCGGGGCGCTCCGGTCAGATTCTCGGAATCCATGTCGAGTTCGACGGCGGTCTTGCCCCGTCGATGGAGCTCTCCGAAGCTGTGGTGAAGGAGCGCCAGAGCGATTCCGCGCTTCCGATATGCAGGCCTCACACTCAGCGTCTCCACGTACGAGCGCGTCCTGTCCCCTGCGATCTCGGTACTGAAGAACCCTAGACCGGCGATCTCGTCACCCTCGTGTGCCACGAACCAAAGACTCGGGTCGCGCCGATCCCCAAGAGACGAAAGCCATGACTTCCAGTCGTCGAGTGCCTGCTCAAGAGGCTCCTCCACGAATCCCCAGTGATCACGAAAGGCTTCACGGCTTGCGGCCACAATTCGCTCAAGCTCCTCCTCGACGATTGCCGCCCGTACGTCAATCCCCTCGGACCACTCCGGCTCCGGCGGAGTCTCGTCCAGATCGATGCGCATTGTGTTCTGAACCCGAACCATCTCGAAGCCTGCTCGCTCGACCGCGGATCTCCTCGCTTCATCTTCGTCCATCGCGCTCTCAACCGCGAAGACCCTCGCACCTTCTGGCGCCTTCTCGATGTGCCGCGACGTATGCGTAAGTGCCCACGCGTAGAGGCCGTCCCAGAGGTCGTCTCGGTCCGCGAAGTCAGGGTCTGTGATCACCGCACAGCCCAAGGACAAGTAGGGCTCCCCTGGATCGACAGCGTGCGACCACGCGATCATGCGTCCCGTTTCATCGAGAACAACGCATGTGTCGCGCGCCAGATCGAAGCGCGGGCTCTTCCACCATCCGAGCATGTCATCGACTGTGCTCTGGTTCTCCCCGTAGAACTTGCGAGACCGCGCGTTGAACATGTCGACGGCAAGATCCACGTCGTCGAAGCTCGCCGGCCGAACCGTCCAGTTCGCAGGCCAGTCACTCGGCTTCATTCGTCCTCCCTTCCTCATCGAGCGTCTTCCGCGACAGATCCCGTCCCGGCCGCAGCTCCTTCTCCTACGCCAGCGACTCTCGCACAGACTTCATCCCCGCCTTCTCGTAGAGCTTCGTTGCGCCGGTCAGACTTGCCGCGTCGACGCACAGCCCGACCTTTCGCTTCCCTCGCCGGTAGAACTCACCGAACGCGTGGTGGAGAAGGGCCAGCGCCAGCCCGCGCCTTCGCCACCCACGATCGACGCCGAGAACGTCGATCCAGCCCATCTCGGGGTCCTCGTGTCGTTTGGGCCAGCAGAGGCACGTTCCGACGATCTCGCCGGCTGCTTCTGCGAGATACCAGATCGCCGAATCGAAGTCCTTCTCCTCGGTGATCCAGTGCTCCCAGAACTTGAGTTCCTCCTCGAACGGGGAGTCGACGTGCCCCCAGTGATCCTTCAAGGCGTCTCGCACCGATCGCACCGTCGCCTCTAGATCCTTCTCCGGATCGAAAGTTCGGACCGCGATGCCCTCCGGCCATGTCGGCTCGGACGGCAACTGATCCATCTCGATCACCATCCGCCAGAAGTGCCTCGCGACGGCGAAGCCCTTCTGCGTGAAGAGTTCGCGCGATCGCTCATCTTGCACGAGAGCGCCTGACCCGAGCGTGACGCGAGCCTGTTGCGGCGCCCTGGCGATCGCCGCACGGGCTCTCTCTTCCTCCCACGCGAGGAGCGCCGAGCCGATGCCCCGTTCACGATGTTCCGGATGGACGCGTGCCCAGCTGTGAACACGAACGTGGGGCTCCTCGAGATCCCACACTTCCGCGTAGCCGATCAACGTGCCATCCGGCGCGAGGACGACGCGGGTGTCCGTCTCAAGATCGAATTCCGGCGTTCGCCACTCCACGCGTTGCTCGTCTGCGTCGTGTGGCGCCTCATTCGTCAGCTCCATCGCGCAGGCGTTGAAGAGCGAGACGGCCTGCTCGGCATCATCCATCGCCGCGTGCCGAGATCTGTATCCTTCGGGTAGGTTCTGTAAAGACATCCTCTTGCACTCCTTGCCTCGATAGCCTGACACTCGGTGTGTTCTCAACGATTGACAGTCTGCTCCGTCTCAGTCACGGGAGACCGGAACCGGAAGGCCCCGACGGTAGGTGGACGAAGATGGCGGGCGACGTTCACCCTGGGTGCAGCGCTCAGTCTCTGAGGAGTTAGAGGGAAACTACGGCGTTGCCACTAGGACACCCTCGCTCACCACGCCTGAAGGGGCCACGAACCGAACTCTGTTAGCGTTTCGAATCATCATTCTGCCTCCTCCTTTGTAGGCGTGCCTCGCTGGGGCACGTTGAATCGGCCGCGGACGTTCCGCAGCTCGTGTGTAACGGCGGAGTGTAGCGGCCGCTCTGTTTATGTCAAGGAAAACGGGTGACGCTGACGCTCTTGCGGTTTCCTGATCACCTCCTGGCACCACGCCCGGGCGGCCTGGCCTTGCCTCAGCGCGTGGTCAACGGCTATACTGCCGTGAGGTATGCTGAAAAGAGCGGCAAGTAGGCTACATATGGAAAGGGTTTCACTGGTGCAGCCATCCCACGCAATCATGTTTTCCTACGGACTTCCAAGAAGGGAGGTCGGATAATGCCGCTAGCGACTGAGCCGACTGGCGAAGGCGAGGTTCTCGTCGTTTACACCGGCGGGACTATCGGTATGGTCAATTCGGATCCGGAGAATCCTTTAAGCCCTCTCCGCCCCGCAGAGAACTGGAAGGAAATCGAATCGAACTTCCGTGTTCTCGAGCCCGAGTATCTGGGAGTCACGACTGACTACTGCCAGTTCTCTCCCCTGTTGGATTCCTCAGACATCCGGCGTGAAAACTGGCAAGAGATTGCCGAAGTCGTCGAACGCTACTACGACTCGTATAAGGGTTTCGTGATCATTCATGGCACGGACACGATGTGCTACACAGCCTCCGCCTTGTCTTTCATGCTCGAGAACCTCGGGAAGCCCGTCATAATAACAGGTTCTCAGGTTCCGTTGGTCAAGCCGCGCAGTGACGGTCTTCAGAATTTCATAACTGCAATTCAGATTGCTGCTTCGGACACATTCGGATATCCTCTTGTCCCTGAGGTTTGTATCTTCTTCCGGGATCACCTGCTGCGAGGAAACCGCGCACGGAAACTCAGTGCATCCGGCTATGCCGGGTTTGTTTCCCCGAACTACCCGCCGCTCGCGACAGCCGGCGAACATGTCGAGTTCCGCATAGCCGATATTAGAGAACTTCCCAGCCCAGATCAGGAGTTCTACGCAAGCACATTCCTCGACCCTCGCGTGATGATTGTTGAGATCTTCCCCGGGTTTGATCCCGTCGTTCTGCGGAACATGTTTGCCGTGGGCAACGACCAAGATGCGCGGGTCAAGGGACTTGTTCTCAAGACCTTTGGAGCGGGGAACGCTCCAGGGAGCAGACCATTCCTCGATGCCATAGAGTACATCACTGCGCAAGGCATCATCGTGGTGGATGTGACGCAGTGCCCGGAAGGAATGGTTGAACTCGGGCTCTATGCGGCAAGCTCTGGTCTACTCAACCGTGGAGTGATCAGTGGCCTCGACATGACACCTGAGGCTGCTGTCTGCAAGTTGATGTACCTCCTGGGGAAGGGCTGGCCTCTTGAGGAAGTCAAGAGGATCATACGCCTCGATCAGTGTGGAGAGCAGAGCCTGAGTATCTACGACATGACGTTCGGTGACGACCAGGAAGTGGCTGTTGCCGCTCCAACTTATCGCTCTAGTGGGGTGCTCCCGGGAGATATCGACTACACACGCTTCCGAAGCGCGTCAATCCGTCTCCAGGACGTAATCTTCACCCCATCCGGATCGGAGTCCGGCGATGCCAGGCAGCAACTCCGGATCTTCATTAACCATCCGGAGGCGTCATCCGAAACTCCTATTCGAGATCCGCATTGCGTGGGCGTGATCAGAGTGGACGATATTGCAGAGGTGAAAACTGATCTGTTCTGCGACGTATCGCGAGGGGTCCAACGTCTGGCGCGACCAGGGCAACCTCTGCAGGTCACGATTGTCGTGTCCACAGGGGAAACGGCCGAATGGGAGAAACTGAGTCTATCGGTTTTTACGTACTCGAGCGCGCGCAGTTTCTAATGACGTGTCCTCGGAGCTAGGCAAGAGCGGAGGTTGCGGAATGGCGGATTGCGATCGCGCCGATCTAAGCAATGCGATAAGTTCTCTGAATCAGGAAGAGCTGGCGGAGTACATTCGTGCCTGCTTCAGCAATGGAGGTCCTGAGTGGCTCGTTGAAGCGTTGCAGAGTTCCACAGACCAAGAGCTGGTCAAGATGCGGGAACCCTTGATGTGCTGTTTGTGCAGTGATTCTCGCCAGTTCGGCTCTGCCGTCGATCCCTCACTTCTGAAGGCGATCGCTGACAAGTACGACAAGTGGCGGGTTCAGCCAGTTTTGGCAATCATCAATGCTGATCACGGCACTGGCATGAAACACGAAATCATAAACGTCGGGGCCGCCGAAGAAGACGACAATCTCGATGCATCGTACGAACCATCGAATCTCGACAAGCCCATGTTCTTCATCGGCTCGGCTCAGCGTAGTGGCTAGAACAACGACGATCAGAGTGAGGAGCGGATGATCTGATGAAGACAGTCGCCTTTTACAGCTACAAGGGTGGGACAGGTCGGTCGCTGGCAGTCGCCCAATTCGCGGCATGTCTGGCGTGGTTTGGAAAGAGGGTCTGTGTCATCGACTTCGACCTTGAGGCGCCTGGGGCATGCCACAAGCTCTCCCTCCTTCAGGCATCTCCCTGGCTTCAGTTCGTCGATATGGGGTTGCTTGACTATCTTAAGGAGTTCATCACCTCCTCCGAACAGAGTGAGCGTTTTGCGAAGTGCCCGACCTGCGGCCAAGATGTCCAGGGAGAGCTTCCTTCGCTCGACGATCTGCTCCGTGAACTCGATCCAGTCAAGAGCAAGACCGTCCCTATTCCATTCGGCTCCGGCAGAATCGATGTATTCCACCCAGGCGTCATCCTATCTCGTCCCGCAGACTACTTCTCGCTTCTTGCGGAACAACAGATCCATGAGTTCCTGACACTGACTGGCCCCTACAGCGACTACTTCCTCGCGTTGCGGAGCAGGATCGAAAGCGATCTCAAAGTGGACTACCTGCTGATCGACTCAAGAAGCGGGGTCAATGAGCTTGCAGGCATCTGCACACAGATTCTCGCAGACAAGGTCGTTCTCATCTCTTGCACGAACCGCGACGGCCTCGACGGTACGAACATGATCCTTAAGGCGCTGGAAAAGGCTGAACCGTCTGCTACCCCCTCACCCAAGATCCCGTTCTCGAGACGGCACTTCCTGGCTCTGTCGCGTCTTCCTGAGGCTTACATCGACGATCGCGGTCGATACAAGATCGTGAAGCCGGAAGAGCGCCAGGAGAGGTTGAAGGGATGCCTTCAGGAGTTGAATCGCGGATTGGAGCACCAGAATCGAGTCCCGCAGTTGTTCCCGCTCACCTCGTGCCCCCGTCTGGAATGGGATGAGAGGATTCCGATTGCGTTCACGCAGCCAAGCGTGAACAGCCAACTCTGTTATGACTACGCAGCCCTCTTTGATGCCATTCTGTCAGAGGAGCGATTGACCCTCTCCGAATCCCTCGATCCGTATATTCGGGACGTGATGGTTCTCCGACCATTCTACCTCGTCCAGGAGGAGGGCAAGATTATCAACCCGGACGACGATAGTTGGAATGTCGCATTCCGCGTCGACACACTGACCACCTTCTTTGATAACATGTATGAAAGTATCGCGCACAGCGAAATGCGCGGCGGGGCATCCGAAGAGGAGGCTCACAAAACGGCGAACGATGAACTCTTCCGAAACGGTGAGCTGGCTGCCTCTCAGTTCAGCACTGTTCTTCAAGAGGGTTGGAAGGATCAAGTGGACGCAGCAAGTGGTCCGCAAGCCAAGCTGGAGCAGTGGTGTGTCTTCGACTCAAAGGTCGGATTCGGGGTTTTCTCGGTCAGCAGATATGGTACAGGCGAAGAGGGTACCGTGACGCTTCGCAACAACTTCCTTCTCTACGGAAGGGGGCCCGGTGACAACAACTTGTGTGCCTTCATGCAAGGCTACATCACACGCGTCCTCAGCGCCATCTTCTATCCGCAGCATATCGAGGTGTCACACGATCGCTCCAAGCAGTGCGGTCAGATGCAGGAGGGCGACAAGCGATCGTGCGCCTTCTCATATCGTGTAGCTCCGGGCAGCGCGTGATATGGCTGTCAAGACTAACCCGCCGACTAGCCACGAGCCTACAACGAAGAGGAAGACCCCCCAGACTCACTGGCTTGCCCTAGGCTACGATGCGAGCCTCACGCAAGTTTCCGTCAAACTTGAGGCCCTAACCCGAGGCCTTGTGATCGTCGGGCAATCCGGCTGTGGCAAGTCGTTTCTTCTGGGTAGGCTGATCGAGGAGATCCTGCGAGTCTCCACTGCCAAGACCCGAGTTCTTGTTATCGATCCGAACTCCGACTTCTGCTACGGGTCTCTACTCAGAGACTGGGCGGGTGAGTTCGATCCTGGGCTAGAGTCGATCTTCGAGCGAGATGAGGTAGACACAACGGGGAAGCGTTTCAATGCGTTCAAGAAGGACGAGAAGAAGTACTACGCCCAGCTTGGCAGGAAGCTCAATCTCGAGACCTCGTTTGTGTTTGGACGCGACGGCGACTTCCTCTTCTCATGGGAGCCCGTGATTCGCAGTATTTGGCGCTACATCCGAATCATCAAGGGTGGCAAGTGCTCTCCTGACTATCAATGGGCTCTGACGCTCCTGATCAATGCATTGCCCATTGAAAGGCGATTCTGTCCTAGACTTGCCCATTTGTCGATTATCGATTTGCTCAAGCAGCCTTCCGATCCTCCAGATTGGATGACGGCCACAGCCCACAACTGGTGGATGTGGCGGAAACAGCTTGTTCCTCAAGAGGCCTTGGTCGAGATTCTCGTAGATACACTGGCGGAGGAAGGTAGCGGTAGATGGCCGCGCCCATCGTTGTCGGCCGAAGCTATCGCAGTTTGTCAGAAATGCAGTGCAGAAAACCCGTTGCCCTGCCTCAAGGAAGCGGGCTTGCCCCCGTTGCTTCCAGGGAAGCTCTTTGAGAACAAGCGGCGGTTCGCAGTGCTGGATCTTGAGCAAATACAAGATCGCAGCTGGCGCACAGAGGCATTGCTGTATCTGCTTACGGAGTACATGCGTGACTGCCGACAGGAAGTGGAGCTCGTCAGGACCGCGAAGAGGGAGAATCCCCAGACCGCTCTGACTCTTGAGAAGAAACTCGGAAGGACCTTCATTGTCGTGGATGAAGCTCATGTGTTTGCCCCCGCGAAGCCGTCGACAGCTCACGAAAGGACGCTGGGAAACATCTTGTATAGCGTCGCCTCAGAAGGGCGCAAGTACGGCCTGCACCTCATCCTAGCGACTCAGCGCCCCAACAAGGTGAAGGAGGGGCTGTTGGGGGAATGCGACAACGCCATTGTCCTGAAGATGAACTCAAAAGATGATCTCGCCTTCCTCGCATCACAGATGAGGATTCTGGCTTCGTCTTCTTTGGAGACGTGTCTTCACTTCACCGGAGTTGGCAACGCAATTGCTGTAGGCGACATGACAGGTCTAGCCCCGAACGTACAGCAATTCCTAGTCTCTCCTCGTCGAACGGCTGAGGGTGGCGTTGACATCAAGAACTACTGAGCGTGCACCTAGCTGTTGCTCCTCCTGGTTTCACGCTAGCAAGTCCTACGACCCGACCGCGCGACGGGAAGTGGAAGACTCGCTTCAGAAACGCACCTCAGATGCTTTCATCAGTCGTGCTCCGGCTCGTTCCCAGGTCGCGTTGAACACGTCGATCAGCTCGTGGGCCGTTGACGGGCCGAGGTTCTGTACACCGTGCGCGTCTCTCACCACCACCACGTTGTAGTCCTGGCAGATGGCGCACATCACGGTCGCGTTGATGCATCCCGAGGTCTCCAACCCGCAGATATAGAGCGTCTCGGTCTCAAGCTTGACCAACGTCTGCTCCAAGACCGTTCTCATGAACGCGCTTCCGAACTGCTTCTCGACGATCGTTTCTCCCGGCGCAGGGGCGATGGCCGGATGGATGCGCACCAACTCCGGATCGTCCGGCTGCTCGTCGCTCACGTGCTGCACGAAGATGACGGGAACGCCGGCCTCGCGAGCTTTTGTGATCAAGCTTCCGCACTTCGCCAGGAGATCATCGCCGTCGCTCGTCACCATCGGGTCTGGCTCCATGTAGACACGTTGAACATCAATCACGAGCAGGGCTGTTCGAATCATTCTTCCTCCTTGAAACGCGGATCCCAGAGAACGTACGCAATCGCTCGCGTGTGATCCAGGGGGACTTTGGCTTCGGCATGCTATCGTGTTGGGCTACCGTCAACGCGAGCGCCGGGCAAAGCAAAGGCCCGACCACCTCGAATCGATCGAGCTGATCTTGTAGTCGACGAGCGCGCGCGCCAGACCGAAGGAGCGCACGCCTCAAGCAGCTTCTCCATGATGGGGTCCCACATTGTAAAGGCTTCGTCAGGAAGAATGGCGCCCTCGTCCAGTCTCCTCCGGCCTTTCGGACCCGAAGAAGCGCTCCAGCCGACGGAAGGCCTTCAGCTCCTCGCCTTCGCCAAGCTTCGCCTTCCGGATCGCGCGTTCGAGGATGTCGATCGTCCGGTCGTACAGGGGACGATCGACCGGATACGGAATCCCGTCCTTCCCGCCGTGGGCAAATCCGTATCGAGCCGGATCCTCGAAGCTCGGCGCCTCACCGTAGATGAGTTCCGAGACGAGAGAAAGCGCACGAAGCGACTTCGCCCCGACACCGGAGAGCGAGAGGAGTTCACGAAAGCTCGCCGGCTGTGCCTCGTACGTCTTGACGAACGCGCGGTGAAGGCGATCCGGCGAGATGTCGGACAGCAGGATCTCGTGGCGCCGTGGCAGTGCCAGCGTCTTCAGTCGATGCAGTTCGGAGACGAGTTCCGTCGGGTCGCGAGTGGCCACCTCCGTGCTCACCTCTCGCGTTCTCGCGCTCTCCTTGGCCACGAGATTCAGCGTCGGGGCTCTCCGGTCGCAGCAGATCGCCGCGTGCGGCTCGCAGACGAAATCGTTCACTCGCGATGAGGCCCAGTGATAGCGCCTCGCCATCCCGTTTGACTCGTTCATCCCCTGCTGTACAACGGCCCAGTTCGCCTCCCTGTCGAACAGGAAGACGTGGTGGTAGACCTGGTATCCGTCCTGCACCGCGGCGCTGTCCACCTTGGCAGAGGTTCGACTGGCATCGATCAGGGTGTCCGCATCAAGTCCCGTCTTCTCACCCCACGCCGCGATCTCGCTCGGCGTCTTGCGCGACATCGCTCCCTTTCCACCAGCGACGAACAGACCCAGATCTTCCTCTTCGCCTCGGATTCCCTCCTTGATCGCTCCACACGTCGTCGTCGTAAGACCGCTCGAGTGCCAGTCGAAGCCCAGAACACATCCAAGGGCCTGGAACCATGTGGGATCGCTGATCCGTTCGAAGAACCCGGTCGGCCCGGCATCGAGGATGACGAGCTCCACGATCGCCTTGGCCAGCTTGGTCATGCGCCCGAAGAGCCACTTCGGCGCGCGCCCGTAGTGCAGAGGGAGATCGGCCGTGCCGGTTCGCATTGACTCACTCTACCCGATCCACGACGTGCCGAAGGCGGTGCACCGTCCGCAGACGGAGGCGACCGAAGCTAGGCGCGCGGAGGGAAGATCCGGTCGATCAAACCGTACTCGATCGCTTCTTCGGCCGACATGAAATAGTCGCGGTCGGTGTCCTTGGCGACCTTCTTCTTCGTCTTCCCCGTGTGGTCGGACAGGATGGTGGTCAGAAGATCGCGCATCCGCAACAGTTCTTCGGTCTGGATCTTGACGTCGGCCGCTTGGCCTTGCGCCCCGCCCCAAACCTGGTGCAGCAGGATCCGCGAGTTCGGAAGCGCCGAGCGCTTCCCTTTGGCCCCGGCGGTGAGCAAGACCGCGCCCATGCTCGCTGCCTGCCCGATGCAGATCGTGGCGACATCGCACTTGACGTATCGCATCGTGTCGTAGATCGCCAGCCCCGCTGTCACGGACCCGCCAGGCGAATTGATGTAGAGACTGATGTCCTTCGCCGGATCCTTCGCCGCGAGGAAAAGCATCTGCGCGATGACGACGTTGGCCACGTCGTCGTCAAGTGCATCGCGGAGGAAGATGATCCGATCCTCCAGCAGGCGAGAGTAGATGTCGTACGTTCGCTCGGTATGTCCGCTGTGGTCAATCACGAATGGGATCTGCGCCGTCATGTGCCTTCCCCCTCCTTTGTCGGGTCAATCACGAGTCCCTGCCCCGGTCTGCTCTTCGACGGGTCGATCACGAGCCCCTGCGCCGATTCGTCCTTCGTCGCTGACACGACGGCCGATTCGCGCAGCAGCGCGAAGACGCGTTCGTTGACCTTGTTCGCCCGGTAGTCGTTCCATCGGTCCTCCGCCTTCAGTCGCCCAACGAAGCGAAGGGGATCCTCGCCCGCTTCTTCAGCGTCCGTCCGCGCAAGCTCTTCCAGTTCGGCGTCCTCAACGCGTATCTCGGCATCGGCCGCAAGCTTCCGAAGGACAAGTTCCCGCTGAAGGCGCCGTTCGACCCTCGCTCTGATGTCGGTGCGAAGCTGCCCCTCGCTCGTCTCATGACCGGCCAAGTACTGGTCGAAGGTCCTCGTGGCTCCCGATGGCTCGAACGCCTCTTTCAGCCGCGCGAACTCTTCCTCGACAAGCTCTTCGACGAACGGAGCAGGGAGAGGAATCGCGGCTTCTTCGACGATTTGATCGAGGACGGCCGACTCCACCAGCTGCTCGTGGCGTCTCGCGCGAGCCGTTCCGAGCTTCTTCTCGATGTCGGCCTTCAGAGCGTCAAGCGAGTCGAAGTTCGCGTCTTTCGCCATCTCGTCATCGATCTCCGGAAGGACCACCTCGTGAAGCACCGCGACTTTGAGCGTCGTTTGCACGCGCTTGCCGTCCGCCAGTTCGGCGTTAATCGCGACCTCGTCGCCCAGTCGAGCTCCGACCAGCGCCTTCGTCACCGCATCCCCGGCATCGGCACGCGTGTCCCACTCTCTCTCGCCTTCGCGGACGCGCACGATGTCTCCGTCACCCACGACGTCGCCCTCTTTCTTCACCAACGTCGCCAGGTGCGACTGGACCTCCAGGAGTGCGCCTCGGACGTCTTCCTCCGTCACCGGCGGCGGCGCGGGAACGCTGACCTCCCGCCCACGGTAGTCGGGCAGCTCAATCTCCGGAAGGATCGAAAACGAGGCTCTGAACACAAACGAGGTCTCTTCCTCGAACGAGGCGACCTCGACTTCCGGACGGGAGACCGGACGAAGATTGAGCTCGACGAGCGCCTCAGGGAGATGCTGTCGCTCGAGATCCTCCTGCGTCTCTTCGATGAACACCTTGCGGCCGAATCGCGAGTCGAGGACATTGCGCGGGATCCGCCCCTTGCGGAAACCCGGGATCCTCACCTCACGTGCGTACCGCCTGTAGACCGTTTCGAGCTTGTCCTTGAACGCTTCCGGCCCGATCGTGATGCGAACGGTTGCCTCCGTCGCTCCCCGCTCTTCAATCTCATACTGTGGCTGAATCGTCATGTCTCGTCGGAAACTCCATACGGATCTAAGATGTCGCGGATTATACGTGTCGTCCGATTCGCCAACAAGGAAACCCAGTCGCCAAGGCGCTTAGCTGGAGCCGTGGCTACGTGAAGACCGACACGATCCACCGAGTACCGAGGAGCAACCTCCACAGGCTCTCGACGCCTCTGAATATCGGGGTGAGAGCCCCCATGTAGAGGACAGCGATGAGGATGAAGAACCCGTATCGCTCGATCGACAACAGGAAGCGCCTTCCCTCGGCCGGAAGGAAGTACATGAGAATCCGGGATCCGTCGAGCGGCGGGATCGGCAGGATGTTGAACACCGCGAGGATCAGGTTGTACATCACGAACGCGCTGAGCAAGTAGAAGAACCACTGGATCAGGTAGCCGCCGAATCCAACGGTCCCGAAGAGCAGCTCCGTCGGAACGGCCAACAGAATGAGCCGCCCGATCACTGCGGTCGCGAAAGCCAGCGCGAGGTTCGTGCCCGGTCCAGCCAGAGCGACGTAGAGCATCCCGCGCAACGGATTCCGAAAATGGGCCGGGCTGATCGGGACCGGCTTCGCCCAACCGAACAACGGCGTGGGCCAGCCAAGCACGAAACGAAGGATCGCCAACCCCACGGGGACCAGAATCGTCCCGATCAGATCGATGTGCGCAAGCGGGTTCAGCGTAAGTCTACCTCGGTTGCGCGCCGTCGGGTCCCCCAATCGAGCCGCGACGTACCCGTGCGCCACCTCGTGAAGGACAATCGCCATGAACACGGCAATCAGGGAAAAGACGACTTCCAGAACAAGTTCGAAGTTCATTCTCGCTCCCTCAGACCCGGATCCACTGTCAGTGTATCCTCGTTCTCGATGATTACCATACCTGGAGGCGCGCCTTTTGGCTTCCGCACGTGCTTCGCGGCCGCAGCGGACACGTCGACCGAACGCTCACTCTTGGCTTTCGAGTAGCGCGCCGCCAGCCCAGCGGCCTCGCGCAGGACGCTCTCCGGGATCTCACGCCGTCCACCGCGGCGAATGAGGACATGCGAGCCTGGGACCCCTCGAGCGTGCATCCACACGTCGTCGGGAGCAGCCTCCCGCAGGAGCCGATCGTTCTCCTTCGCATCTCGCCCAACGAGCACCGTGAACTCACCCACGGTGAATTGCCGCGCACGGGGCGCCGGCGCTCCCGTCGAGACGGCCTTGGCCTCCTCAGGGAGGAAGCGCACGGCGGCAGCAGGAAGCGGCTCAGCGGCGTCGACCGCCGAAATCGCGCGTTGGATCTCGTCGATCTCTCGATCGAATCGTCTGAGGCGCCTCTCGACGCGCGGGCGACCCCGGCGAAGGCGTTTCGCCCTTTCGTAGAGGCGTTGGGCGTTCTCGACCGGGCTCAACGACGAATCGAGGCGAATCGCAACCTCCTCTTCGCTTGCCGGGTCCATCACCGTCACGCGATCGACTCCCGACGCCAGGTCGGACTGATACGTCAACAAGAGATCGGCGTGATGGCGCAGCCGCTCCGCCTCTGCCGCGGCATCGAGCCAGTCCCTGAGCTTCTCCGCGGTCCGCGCCCGTCTGCCGAGTGCTCGGAGAAGATGCACACGCGTCGCCCGTTCGTCGCTTCCCGACCCCCCGACGCCTCCGTCCAGCGCGAACGCTCGGTCGAGAGCGTCGGAGAACGTCCCCATCTCCTCCGCGGGCGGCGGGAGCCGATAGAAGGTCGCCCGAACCCCTACAGGATCGAAGCATGCGTCCGGTGCCTGCACGGAATCCGTCATGCGTGAGAGGAGTTCGTGCGCCCGCTCTGCGCGCGACGAAGCGCGTCCCGTCTCTGCCCCCTCGCCACTCAGAATGTCCGCCGCCGTCTGCCGCCCGACGCCGTCCACGAACCTGGCGAACGCACGTTCAGGATCCTGATTCTGAAGCCACTGCGCGACGTCCTCAATCCGGACCTCGCGAGGATCGATCTTCGCCTGCGGCGTCAGCGGCTGGTACGGCCGACCCGGGAGATTGCGCGCATCGCGGCGGCTTGCGCCAAGGACCATCCCATCGCGCACGACGAGGACGTTCCCACGGAGCCCGGCCAGCTCGGCGATCAGTTCGACCGATTCCATCTGTGAGCCGTCCCGTCGCTCGACATTGAAGACGACAATCCGATCCCATCCAACCTGGCGAGCGGACACGATCCGCCCCCCGCGCAAGTGCTTACGCAGAAGCATGGCGAAGTTGGATGGCTTCTGCGGATTCGGAATATCGAGCTCCGTCAGGTGAACGGTCGAACTCTTCGGAGAGATGAGGATCCTCACGGGGGCGGCGCCCGATACGCGCAGGATGATGAGGTCGCGCATCGGCTGATAGGCCGTCCGAATGAACCCGTCCTCAACCGCTGGGCGCAGCTCGCTGAGGGAAGCGGCAATTGCCAATCCATCCATGCTGCCTCCGGTTGAAGGCTTCCCAAGCCCTCTCTATAATCGACTCATTGTAACGCCGGCGTAGCTCAGTGGTAGAGCAATGGTTTCGTAAACCATCGGTCGGAGGTTCGACTCCTCTCGCCGGCTGTTGTTGTTGATGAGGTCACCATTCAAGAGGATCGGTGCTCTGTCACCGCCTGTCAAAGACCGCTGGCCTCCCCATCCTGGTAGCGCGCAAGAAACGGGTGAGCACCCACGCCCAAGGGGAACGGCTCGTACACTGCCAAGGTTGCCCCGCCGCCCCGATGTCGAATTCCGGGGGCGGAGATGTCACCCGGAAGCGAGCGCAGGCGGGTTGAACCCCTTGACGATCAGCCATACCGCGAAGACCATCTCCTGCACGGCCAAGGGGACAACCAGAGCCGTCGCGATCGTTGAGGAGGACTCCGCGAGGCCGAACATGACCACCAAGCCTGATGCGAACATCAGTGGGACTCCAATCAAGCCCCAGCCTGAGATGAATCGTGGGACGAGCCTTGATCGGTATAGGCCGTAGTTCAGAACCAGAGCCGATAAGCTGAGAATGACTTGCCCTCCGATCAGCAGTGTCCAATCAGATGTGGCAAGCAGCAGGGCGCCGAGCGTTTGATAGGTGGAGGTGTCCGGCGCGCCAGCCGCGACGAACTCCTGGCTCAACGTCAGTAGCGCGATCGTGCTGAATACACCGACAACGAGTGGTGCAGCTTCGAAGATCCGGGCCACGACATACCCGCGAGCTAGGCCTTCGCTGTGCTTCTTCAGAATTGGGAACATCACGACCGGAATCGCGAAGACCGCGCCGATCATGATCAGGTCGAGAAGCACAGCCGTCATCACTTGGCTCCCATGCGCGGAAACGCTGCTCAGGTAATCCGGCGCATTGAGAGCTCTCAAGAATGGGAATTGGCTCACACCGGCAACCGTCGCGATGATGAACAACACGCCCGCCGCGATCGCGACCTTCCTGCTTGAATCCATTTTATTTCCCCCTTGACCACCGGTATTGGATCGCCAGTCTAGTCGACCGGCTCCCGCCAAGCCACTGCTGGAGCCTTGCAGACCCAGAAGCGGAGGTGCATCACAACGAGACACCTCGCTCCAAGCTCCGCGCCACGCCTCGTTTCCGCTTGCGTGCTGGATTCGGTTCTCGCGTCCTGAGGACATCCGGTCCTCTGTGCGGGAGGCAAGATTCGAGCGTCTCACTCACGACGAGACGAAGATGTGGCATGCGGAGGTGTACGCCGGCGCGATGAAGCGCGCGACCGCAAGCGAGCCGCGGCCTGGGCGCCATCCCGTAGTCCTCTGTTCACTCACCTCATCCTGATTGGAGAACCCGGAACGCATCCGAGCTCCTGCTCCCTCTTTGCAGTCCTTGCTCGCGTTGTTCAATCGCAGATCTATCCGCTAGGGTAGAGAGTCGCAGTGGATCAGGGGCGTACTGCTGAGGAACTCCGCCAATGATCTCGGACGACTGACGAGGCAGATCGGGAGGTGCTGACTTGAAACATCGGCGAATTGTCGTGACGAAGCACGGAGGCCCTGACGTTCTTCAGGTTATCGAGGAAGACATTCCCGAGCCAAAGGCCGGTGAGGTTCGAGTGAAGGTCCTGGCCGCCGGAGTCTCCGCCTACGATCTCATGTTCCGGCGTTCAGGCAAGCTCCCTGGGACGCCGCGCGTGCCATTCACCCTGGGTGAGGATGTTGTCGGCCTGGTGGACAAGCTGGGCGAAGGAGTGTCGACCCTCGAGGTCGGCCAGATGCTTGCCGGCGCGACCTTCTCTCTCGGCGTTGGCGGCGGCTACGCGGAGCACGTCTGCATGCCCGCCGGTGAGTGGGTGCCGGTACCGACAGGTGTCGATCCTGCGGAGGCCGTCTGCCTGGTGGTGAACTATCTCACCGCACACGTGATGTTGCATCGAGCAGCCGAAGCACAAAGTGGTGAATCCATCCTCATCCACGGTGCCGCGGGTGGCGTTGGGACCGCGCTCCTCGAGTTGGGGAAACTGGCCGGACTCGAGATGTACGGAACCGCGTCCAAGCACAACCACGAACTCGTAGCCGCGCTCGGCGCCACCCCGATCGACTATCGGAACGAGGACTTCGTCGAGCGCATCCGCAGCCTCACCGGTGACGGCGTAGATGTCGTGTTCGACCCGATCGGCGGCGCAAGGCAAGTCTGGCGTTCCTACAAAGCCGTGCGCAAGGGCGGCCGGCTGGTCTGGTTCGGCGTTGCCGCGGCCAAGAAGGCGGGGCTACGAGTCATTCCATTCACCCTGCTGGCGATCGGACTACTCAAGCTCATCCCGGACGGCAAGCGCGTGCCCTCCGCCCCCGATCTGTCGAAAGACAACGCCGGATATCGAGAAGTGCTGGGCGAGCTCATCGGCCTGTTGGCGGCGGGCAAGATCAAGCCGACCGTGGCGGCGCGCATTCCGTTGGTTGAGCCCGCCCGTGCTCACACACTGATGGAGCAGGGCGGATATGCCGGGAAGGTCGTTCTCGTAGCTGGCGAGTAGGGTAAGAAGAGGACTACAAGGATCCCGCAACAAGCGCATGGGAGGTCATTCGAGTGACTGAGAAGCGCAGGGCAACGGATCGGGGTGGACTGGCCATTGGAGGGACGACACTGATCGGGTTGGGCGTCGGCTTCATCTTCCTTCAAGCGTCGGTTCTCGCATTCATCGCATCGTTGCTGATCGGGATCGGCGCGGGGCTCCTGATCGCCTCGCTCATCTCAGGCAAGCGAGGATGATGTGAAGGCAATCGTTCAGAGCGCATACGGTGGATCGGAAGTCCTCGAACTCAAAGAAATCGACAAGCCGGCGGTCACGGATGACGACGTCCTGGTGCGCGTGCACGCGGCCGCCATCAACGCCGGCGACGTATTCATGATGAGAGGCGTACCTTGGATGGTCCGCCTGTCCGTCGGTTTTCCAAGACCAAAGAACCACGTGCCTGGCTGGGACATGGCTGGGTGTGTCGAGGCCGTCGGCAAGAGCGTGACGGGTTTTCGACCGGGTGACGAGGTATTCGGTTCGTACAGCAGAACGCTTGCCGAGTACGTGCGTGCTCCGGAAGGCAAGATCGCGACCAAGCCAGCCAATCTGACGTTCGAGCAGGCGGCGGCCGTCCCGACTGCGGCAATCACCGCCCTTGTGGAGCTTCGCGATGCAGGCAAGGTCCAGCCCGGCCAGCAGGTTCTGATCAACGGTGCGTCCGGAGGCGTAGGAACGTTCGCCGTCCAGATCGCCAAGTCGCTCGGTGCAGACGTGACCGGCGTCTGCAGCACGAGGAATGTGGAGATGGTGCGGTCGATCGGCGCGGACCATGTCATCGACTACACACAGGAGGATTTCACGAAGGGCCCGCGGCGCTACGATCTCATCCTCGACAACGTGGGGAACCACTCGTTCTCCGATCTGCGGCGGGCGCTCACTCCCCAAGGAAAGGTCCAACCCAATACGGGCCATGCCGGCATGGGGTACGTCATCAAGGCATTCGCATTGTCAATGTTCCTGCGCAGCCAGGGGAGCATGCTCCTCGCAGTCCCGAAGCATGAGGACCTGGTTCTTCTGGGGGAGCTGATCGAAGCAGGCAAGGTCACGCCGGTCATTGATCGCACATACCCATTCAGCGAGACCCCTGAGGCATTCGGATATCTGGATGAAGGCCACGCCCAAGGGAAAGTCGTCATCACCGTGATCGACGGCGGATAGGGAGTACAGCATGAAAGCGATCGTCTACACCAGGTACGGTTCTCCGGATGTTCTGGAACTCAGGGACGTTGACAAGCCGCTTCCAAACCACAACGAGGTTCTGATTCGCGTGCGCGCGGCAGGCCTCAATCCGTATGACTGGCATTTCCTGAGAGGCCTCCCCTATCCCATGCGCTTGCTGACGGGCCTGCGGAAACCCAAGCGAGCGACCATCCTCGGTAGCGACATGGCCGGTCAGGTTGAGTCCGTCGGGGGGCACGTGACGCGATTCCGTCCCGGCGATGAGGTCTACGCAGAAGTCGGCGTTGGAGCCTGTGCCGAATACATCAGCGTGCCTGAGAAGAAGCTGAGGGCGAGGCCCGCCAACCTGACGTTTGAGCAGGCGGCGGCAGTGCCGATGGCCGCGCAAACCGCCCTCATCGGCTTGCGTGACGCAGGACAGGCCAAGCCGGGGCAGAAGGTGTTGATCAATGGGGCGTCAGGCGGAGTCGGCACGTTCGCCGTGCAGATCGCCAAAGCGCTGGGCGCTGAGGTCACCGGCGTGTGCAGCGCCAAGAACATCGAACTGGTGCGCTCACTCGGCGCCGATCACGTCATCGACTACGCGCAGGAGGATTTCACTACTCGCAGCAAGGAGCGCTACGACATGATTCTAGACCTCGTGGGCAATCACACGCTGGCCGAATGCCGGCGCGCACTGACGCCCAACGGCTTCTACGGCACCACCGGAGGGGAAAAAGGCGAATGGTTCGGCCCGATGGCGCTACAGTTCAAAGCCACCCTGCTCTCGCCGTTCGTCAGCCAGAGATTGGCCCCGGTGAACGACAAGCCCAACCAGGATCTGGACTTCTTGAGAGAGCTCATCGAAGCTGGCAAGGTCACACCCGTCATCGACAAGACCTACCCGCTGACCGAGACCGCCCGGGCAATGCGCTATCTGGAAACCGGCCGCGTTCGAGGGAAGGTTGTCGTCAGCGTGGGCGAGTGAATCGCGTGCAGGGAACCGGGATCTCCGCGGGGATTGTCAAGAAGCAAGGCTTGACCCGATGGCTGCGATGGCGCAAACACCAGGACTAGAGACCTCGTACCTTGGCGACCCGCTGGTTAGTGGTACGTTGTGTCGCCGCGAGTGAGGATGGCAGCGACGTCAACCTCTCGGGCATCAGGGTCGATCGAGTAGACGATCCGGTATGGGCCGACGCGCTTGCGAACAGCGCCTTTGAACCGGCCGCTCTTGATCGGACGCACATCGCCGAGCGTCGGATCCTCCCCGATCTCATCGATCGCCCGGGCGACTTGTCCGAGCCTGTCCCGCGGCAAAGAGCGCAACTGCTTCGCGGCTTGCCGCGAGAGATTACACGCCCAGTTCATCCTTCAGCGCGCTCCAGGCAACGGACTTACCCTGGCGTAGCTCGCGGAATCCCCTTTCGACGAGCTGCTCTTCTTCGGGGCTGAGCGTGTCATCGAAGTCCACGAGACGCTTTGGACGGATCACGATGTCGCTTCCCTGGAGGCTTACGTCAACGTAGTCGCCTTCCTTGAGGCCGAGGTCATCGAAAATGACCTTCGGTACGGTCACTTGGCGGTTCGTGCGGATTTTCACGGTCGGCACTGGGTTCCCTCCTCCACTCGCATAGTATTAGAATAATACTCTGTCAGGACGAAACATCAATGGCAGGCAAAATCCGCGTCGCAGTTCTCCACTGCCGTGACGCCCTCGAGCAGCGACCTTCCGAAATGCTCAATCAGCTTGTCGAGGGGTTGAGCGAGGTGATCGCGTCGATCGCAATCCAGTAGCCGGAGAACCTTAATTCAAGAACAAAGGCCCGCCCCCAGAGGATCACGCCCTGACGCCTAAAGGGTTCCACGGCACCCCCGGGGGCGCAGCGGCCGTTGGCTCGGACCGATGATCCAGCAGCTCAAGTGTGTCCTACTCTCTCCGTTCGTGGGCCAAACACTGGCCCCGGTCAATGACAAGCCCAACCAGGATCTGGGCTTCCAAAGAGAGCTCATCGCGGCCGGCAAGATCACGCCGGCCATCGACAAGACCTACCCACTGAACGAGATCGCCGAGGCTATGTGGTATCTGGAAGCGGGACACGTTCGAGGCAAGGTCGTGATCACCGTGAGCGAGTGAGTAGGGCGCGGCGGGTTGAGAAGAGCCTCGGCGAATGCTGAGGCAAGGCCCGACGCTTGCTGTCAGCAGGAGGCTGGCACACATCCAGGTACGTAGCTCTGTCCCCGCACTCCTGGATGCGTGGGGAATCCTCGACCACAGCGCGAACGCAAGTCGGAGGGGCTGCGGGCAAGATTCCACTCAGCTACCTGCCCTTGGGCCGTTGCAGTCAGCCGGTGCACGTCTTGGGCTTGTCCATGCAAGGCTAGGGATGTAGGCTCGAAGAAGACGCTTCTAACGAGAATGAGAGAGGAGACCAGGAATGGCCAGATTTGGGCAGTGGATTCTGGACAATAAGGAGTGGCTGTTCTCCGGAGCTGGCCTGGTGTTGCTGGCGGGGCTAGGGCGTGTGGTCTGTCGGCGCAAGAAGGCGGGTCCATCTCAGAAGATCCGATCTGGCAGTAGTTCGACGAACGTCCAAGTCGGTCACGACATGCACATCAAGAGCAAAACCGCACGGAATGATGCCAAAGAGGAATAAGCAAACGATCTCTTCGGGTGACGGTTCATTTAACGTACAGATCGGCGGAGACATCAACTATTCCTCTCTGGAGTTCCCAACAGAGCTTGTTGACCAGAGGACCGAGGATGACGTCGACATTCTGCGCAAGTCGAGATTCTTCCTGGAGTTCGACAGATCTACCTTTTCATTGACGCTTGGCGAGAAACTCGTTGACGGAGATCTTTCTGGGGGAACTGGAGCTGTACGAGGCCGGGCATTGGCTTGGTGCGCCCGTCTTCTATCGCCAACAGCAGAACTGGAGAAAGCAGAAGAGTACGTTGGGCTCGCAAAGACGTTAGCACACCTGCCGGAGATCGACATCGCAGATGCCTTCATTGCTTCGCGGAGAGGTGACAAGAGCGCTGCGCTGAGCAGTCTTGCGAGTATTGACTCTCCCGCCTCAAAGTCAGCGGCCCTAATGATTGTTGCGCATCATGAAGGCGCAGATGGAGCCCTTGAATGGCTGAAAACGGCTGGCCTTGGAGTCTCGGACCTGGGCCCTGACGGCAAGTTCTATCTCCTGCAGCAGCAGCTTCAACTCGCCCAATGGGATGCCGCGAAGAACGCTCTCAGTGTGCTAAGTGATCAGGACGTGGACGAATCGCCAGCCCTGCATCACATGATGGCAATAACTCACCTCATAGTCGTTGTGCCGACAGAGTTCCGCACTCGAGTGCTCAACCAGTTGCCATTTGACGCAGCGAACTTCCCTCTTGCCTCGGATGCGACTGCGATGGAAAGCCGCCAAACTGCACATCGCCACTTCATTAGCGCTGCAGACGCTGCACGGCAACTTGATTGCCCTCGCGCAGCATCAGTGGATGATGAGTACGCGCTTTGGCTTGAGCTGAGAGATCCCGAGGAATCACACGAAGGAAGGCAACGACTTGAGGCTAAGCTCCAGAATCCCAAGTCCGCTCTTCGCCTTGTCCCTCTTGGCCTGCAATTTGGCGTCAAACTGAATCTTGCGGCAGTCGAGCAGGAGATCGAGCAGCATATCGCTCTCCACGGCGAGATCACACAAGACGCTGCGATTGCCCGCTTTGCCCTCGCCTTCACTCAGAAAACTCCAGAGGATGTGGCGTACTTCGTAGCCCGCCACTACGACCAGCTCTCCAAACATATTGACACAAGGGCGATGCGAATCCTCCAGATCGAGAGGTTCGCGAAAGCCGGGATGCCTCAAAGAGCGACTGAGTGTCTGCAGCTTCTGTCGGGAGAGGGTGTTTCAGAAGCGGACGAGAAGCGCCTTCGGATACTGATTGCCGAGGCAGAGGGAACTGATCAGGTTGATGCCAGACGGGCGCAGTTCAAGGAAACCAACTCGCTAAGCGATCTGGCTTCCTTGGTTGACGAGCTTGAGTCCGAAAGCAAGTGGGACAGCGTTTGCCATTACGGAGAGATGCTATTCGAAAGAACTCGCTCGGTGCGCGACGCTGAGCGATTCGCGATCGCTCTAGGCAAGACCAAGAAGGACGGGCAACTTGTCGAGTTTCTGGAGACCAACACGACGCTGCTCGTTCAATCAAGGAACCTACAGATGCTCTATTGCTGGTCCTTGTTCTACGAGGGGAAGCTTCTGGAGGCTCGCTCCGAGTTATCGAAGCTCAGTGATAAGCAGGATGATCCGAATTATCGAGCATTGCAGGTAAATCTTGGAATCTTCCTGGGTGATTGGAATTCTCTTTCTGCGTTTGTCGCGAGCGAGTGCGCGGGAAAAGATGAGAGGAACGCACAGGAGTTGATCCACGCTGCTCAGCTGGCTTTCCAACTGAATTCACCAAACGCTAAGGAGTTGCTGTTCGCGGCAGCGGATAGGGGCAGTGATGATGCCGGGATCCTCGCGTCCGCCTACTTCCTGGCCGCAAGCGCCGGTTGGGAGGACGATGCGGAAGTCACCGCGTGGCTTCGCGCCGCCGCTGAGCTCTCCGGGGATGGCGGGCCAATCCGCAAACTGACCCTGAGGGATGTACTAAACCGGAAGCCTGAATGGGATCGTCGAGAGTCTGATGTGTGGGAGCAGTTGAGCCGTGGCGACATCCCGATGTTCATTGCTGCTGACTTCCTCAACAAGTCGCTTCTCGATCTAATGCTTCTCCCAGCCCTAGCGAACCTCTCGGAGAACGATCCGCGTCGAAGAGGTGCTATTCCAGCGTATAGCGGCAAGCGGCATCCGGCAGTACTTCAGACGGACAAAGCGGTTGGAATCGATGCAACTGCATTGCTCACCTTGAGCCACTTGAATCTGCTTGACAAGGCGTTTGATGCATTTGACACGGTCTATGTGCCGCATTCCACTCTCGCGTGGCTTTTTCAGGAGAAGCAGAAGGCTGCATATCATCAGCCCAGTAGGATTAGAGACGCGCATCGGATTCGCAATCTACTGGCGACAGATGTTCTGCAGGGACTCTCCCCAAGCTCGGAACCGGACAGTGATCTATCTGCTCAGATTGGCGATGAGCTAGCGCTACTCATTGCAGAGGCAGGTAGGGCAAGAGACGATGAAGAGATTCAGCGTATCGTTGTTCGATCGTCTCCAGTGCATCGGCTGGGTTCTCTCATGGAGGAGGAAGCAGATCTGGGAACTCACGCGGCTATCGTGAGTAGTTGCCAGTCCATTGTGGACAAGTTACAGCACATGGGGCACCTGGCCGCCGAGGAGTACAAGAAGGCGCATGCCTTTCTGCAACTTCACGAGAAACCTTGGCCACATGAGCCAGACATTGCCGATGGGGCAATCCTGTATCTGGATGACCTGGCTCTAGCATATTTCCTTAATCTTGGAATGCTGGACAGACTCAAGGCCGCGGGTTTCAGATTGATCGTCTCGCACAGGTCGGTGCTGGAGAGCAACATGCTCATCGCTTATGAGACTCTCTCCGACAAGGTCAACAACGCCATAGAGCGCATCCGTCTTGCCATCAAGTCACGGATAGAGTCGGGGAAGGTCACGGTGGCAAAACGTCAGAGCGCGCGTGCGCCTGACGAGCAATCGCTATTCGAGCATCCCACTGCTCGTGCCATTGCGTTGGCAAGTGATTGTGACGCAATCATAGTGGACGACAGGTTTGTCAATAAGCATGCCAGCATCAATCATGGTGAGTCGCAAGCGCGGGTCTATTCAACTTTGGATCTGCTAGATGCACTGGTTGCCGCTGGTTCCATATCCCCTGAAGAGCGATTGGGATACAGGACTGTCGTTCGCCGCAGCGGATACTTCTTCGTATCCATAGATGGCGACGAACTCGCAGGCCATCTCAGCGCTTCGGAAGTCAAGGATGCCAAGGTGATTGAGATAGCTGAACTGAAAGCTATTCGGGAGAACATGCTGCATGCTCGAATGACCAGATGGCTTCAGCTTCCGGAGGAGTCATTCTGGCTGGATACGACGCTCAGGGTGCTCATCCGAACGCTGAGGAACCTGTGGAAGCCTGATGGCGATCCCTCTTGCGTGCGAGCGCGATCAGACTGGATCCTGGATCAAGTTGATGTTCGAGGGTGGGCTCACCGCTTCGGCAGTGAGAGTGGAGACAGTGTTGTCCGTGCAGGAAGAGGCGTGCTGATCTTGATGATGCTTGCACCTTTGCCGGAGACACCCCAGCATGTCAACGACGAATACTGGAGCTGGATTGAGGTCAGGGTATTGGCTCCCATCAAGGAGCAGTATCCCGATCTGTTCGACTTGATCATGGATTGGCACAGAAGAAAGATCGCGGAGATTGCTGACTCGCATCTAGACGAACGGAGAGCACCGTGACCAATAGTCCGGATGTCAGATCAGCACTAGCATACGCGGCTCTGGGACTCGTGCCTCCAATGATACGCAACGCCTTGCTTGAGGAGCCGGATTTCCGGGATGAGTACGGTATTGAGGCGGAGGCCATCCTTCACTTCGGCGAATCTGGTATCTCCATTCCGCGTTTCGAGCTCTTCAAAGCCATTCGCGAGATTCTTGCAGGTGCATTGGTCAAGGAAGTGACTGACACGAACGACGAGAAGTGGAAGGTCGAGGACGTCAGCGAGGGCGGACAGCTGCCTGCTATCAGGCTCTCACGTGGCGAGCAGCGACTCAACCTGCCAGGCTACGCCGTGCTTTCCCCGGATACCGACGCGCGTCTGCGTTCACTTGATGAGTCTGCTTCTGACGTCAATCTGCCAAGCGGTGATCGAGCTGCCTGGCGCGATGTTCTTGCAGAACGCCCTCTCGACGATGACGAGGTCGATGCGTTTCACAATGACCTGCGCGACACACCGATCGAAAGAGCAAGATCCATACGCCGTGAGATGCTAGACGGACAAAGCAGTATCCATTCTCTGGTGCCCCTGTCACGCCGTTACTACGAAAGGCTTGTGGGCGCATATGACGGGAGTTCCTCCATTCATGAGTATGCAGCCCGTGGCGGCAGAGAGTTCCTGGATCGGCTGCTCGCATGGCGACCGTATGATGGGCTCTTGTGTTTCCTCTATCTGGCATCGCATCCTTCGATGACAGCTGAGATTGATGTGGACCGGTTGCCTCGAGAGGACATTGCTCGCGCTTTCGTCTTCTTGGACAAGCAAGGAGATAGGATCTCCCAGATCGGAGCAATTGAAGTTGGTTTGCGCATTCTGCCGTCGATACCTGAGATTGAATCGGCTCTAGTCCGGCTGATTGAGCGAATTCGCGACGATGACGTTGACGGCCAGGCAAGCGATTTCAAGCTTCTCTCGGCGTTGTTCATGCTCGTAGATGGGGAGTTGTCAAGAGCCCGGCTGATGCCAGCAGAGCCTCCCTTCTTCAGAAGACTCACAGCCTTGTCACAGGCTGCATTGATACACCGCCAGCTTGTGAACTCAGCTATTGATGTCGATGCGTTTCATGACTGGGCGTTCAGGAACCGCGGGGAACAGTTCTACCTGCAATCGGTCGCTGATCTGCGTCTGGAACCACACTGGAGGCCTGGCCTTGCGACGCCTTCGCAAATGAGGGCGGGATTCCTTGGCCGAATCATGATCGCGGCAGTCAACGACGAGCAGAACATCAGGGGAGAACGCCTATATGACATCATTCTTGGGGCTGAGTCGGGGGTGATCCAGTCGCTCAATGATTCCTTCACTCTCTACATGCCCGGACCACTGGAAGGCACCGAGAACTCACGGAACATGCTGCCTGCCGCGATCGTCGAGGCGATTGAGACGCAACTCAGTGCTGAGGTGGTGGGACCATCGTCTTTCATTGCTCTTGTGAATTCCGCTTTGATCTTCCGCGTTGGTGCGGACCACGCAGACTTGGCGGCAAGGGCCTTGAAGCTCGGCAGCTATCGGCTCGCAAACGTGGAAGACAGGACGCAGCTTCTGACCATATTGAGCGGATTGGCCACGGTTGCTGTCGTTGGTAGGAGCCACACTCTCGCAAACGAGTTGCGAGTTCTCGTTCGGAGATACATGCGAGACGCTCAATACTCGCTGTCCACAGAAGAGGCTGTGCGGATATGTCTCGTTGCCTCTGCCAGCCGCGCCGGAATGGAGGAGTGGCGAGATTTCGCAGGTGAATGGCTGACGGAATTGGCGCTGGGTGACTTGGAGCGCGAAGCTGGCATTGGGTTCCACTCGCACTTGCGATATCTCTGCAGCGTGATTCCTGAGCTGTGGGTTTCATGCGCAAGGGCTGACGCCGCCTTGATGGCATACAACGCGATTCTGCACACTGGATAGGGACTCGGGGGAAACCTCCGAAAACGCAGTGTTTGTCAAGAGGGATGTTCAGGTCTCTATTCTTGCTGTTCCTGGTAGTGCGCCGCAGCTTGACTCGTTCTCTGACGATCAAACTCGCTGCACCGCGAGAGCCGCACATCCTCAGACACAGCGAAATGAGAACCGCACGACGGATCGGCTTGGCCGTGCTTCCCGAGTAAGATGGGTGATCCATCGCAATGCGGAATCGACGCCGAAAGGGCCGTTCAACATGGAGATACAGCCGATCGGAGTGATCCACACGCCGTTTGCCGCCACGGAACGCATGCCGAGATCCACATCTCAAGCAGCCGGGATCAAGGGGACGGTTGAGGTGTTCCAGGCGTACCGCGCCGGGCTGAAGGATCTCGACGGCTTCTCACACGTCATTCTGATCTGGCACTTCAATCGAAGCGAAGGGTTCCATCTCAAGGTCGTCCCGCCCAAGCAGACGCAGACACGTGGCTTGTTCGCCTCGCGGTCCCCTCATCGGCCGAATCCGATCGGGCTCTCCATCGTGAAGCTCGACCGAATCGAGAGAGGTGTTCTCCATGTGAACGGTGTCGACATGCTCGACGGCACGCCGCTGCTCGACATCAAGCCGTACATCCCGGCGTCGGACAGCATTCCCGACGCTTGCCCCGGCTGGCTTCAGCGACCGTAGCTGTCGGTAGTTCTGGTGACACAATACGGAACTCCCGGCGGCACGATCCGCACAATGACCACTGCGTCCCCTGTTCCCTCATCTCAGATGCTCCGGCCTCAGCTCGCCCACGAACGACGTGTCGACCCACAAGATCCCTTCGCCGAGGAAGAACAAGGCGGCAGCGGGGTCAAGTCTTGTTCTTTGACATCCGGGTCCAGAAGACAACGCACGCATTGTCTTGACTTGCGCTGAAGAGCTACGGCGATCTGTCGAGAGACCCTCACGCAGTCCAGCGGTGCAGGGAAGTCAAGAAACAAGACTTGACCCCGGCGCACTCTGGGTCAGGTCTTCTTTTCTGCTGTTGTTGGGTGAAGGGATCTGGGAAGCATGCACTCCTTCGTCGTCCGAAAGCTGCGCATCAAGAAGACCGGGCATTGACCGCCGTCGAGCGTCGGAGTACGCTGATGGATTGGAGGATCTACGATGACAAATGAGTTCACGGCCGTGATCGAGCGCGACGGCGAGTGGTACATCGGTTACTGCCCAGAGATCCCTGGAGCCAACGGACAAGGGAAGAGCGAAGCGGAGTGTCTGAAGAACCTCTCTGAGGCCATCGAGCTGATCCTCGAAGATCGTCGTGAGGAGGGCCTTCGAGGCGTGCCTGAAGATGCGGTTCGCGCCATCGTCAAGGTTGGATGAAGCGGCCGATGCCGAGCGTGAAGCTCGGCATGCCCGACGGCGAACTGACGTTCGCCTGCTAGGCTCCGGCGTCACGGTTGCACTCTCAAGCGTGAGGGTTCTTCTCACTCGCTTTGGCTAAACCCCTCAACTGGTCAAGTCGAGGCAGTGCCGCGACACACGGAGATTCCGAACCTCCTTGCCAGGAAGATCTGCCGCGGTCTATCCATCCCCGAAGCCTGAATTGGGGGACGCATACCCGAATCGCGGAACGCATACCCCATTTCGAGCGTCCACACGTCGGCGGACAGGGTCTGCATCACTAGATTCCCGCGAAGCAAGAGCCCCGCGCCCGGAGGCGTGAGGCCCGTGAGGTGATCGTGCTGTTTCGGAAGTCCGGGCGCTCACTGCGCGGCGCGTGCCACACCCAGAGAGGATCTCAGCAGGAGTCCTTCTCTTGACAGCAACGCACGATTCACTCCGAACACACTGCGTGACGCTTCAGGTGATCGGGAAGTCCAGGCCTTGGGTCGGCTTCCCCAGTAGCCTGCACATGGCGGCGACTTGCCCCATGTGGTGGTAGATGTGCACAAGCGTGCGCGCGAACACGTGAGCCGGGATCAGCACTCGCTCTTTGTTCCCCCAGGTAATCATCGGGCGGGCGGTGTCCAGTTCCTCCTCCGAGGCCGCACGCAAGTAGGCCTCGGTGGCCGCGGAGACCTGCTCACGGTATCGCTCCAGCGATTCGATCGTTGGGTAATCGGGCGAATCATCGTCGGCGTCCATGCGTCCCTGGAGGACGCCCATCCAGTACTTCTCGGCGCCAATGGCATGGTGCAGTTGAAGCCGGACTGTCGGATAGCCGAAGCCGGGCATCTCCTGGTCGACTTCATCTGCCGTGAGTTCGCGGCAGTGTGCCAGCAAAGCCGCCAAGTTGCGGTGGCCGCGTTCGTGGAGGTCGAGCAAGGCTCCTGGGGTATACATCGCATCTCCTTGTGCCATCACATCCGAATCCTCGCGCTGGCCTGATCTTGGTTCCTACGGTAGAGATTCGACGAATCGGCCGACCAGATCGAAGCACGCCTTCTCGCTCTTCCATGCTTCGCCCGTGTGAATCACGTAGAACGGATCTGCCGTCGTGACAATCACCATGTCGTACTCATCGAGCAAGACAAGCAACTCTCACGTCGTCGCGCCGTAGTATGCCGACCCCATCCACTAGGAAGGTGAGGAAGACGTAGGCCTCGCCTTCCGCCACCGTGAGGATCTCTTCGAACTGCGCCCACTCGCCCGTAGCGTCCGAGCTCTCGGCAATGATCTCTGAACGCATGTGCGTCGTCCCCCATGCGTTCGTCATGGTCCGGTTCACCCTCAGTGAACACCCTTCGTTCATGACGGAGAAGGCAATCCTGTAGTCCCTACCCGATTCGACGGGAACGCGTCGACTGCGGAAGGCCTTGGTTTGGTCGCCCCGCGTGCTCGCAACTTGAAGTGAGTTGCTCCCTTCCACGGAACGCGTCGTATCAACGGACACCCGGTAGGATTCCATCGCCTCCGGGTTCGGGCCAAAGGCCCAGTTGATCGGGTACCCTCCGTCCGTGAGTTCGAATCCTCCGTTCAGGCCGGCGGAAGATTCAGACTTGAGCAGTTCGTTGCTTCCGCATGAGACCAGCATGAAGGCCACGAGCACGAGCGCCAAGGCAGCAAGTACTGGGGTGATTCTCTTCATCGCGCCCCCCTTCACTCATCCGGCCCTCCGCCGTATGCGTAGTTTGGGCAGGTCTTCCCATCAACAGCATCGAGCCTACATCGGTCTTCGAGCGAATCCAAGCTCCTGCGCGTGGGAGGCTGTGGCGGGAGCCGGCCATCGATCACCTCGACACAGCCGACGGCCGTGGCTCGCACTCAGTCCCCCCAAGCGCCAAGCTGCAGTCACACGATCACGCACGAAGAGCTTCCATGTCCGCTCACCGCCCTCATCCGACTCGCAAACTGCAATCACCGGAGAGCTTCGACTCTCCCGTGCCGGTCAGAACCAAAAGAAACGCGGTGCAGGCACTGCGCCTGCACCGCTGGCTTCCATCCCGACTCGACCCTCGCTATTGAATGAGCGCTGGTTCGTCCGCCTCAACGTCAGCCGTGGGCTCGATAGCGCTCTCTTCCTCCGCCTCAACGTCAGCCGTGGGCTCGAGGGCGTTCACTTCCTCCGTATCGGACTCAGCTGCGACCTGAGGCTCGACGGCGGTCTCCTCATCCACCTCATCGTCAGCCGCAATCTCGGCTTCGGTGGAGTTCTCTTCCTCCGCCTCAACGTCAGCCGCAACCTCGGCCTCGACGAGATCCTCTTCCTCCGTCTCAACGTCAGCTGCGGACTCGATGGCGTTCACTTCCTCCGTATCGGACTCGGCTGCGACCTGAGGCTCGACGGCGGTCTCCTCATCCACCTCATCGTCAGCCGCAATCTCGGCTTCGGTGGAGCTCTCTTCCTCTGCCTCAGAGCCCGCTGCGGCCTCGGCCTCGACGAGATCCTCTCCCTCTGCCCCGGATTCAGCTGCTGCTTCGGCCTCGATCGGACCCACTTCCTCTGCCAGAGCCGGAGAGACCACCGGAGGCTCGGCCACTGTGGTCGCGACGCTCGCCGCCTCCAGGTCTCTCAGTCTCTGCGGAATGTCGGCCGCAGCGGGGCCCACGTCCTGTGCCTGGGGGCCCTTTTCGCCCTCGACGACGACGTAGTCCACGCTCTGCCCCTCAGTCAGCGTCTTGAAGCCTGTCCCGCGAACAGAACTGAAGTGAACGAACACGTCTCCGCCTTGAGGTCGCTCGATGAAGCCGAACCCTTTGGCGTCGTTGAACCACTTGACTTTCCCGGTTTCGCGCTCTGCCATGATGGATCCTCCTCTTGTACGTTGGGGGCTTGATGCCGAAGGCCCCATGTGCTGAACTCCGTTGTCAACTGCTACCGCAACTCCCGTCCTTCAGCCCACCGGATCCTTCTTGTCCAAGCCTCGCGCCCCAATGCTGCGGACCACCAAGAAGAACGGCCATGGTTCCTGGGGCTTCCGGCATCCAATTGCGGATAGAACTCCCTCATGTTGCAGACGACGCTTTGACAGCGCCGGGCACGTGAGGGCCAACTCCCTTTGCGCGCTATGCACGGCCCCGGAAGGACCGTCGGACGCTAGCTCGAGGAGGCAACGTGTTGCTTACAGGTCTTCCTGAAGTGGAATCCGTAGATCGCGAATGTGACGGCCATCGGGAAGCGTTTCGGACGGCGGAAGATCGTCCAGATGAGGAGCTTCCAGTACTGCAAGCGCTCCCTGCCGACGATCCCAAGCCGGAGGACGGACCGGAAGAAAGCCAGGATATGACGAACGCTGAGCGAGTCGCGAATCGCCGGCGCCTTGTACTCACGCAAGAAGGTTCTCACGCGCTTGTAGTAAGGCTTCGGGGAGTAGATCGTCTTCAGGATTCTCTCGTATCCCTCTCGTAGTGCCGCGAGATCCATGATCGGCACGATGTTCGTCGATCCGTCGACGTTGTCTCCCGAGCTCTTCTCGGTCAGTCGGCCGTCTCTCTTGAGACGCTCATTGAGCTTCGTCCCGGGAGGAGCCTGGAGCAGGCCAACCATCGCCGTCACGATTCCGCTCTTCTGGATGAACTCAATCTGCCGCTGGAAGATCGACGGCGAATCGTGATCGAATCCAACGATGAAGCCGCCCTGCACCTCCAGGCCGGCTCTCTGCAACCGCTTGACGTCTTCTACGAGGTTTCGTCCTTTGTTCTGCCGTTTGTTGCACTCTGCCAGGCTCTCCTCGTCGGGCGTCTCGATCCCGATGAAGACGGTTCGAAAACCCGCCTCCACCATCATGTGTGTCAAGGGTTCGTCGTCCGCTAGATCAATCGAAAGCTGCGTCTGAAGCGGCATGCCCTTCCCCTTCTGCCACTCGATCAGCGCCGGCAGGAGATCCTCTTTGAGAGCCTTCCTGTTCCCAATCAGGTTGTCATCCACGAAGAAGACGCCCCCTCGCCAACCGGCGGCGCGAAGACCGTCAAGCTCCGAGAGCACTTGGCCGGTCGTCTTCGTGCGCCACTTGTGTCCGAACAGCGTCGTCACGTTGCAGAACTCGCAGTCGTACGGACATCCGCGCGAATACTGGACACTCATCGACGCGTAGCGATCGAGCTCAGCCAGCTCCCAGCGTGGCGTCGGGCTCCGTCGGATGTCGGCAAACTCGGGAGACGTGTACAGCGGTTTCGCTTGACCGGCTCTGAGATCCTCGAGGAACAGCGGCAGCGTGATCTCGGCCTCGTTGAGCACGAAGTGGTCGACACCATCGAAGTCCTCGTGCTCGCTGGTGAAGAGAGGGCCGCCCGCGACAACCTTGAGCCCCGCCCCCCTGCATCGATCGATAATCCCGCGCGCGGATTCCCGCTGCACGATCATCCCACTCACGAAGGCGTAGTCGGCCCACGCCAAATGCTTGTCGGTCAGCTTCCGAACACTCGCGTCGACGAGTTTCAGTGACCAGTCGGACGGCAGCATTGCAGCCACCGTGAGCAGACCGAGGGGGGGCGACGAGGCCTTTCGACCGATGAAGCCGAGCGCACGTTTGAAACTCCAGAATGTCGGCGGTACTTCGGGGTAGATCAGCAGAATGTTCGTGTCAGTCCTCTTTCTAGCAGGCTTTCCTTCTCAGCGGCATCGCCGCACTCACGACTCCTTCCAAGGATCCGCCTTCATCCGGGCTCAAGTGCGTCTGTTACGTACTGCTCCAGGGCCGTGCGGATGATTTCGGATTCCGAGACTCCCTCGCTGTCCGACAATTTCTGCAGTAGGGCCAGCAGCTTGGCGGGCGCCATGAAATTCTTCATCACGAGGGGATTGCTCGCATCTCGCTTCGGACGAGCCATGCCATATCACCGGCAGAACTATACAACCAACTATCTAACTAGTCAATTCGACCTACCCCGACCAGTGACTCAGTCCCGCTCCGGAACCAAGACGAAGCTCCGGCCACGACAGAGAAGCCGAAACCGCATTGCCTGGATCCTGAGCTTGACGTCAGCAGACACGCGCAACCTCCTGCGAGGTTCAGAGTGCGAGGTCGCGTTGCTGCAGGGCGGGATCAGCGTTCTGACCATCGGATGGTCGGTCCATGATTCTTGTGATCGCCGAACACGCGCAGTACACGCCCGCAAGCAGCTCCCACCCGGATGATTGGCCGATCCGCGCTACTCTGGCTCCGAGACCCTCAACGCGCTCCTGAGATGAGCCCACCGCAATCGCTTGCACGAACTCGGCCAGGGGTGCAGTCGCTTCCCCACGTGCGTGATCGGCGAGGATACAGAAGCTGATTCTGTTCGTGCGCCCCTCGACTCGTCGCAGCCATGTCTCGACGTGCGGCCAGTCGATCTCAAGCCGGCCTTGGAGAATGGAGTCAAGCGTTCGAAGGGTGAACAGGAATCCACCAAGAACGTCGTCTCCGGAGGGCGTAAGCCCTTCGCCCAGGCCGACCAAGCCAGTGACTTGGTCAAGAGCTTCTGGCAGCGCACGCCCCAACGAGATTCGGCAGAGGGAAGCGACCGCGCGATCAGCAACGGAAAGCACCTGTGCTCCGAGCATCTCACGAGAACAACGGAAGTCGCCTGTTACAGGGGAGAATGCGACGCGGGCGAAAACCCCTGTCGGGGGCAAGCACAACGCGATCCGCTCGATGGCGGCGGCCGTCCGTTTCATGAGTCCCGGTGCGAAGACTCCTTCTTGTCCCAGAGCCTCCGGGAGCCAGACACGAGCCTCGGAAGTCCCCACGACCAGATCCTCTCCAACACGCAAGCATCCAACATCGATGGCACATGTGCTTCCCGCGGGCGGGAGATCCGTTGGCAGATGAGGAAGCAGGATGGCGCGCTGGTGCAACGCGGACGCGTTGGCTGCGATCCAAAGGATGTCCCCGGAATCACTCTCCAAGTAGATCGCCCCAGTCACCGATGCAAGCACAGACCACGCCCGATCAGGATCGTGAAGCCTCTCACGGGCTGTTGCGCCAATCTGGTGTGCATTCAACGCCTGTCCTACCATCCCACCCCTCGCCAGTGAACGCGGTCTCCGCCAAACCTCCAACCCGTCGCGAACCCCGGCCGAGGATGAACTACGCTGTGTGATTGACGCAAGGCGTGCCCTCCGGGGCATCATGTCTGGCTGCGTTCCTCCGCTCATCCCCCAATCAACGGGAAGCCCATGCAATTCGCGTCATCGACCATCGATTTCGGCAGTTCATCGATGCACGACTCGGGAGTCACCGCCAGCCCCGCGAGCCCCTTCTCTGGGCTCCTTCCATGGGCAGTCGCCGGGCACTTTTGGCGGAACGCACACCTACTTCGGGCAGCACTGGATGTTCTCGGCGAGGAGCTTCTGCACGTCTCCGAGCGCGTCGTGTGTCCAGCAATCGTCGCCGCCGACGCTCTCGCGGAAGGTCAGCGCCATGATGTAGGCGAGTTCTTTGAGCGTCGCACCGGCTTCCATTGCGCCCTTGAAGTGCTTGAGCAGACACGGTTTCGATCGGTTCTTGATCGAAAGGGCGAAGCAGATGAACTGGTACGTCTTCTCGTCGATCGACCGCTTCTCGCGATAGATCTCGTCGATCTCGTCGAACTTCTCTGCGAACTCCGGGAACCACTCTGCCAGCAGTCTCATGTCGACCTCCTCGTGGGACCGCACTTCCTCTACAGAACGCGGTATACGTACGCCAACGACATGTAGACCCCTACGCCAATGAACACGAAGCCGGTGGCCGCGCGCATCCACCGCTCAACTTGCGTGACCCGCTCGAACATCTTCCCCAGCCAGCGAGCACCAAAGGCCAAGACGACAGCGAAGATGATGACGGGGATCGCCGTTCCGACTCCGTAGAGCAATGGAAGCAAGAATCCCGAACCGTGCTTGACGGCAAGCGGCAGGAGACTCCCGAAGAAGAGGGTGGCGGACACTGGGCAAAACGAGAGAGCGAAGAGCATGCCGAGTGCCAGTGCTCCCAGCAGACCCCATCGCTCCACACGGTGCTGCAATCGCTCGCTCATTCCTCTACCACGAAAGCGGATTCGAACGAGCCCGAGGATGACCATCCCGACAAGAATCAGGATGGGCCCCAGAAGCTTGTTCATCCACATCTGGAGTGTCAGCGAGACCGTCGGAGCCGAGAGGATGCTGGTCACCAGAAGCATCGCGATTGCCACGTAGACAAGTGCCCGGCCCGCAGTATAGAGAAGCCCCGTGAGAAGGACCCCGCTTGGCGAGCCCGTCCTGCGACCGACGAAGGAGATCGCCGTGATATTCGTCGCCAATGGACAGGGGCTCACCGACGTGAGGATGCCAAACCACAGTGCGGATGCCGCAGCCACTGCAAGGCCGCTCATGGGCATTCCCCGAGGAACTCGCTTGTGCTGTTCTTGACGTACATTGAGAACCTCGACTCGTCTCGGATCAAGGTCCACGTTTCGTCCAGGGCTACCCAGTCCTGCGCCTCATCGTCAACGACTCGCACGAGGATCAAGGTCGGCATCACGAGGCTGTACTGATCGACGTAGCGGCGCTCCGTCTCCATGTTGATGGCCGACCAGCGCAAGCGTCCTTCGGCTAGTTCCCCCGCGAACTCTGCCTCGAGCAGCGCCCTGGCTGTCGCCTCGATGTTCCTGCATGTGTAGCAGCGAGCCGTGTTGTGGAAGTAGATCGCGTCAACCACGCACGATGACGACGAGCTTCCTTCGACGTACGCTGCCCCTGCCGTGGTGGTTTCTTCGCTTCCGTCAACTTCTGTGGCGATCGCAGTCTCCTGAGTGGGCAGTGACTCGTCGATCCCCGTTGCGGCTGGCGACTCTTCCGGCGTCTCTGGAGATGTTTGAGATGCCACATCTGAGCCAGTCTCGATCTCGGGTTCGGTTGATGGCGCAGCGTCCTCACCCGCGGCCACTTCGGAGTGCGTTGCTTCTTGTGCGATCAGCACGCCGACTGTCGCACCCACGAAGAGCAGAAGCGTCACCGTCACCGCGAGCTTCGCGATCTTCATGCACATCTACCTCTCACGACGTCAGGAGCCTCTTGAGTTCCTCAGCGGTCGCAACCTTACCGACAAGCTTGATGTCATCATCCACCGACAGCGCAGGCGTCATCATCACGCCACGATTGGCGATTTCGACGATGTCTGTAACCTTCACAATCTCCGCCTCGACGCCCAGTTCGCGAACTGCGGTTTCGACGTTTCTCGCGAGAGCTTCACACTTGGGGCATCCCGTTCCCAGAATCTCGATCTTCATCCCGTCCTCCTTCTTAGCTAGCCGACAATGGCGCCGAAGATCTTGCCCGTGAGCGTCGCCGCAATGACCACAAGCAGCACGTAGGCCAGCGTCTTCTTCGTTCCCAGGATCTTGCGGATGACCAGCATGTTCGGCAGCGATAGCGCCGGACCGGCCAGAAGGAGTGCCAGCGCTGGACCGTCTCCCATTCCTGAACCCATCAATCCCTGAAGAATCGGCAGCTCCGTCAATGTGGCGAAGTACATCAGTGCGCCCGCAAGGCTGGCGACGAAGTTCGACGCCCAGCTATTCCCGCCCACGGCGCCGCTGATCCATTCCGGTGGGATCAGCGCTGTGTGTCCCGGCCGCCCGAGCAGGAAGCCAGCGATCAGCACGCCTCCGAACAGGTACGGCAAGATGAGCTTGGCGTACGACCACGTCGATCCGCCCCATTCCAACGCTTCCTCCTTGGAATACCAGCGGATCATCAGGCCGACGAGCACCAGCAGAAACGCGCCGGCAATGTAGAAGCGGGAGTTGTAGATCGACGCGTATGGCGACGGCGCATACTGCAGCGATTCGATCTCTCCCTTGGAGACGCTCGATAGCTCATCGGAGCCGGGCAGCTTCACGAGCACGTCGTCCGCCGTTTCGCCGGCGCGCGTCGCGACGATCCTCTCGCCCGCCGTCGTCATGATCGACAGGCTTCCCGGCTTGCCCCAGTTCACAAAGACGAGGAACAGGATCATCATCGCGATCGGAATCGCTGTCTTCCAGATCGGTTTCCCGTCTTCCGGCATCGGCGCCGCCATCGCCGCCTCCTGCTTCTCCGCTTCTTCCTTGCGGAACAGGAACTGCATCGCCAGTCCTATGACGACAGCGAAAACGATCGCCCCCAGAGCTCTCGCCAGTCCGAACTCGATGCCAAGGATTCGCCCCGTCAGGATGATCGCAAGGATGTTGATCGCCGGCCCTGAGTAAAGGAAGGCAATGGCCGGTCCGAGGCCCGCCCCCCGCTTGTAGATGCCGGCAAACAGAGGGAGGACGGTACAGGAGCAGACCGCGAGAATCGCGCCGGAGACGGCTCCCACTCCGTAAGCGACAACCTTGTTGGCCTTTCCGCCGAGGTACTTGATGACGCTTGCCTGCGAGATGAACACGGCAATCGCCCCTGCGATGAAGAACGCGGGAACTAGGCAGAGCAGGACGTGCTCGCGCGCGTACTCCTGAAGCATGTGGAAGGCTTCCATGATCGCGCTGCGCACCGCGGCGCTCGAGAACGGGACGAGGTACGCAAACAGGAAGGCTCCGGAGATGATCGCGAAGATCCGCAACTCACGCTTCAATTCAGGCCACCTTCTCCGTCGTCAGCTCCGCCAATTGCACCAGCACTTCCAACAACTGCGGATCGGCGAGCTGCCACATCACACGAACGCCTTCCCTTCGGGATGTGACAAGCCCCGCGCGTTCAAGGATCGCGAGATACCGCGAGACGACCGAAGGATCGACGCCAAGCTCGGGAGAGAATTCGCAGCCGCACCGCTCTCCGTCGGCAAGCAGCCAAAGCATCCGCTCGCGCAGCGGATGGGACAGGGCCTTTCCGATAAGCGTCAATGGGGCTGTCTCTCTCATCCTGACTCCCTTGGTACATTGTGCATTCTTGCAATAATGATAGGGCGATCGCTCTCGTTGTCAAGAGCGGAGCCCTTCGGAAGCCCAGACGACATGTCGTTGCCAACCGCACCTTCTCGAATCGCGCACTTGAGCAGGCGGCCATGCATCACCAGGAGACAGCGCCGAACGCGTTCCACGTCCGATCCCCCAGGCTCAGAAATCGGGTTCGCCTTGCCTTGCTTCCCTTTTACCTCAACCAGTCCATCTCTTGAAGCGGCTCCGCACCGCCCTACAATGGGGTCGCTTCGAGTGCGTGCCGACTGCGGTGAACGCGCGAGGAATGGCAGTGCGTTGAGCCTGTTGGGGAGGGTCCGATGAATGTCTTGCTGATTTACCCTCAGTTCCCGGATACGTTCTGGAGCTTCAAGTACGCACTTCGGTTCATTCGGAAGCGTGCCTTCTCACCGCCTCTCGGACTCCTGACAGTTGCTGCGATGCTGCCACCGGATTGGGAGAAGCGCTTGGTGGACACCAATGTGTCGACGCTGACCCCAGGCGACCTGCAGTGGGCAGACTACGCCTTCATCAGCGCCATGGCCATCCAAAGGGGTTCAGCCCGTCAGATCATCGGGCAGTGCAAAGCCGCGGGGCTCGCCGTCGTTGCTGGCGGCCCGATGTTCACCACCGAACGTGACCAGTTCGATGAGGTCGACCACTTCGTGCTGAACGAGGGTGAGCTGACCCTCCCCCTCTTTCTTGCCGACCTGGCTGACGGGCGCCCCAAAAGGCTCTACACGACGTCCGAGTTCGCCGACATCCGCCAGAGCCCCATTCCGTTGTGGGATCTGGTCGACATGCGCCGATACGCTTCGATGATCGTGCAGTTCTCGCGCGGCTGCCCGTACAACTGCGAATTCTGCAGTGTGACCGAGCTGTTCGGTCACCGAACGCGCGTCAAGGCTGCGGACCAGGTCATTGCCGAGCTCGACGGACTCTACGAGCTCGGGTGGCATGGCCCGATCTTCTCCGGAGATGACAACCTCATCGGCAACAAGCGATATCTGAAGGACGAGCTGTTGCCCGCGCTGATCGAGTGGCGAAAAGACAAGGAGGGCGTGCAGTTTGCCACCGAGGTCTCCATTAATCTGGCGGACGACGATGAGCTGATGCAGTTGATGGTCGACGCGGGATTCACCACGGTCTTCATTGGGATTGAGACGCCGGAAGAGGCCAGCTTGGCCGAATGCGGCAAGCATCTGAACACGAACCGCAACATGATCGACGACGTCAAGCGCATCCAGCAGGCCGGCCTGCAAGTGCAGGGCGGCTTCATCGTCGGATTCGATCACGATACACCTTCGATCTTCCAGTGCCAGATTGATTTCATCCAGAAGAGCGGGATCGTGACCGCGATGGTCGGGCTGCTCCAGGCAATCCCGGGAACGAAGCTCTACGACCGCCTCACTAAGGAAGGGCGTCTGCGAGACCAGGTGTCAGGCGACAACGCAGACGGAACAACGAACATCATCCCGAACATGGAGCTTGATACGCTGCAGACGGGATACCGCAGAATCATGCAGACCATCTACGCCCCCCGCGCCCACTACCGACGCATCAGGGTCTTCCTGCGAGAGTACACGCTCCCGAGGAACAGAACCCACCTGGACCTCCAGCACATCCTGGCGCTCTTCCGCTCCATCTACCACCTGGGGATCCTGGACCGGGAGAGATCTCAGTACTGGAAGCTCTTGGCGTGGGCACTCTGCCACCGCCCCAGCGCGTTTCCGCTCGCGATCACTCTGACCATATACGGATACCACTTCCGCAAGAGTTTCGGATGACCGTCTCCCCTGGAATCGGAGCCTGCGGGCGCTAGGACTCGAGGAGCGGACCTTCACCATCTTGCGGGAACGGCCGTCTTCTTCCTGCCGCACTCTCACCGGCGGGAGCGACGGCCTCCGTAGGAACGACTGAAACTCGATGAGTTCGAGCTTCTTCGCGGGAACTGGCGCTCGGGATCGAACCCGCCGCCGTAGTCGAAATCGGGAAGCCGGCGTCGTTCGAGCCGAGTCCCCAGCGTCTTCTCGATTTGCCGGACCATCACGCCGTCGCTCCACACCGCGAACGTGAACGCTTCGCCCGAGCGCTCGGCCCGGCCGGTTCGCCCGATCCGATGGGTGTAGGCATCGACCGTGTTGGGCATGTCGAAGTTGATCACGTGGGAGATCTGCGATACGTCGATCCCTCGGGCCGCGATGTCGGTCGCCACGAGCATGTCGATCTTCCCGCTGCGGAAGCCGTTCATTGCCTGCTGTCGTTGATTCTGACTCATGTTCCCCTGGAGCGCGGCCGCGCGATGTCCGTGCTTCTTCATGTAGACCGCAAGGCTCTTAGCTCGGTGCTTGGTGCGCGTGAAAACGAGAACACGCCCGGTCGATGTCCGCCGAAGCATCGCAAGGAGAAGCTCCTTTCGGCGGTCTTCGGGCACCGGATAGAGGGCGTGCGAGACCGTTCGTGCCGGAGCAATCGATCCGATCTGTACCGTCTCCGGATCACTGAGAATCCTGTCGGCGAGGGCACGGGTGTCCCTGGGCATGGTCGCCGCAAAGAAGAGCGTCTGCCGCTTCTCCGGCACCTGCTGAATGATCCGCCGAATATCGGGGAGGAAGCCCATGTCGCACATGCGGTCGGCCTCATCGAGAACCAGTACCTCCACGTGGGACAGATCGATCCCCCGCGCGTCGACGTGATCGAGCAAGCGCCCAGGGCATGCGACCACGATCTCCGCTCCTCGGCGTAGCGCAGCAAGCTGCGGTCCCTTGCTCACGCCGCCGTAGATCGTGACGCTGCGAATCTTCGTCTCGCGGCCCAGCTTGACGATGTCCTGGTGGATCTGCTCAGCCAGCTCGCGGGTCGGGGCCACGATCAGGGCCCGAACTCTGCCGCGCGGCCCCTGGCTCAGACGCTGGAGAATCGGCAGCACGAATGCGGCCGTCTTCCCTGTTCCGGTCTGGGCTAGGCCCAGCACGTCGCGCCCCTTGAGAACGACCGGGATGGCCTTCTGCTGGATCGGTGTGGGAACAGTGTAGCCAACGGACTTCACTCCGGCGCCAATGCGCCGGTCAAACGAGAACTGTTCAAAACTCAATAGGAAACACTCCTTGGCTCCGTTGAGCCAAGTCGCACGCTCAGCTCGGGTTGTCTGCAATGGGTGTTTTGTCGGTATGCGAGTGAACTGCTTGCAGAATCTGAGCCCGAGTGTACCCGCCCGGCCCAGGCCGCGCCAGAAGCCGCCAGCCCCCTTGGGATTCCCGCCGCTGCATGTCATCGTCAATGGCACAACGAGCGATCCGCTTGCCGGGGTCATCGTTCCGACAGACACCGCAGTTGCGGCAGTACTCGATGTGCCGGTCGATCAGCACGATCTTCTCGACTTCGCCCCCTGGATCGCCGCTTCGTACGCCTTTGATCGCTCGATTGACGAGGGTGTCGATCGTCTTACCTTTCCGGTAACTCCCCATGAGCGCTACGATCTTCATCTCACCCTCCCATTGAGGCCTGGATGTCGATCACGACGCGAAGCTTGCCGACCTCGGACCGTTCACGAAAGTTCCCAGCTTCAGCACCTCGCTCCTACCCCCTCTCTAGCCGGCTTTTGAGCAGCGCGTACTTCAGCTCCAAACGGTGCTTGTGGCGCCTCTCCTCCTCGACGAGGGCCGCGAACAGGCCCTCTTCAGTCGTCGAAGCGCCACGCATTCGTTCATAGAGGGCGACTGCTGTTTCTTCCCGCTTGATGGCCACCGACAGCGCATCCAAGACCGTCATCTCTCGTTCGTCGGGCGCCTCAGGCAGCTCCTTCACGAGTCCAAACTCCGCCGGCGCCGTGCCCTCGGCGACGAGCGCTTCGGGCGCGATGTTGGATAGCTTCTCGATGTGGACGCGCTCTTCCGCTGCCAGCTCCCTGAGGAGGCGCTCCACGTCTCCATCCTCACAGCGGTCGGCCCAGCGAAGGTAGAACTGCTCGGCCGCCGTCTCCTTCGCAACGGCGAAGCTAAGGATCTGTTTCGCTCGGTCACTCATTCCGATCCCCCTTCGTGGTTCCACATGGTCAGCCGCAGATGCTCAGTTTGCTTCTCAGAGCCAGTCTGGACGACCGGCCCTGACACGGCGGACGTGAACTCACCTCTGAGACGAAGGCGGGGTCTTTCTCGTGGAGCCGAAACGCTCGCTCGCCGTAACGGTCCGACTCACGGCAGTCCCCGTCGCCCAACCTCCGCACGTGGCCTCACGGCAATCGGCGAACGCAACGGAAGCGGTCTCCTAGCCGCCCTCCAGCGTCCAGACCTGGAAGTTGTCGAACCAGGTCCAGACGTCCGGCGTCTCGTACGTCTCGGCGATGACGCCGATCTGCCCCGGGCCGAGATTCGGACTGGCGATGGTGGCGACGACCCCCTCGTTGACGACAAGCGTAATCTCGTCTCCGTTGACGACGACGCGAAGCTGGTTCGCCTGGTATCCCACCAGAGCCTCCGGACACTCCGTCCAGTCGAGCACTCGCGGCTGCCATTCCCCGTCCAGCAGCCACTCGAGCTTGCACCACCCGTCGGCGCTGACCTGAAGCGCGTAGAACGTCTCCGAGTCCGGCCCCCACACGATGCCGTACTCACCGTCCTCCGGACCGGAGTCGAGCGCCGCGTCGACCTCCACCACGAAGCTGCCCGGGTACGTGTCGGCGTGCGGGGACCACGCCAGACTGTACGAGCCTGCGTCACCAACCCACAGGCCGTAGCGCTGCAGATCCTCGATGTAGTACGCGGCGCCGGTGCCCCAATCCTCGACGAGCCAGTCGCTCTCTCCTGGCACGAAGTTGTCACGAAACAACGTGCCCTCGGTCCACAGCAGGGCGGGATCGTCGGACACGGTATACCAAACGTACTCCTCGGTCACCGATCCTTCCAGATCCTCAACCTGAAAGCCGACGAGGTAATCCCCGGTGAACGCGGGGAACGTGTCCCACGTGAGCGGCTCTCCGCCGAATGTGAACGTCGGTCCCTCGCTGGTCGAGTACTCGACCTCTGCCGTGGTCTCGTCGACGATGTTCAACCAGTGATGGAGCGCGGTAAACATGTCTCCCGGGCGAATCTGGATCTGCCGCGGGGCGCCGACCCCGTCTTCGCTCGCGAAACCAATCACCCGTTGCAGTTCTCCGTCCTGGAAGATCGCCATCGCATCGCGGGTTTCGCCGCTTTCGGCAAACAGATAAACCCCCTCGACACCGTAGGTGGCCAGCTCCGGCGAAGCACCGAACGACTCCGGAGGGATCAGCACGAATTCGCTCGTCTGTTCGTCGTCGATGCTCCACAGTTCTGCTTTCCACACGAACGACAGCGTGATCGCCTCGTCCTTCGGCCAATCGGGCAAGTAGACCCCGCCGACGAGCTTCGATTCCTCCTCGACGAAGTCGCGGTCGACGATCAAGAACGAGTTGTCCTCCGGGAAGTGCAGACCGACAAACAGGTAGACGAAGCCGATGTTGTCACCGGTGATCTCCGTATCGATCACCGCGATCTCGCCCGGCGCGAGGACGGTATCGGTGGTGGAAAGCGGCAGGATCGTGATCTCTCCTTGCCCCGGAGCGGAGATCTCCCCGCCGATGAAGTGATACGAAAGATAGTCGTCCCACGTTGAGCGAAGCGCGAACCGATCCGCGGTTCCCCGATACGCGGCGAGGCCGGATTGGTCGCCACCGAATAGCGCGGCGTTGGGGAAATAGATCGAAAGACCCGAAGCTCCCATCCGTGCATTGCCGTGCCGCTCGGCGACCACTGCGCGATCGATCGCATCAAGAAGCGCCGTCGCTACGTTGGCAATCGCCGAATCGCCGGCTTCGGCCTGGACGAGACGCACGAAGTGTCCGAGGTCGATGTAGGACGGCGGCACGTCTTCACCAAACACGCTCTCGAACGATTGCGCGTAGGCACGGGCCTCGGCGATGGCGGCCTGGTCAATTTCTTGAATCACGGAGACGAACCCGTCAAGGGCGGCGTGGACCGAATCGAGCCGGGTGAGATCAATCGCGGCCAGCGTGCTGGCGGCAATCCCAAGGGACTCGAGCATGTCGGCCTCGCTGGCGACCCCGACGTCCTCAATGATCTGAGCGAGCTGGCTCGCATTCGCCTGGCGAACGACACTCCGCGCCTCGTCCGTCATCTCGTAGAACTGCTCCATGAAGAACAGCGTCCGGACTCGCGGATCGACGATGGTGCGATCTCCTTCGAGGTAACTCGCGACGATCGAACCCGCCAACTCCGCAGCCGTCATCTGCGGTCTGTTGGTCAGGTCGTCGAGAAACGCCGCGTAGGCCCAACCGATCCCGGGTTCGACCTCTTGCGACGCCACCATGACCCGCGCATGTGGGGCGACGGCGCTGGCCACCTCGAGGTGCGACATCAGGCAGGCGTCGAAGCCGATTAGATCGAACCGAGCGAGCCCCGTTTGGTCGCGGATCTCCTGAAGTGCCCCATCCAACTCAGATAGCGCGAGGTTGTCCGCCGGTGGTGGTTCGTGGTCGTACCAGCCGCCGGGCCACCCGGCCCCGTGGTCGGACAGGATGAGACCGACGCGATCGGCTGGATACGTTGCGATCGCCCAGGTGGCGAAGTCCACAAGCGTCTGCCCGCGGCCCATGTTCACCTCACCCAGCTCCATCAGGACGGGCGAGCCAAGGGCAAAGAAGTCGTCATCGCGTGTGATCCGGTATCGGCGAGTCGTCGACCAGCCGCCGTCTCCTTCGAATCCGCCATCGTACCGATCGAGCTGCGCGACAATGGTCACCTCATCGGTCGACCCGACCCACTCGGCCTCGTTCAAGTCCGCCCAGATGCTCTGCTCGAGCATCTCATCATCCGCGTCGAAATAGAGCAAGATCAACCACGACGCGTCGTCCGCGACCACCTGGGCGACGCACGCCACCAGCGAGAAGACTGACACAACAAGAGCGATTCCCACGGACGCCAGCCGCCTTCGGTTCCGGGAATGAAACATGTGCACCTCCTTTTGCCGTTCCCGTCTTGCCACCTTAGGAATTGGGAGAACGCCATCCTAGCGAGGGTCGCGGCCGCAGGTCAACTGAGGGTCTCAGAGAGGCTCACGATCCAAAGGAGCGACGAGTGAGGTCACCTGATCAGGAATACGAGGCCCTGCGAGAAACCCGTGGAGCGCTCCCCGCAGCCTTGCGCGCCGACCTCGATCGGCTGCTTAGGTCACCATCATCTTGTCAAAGGGAGCCGTTTGCCCTGTCCAGCGGTAGCTGCCCATCACCGCGACGATCTTCATGCTGCCCCTCGCTTCCGGACGCCACCTCGATGACAACCTTCCCCCGCGCGTGGCCCTTCTCGACATACAAGATGGCCTCCGGCACCTCAGCCAGCGGGTAGCGTCGATCGATGACTGCACGGACGGCACCGGCTTCGATGAGTTCTCTTACGACGGCCAGGTCGGCCTGGGTGGGGCGCTGGAGCATCGGTTTCAGCCTCCTGCCGCTCGTCAGCGCGACCCACAACGACCGAAGCAAAAGGCCCAGAGAGAAGGCCGTGCTGACGTAGATCCCGTTGCGGGTCAGCGCACGCCGACACTCGCCGAATGTGCGTTTCGCCACCACGTCGAAGATCAGGTCGTAACGCGTGTCCTCGCGGGTGAAGTCCGTCTTCGTGTAGTCGATCACCCGATCCGCGCCGAGTGAGCGCACCAAATCCAGATTCCGCGTGCTGCACACGCCGGTCACCTCGGCTCCGAGGGCCACCGCAATCTGCACCGCGAACGTTCCGATCCCACCGGATGCGCCATTGATCAGCACTTTCTGCCCCGGCTTGAGCTTCGCCTGATCCCGAAGCCCCATCAACGCCATCACGCCCGCCATCGGCACAGCGGCCGCCTCTTCGAAGGGAAGCGCCGACGGCTTCACAGCGACCACCGCGGAAGCCGGGAGGACGGCGTACTCGGCGAACGCCCCGTGCTTGAAACTCATCGCGAACACGTCATCACCCGGTGCGAACCGCGCGACGGTCGCCCCGACCGCCTCAACGGTCCCTGCAATATCCGAGCCCAGGACCTGATGCCCCGGCTTCAGCAACCCGCCAACCAACAGCCGGGCCAAGAGCGGCCTGCCCCGCAGGCAATGCCAGTCCTGCGGATTCACCGCGGCTGCGCGGACCTTAACGAGAATCTCGTCATCCCGCGGGGCCGGAGTGTCAATGTCCCGGAGCGACAGCACGTTCGGAGATCCGTATCGTTCGAAAGCGACGGCCTTCATGCGCCTGCTCTCGGCTTCATCGAGCGGGTCAGTCGCTTCGCACCGAATACGGCAACGATGACGATCGCCGCGAGGGCGAGCGTCCCCGCGGTGAACAGATCTCCCCTCAGCTCGGCCGCCGCGTTGGCATTGGGCAACGCGAAGATGATGAACCCGCCGGTGATGCTGACGTGCGTCAGAACCATCATCAGCATGCTCTGCTTCGCGCTGTTGTGGATCCACACCATCGGCACCGTCTGTGCGATCGGTAGGATCGCCAGGACAAGGAGGATCGGCAACGCCTGCCAACCGTACTTGGAGAGGCCCATGTAGTTGATCGGTGCGTGCCAGAGCGCCCACACTACGCCGACAATGAGGGCGGCCTTGAGCGCACTACCTCGCTCCAACAACCTCGGCAGCATGAACCCGCGCCAGCCGAACTCCTCCATGACAGCCGCGAGCAGGGCGATTGGGACCGCAAAGGCTAGTTATCCCAGCACATCGAGTCCCGTGAGATCCGCGCCGAAGAGCCCTCGGATCAGGACGCTCGCCGCGATGACGGCGGGGATGAACAGGAAGGAAGCCGCGTACCAGATAGGACGCACTCGCCACAAAGAAGACAAGGGCAACATGCACGAATTGCGGTCCTGCTACCGGATCGACCGGAACGAGCGCGATGATCACCGCCATGAGAATCCAGGTCCACACGACGATGAACACCGAGAAATTCAGCACCGGCCGCTTCTTGATGAACTCCCTCATCCTCTCCTCCTTCAGCTCGCCAACTGTAGACAGTACTGCGAAACTGGACAATCTGGAAAGCGGAGCCGACATCTCGGTGCTACCAACGTGGGTAGCAGGTGCACTGGAAACCGATCTCGCAGGATCCAAGACGCGAACGTACTCGGGTGTTGCGGTGGGAGCATGTTGGGCTATCTGTCCGAAGTGCGTATCGGGATCACGCATCTTGTCGGCGCGGAGATCGACGTCGACGGATACATACGTGCGCAGAACGAGTCTTCGTTCTTTCCCGTGAGATCGGTAGGCTTCATCGATGCCGCCCCCCCCATTGTCGGGAGGAGGGACGTTTTCGACGTCTTGGCTCCGAGTTCCACGTGTGACACGGTGACGATTCGCGTCACCGACGACCAAAGGATTTCGCACCCAAGAACCGTATCTTGCCTGGCGATAGGCGACTCGTCTCTCCCTCGCCCCTTTATTCTTCGCTGACCTCCGCAGGAGCCCGTCGGTCGCAAGGCTCTCCACCACATCCGACAACGCCTGGCGTTCCACGCCTTGTGCCGCAGAACCATACAGAACCTCACATGCACAGGCATCTTCTTCTGCATGCTCTCCTGCGATATCGGCCGTCTTCTGTTGCCACTCCTCCGAGAGTGATGGGCCGCGCCCCGTTGACGGGCTGAATCCCGACGTCAGGGCCGTCTCCTTGAGGCTTACTCCCGGAAACCAAGTCACAGGTTTCCCCCTATCGCGCGAGCAGATGCTTTCTTGCCCACACTCGACGGATTTCTTACACTGGCCACAGCTACGGCGTTACTCTGAAGGAGGCTGCCTGCACCGAAATGATCAACACAAACCGCGGGGTTGTTCTTGGCGTGATGCTTGGACTCGTCGGCGTTCTCGTGATCGCCGTGATCCTCCACGCGACGGAAATCGAGGCAATCTACTATGACCGCTTCGACAATCCGGGAAGCGGGTGGCTGGAGGACGAGAGCGACACGGGATCGGTTTCATACCGCAATGGGAAGTACCAAGTGAAGCTCACCAAAGACTACTACTTGTGGTGGAGCTGGGCTCCGCACGACGATGTTCCCGACAACTTCATCGTCGAGATCTCTGGCTCAGCACGCGGATTCAGCACGGGCTCGAACTACGGCATCATCTGGGGTATCGACAATGACAACTTCTTGCTCTTCACGATCACGCCGACCGGGTGGTTCTCTGTGCAATCGCAGCTCGGCGGCAAGTGGCAGACGTCGCCGATAGACTGGAAGGAGAGCAGGCGCGTCAAACAGGGAGAAGCAGTGACAAACACCCTGCGCCTGACCGTCGAAGGCGATACGGTCGAGGTCCGGATCAACAACAGCAGCGCGGGAACATTCAAGATGGGCGCTTCATCCGACTTGGCGGTGGTAACCGGAACGCCCACGACAGTCCGTCGCGGCACAACGGACACCTGGTTGGTGGGTCTCGCCGCAGGTTCGTTCGATCAGGTTCCCGTGCGCATCTACTTCGAGGAGTTCGCCCTCTATGAGCTCTCTTCACCGTCTACCGACGACCGCCCCACAATCAACATCGGTGGTGGATAGCCGAGCGGCACGAGTGCCAGACCAACGTGTCAGGTTCCGCAATACTGCTTGCAGGGCGGCGAGTCGAGGTAGGAGGAGAGAAGAGGGTCACCAGAGCGGAATCGCCAGGCGGCCTCGAACCCACCTGGGAGGGTCGTCGACGAGCCCGGTGATGTCCTCGATGGCGTTGTCCTCCGGTGAAGATGCCTCGGTTTCGGCAAGGATTGAAGCGCATGGACGTTCGCTATCGGGCTACTCCTGGCTACTGAAGACGAGCAAGGTCCTGCAGTGGAGTGAGGTCGAACACGACGCTGCTGGAGAGCTGCAGCGTCTTGAGGCTTGTGAGTGGGGCAATGGCACGGATGGTCGTGAGGGCGCTTCAATCCGGCGACCGCTCTCATGCAACAGCCTGCGGCTTGATCAGGTCGTAGACCTCCAGGCCGTCCTTCTCGCGTAGCTGGATTGCTGCAAGCCGAATCGGCTCCTCTTCGTTGCCGCCAGGTACCGCGAAGACCTTCACCTGCGTCATCCCGTGGCCGCCCTTGCCGATTGTCCACGTGGCCTCCTACGCCCCAGATGGGGACACAAGGAGATCGAACTGAACGGTCGCCCGCGTCTCCGTGCAGCAGGGCTTCTCAAGCCGCAGTCCCGTCGTGGTATACACGTGCAGCATGGGCACGTTGATGTCCGCCGCTAACCAGTCGACAGTCCAATCGGCCCCGTCCACCTCAACTTCGGTCCAATCTGACGTCGTCGACACCTCGACACGCCGGAACCGCGGATTTCCTCGCCGAGTCACGAGGGACAGACGTCTGTTCGCAAAGGGCCACACGGCGCGCACTTCAGCACGCTAGACCGGCTAGCATGAAACGATTCCGGCGAACTCTGTCGGCAAAGGGGTGAGAGAACGTGAACGATCTAGGCAAAGTGGCAGTGATCGCCGCCATCATGGGGGCCATTCTGCTGGTGGGGATGGTCGTCGCTCCGACCACGCAGGAACCCGTTGTTCAATTGGAACCGGAAGTGATCGCCTCGGGAGAAGTGACGGTCCTCCAGGAAGACACGCTGGAAATGCTCGATCCCGTCTATTCGGAGAAGGCCGTCTTCCAGGATGGGACGATCCGAATCGCCTTCGACGCATCGTACTCGGAGGAGGGGCTGCAGAGCCGCCTACCGTTCTGGCTGCACAACGTATCGGGCGACGTGATCAACATTCTGTGGGATCGCTGCTCGATCCAGCTCCCGAACGGCAACACGGTCAAGGTGCTAAGCGAGGAGAATCTCACGTATCTCGGAGCACCCGGCACAACGATCTCCGTTGCGCCGTCCGGCGACCTGTTCGACGCGATCATCCCTGTGTCCGAGTTCGACTGGGATCAGGAAGCTGGATGGAGCGTGTCTTCAGATGTTCTCGACGACGGGACCTTCACCTTCGTTCTCGCCATCGAGTGTGGCGAGCTGCGGCCCAGCGGTCTCTCGCGAATGGAGGCTTCTCGCCCGTTCGGCGACGAGTGCAAGGATGAGCGGATCCCGTTCGGCGGACAGATGATGGTGAAAAGCCCCGAAGGGCGTTCCATCATCTACTACACGTTCCGTTTCGTCGTGCGCTAGAGATCCCAGCGCCGACAGACCTCGGCACAAGTACGCGAGGGAGGGGCCGTCTAGGACCTCCCTCATTCGTTTGATTCTCGCTCGATTTGTCGCGAACCCATGGTTTGCTGTAGGCTACAGGATGACTTAGGGGCCTTTCGGCGCCAAAGGGAGGTGAGCGAGGTGGTCCGTAAGAGCGAAGTTACTACCCTGTCAATCTACATTCCGAAGAGTAAGCTCGACAGGAAGCCGATCGAACGACTCGATCGACTCGCCAAGAGAGTCGATCGTTCGATCAACTACCTCGTCGTCGAAGCGATCCTCCAGTACCTCGACAGGGAAGAGAGAAAGAAGAAGTAGGCCGAAGCTCGTGCGTGTGCCGTGTGGCGCTGCCCGCGCCGCCAGCGAGGGGTATCGCCGTTGCTTGGCGGGCGTTCGCGCAGACTACAGATCGTAGTACAGCGAGAATTCGTGCGAATGCGGGCGAGCTGCGACCTCGTCTGCGTTGAGGCGTTGTGCCCGAATCCATGCGTCGAGCAGGTCCTCGGTGAACGCTCCGTCCACCACGAGGTAGTCGCGATCATCGGCCAGGGCTTCGAGCGCTTCCGTGAGTCGTCGTGGAGCGGGGTCGCCTGCACCCTTCTCGTAGACGTCCTCCTTGCAAGGTCCCAATCCTAGTTCCGTCGCGTTGAGATTGCGCAAAATCCCGTCAACCCCCGCAAGCAGGATCCCGGCAAATGCGAGATACGGATTACAGGTTGCATCCATCGTGCGGAGCTCGATACGCATTTCATCTTCGCGGGCGTACGCGGGCACGCGTATCGCGGCACTCCGATTTGCAGCGCCGAACAGAAAGCTGACGGGCGCTTCGTGTCCGGGCACCAAGCGGCGATACGAGTTGGTCGACGGATTCGTCAACCCCATCAGGCTTCGTCCGTGCGTGAGCAGTCCGCCGATGTAGCAGAGCGCAAGCTCGGACAGCTCGCTGCCGTCTCGGAACAGATTGACTCCGCCCTTCGCCAGGTACTGGTGAAGGTGCATTCCGTTGCCCGCTTCGCCGAAGATCGGCTTCGGAAGAAACGTCGCCGTGAGGTCGGGCTCCGCCGCCGCCCTCCCCCTAACGCACCTCTCCCGAGAGGGTTCAGCGATGCAGGTTCGAGGCCGCGATGAAGGGCAAACCCTTCTCGGTCAGCGCCTCGGCCGTTCGATTCAGCGCATCGTGCTTGTCGAGGTAGCTCCTTTCCAACGCCGGCATCAGCCCTTGCGCCTCGATTTCCGCCTTCGGCAGGAAGTATTCCAGAATGTCCGACGGATGGTCGCGCGCGGAGTCGACGTCCGGCTTCCCGCCTTCGTGCTTCGCGGAGATGTTGGCGACGTGATCGGCCAGTTCGACGAGCTCGTCGGTTCGGTCGTACGGCTGGATGACGATCGACTTCTGCGTCTCGGTGATGTGATGCTCGAAGCGAACGACGCTCTCGAATCCGAGAGCCTTCCGAATCGCGGCTCCCTTCTCGATCGTCGTGTTGTCGACCGAGTTCGCCCAGTTGAAGCCGATGAGCGACGTCGTCCCGTCCTCGCGCTCGAACAGCTTCGCCCCGATCAGCGTCCACAGCGCCGCGTACGGATTGTCATTGCCCATGTAGACGGAAATCTTGAACTCGATGTCGATCCCCAGCTTGTGTAGGAGGTACCCGAGAAGCACCGTACCGGGGTTGATGTTCAGGACCTGACGGATTCCGTACTCCGTGTAGTACCCGAGGAACTCGTCGACCCACTGCAGCGCGTGCTCGTTCGGTTGCCCGACCCCGCCGAAGTACCCGGTGATCGTGGCCGGTCCCCCGAGGTGGATGTTCGAGCCGTCGGTTCCCTTGGTGTCGAGCGTTTCGACGTAGCTTGCGCCGACGATCTGCATCGCTGCGGCGACGGCGAGCGTGTCGCCCTGATCCTCAACCTGCTCAGCCATGTTGCGGACGCGGATGTACCGTCCGGGCATCACCTCGCCGGCACGAATCGCCTGCTTGGCCTCGGCGATCAACCACGGGAAGAACTGCAGCGCGCTGATCTCGAGCGTGACCGCATGTCCCGCATCGAACGTCATTGAGCCGGCCCGCTCTCCGAGGACCTTCTTTCGGTAATCGGCGATCGAGATGAACGCGCCACGATCCCGCTCTCCGGTCAGCCACTCGATGTCGGCGACGTACGGGGACTGGCTCTTCTTCAGCCGTTCGAGCAGGTTCGCCGGCTTCCTCGCCTCGACCGCCTTGGCGTTGATCTGCTCCGGGCCACCGTGCTTCTCCACGATTCTCAGAAGCTCGTTGATCACTTCCGAGCCCGGATCGAGCAGCAGCTCGTTGATCTGCCGCAGCGAGTCCTCGCCGATCATCAGCCTCTGCCGTAGATCACTCATCCCGCCCTCCTTGCCACCGTTCGTTGTCGATCGCCATCTTGCCCGGACACTGTAAATCGCGCGAATCCATCGCGGACGACTACTCGAATTCCTTGATCAGATCGGCGAACTCGCCGGCTTCGTCCTTGAGCATGTGATAGCAGTGCTCGTCCTCCGGAAACTGACCCGCCTTGACGTCGGCGACGTATGCCCGCATCGCCTCGGTGACTACCTCCGCGACGTTGCAGTACTTCTTGACGAACTTCGGCGTGAACGCCTGGAATTGGCCGATCAGATCTGACACGATCAGCAGTTGCCCGTCGCATTCGCCCCCCGCCCCGATGCTCAGAACCGGTATCGAGAGCTTCCGCGCGATGAATCCGGCAACCTCCGGAGGAACCGCTTCGAGGAGAAGCAACTGCGCTCCGGCCGCTTCAATTGCGAGCGCGTCTTCGATCAGCAGGCGCGCGGACGCGATCGTTCTTCCTTGCGCCTTGTGGCCGCCCAACTGACCCGAACTCTGCGGTGTCAGTCCGATGTGCCCGCAGACGACAATTCCGGCGTCGAGGATCGCCTTGATCCGGGTGATTACACGCTTCCCGCCCTCGAGCTTGACCGCATCGACGCCGGCCTCCTTCAAGAATCGGCCCGCGTTTCGCGCCGCATCCTCGTCGCTCACTTGATAGCTCATGAACGGCATGTCCCCCATGACGAACGTGTTGGGGGCTCCACGACGCACCGCCTCGCAATGGACGATGCACTGATCCATCGTCACCGGGACCGTTCCTTCGTAACCGTACACGCACATCCCGAGCGAATCGCCGACGAGGAGCATGTCCATGCCGGCTGCTTCGGCGAAGGCCGCGGTGGGGTAGTCGTACGCCGTCAGCCAGGCGACCTTCTCGCCGTCTGTCTTCATCCTCTGGATCGTGTGGATGCTGTGTTTTCGCTTCTCCCCCATCGTCGTTCTCCTTCCGACATCTGGAAAACAGTGGATCGAACCGCTCGTCCTGTGTGCCTTGAGGCTACACGCGAACGCCCACCTCCCGCAAGAGCAACCCGAGTCGGTAGAGCGGGAGCCCCATCACGTTGAAGTAGTCCCCGCAAATCCGCTCGACGAAGAGGGCCGCGCGACCCTGAATCGCATAGGAGCCGGCCTTGTCGTCGGGCTCGCCGGACTCCAGGTACGCCTCGATCTCGGTGCTCTCAAGCGTGCGCAATCGCACGAGCGTCTCTTCGACAGCCGATCGCTCCTCTCCGCTCTGCGTGGAGAGGACGCACAGACCCGTCAGTACGGAGTGCTCCCGCCCGCTCAGCGTCTCGAGCATCCGCCTCGCATCGTCGCGCGACTCGGGTTTCCCGAGAACGGCCTCGTCGACGACGACGAGCGTGTCCGCGGCGATGATCACGCCCTGATGGTGGATCGAGACCTCATGTGCCTTGGCGCAGGCTCCTTTCAGGACGCGCTCGCGTGGATCGCCGCTGGTTGGTTCTGCACCGAGGCTGGGGACCACGATGAACTCGCTCGTGATCCGCGATAGCAGCTCCCGTCGTCTAGGGGAGGCCGAAGCGAGGATCAGACGCACATTACGCTCCCTCCGAATGGGCACCAACCGCGGACATCGGCCGGGTGCCCCGAGGGCGCCTGCCGCTTCAAGGGAAGCTCACTCTTACTCTTGTGGAAGCGTACTGAATGACGAAAGGTACATCAGGTTCCACGCCCTGCGGCAAGCGTATGACGGCCGCAACCATCTGACCCGCCTCGACATACTCGACGTGGATGAAGCCGGCCGTCAGCTCAACAAATGACGCTGAGCTCCAGAATTCGTAGGCCTTCTCCGATTGGTGAATCTGGAAACCTCTCGATGAGAAACCCACGCCGGTCGGGGAGAACGCCCACACCATCACGGCACCGGTACCGATGACCGGATCGAGCGCTGCAATGAGTTCCTCGCCGAGCGCGCTGTCGCGAACACCCTCATCGAGTCGGACGAAGAGGAACCTCAGAACCTCGCCGTTCGAGAACGTGGTCTCGGCTGCACGTACAGCATCGGTGTCAAGGTCGAACAGTGCGGCCATCGATTCCGACGAGAAGTCGGGCAACCCGAGGATCTCTTCGAGCGTCGCGACGTCCTCGAGAAGCGGGACCTCAATTGGCGCATGCGACTCTGTGGCTGCCGCGTACGCACCTGGAATCGGCGCAACGGCCGACGGCGCAGTTACTGAGATCACGAACGTTGTCCGCTGCCCCATGTAGATCATGTCGAACGGCTGGTCAGGGTCGATCGCGTCCTCCAAAACGAGAATCCCCTCGGCTCCGGAGCCCTGGGAGGATCCCGCCGGATTGACCTCAAACCGCCCGCCAAGGAATCCGGGCGTGATCTCCACCCATGCCCCGAGCCGCGGTGCAAACGTCGCTTCCCCTGAGGGTTGGACGGAGATCATGAGTGGGTCGAACGGGAACTGCGAAGTGACCGTTTTGACGTTCGGGTTCACGTACACGGCGTTGCGGCCGAGATAGGGCAGAAGCGTGGCGCGAAGAGACGCCGAAATCTTGCTGTCGAACGTCCGCTCGTTGATGAACACGAAGATGACAGCCAGTTCCGCCCCGCCAACGTCCGCCTCAATGACGTTGACGAGATCGATATCCAGTCCCGTCTCGCTCGCGAACCGCTCGCGATCCTGGGCCTGAACAACTCCGAAGACGAGCAAAAGGAGAAGGGAGGATACGAGGATCATCCTCCCCAAGGCGGCAATCCGTATTCGTTCTTTCGTGTGTCGTACGGGCTGCACTCGCGCGAAGCGTCGACCTAGCAGCCGCCGCCGCACCACCAGCCCCCAAACGCGAGCACCCAGAACGCCCAGAAGAAGGCGAGAAGCATTCCGGCAGTGATCTCGATCACGATGGGCATTTGCCACCTCCTTAATTCTACCGCCAGCGTAGCACGACAACCGATCCCCGACAAGGCCCCACTGGAGAAACCGCCCGCCTGGACAACTGTCGACGTCCGATGGCTCCTGCTCCTTCCTGTGGCGACCGGGGAAGGCGCGCCCCATCGTCTCGCACAAAGCCGTCTCCCTCGCGTAGTAGGCTTCCGATCGTCGCTTGCTGCGTTGGCGGGAGACGGGATCCACGCATCGGCTCTGTGAGCTGCGTCACGGACATCTGTCTGAGCCAAAGCTCACACGCTCCGATCCCCGAATGAGCTGACAGGGAGGGCGCATTCTCGTACCATGCCGTGATTCGGAGCACGGATTCCAAGGAGCAAGATGGCGAAGAGCGAAAGCACGACCTGCCGCCTCGACGGATTGATGACCCGCCACGGGTCCTCGATCGATCGCGTCGTGAAGCAATTCGGCCTTCCCATCCACGTTTTCTTCGTCGACGAGATGGCCGTCAACGCGCGCGCCTTTCTCGGCAACGCGCGAGATCACTACCCAAACACGATCGTCGCCTTCGCAGTCAAGTCCAACCCCTGCCGCGGCGCGATCCGTGCGGCAAGAACACTCGGACTCGGTGCCGACGTCGCGTCCGAATTCGAGCTTCGCGCTGCACTGGAAGAGGGGATCGAACCGGGCCGGATCACGTGCAACGGCAACGCGAAATCGGACGTCTATCTTGGTGATGCCGTCGACGCCGGCGCGGTCGTCGCGGTCGACAACGACGACGAACTCGCAAGATTGGAGGCTCTCGCAGACATGCGCAGCCGTCCTCCCGAGGTGCTCGTCCGCTTCCGCGGGATGCCTCTCTCCGGCCTCACGTCCGAAGATCAGACGACCGCCTCCGACTGGACGAAGTTCGGCTTCCACCTCGACGAGGCCGATGAGCTCTTTCGTCGACTCCGCAGGACGCCCGCACTCCATTTTCGTGGAGTCTCGGCGCACATCGGAACTCAGATCGCCGATCCCGCAGGCTACGAGCGTTTGCTCGTCCACCTGTTCGACCTCGCCGACGCGGCCCACCGGGCCGGCCTCAGCGTCGAGATCATCGATGTCGGAGGCGGGTTCCCCGTGCGTTTTCTCTCCAAGGAACCCTGGGAGCGGTTCCGGGAGAGGCTTCTCGCCCGTCTCCGCGGGGGTGCGGAGGCCCCGGACGCTGTCACGTGGAACGACCAGCCGATGGGCTACGCGCACGTCCGCACCTCCGATGTCGCAGAGCCGGACTGGATCGGTAAATCCTACTGGACTGCATGTCCGGCGAGTCTGATGCTTGAGCACCTGTTTCGACACCGATTCGCAGACGGACGAACGACGGTCGACCGCCTCGCGGATCTGGGATCGCCGACCGTGATCGCCGAGCCCGGACGCGCGCTGATGGCGACCGCCGGCATAACCCTGACCCAGGTGATGGGCGTGAAAGACGTGCTCGGTCACAGCGTGGTTTCTCTCGATCTGGGGATCAACAACCACGGCACGAATCTGATCAGCCCGGACGTGTTCCCCGCCGCCGTCTTACCGCTCCGGAAAGACGATCGGACCGCCGAGGCGTTCCTCGCCGGCCGCCTCTGCTTCTCCGGCGACATGATCAGCAAGGCCAAGGTGCCATTGAACCGGATACCGATCCGTGGAGAGCGATTCGTCCTCTATCACACCGGAGCCTACGGCGCCGATCACTTTGCCTCCCACAGCTGCGGCTTCCCGCGTCCGGCGAAGGTCGCGATTCGAAGCAATGACAAGATCGAAGTGTGGCGTCGACCGGACCGGTTCGAAGACGTCTTCGGCTCTCCGAACGACGCGCTCTCTCTCAGCTAGATTGACCGCGAGCGCTTCGGCCAGCGCTGGAACGTCAGCAGATTCGCGATGCGGAACCACGCCGTCGCCACAACGCCGGCGACGATCATCCGCCACAGCGCTCCGCGAGGATAGCCGAGGATTCCCATCCCGCGACCGGCGTCTTCCTCTCTCTCAGGCTCGTAGCTCAGGCCGCGGACGAGGACGCCCGGCGTCCGCTCGATCGTCTGTCCCATTACCAGCCCGGCCAGTCCGGCGATCGAGTCGATGACCACGTCGATCCCGCCGGATCTCGGCACGCCGAACAGGTCATCACTGAAGGTTTCCCTGGTAGTCGGATCGATTCCCGCGAAGCCGATCGCGACGTCCTGAGAGCCCAACCGCCCAACGCACGTCACCGTGTCGGTGATGATCACTGCGACGTCCTGCCCAAATCGCTTCATCAGCTCGGCGCGGATCTTGGCCGCCGTCGCGCACGGGTCGGGCGGAAGCACGGAGATGTAACCCTCAGGCGAATTCGTGTGGTCGATCCCGGCCTCATCAAGGTATGCCGCATGAGCTCGAACGACGAACGTGTAGTTGTTGATCTTGCTGTATCCCTCGAGCATCGCGGCGGGATTCGCCGATCGTTCGATCATCATTCGTCTCATGCTGGGAATTCTAAGAATCCTCTTGAGCGGCACGACGGCGAGGACCCTGCCCGTCTCCATGAGGACTTGGAGTTTCCGAGGATCTTTGCCGAAAACGCGTCCGAGGAGACGCGCCTTCCGCGAGGCGTGCACGTCCTTCAGCCGGAGGAGGCCCCCTTCGAAGAACGACACAACCTTCGAACTCAGCGCGAGAACGTCCTTGTCGTGCAGCTCGATTCCGTTCTCGGCAAGAACGTCTCCGATGAACGAACCGGCCGTCCGCCCCGTGGTATCCTCGGGACCGATCGCCCCGCTCACCGTAAAAGGTTTGATGCTGATGTCGTCCATGTGTCGACTAGATCTCCTTCCCGTGAATCATACCCGCACCCCGCTCACGTGACCGCAGATCCGCTGCGCGCGACGTCACGGGGCACTCTGACGAACTGGGCCATCGCAAGAGAGACGACCGCAATTCCCACACCGATGAGGAACGGCGCCCGCGAGCCGAGAGTCACCCACAGAATCCCACCGAAGGCAGGCATGAACACCGCCGCGATGTGACCGATCGCCTCTTGCGCCGCGAGGTTGCTCGTCAGCTCTTCCGGAGAGACCGCAATCTTGTGGATGTACGTCGTCAGCCCTGCATTGAAGCTGAACAGAACACTGTCGAGCGCGAACAGGCCAAACAGGATCGGCAGATACGGTACCAGCGCGTACCCAAGGAACACCGGGATCAGCGCAATGTAGGCGACCGAGAGGATCCAGCGCTCCCCGAACCGCGCGATCGCCTTGCCGATCCTCTGGTGCGCGTACATGTTGATCAGGGAGTTTGCGAGATACAGGATCGACATGACTTGCACCGCCACGTGGAAGTCCCTGACCAAGAGAAACGGAGCGAACGTCGTCAGGATGTGCCGGCGACTGCCTGCGAGGAAAGCGAGGACGTAGAAGACCCAGTAGCGCCTCCGGAACTTCGCCTTGCGGCGAGGCGGCAGGTTGTGTCCTCCTGACCCGAGAGGGAACAGGATCAGGCCTCCCGCGATCACGACCGCACCGACGGTGAGAAAGAGCGCTTGGTAGCCGATGCGCTCGACCAGCAACAGAATGACCACGGTGCCAAGCACGCCTGCGGCCGCGGCAATCGTCCTCATCCAGCCGAGCGCCCGTGGCCCATCCGGCTTGTCCACGCTCATCATCAGCGCGCCATTGCTCGCCGGGCCGAAGAAGTGGAACCCGATACTCATCACCACTGTCGCCACGAGAAGCATTGGGACCGTCGTCGCCTGTCCAGTCAGCAAGATCCCCACACCGAGCAGCACGATGCTCGCAGCGACAATGCGCAGCTCGGAGAAGATGAGCGCAAGCACCGCGAGGCCGATTGCGAGGAGGCCCGGGATCTCCCGCACACTCTGGATCCACCCGACAGCGTCCGGTCCGATGCCGATCCGCTCAACGACGAAGTTGTTGAACGTCGCCTGCCAGATGCGGTGACCGAACTGCAGCAGGAAGTTGGCAACGACAAGGAAGATGAACAAGCGCCGGTTCTTGCGGAACAAGTCTCTCATCGCACCGCCCCGAATCAGATCCCGCGAATGCTACTCACTCTGGAACGCGTCGACCACCGGGCAACTACCGCCATCGGGTCACGATCGATTCGCGCGCGAACAAGCGTGCCGCCACCCCCAGAAGCAGGACATCGGCCACCGCCAGACCGAGGGCGACAAGCCACGTCAGAAACGGCGTGAACCACACGAGCCCCGTCACCTGCACCGCGATCAGCGCGAAGATCGGAAGAACCACGAGCACCGAGAGGCTCTGTGCGCTCTTGGCGTCGCTCGCCCGCGACGAGCCGATCACCCCGAGAACGAAGCTCATGATCGAGATCGTCGGCGTCAACAGAAACAACGACAGATACCACGAAGTCGTCACGACGTGCTCCAGGAGCGGTCCCCAGCCGAGCATGGAGGCGATAAGCACTAACAGACCTGAGCTCGCCCATGCAATGAGAAACGCCGGGATCGCTCCGGAGAGCGTCTTTCCGACCAGGAGTTCCCACGTCCGAACCGGCGTCGCCAGAAGCGGCTCCAGCGTCCGCGTCACCTTCTCCTCGACGATCGAGAGCGTCGCAAAGACGTTCGCGATCATCGCCGGAATCAGGAGCACGAAGAAACGGAACTGCGACAGGATGAGCACGCGGAACCGCTCCGCTTCCGTCAGCCAGTCGGTGCCGGGCAGCGCAAGCCCCAGCGCTCCGGGCGAAAGGAATCGCGGGAGAATCCACGACAGAAAGGTCGCCTGTCCGACGAGAAGAAGCGGAATCACGACGGCAAACAACAGACTGGACGGCGTCGTCGCCATCCCGATCCACTCTTTGAAGAGAATGTTGCGAATCCGTCGGATCATGGATCCACGTCCCGTACGAGATCGAGATAGACGTCTTCAAGCGTCCGCGTCTCCTCTGCAACCTCCAGGATCTCCACTCCATGCTGAACCAGAAACGCGACGAGGCGCGGCCGGTCATCGGTCGGATCCTCGAGACGAAACCGAGCCACTTCGCCGCCCTCTTGCGTGACGCTGAGGACGTAGGATTCGTTCTCGATTCGGCGGATCAGATCTCCGTCCCAAGCTTCGGCCTTCACACGAACGAGGCGAGCCTTCCCCGCTTCCCGAAGCGTCCGCGGCGAATCCAGCGCAAGCAGTCTCGTGCGAAGGACTGCAATCCGGTCGCTCAACTCCTCCGCTTCGGACAAATTGTGGGTGGAGAGAAGCACCGCGCGGCCTTCGGCCTTGAACTGCAGAATCAGCGTTCGCAGACCCTTCGCCGCCTCCGGGTCGAGCGCGGCCGTCGGCTCGTCGAGCAGAAGGATCCTCGGCTCGTGGACAAGCGCCCGCGCGAGGGCCAATCGTTGCTTCATCCCCTTGGAGAAGGTGCCCACGCGGTCGCGACCGCGATCGGCGAGCCCGACGAGGTTGAGCGCCGCGTCCACGGCGCGACGCACATCGAGGGCGCGATAGAAGCACGCGAAGTAGGCCAGATTCCGCTCCGCGGACATCCGATCGTAGAAACCGGGCGACTCAGTGAGCAGACCGATCGACTCGTGCACTCGTGCCGGCTCCGCCGCCGGATCGATCCCGGCGACGTCAACGTGACCGGACGAGGGCGCGATGATCCCGGCGATCATCCGTAGGGTCGTCGTCTTCCCCGCTCCGTTCGGGCCGAGGAGGCCGACGATTTCGCCCTCGCCAATCTCGAGCGAAAGCCGATCGACGGCCAGCCGCCTTCCGAACGCACGCGTGAGTTCCTCGGTGCGTATCAATCTCTACCCCCACAGCGGCGCCGGATAGACGCCCTCATCGACAAGTCGCGCGATCCCTTCGCGCGTTCTCGGCACGTCCTCTCGGTACGTCACGCCGTGCCACGTCTCCTGCGATCGAAGGACCCGGACCCGCGCGCTGCCCTCGGCGACCATGTCGCCAATCTCGCTCGGGATGAAGAATTCTGCTTCCTTGTCCGGCGCGCCCGCGAGGAAACGCGTAAATCGCCGGCCGAACGCCTCGAACAGATCGGGCGCGAACCCCCAGGCGTTCATCGACGCCAGGGCATCGTTCTCAATCGAGTGCCAGTGCTCGCCATCCTCGGTGTAGGCGATCCCGTCGTCGCGCCGCGCGACCCGTTTCCGTTCCACGATCGATCGAAGGTAGCCGCCCTCGTCGAGTCGGCAGATCCCGCGAGACACCGTGCCATGCTCCGTCAGCGTACGCTCGAGTCGATACCCGACGACCGCAGATTCCGAGTCAGGGCCGCTGGCAAGACCATTCAGAAACTCCGCGAGCAGCTCAAACGCGCTCCGGCCGTAGAAGTCGTCGGCGTTGATCACGGCGAACGGCCCGTCGACCACATCCCTGCACGCGAGAACCGCCTGCGCCGTGCCCCACGGCTTGGCTCGATCCGCAGGAACCGCGAAACCGTCGGGCACATCCTCCAGTCGCTGCATGACGTACGCGATATCGCAGCGTTCGGACAGAATCGGATCGAAGCGCTCGCGGAACGCTGGCTCGATCTCCTCGCGCACGACGAGGACGATCCTCTTGAAGCCCGCGCGCAAGGCATCGAACGCCGAGTAGTCGATGATCAGCTCGCCGCTCGGACCGATCGGCTCGACCTGCTTCAGGCCGCCGTATCGCCGTCCCATGCCCGCAGCCATGATGATGAGCGCCAACCGCTTGTCGCCCTGAGCCATCTCTACCCCCCGTCTGCGTGTGAGTCTACGACGCGCTGCCGCGCCGCGCGAGTGTGACGTGCGTCACGTTTCGTGCGAAACCCCGCCAAAGCACGCCAACAGCAACACGCGAGCAGCTCCCGGGATCGGATAGACTCTCACGCATGCGCACGCGCCTCCTGTTGCTCGACAACGCGGTCCACCGCCTCGTCTTCCGTCCCCCTTGGCACTGGAAGCCCTACCTTCGTGACGTTCCTGTCGATGTAGTCAATGTCCCTGCCGGCCGGCCGATCCCTCCACTCGACGGCTACACCCACCTGCTGTTGACCGGTTCCGAGGCATCGATCCTCCAGCCGAAACCGTGGTTTGCGCGAGAAGCGGACGTGATCCGCGAGGCGGCGGATCGTGGCCTGCCCATCCTCGGATCCTGCTTCGGCCATCAGATGCTCGTGTACGCGCTCTCCGGTCCGGAACACTTGACTCGGTCGTCGAAGCCGGAGATCGGCTGGATCGCGCTGGAGAGACTGGAGCCTGACGATCTGTTCCAGGATACGCCCGATCCATGGCACCTCTTCTCATACCACTTCGACGAGGTCGCCGGCCCGCCGCCGCCGTGGCGCGTTCTCGCGCGATCGGCCGACTGCCCGACACACGTCCTTCGTTACGGAGATCAGCCGATCTGGGGGATCCAGGCGCATCCGGAACTTCCGCTCGCCAAGGTGAGGGTCTTCCTGACTTTCTATCTGCTGTTGTCAGGACGAGATCGCCGCCGGGCCCTGTCGGCGATGCGCCGTCCCACGCAGGAGGACCGGGTCATGGGCGACATCGCCGCCCGATTCCTGGCGGCAACCCCGATCCGCTAGCTCGTCACCAGCGGCTGACAGCTCGGGCAGATGAAGCTCGACGTCGATCCGGTCTTGATCTTCTCGATCGTCGTGCCGCACTCGGGACATGGCTTGCCTTCCCTGTACCCCACAAGCAGGTCTTTGCCGGAGAATCCGCCGGGCTTGCCGTAGAGGTCAACCTCGTACGCCGCCGCGCCCTTCCTAATGCTTCGATGGAACTCCGTCTGGATCGCCCGGTGGAGGTTCTTCACGTCATCGTCCGACATCGTCGGGATCGTACGAAGGGGATGGAGCCGCGCGCGGAAGAGGATGTCGTGGACGTAGGCGTTCCCGATCCCGGCGAGCTTCTTCTGATCGAGAAGCAGCGACTTGATCCGGCCTCGCTTCCCCGCGAGCAGCGCGCGGAAGTCTTTCAGGGAGACGTCGAGCGCGTTCGGCCCGAGAACCGCAGAGAGCGAGTGGCTCTCCAGGGCGCCTGGCGGCGTGTAATGCGTGTAGCCAAACCACCAGAAGCTCATCGCCAGCGATTGCCCATCGGCGAAGTCGAGACGCACACGCCACTTCTCCGGCAGCTCGTCGTGCGGAACGAGGAGCACCTCGCCGCCCATGCCCAGATTCAGGAGAAAGTAGCCGTTCGTCGTCTCGGTGATCAGCCACTTGCCGTGATGGGTCACATCGCGGATCTCCGCGCCGACCAAGGCCTTCTCGAACTCGTCAACCGTCACGTTAAGGCACTTCGGCTGCAGCACTTCGATCCCGGAGATCGTTCGGCCGACGAGCTCCGTCTTCATCTCTCGCGCTCGGCACGTGATCTCCGGCAGTTCGGGCATGCTCTCTCTCCTTCTCGGCAGCGATTGTACGGCTGGTTGGCTCTTGGCGCTCTTCAGCGCGCATAATGGACTCGCAATCCGACAGATCCAGAAGGGACGACGATGGGACGCGAGGAGAAACGGGAGCGCGAACGAGTCGCTAAGCAGCTTGAGAGCAAGTTGCGCCGCAAGCCGACCGACGAGGAGATCGAGAAGGCGCTAGCCACATTGCACGAGACGCAGCGGAAGAGGACCGGCAGGGAGCCAGCGCGGTAGCCCGCGCGCAAAGCGAGATTCCAGTTGGCGCTCGCTCTTCGGCGGAAGCGCATTCCGCCCGAAATGAGTGACGCCGCAAAGCCTATTCCCAGTCTCTCTCGCGCAGAGTCGCAGAGGCGCAGAGGGGGACGACTTCACTACAGTCCAAACGGGAATGGTGAACTGCATAGGGGTACTACCCAACCCGTTGTTGTCGTTTCTCCAGTTCTTGCCCTTCTCCGCGCCTCTGCGCGAGAACGCCTTTCTCTTTGGATCGTTGCGAGGACCTCCGAGTTAAGGCCACTTCAGCAAGGAAGTACGTGTCCCTTCACTCCATCGCTCTTGGCAGAACACACGTTGACAGCACAATCCGCGATTTCGCCGTAAGTAATCGGAGCGCACGGCGAACACCAAGAATACAGACCTGGCGCCCTACTCCCCTCCTCAGCAAACCAAAAGTGAAGACCCGACTCGCGCGCGTGCGCTTGAGGTTCGAAGGACAACGTGAGTGAAGATCTGACCTCCAAAGACCGCTGGATTGTTTGTCTGTTAGTACTCATACGGTATAGTCCGGGCACAACCTGGGAAGGAGGTATAGATCATGACAGAGAGGCCACGCAACAGAAGAGCCGCGTACGCTTTGGCGATCATGGTTGGCGTCGTGGTGTTGATATCAGTGGGTGGAGGCACTGCCAACGTGAATCTCGGTGCAAACGCGCTCAGCTCCAACACCACGGGTGATGACAACACGGCGGTGGGAGAGGATGCGCTCCTCTCCAACACCACGGGTAACGCCAACACGGCGGTGGGAGAGGATGCGCTTCGCTCCAACACCACGGGTAACGTCAACACGGCAGTGGGAGAGGATGCGCTCTTCACGAACATCACAGGTAATTGGAACACGGCGGTGGGAGAGGATGCGCTCTACTCCAACACCACAGGTGGCGCCAACACGGCGGTGGGGGAAACGGCGCTCCAGAAAAACACCACGGGTGCATACAACACGGCGGTGGGACAGGGTGCGCTCCTGAACAACACCACGGGTGGCTCCAACACAGCGTTGGGACAAAGGGCGCTCTACTACAACACCACGGGTAGTCGCAACACGGCGCTGGGAGACGATGCGCTCCTCTCCAACACCACGGGCAGCAACAACACGCTTCTCGGACGTGCCGCGGATGTCTCTGCGAACAACTTGACCAACGCCATCGCCATCGGCTACGAGGCCTTCGTCAACGCCTCCAACAAGGTCCGCATTGGCAATGGCAACGTCACGGTCATCGAAGGGCAGGTGGGCTGGACTGCAAGCTCCGACCGAACGAAGAAGGAGAACTTCCTCGCCGTGGATGGGGCAGAGGTGTTGGAGAAGCTCCTCGACATCCCGGTGTATAGCTGGAACTTCATCGGACAAGACCCCGCGCAGTTTCGGCACTACGGCCCCAGCGCGCAGGACGTCTTCGCCGCCTTCGGCCGCGACGAGCTGGGCACCATCGGCACGGAGACGACGATCACCGGCTCCGATCTGGACGGGGTTCTGATGATCTCGGCTCAGGCGCTGTACGAGATGTTGTTGGAGAAGGACGAGCAGATCAGCGACCTCAATCAAGAGCTGGCGAACCTGCTCGCACGTCTCGATCAACTGGAGCAGGAGGTAGAAGCACTGAAATAGGAGATACGCGAGATTCCATCTCATGCCCGTGCGGAACAGGATCTGAGGCGAGAATCCTGCGCGAGACTCGAACACCTAGAATGAAGACCCGACCCTCGCGCAGACGAGAGCCTCGAAGACCAAGAATGAAGACCCGCCCCTCGGGCGTATTGTCAGGTTTCAGACAATCGATCGCGCTTTCTCCAATGGGAGCTGAGCGTTTTGCGCGGTCCGTCGCTCTAGCTCTCCCCCTTCATCCGGTGTCGCATTGAAAGAAGACTGAGATCACGATTAGGTCCCTTTACATTCGACCTCCACACTGTCGATCAGCTGGATCCACTCGTCAGTCACCCGACCCGCCTCAATCATGCTCGTCAATCCCTGACGCAGCCGTCTTATCGGTGGCCGAAGATCCCTAGCGCTCTTCTCGATTGGGGCTAGACTGTCTACCATTCGCTGAGCCCCTTCGATCGCCTCATGCGAGGCGGACGAGAGGGTACTGAGCGTAGCGAAAAACCTACACAAGGCACTTCTCGAACCCGCGTCTTCTCGCGCTTCGTCCGCGCCCTGCGTGATGATCAACCTGATCCCATCGTCAACTTCGTGAACGAGGGACGCGAACTCATTCCCATAGACCAACATCCGCTCCGCTGGATCAGCCAGCTCTCCTGCCATACGCCGCGCAACGCGGAGTCTAGCAGCGAAACCGCTTCCCATTGCGTTTCCCCGCTCAATGTCCCGTGTGCCACAGCTCATGATTTCCGCGATTCGCTGAATCTCTTCAGTGATTCCCTTCATGTTTTCTATCCATTTCGGCCAAGCCTCCTCAGACGAAGCTAGGCGATCAAGGAAGCCTGGGGCTCCATCTGACTCCACCTCTCCCTGCGCATCCTGATCGGCATGCCGCCCTGCCAACCGCTCCCCTTCGGCCACGGTGTTGGCTTCTGCAATGCGAGCCGCTAGGCACGCCACTCCTCTCCTGTAGTCCCCAGATCCGACGTCAGCGAAACGAAGCTCCCTCCAATCCTCGCACTGGAAAGCACGAATCACTGCAAAGAGATCGTCATCCGCTTCGCCTGAGCAAAGACCTGGTACCTCTGCATAGTAGAGTGGCAGGACGAGATCCTTGACTCCCAGTTGCGTCGCGTGCCGTGAGAAGACCTGAAATTCCCTGCGACACTCAGCGCTCATGAAGAACCTCGGAGTGAGAACCGCAACGAAGAACGCGGCAGCCTCGATGCTCTCATCGACCCGATCCCGCCAGACTTCACCCCACTTGAGGGCATCGCGATCCAAGAAGAGCGCGATGCGCTGTCCGGTGAGCAGTTCATACTGTGAAACCAAGTCGCGAGCTAGATCCGTGATACGCCCACCCTCCGCGTCATCATCGGCGTGCACATAAGACCAGAAACCAGTTGCGTTGCAGGGCTCTGTCTGTTCACGTGTTTCATCGTTCATTATCTTGCGTCCTCCTGGTCGCCACTCTACTCACAGCTCCTCTACATGGCAACCTGCATGCCATCCGTCTCACGTCACATGGTGTCATTCGTTTGCAGATCCAGTGCGGGGCACACCGCCCGCACTGAGTCCCATCCTCAGCTCATGATGCAGGACCAGCTCTACGCTCTGCTAACCCGGAACACCTTCTCCGACGGCAGCCGGAGGAGGGTGACGTCGACGAGGGTGGTCCGGTGGGGTTGGATCACTTTCAGGATGTCGGCGCTCTTCAGTTGCAGGTTCAAGCACACGCTCTAGGGGTCAGGTCTTTATTTTCGAATTCCTGAAGAGAGAGCGGCGGGGCCCGACCTTGTCCCGTGCCGCGCGAAGCAAGATCGGACCCCATCATCCTTCTCCTGGGCCACTGATCGGACGTTGGGCGTAGTGCCTCAACGTCGCCTGCCTATGTCCTCTTCAACCGGAAGACGTTCGACGTCGGGAGGCGGAGGAGGGTGACGTCGATGATCGTAGTACGCATGGGCTGGATCATCTTCACGAGGTCGTCGTGCTTCAGCTGCAGGTTCAGGGGCAAGTACTCGATATCGCCGGACTGAGGTTCCGCGCCCGAGATCTCAAGTTGAAGGGGAGCGACCGAATCGAGTTGGTTGACCCAACGACGTGTGTCCTTGTCGAACTCCACAGTGCGCAGGTAGTACGTCCTCGTTCCGCGGTTGAGACGATTTACGTGCACGTCTTCGATCATGCTCTCGAGCGGAATCTGGCCCTTCTTCCCGCCGGACTTGAATCGGATGTCGTGATGCACGATGTCGACGCCGAACTGATCTCTGAGCCGGATGATCAGCTGGGAGTGTCCCTCGTACTGAGCATGGACGTCCCAGAGGGCCGACCGACCCTTGCGGCGTCCTACCGCGGACAACGTCTTGCGTGTCACGTCGTCCCATTCCGTCGCGATCCGCGCATAGGCCGCGGCGTCGTGATCCAGTCTCAACGCGTCCTCCAGCCGCGGAAGAACTTGCGGGCGTGCCTTCTCGCCGGTCACGATCGCGTATTCGTTCCCGGTGTGGGTCGTGTCGAGGAGCACGGCAAACGGGATCGCTCGGCGGGCGGCCGCGAGTCTCGAGAAGTCGGCCTGATACCACATCTTGAGCACTTGCTTGTTCTCACGCCGCTTCTCGACCTCCTCCCGCACGTCCTTCACGGAGACGCCCTCCGCTTCCGCCGTGGGCGTCACGGAGACGTAGTTGAAGTTCAGGTTCCCTGCGCTCGTCCGCACCACGCCGTCCGACGAGTCCTCCTTGACGTACCGAATCGGAACCATCCAGGCGAGCTTCAGTGTTGCGGACCCGATGGCACAGAATTCCTGCATCCCGAAGTCCTCGAACACGTCGTGGCCGTCCTGCAGGAAGTGCAGATGCAGGTCGAGGGTCTTCGAGGAGCCGAACTCCAGCTCATCGAGCACACGCACGCCACTCTCGATGCCTTGGAAGACCTGTCTGCCCCACCGGAAGACCTCTCCCTTGCCAACGTGCGCGAGCCCGCTGCCGAGGTTGGCCCCGGCAAGATGGACAAGATTGGCGATCGGCCAGGGATTGTGGTCATCCTGGAAGAGCCGCATCCAGTTCCGGACGACCAGCGCCCCGGTGCTGTGGATGATCACGTGGAAGCCCGACTTGAGCAGCCTCTTGTGCTGGTTGCTCCGCAGGGCTCGTTCCAACGCGAAGCTGATGTCGTCCAGCGCGATTCCGTCGCTCAGCGAGATCCACCGGCTGAGATTGATGTCGACAACGTTCGATCGCCCGAACAGCCGCCTCAGGTCCCTCGGCAACGTGCCGTAGATCTCTTCGGGCTTCCGCCCTTTGCCCTCCGAGCTGTATCCGTGGATCAGCACAATCGGCTTCATCGGTTCCACAGACTTCTTCGCTCCGTTGGATGACACAGGCGCCGTCGGTTCGATCGTACGTTCATTCGGCTCAGGCTACGCCTCGATGGACTTCGCCAGACGGATGTTCGACACCCATCCGAGCACGGGCTCGTCAGCTCCCCCGGTCTTCGTGACGAAGATGTCCTGACACGAGGAGGTCTGCTCCATCCTGATCTTCGCCGTGACAATCGGCGTTGCTCCCGACACCACAATGAAACCCTTGTTCAACGAGACGAGATCATGGTGTGCAGTCACCAGCTTGCTGAGTGGATCGCCCTCGCTGTGTGCGTCGCCAGCCAGGTACTTCGTAACGCTGCTCTCGTGGATCATGTACTTCGCGTTCCCGTCCTCCGTGAGCACGGGGACACGCGTTATGCCGGCTTTCTCGAACAGCTCACGCAGATCCTTGACCTTCGCGGTCTCCTCTGTCCGCTCCGCGGACAGGCGGAAGCACGTCGTTCGAACCACGTCACGCATGATCGTTGAGATTGCTGCCTGCGCCCGTTGCGCGGGTGACAGCTTGTCGACCATTTGTCGGACTTCTCGATTGGCCGATTCGAAATTCTCTCGACCGAAGTAGAACGCCAACACCGTCCCGACCCACGTCGCGAACACAGGAAGTACGATGTTGAAGATCTCCTTGGCATCAGCGCTCTTCGATCCAACAGCGAACCCGGCCAGCGCCAAGATCCCAGCTGCTGAGATGCCCAGCACGCTGTACGCAAGGACATTCCTTGTCTCTCTCTTACCTGATTCCACATTCCCGGCCATGGTCGCTCCTTCCTTGCCTTCGTGCACTACTAACGCAGTATCACACGGTTGAATGTATACGCAGGATACAGATGAGACGCTGCCGAGCCAACACGATACCACCGGCTATACTCCGGGCATGCCGGAGCATGCCTTCGTCCTCATCGTCGACAACGCGGTGCATCGATTCGTGTTCAAGCCATGCTGGCATTGGAAGGCGCACCTGAAGGGGATCGACACGCGGACGGTGAACATTCCGTCCCGGGCGGCGATTCCGCCGCTCGATGGCTTCACCCATATCATCCTCACCGGGTCGGAGGGTTCGATTCTCGAGCCGAACCCGTGGTTCGGGGCAGAGAAGGAGCTGATCCGCGACGCCGTGGCTCGTGGGATTCCCGTCCTCGGGTCCTGCTTCGGGCACCAGATGCTCGTCTACGCGCTGTCCGGTTCTGAATATCTGCGACAGTCGGACCCGCCGGAGGTCGGCTGGGGCGAGATCGAGATGGTCGAATCCGATCCGCTGTTCGACGGGCTCCCGAACCCGTGGAACACGTTCGTCTATCACTTCGACGAGGCCGTCGATCCACCTGCTCCTTGGCGGAAGCTCGGGCGAACGAGGCACTGTGACACGCACGTCCTTCGCTACGGGAACAAGCCCGTTTGGGGGATCCAGGCGCACCCGGAGATGTCGTCTTGGAAGGCGAGGATCTTCCTCCGCTTCACGTTGTTGCTCGGCCGCAAGCCGGTACGCCACATCTTCCACGCGCTCCGCAACGCGCCGCCGCGAAACGACGCGGCCGACACGATCCTGCGGCGTTTCCTCGCGCTCTGACACGTGATCTCGCGCAGCTCGCGCATATCGCGTCAGCTCTTCTGACGCTGCTCCTGACGCGTCGGGCCTTCGCCTCCGTCGACCGGACGCGATACCGACTGCAGATCACCGAACCCCGAGTCGACATCCATGTTCAGTCTCCGGTTGTGGCGACTACGCGCGCGTCCTACAGTGTCGGGTCATGAGCACACAAGCGACGCGAGATCGTCTCGACACGGACGGACGCAGTCTCCCGAGCGAAGAGGCCATGTATACCGCACTCCTCGAGCGGGACTCGCGGTTCGAGGGGATCTTCGTGGTCGGGGTTCGGACGACGGGCATCTTCTGTCGACCCGGCTGCACTGCGCGAACACCCAAGCGAGGGAACGTTGAGTTCTTCTCGACCACGCAAGAAGCCCTTACTCATGGGTACAGACCGTGCAAGGTCTGCCGGCCGATGGAGCCGCTCGGCAGCGCTCCGAACTGGATCGAAGAACTCCTGTAGGCGGTCCAACAGGATCCCGCCGCGCGTTGGAGGGATCAGGATTTGCGCAATCGAGGCATCGAACCGAGTCGCGTCCGGCGGTGGTTCAAACAGCATCATGGGATCACATTTCATGCCTACTGCCGGCTCCTTCGTCTCGGCGCCGCCTTTGGTCGGATCCGCAACGGAGACGACGTCGCCTCGGCCGCGTTCGGTACGGGGCACGGCTCCCTGAGCGGGTTTGTCGACGCCTTCAAGAAGGCGACCGGGGCTCCGCCGAGCGGATCGCACGGCAAAGGCCTTGTCACTGTCCCGCGGATCCCGTCGCCGCTCGGGCCGATGCTGGCGGCCGCCACCGAGGTCGGCGTCTGTCTCCTCGAGTTCGCCGATCGCCGGATGCTCGAAACCCAGATCGCTCGCCTGAGGAACTGCTTGAATGCGGAAGTGCTCCCTGGCACGAATCGCCACCTTGGTGCTCTCGAAACGCAACTCGCCGAGTACTTCGATGGGGCTCGGCATACATTCGATCTGCCGCTGGTTCTTCCCGGGACTCCATTCCAGGAGACCGTGTGGGACGCGCTCTGCAGCATCCCGTACGGCGAAACGCGATCGTATCAGGACCAGGCCAAGGCGATCGGGCGGCCGACCGCCGTTCGCGCCGTCGCCCGCGCCAACGGCGACAACAGAGTGGCCATCATCGTCCCCTGCCATCGGGTCGGCGGCGCCGACGGCAAGCTGACCGGCTACAGCGGGGGGCTGTGGCGCAAGCGATACCTGTTGGACCTCGAATCGCGGAACCGCTCCACATCACCTGCAAAGGGGCTTCGCACCGACTAACATCTCGCCCGCGGTCGCTCATGCGGCACGTGAATCCCGCAACGCGATGGAGGAAGCAATGGCAAAGGCAACGGCACGACACATCCTGGTCGACGACGAAGAACGCTGCCAGGAACTGATCCGGCAACTCGAGAACGGCGCGGACTTCGAACACCTCGCCGCCGAGCACTCGAACTGCCCGTCCGGGCAATCCGGCGGTGATCTGGGAGAGTTCTCGCCGGGGCAAATGGTTCCCGAGTTCGACCGCGTCGTGTTCAACGACGCGATCGGAGAGATCCACGGCCCGATCGCGACGCAGTTCGGCTACCACATCATCGAGATTCTCAGTCGGAGCGATGACTAGCAGCCGCCGAGGAATCTACGCGTGGGCAGGAGGAGGGCACCCGTTGAGGCCGACAGTTCTTCGCGCCAACGCCACCCCCGTCTACGCCTTTCTCAGTCTGATCCAGTCGCGCCTCGAAGTCGGAGAGTCCCTCGAAGGACGTCGGATCCTCGATTGCGGCGCCGGTGGCCGCGTCCCTCCGGTCGCCCTCTTCGCCGAGCAGGGCATGGCAGCGTGGGGTCTCGACATCGATGAAGAGAGCTTGGCGAAGGCCCGCGAGTACGTCATCGAGCGTGGACTCAGCATCGAACTCGTGCACGGGGACATGCGCAGCATGCCGTTCGAGGATGCCTCCTTCGACTACGTGTTCGAGCACTACTCGATGTGCCACCTCACCAAGGCCGATACTCAGTGTGCGATCGACGAGATGCGACGCGTCCTGAAACCCGGGGGCTCAGCCTTCCTGGGCGTCATCTCGATCGATTCCTGGCCCAAGGCATGGTTCGGCACGGAGGAGTCGCCAGGCGAGTTCTGGGGCGACGAAGACGGCGAACGGACGCTGCACAGCATGTTCACCGACTCCAAAGCCGATGCGCTCGTCGCACGCTGGGAGATCGTCTCGAAAGAGAAGCGGGCGCGCTACTTGCGCGAGGCGGCCGAGAAGCTCTCCGGGGAGGAGTGGACGGAGCTGCGCGGTGAAGACGACGCCGCACCGACCGAGGCGGAGTGGCGGACGAAGTACTCGCAGCGGACGAACGCGTGTCGGTACACCCATCTCTACTACTACCTTCGAAAGCTCGCCGAGTAGGTGTCTCCCGAGCACCCTCGCACACTAGCCTTCTGCGTAACCAACCTTGACAAGGAGGTCGATCCCGCGCTCGACGTCCTCCGCGGGGATGGCCCGATCGAAGTCGAGAGAGAGCTGCAGCGCGATCTCCTCCACCGTGCGCGTCCCGTCGCAGAGACCGAGCAGGCTTTCGGCGACAGCGCGATGTTCGGCAGACAGCGTCTCCTTGAAGAAGGCCAGCTCCTCCTCGTCGAGCCGCTCGGTCACGACGTAGACGAGCGGCCCGTCGACGATCCGCTTCGGTGTGCGTTCCGCCGAGTCCCCGGCCGAGGCACCGTCCGCGTCCGGCAGGAGTCCCGCGACGTGGTCAAAGGCGGCGCGCAACGCGGCCTTGTGACGATCGACGGAGGGCGCATCGAGGTCCTCCGAGAAAGCCCGAACCAGGTCGTCGACTCGTTCCTCCTCGATCCGGAGCGCCAGTCCCAGAAGCCTTCGTCCATCTCGAGGGCCAAGCTGACGGGCGAGGGCACTCGCCCGGGTCATTGCATCCACGCCGAAGCCAAGGAGCCACTCTTGCAGAAAGCACGGACCTTCCTCGTGCACGCTCGGCAGCATCGCAAGGGTTGCGCTCAGGATCCCGACCTGCTTCAGCCGAGACGGATCGACCTTGTCGACGGTATCGAGACTCGTGTGCCAGAACGGATCGTCGTGATGAAGCATCACCGCCGGCAGCCGGTGCGGGGACGCGCCGAACACGAGGTGGTCGCTCCCTCCGCACGGCACGTCGAACGACCAGTGAAACGTCCTCAGCGACCCACCCGGTGCGACGGCGGCAAGCGTCGCGACGCGTGTCGCAATCGGCGCGATGCACGCGTTCAGGTAGCTCGGAATGGCGTTCGGAACACGAGACACTCGCAACGGTTCCCCGATCACGTCCGGCGACTGTCCGACCATGTCGAGGTTGAGCACGAAGTGCGCGCGCTTCAATTCCTCGGTGTGCGCCACGGCCCACGGGAGCGTCCCGTAAAACTCGGGCACCCAGACGAAGCGCACGGTGTGGCGCAATCCGACTTCTTCCCGCAGCCCCTGCAGAGTCCGCGCCAGCTCGACGAGAAGCCCGCTCCCCGAGGCGTTGTCGTTCGCCGACTGGCGAGGGTGGCAAATGTGGGCCACGAGGACAACCTCCCCCGCATCGGCATCCTCTCCACGGACGAGCGCCTCCAGTACGCGGAGATGTCCGTCGATGAACTCGGCGTCGATCTCACCGCGCAGTTTCACAGGACCATGATCGAGAGACTTCAGCAGCCGGTCGGCTGCTCGACGGGAGATCGAGAACGCCGGCACCAGAGCTTCGATCGCCTCCGCCCGCGGGAAGATCCCCTGGTACTGCACAAGATCATGATCGGCTGCCGCCCGTTCGCTGTCCGGGTAGATGACGATCCCGGCCGCCCCTCTGGGTCCCGCCTGCTTCTCGACCTCAGAGGCTCGCCCGCAGACAAGAACCAGCTTCGCACCAACGTCCGCTCCCTTATAGTCCTCGTCCGCCGTCCCGTTGCCGACGTGGATCAGTTCGCCCTCCACCGCCCCGCCAGGAGAGTGCACGACCACCGACTGAAGAATCTCATCGAACGATGCCAACGCGCGTTCTTTCGGTTCCGTCTGCCACAGGGATCCGGACCGGACGGACCACGCAGGAGGCGCCGTCCACTCGTATGTCTTCGACCGTCCATCTGCGGGGTATTCGTGCACCTTGGATTCGACGCCGACGGCCGCGAGCGCCGCGCTCACGTGATCGATCGCCTCGTTGTACCCGGGAGATCCTTGGATCCGGTGAAACTGAGAGATCTCTTCTGCGATGCGCTTCGCACGCGCCCCCGAGATCTCCTCGGCGAGACGCGCAACGAGCCGGTCAAGGTTCATGCCAACCTCCTTGGCGCCGATTCTACGCCCGACCTTCCGTCCCATCGAGCGGGCCCTCGTCCGCGTAGCGCCGCCCGATCTGCTCCGCGAAGTCGGCCATCGAAGCGCGGAGAGCCCTCGGACGGATCACCTCCACCGCCCCACCGAGCGCCAGCAAGTCCCGACGTGCTTCTTCGAAGAAGGGGAAAGAGACGTCGATCTCGACCCACGCATCCGACGCGTTCTCGGTGTCAGGAAAGACGCCGCGACGCTCACCGAGTGCATCGCGGACGTTTGTGAGCGCGCGCTTCCGCACGCGGAGTCTGACGTCGAACGCCGGGCGAGCCTTCTCCTGCCGCTCCCGCCACGTCGACCAGAACACCTCGACATCAAACCCCTTCGGACGCTCGAACCGTGCCTCGTCCATCTGCGCCTCACGGATCCTGGAGAGGCGATCGACGCGCAGTCGGCTGTCCTCTCCTGCCCAGACGACAAACCACGCACCCGCCTTCGCCACGAGCCCGTACGGAGCAATCCGCCTCGTCGTCACGACGTCGAACAGGCGCTCGAAGCTCACACGTACCCAGCGATCCTCCATCGCCGCCTTGTGAAGCACGGATAGATGGTCAATCGGTTCTACGCGTCCGGACCAGGGTGTGGAATCGATGACAATCCGCTTCGTCACGTGACTGCTGGCAGCCTGGCGGGATTCGGGAAGCGCCGCCGTCAGCTTGAGAACCGCGCCCCGAAGCGGGGCCGAGAGCCCCAGATCCTTCAGCGGCTGTTGAATGCTGGAGAGGAACAGGGCCGCGATCTCGTCGGACGTCAGCTGCGTCAACGTGTTCCGAAATTCCTCATGCAAGTAGCAGCCGCCGTGCGGTCCCTTCTCCGTGTAGACAGGGAACCCGGCGACGCGGAGCGCGTACAGGTCTCGAATGATCGTTCTTCGGGAGACCTCGAACTCAAGGGCGAGACGATCGGTCGTCGTACGACCGCGCGTCTGCAGGAACATCAGGATCGACAACAGCCGATCGGCACGCATGAACGCCCTCCAGTGACGGCATTCTACAACTGTGACACTGGATGTCACAAATAGGCGGCAGACTGAGGACAAGGGAAGTGCACATGCCACGAAGAACCGAGACTCGTCCCGTCCGGCTGGAGCCGGCGACACCTGAGGACGCCGGATCACTCGCTGTCGTTGCCGCGCTGGCGTTCTACGACGACCGCAAGTGGATGCCGGAGGCGTTACGGGAAGCGAATCAGGCTCAGGACGATCCGGACAAGGGACCCCCACACGTGTCGTATCGCTGGACACGCAAGGTCATCGAATCACTGAGCGAAGGAGAACGAAAGGCATCTGACACGACCTACTACAAGGTCATCCTCGGGGAGGACCGCATCGTCGGCGGCCTCTTCGTCGTCGCACGGCCGGACCTCGGCAACGGGGAGTGGACGTGCGAGGGGATCTACGTCGATCCGGACTATCAGGACCGAGGCATCGGCCAGGAGATCCTGCGCCAGATGTACCGGCATCATCCTGATGTCGTCCGATGGAGCCTCGACACGCCGGAGTTCTCAACTAAGAACCACGGGTTCTACGAGCGGATGGGTTTCACCAAGACCAACGTTTCGGAGAACCCGGACGTGCCGTTCAGGTTCTTCGACTACGAGAACGCGCTCTCCCAGGAAGAGCGTCTCAAGCTGTGAAAGGAGACTCACCATGGCACTGAAAGACGTACGGATCGTGGATCTCCCGCCGATGCGCATCGCCAGCGCGCTCGGCTATGGAGAGCACCCGGAGGATCAAGCCGTGGGGATAATCACCAAGTTCGCACGGAAGCTGGGCCTCGAGCCGGGATCCCCCGACTACAGAACCTTCGGGTTCAATAACCCGAACCCTTCTCCGGGAAGCCCGAACTACGGCTACGAAATCTGGCTCGTCGTCGGGCCGGATGTGGAAGCCGAGGACCCGATCGAGATCAAGGAGGTCGCGGGCGCGAAGTACGCCGTGACCCGCTTCACCGGGCTCTCGCACATCGGTGAGGTCTGGCGTGCGCTCGTCGCGTGGTTCGAGGATAGCTCGTACACGCGTCCGCCGAACTGGTGCACGTGCCTCGAGGAGATCCGAAACCCGGCCGAGACGGACCCCGCGGCATGGGTGTTCGATCTCTACCTTCCGATCGCGGCGTAGCCGTGACGAGGAAGCTGATATCCGCGGGAGCACTTCAGACACACCACACCGGCGGTGCCATCGTCGCGCCGCCGGCACACCGGACGAGATCACCGCAGTCGACGGATCCTCGCACCCGGAGAGACCTGCACGACGCACTGCCCTCCCAGTGTGATCGCTTCTTGATCTGCACCGGGGCCCGCAAGGACACGCTGAGTCCTACTCAGATCTCTGCTCCTATGGGCATGTCAGTGTACGTTCCCGTCTGAGTCGTCTTCTAGCGCAGTCCTTCACTTGACAGGGACGCAACGCCCCCCTAGTCTGTGCCACATACTAGGTCCCGTGTTGGGAAAACCATCAGTCGAACGGGATGATGCAGGAATACGATATACAACCAAGGCTTCCACCCATGGAGGAGCGATATGAGAAGAGGAAGGCTCAGACTTCTTGGAATCGGCGTTGTGTCTGCGCCCGTCATCATAGTGGTCTTGTTGGCCGCTGGCGCTCTAGGCCAAGAGCTGATCGACCACGCCATCGTCTCCGGACTGCCGCCGATCGATCGAGTCAGCGAGTACACAACGACAGACGGGTGCCTGCACTCGTGGGTGAACGTCGGCCCCATCGACGACGTGCAGAAACTCACCTGGCGCTTCTTCTCGCCAGACGGGAGGCTTTGGATCGAGAACGGCCCCATCGCTGTCGGCGCAGAAGGCGTGACGTACGCCATGGCGCCTGTGGCCCAGGAGTTCATCATCTCCGACGATGTCCCGCTGGGCCAGTGGCGAGTCGACGTTTTCCTGAACGAGATGCGCCTTGTGACTGACGAGTTCCGGATCGTCACCGAGACCGTTCTCGCTGACTACGGCGATGCGCCGGATGATCAGCCATGCGGCTACGCCGCCGATCCGACGCAGGATGTCATCGGGCGCTTTCCGACCCTCTACGAAACCTCCAATGCCCGTGTTGAAGGGATGCCAGGCGCGCACGCGGCAGTCGCCGGTGGGTTCGCTCTTGGCAGCCCCTCCCTGGTCAGCCGGGAACTGGGCGCCATGGACCCTGAAGATCCTGATCGAGTGCCCAACCTCGTGGACGATGACATCGATGACGCCCTGTTCGTGGAACTCCTTCCCTCGGGTGCCATCCGCCTCCAGATCTCCGTTGCCCGCGATGCGCATTCACCCACCGAGGCTGGCTACTTGAACGTGCTCTACGACCTCAATCGTGACGGACAATGGCAACAGTCCGCTTCAGGCGACGAGTGGATCTTGACAAATCTCCCAGTCGATCTGGCGCCCGGGGAAGAGAAGCTCATCGCTCTGTCGATTCCGGTGGACCAGGATTGGATGAAGACGCTGTCCGAGCCACGATGGCTGCGCCTCGCACTGACGTCTGACCCGATCGATGAGGCCGCATTTGACACAGTCGGCGGCTGGGACGGAAGCGGCGCATTCGCTGTCGGTGAGATCGAGGACCATAAGATTGGCGCGGCAACCGTCGAAGATCTCAAGAGCGCGGTTCGCAGGGCACATCATCTGGCTTGGGCCGCGGCCTACGCGCATGCGAGCGCCCTCGCCTGGAACCTCTCCGCCCTCATCCAGACGACATCGGCGATTGCCTTCGACTACGATTCGGCATTCGATTCCGCATACGCCGCCGACTCCGCGCGAGATCGGGCGCAAGCCTACGCGGCCGATACGGCAAGCGCTTGCGAGTCGATCGAGAGATCCGCCATGGCGACCGCGACTGCGATCGCTGCCACTCCTTGCGGCTCAGTCCGCGTGTCTGCGAGCGCCGCAGTTCAAGCGTCGGTGCGTGCCTGCGCCTCAGCGAATGCATGGGCCGCCGCATCGGCCAGTGCTGCCGCTGATGCGCGGGCGTCCGCCCACGCGTGGTCCGACGCCGCGGCCCTCGCGTGGTCGCGGGCCAAAGCGGCGTCTCTTTCGTTCTCGATGGCGGCGGCGGATGCGTGGACTCGCGCGGCATCACTTGCTGAAGCCTGGGCCGAAGCCGAGTCGTGGGCCGAGGCGCTGGCGTCTGTGATCGGGCAATCGAACCTCGAACCAGGTTCGATCGCCCTTGCCGCGGCCTGGGCCGATGCGCACGCGAAGGCTCGCGCATGGGCCGCGACCGCCGTCGGCGTCCACGTCAGTACGCTGACGTTCACGTACGTGGAGACCGTCGCCGAGGCGCTTGCTTGGGCACACGCATCGGCTGACGCCGCGGCCTTCGCGTTGGCCCAAGCAGATGCCTGGGCCAACGCCGCGGCCAACGCGGTCGCCATCGCCGATGCGTCAGGAACGTCGATTGCGGAGACGGCAACGTCCATCAGCAACAGCATTCTGACAGACTGCTGCGACGAGATCGTTCCCCAGCCGGAGCCGTGCGACTGTCCACCCTGCGAGCCGACGCCCTGTCCAACGGTCAGCTGCCCGCCGTGCGAGCGGACGCAATGCCCGGAACTGACCTGCCCTGAGTGTCCACCGCCGACGATCTGTCCCTCGTGCCCTGAGTGCCCGTCCACGGAACCTCGAACGGAAGACGGTTTCCCGACCGTGCTCACGCCCACATTGGCGCGCATGTTCCGTGACTTGATACTGCAAGTGCAACAGACCAGCTGCTCCTCTTCGATCAATCCATGGGAGGACTACGACGGGTACTTCGCCGAGAAGGTTCACTATGCTGCTCTGCACAGCGAGCTTGCAGCGCTGTTCACCCAAACGGCGGCTGCCTTCACGGGCACCGAGGCACAGCGTGAGCTTCTCAACCAGGCCGCGGCGGCAATGGCAAACTCAGTAGCGCAGGAATCCGAGGCCGAAGATCATTGGGCCGCGTGCATAGAGGCCTACTACAGCGAGCAATACAGCCTGTCGGACAGTGAATGGGAGAAGGGATCTGAGGCAAATACGCTCGCCAATCAATACTGGGCCACGGCCGTCGCCAAGCTGGGTCTGGTATTCGCCCAAGTTCTCGGGACTGACTACGACGTGGATCTCGCATCACTCACCTGGGAGAACTGCGCGTGCTGCAACGAATAGGCTCGCGATAGGATACCGCCGGGTGCGGCAACGCGCGTCAGCGGAGCCCGGCGGCGGAGGAGGGAGGTCCCCCGATGACCCGTCTGTTCGTTTCCGTGTTATTGGTGGGGTTTCTTGCGCCTTTCGGCCACATTGGCCGCGGCAGGCGAGGATACGGTCCTTCACGAAGAGCTCGACGCATCCGATACCGGCTGGCTCGTCCATACCGGAAGCTCGCTGAGCGTTGACTACGGCTCGGGCCAGTAGCGCGTGACGCTGGAGCAACCGTTACACACCGTGTCACGGGCACAGCTCTCAGCGGAGCTTCCCGATCGGCTTGCCCTCTCCGCGGAGGCGACGCGCTCCGGATCGGGCGTCTGCCGCTGCGGACTTCGTCTGGGGGGAGAGCGACGAGGACTACTACTGGGTCTACGTCTCGTCAGAAGGCGCGCACGGGGTAGCCCGCTACTGGAACGGCGGATGGAAGACACCATCGCCGCTTCCGCCAGCCGTGGATCCCGCGATTCGCGCGAACGCTTCGAACAGCTACCTTGGAGGTCCGGCTGGCTGCCGACTCGATCGAGCTGCTCGTGGGCAACACATCCTTGGGAGAGCTTCCGGGAATCGACACGTCGCCTTCCCTCGTTGGCCTTGCCGTGTCAATGACCTCGGGCGACCGTGTCCAGGTCAACTTCGGTTGACTGAAGGTCGCTGAATCACTGAACGAGTTCGCCAGCATCAACCCTCCCGACTGGCGCTACCCGACACTCGATGAGGCGATCGCCGCCGCAAAACGGGAAGATCTCCAAGCACAAGAGGGCGGAGACGTGTTCAACCCGTGGTGCGTCGATCTCCACGGCGCGCCGCTCTGTGCAAGCCGTACGTGCGCGTCGACACGCCTCTCCAGGAGATTCCGTGGGAAACGTACTACTCGCGGGAGCAAGGCGGCGGGCTACCCTCCTCGAACGATCGACAGAGCGCCCCAAGCTTATCGAGGAGAGCTATCCTGCTTTGTAGCGCTAAACGGAACCAAGATGCAGTTCCGCCTGGACTACAACACGGTCATCCGGCAAGGGGCACGGGAGCTTCCGTCCTACGATGCGTAAGCGACAGATGCGGGGCAACGACGCGGGTATGGTCTTCTTGTACTTCCAAGTGGACCTACTCGCCCCGAACCCGCCGTTCATGTTCGTCATCACAGGACCGGATGAGACGCTCGAGTTCCCGATTGATGCCTCGATGCTCGGCCCGGAGGCATTCAGGTGAGGGAAGAACGAGACGAGCTGTCGTCAAGACTCTTGTCCTTTCTGTCCTCACATCAAAGCAGTCGCAGGTCGTCGAGGGTGATGATCCGCTCGGCGAGCGCCTTGCGTCGCGCGCCGTATACCGCGTCCTTCGCGCTCCTGGACAGCACGCGCTCACAAGCCGGAACAGCGTAGCGTAGCTCGCTTTTCGCCGCTTCGCCGGGAACCTCGCTGAGGGTGAGTACCGTGTAGTAGAACGGGAATCGACGCCAGCGGCCCGCTCCATCACGCTGCTCGCGCAGGACGTTGACTCGCCGGACCAGCACCGCCGGTCCTACCTCCGCGGCACTGGAGAACCGCAAGTGACTCACAAACGAGTGCGCACACTCGCCGACGACGCAATCTCTGGCCACGAAACAGGAGACGTCGAGCCAACTCGCCGCTCGTTCGATCGCCCCACGAACGCGATGGTCATCCCCCCCGAACAGGATCAGAAGACGAGCGGCCTCGGCCGTGAGCACGTTCCACGTGGAGAGCTTCGTTCGTAGCGGCTCGCCGGTGAAGAGACGAGCCCCGTGGGCCAGATCTTCGGCGGTCGGAGCGAACGCTCCGACGTTTCTTCCGGAAGCCACTTGACGCTTCAGGAGCCACTCGACGAACTCGCCTCGCTCATCAACGGGGTTCGGCCGGCCGCCGGACAAAGCGTCATTGGCGGCGTCGATCGTTCGACTGAGGCTCTCCGAGTAGATCTTCATCGTAGGATTTCCGTCTCCTTGAGCACACTTAGCCATCCTACCCGTCTCACGACCGTCTTGTCGACGTTTCCCACGGAGACCCGTGTGGTAGAATCCTACCAAGAAAACGAGAGCAGGTGTCCATCACGTGCCAGAGCTCTGCGTCTTCCTCTTCGGGTATCCAAGAGTGGAGTGCAACGGAGTCGCCATACCGATTCGTCGGCGGAAGGCCCTCGCGCTCCTCAGCTATCTTGCCGCAACGGGCTCTAGCCACAGCCGCGACGTTCTCGCTGCGCTCCTTTGGCCTGAACATGAGGCGGCTCGCGCGTACGCCTTTCTGCGGAACGCTCTCTGGATCCTCAACGCGACGCCGCTCTCCAGGTGGCTCGTCTCCACGCGGCACACGATCGGATTGCGGGAGGATCCCGAACTATCGATCGACGTCGCCGAGTTCCGAGCCGCGCATTCTCAATGCCTAGAAGACCACGGCCCGGGATGCGTCAAACGCCTGTCCCGCGCCGTCGCGTCGTTCCGCGCCGACTTCCTCGAGGGGTTCTCGGTCGAGGACAGTGAATCGTTCGAGGACTGGCAGTACTCTGAGTCGGGCGCTCTCCGTCAGGAACTGGCCGTCTCACTCCAACGGCTAGCGCAGGTACACGAGGCGCGCAGGGAGTTCGAAGAGGCCATTCGCTATGCCCGTCGCTGGCTCGATGTCCAACCGCTAAACGAGGCCGCACACCGTCGGGCGATGGAGCTTTGCGCGCGCTCCGGGCGGCGTGCGGACGCCCTTTCCCAGTTCGACGCGTGCCGCGATGCTCTGAAGTCGGAACTCGGCTTGGCTCCGAGCGAGGAGACGTCTGCTCTCGCCGAGCGAATCCGCCAAGGCGAAGCGGAAACCCCCACGCCAATCCACATCGGCGACGCCGCTCCGGTCAAGCTTCCCCAATACCGCACCCCTCTCGTCGGGCGCGAGGACGAACTCGCCAAGGCCGCCGGCCTTCTCCGAAGCGGGACGTGCCGGCTCCTCACAATCACGGGGCCGGGCGGGTGCGGCAAGACGCGGCTCGCGGTCGCCGCGGCTTCTCAAGCCGTCGGGCTGTTCCCGGACGGCATTATCTTCGTCCCTCTCGTCGCGACGCCTTCGTCGAGCCACGTTCCACTGGAGATCGCAGACGTGCTCGGAGCCTACTGCACCCCCGATACCGTCGACGAGGAGCAGGCCGCCTCCACTCCCGGCGCCTTTTCCGATCTCCTCCTGGCGCGGCTGAAGCCTCGGCGCGTGCTCCTGGTTCTCGACAACCTGGAGCACCTCCTCACCGATCTTCGATGGGTCGACACGCTCCTCGGGAACGCCCCGGGAGTCACGCTCCTTGTCACGTCGCGACATCACTTGAATCTCCAGGACGAATGGGTTCTCGGAATCGAGGGCCTTCCATACCCCGAGAAGGCAGTGCCACTCCACGATCTCGCCGCGTTTGACTCGGTTTCCCTCTTCCTCCAGTCCGCCAGGCGGGCGAATGCCTCCTTCTCGCCGACCGAAGAGGACTGGGATGCGATCGCCCGCATCGTTCAGCTCCTGCAGGGAATGCCCCTCGGAATCGAACTCGCCGCCGCATGGGCACGCACGATGAGCTGCCGCACGATCGTCTCCGAGATTGCCAAGAGTCTGGACTTCCTGTCGGCACGCCTCCGAGACGTGCCCAAAAGACATCACAGCCTGCGCGCCGTGTTCGAGCAGTCGTGGTCGCTACTCTCCAAAGACGCTCGATCCACGTTTCGCAGGCTCTCGGCCTTCCGGGGCGGGTTCTCGCTCGATGCAGCCAAAGCCGTGGCCGGCGCGACGCTCCCCACTCTCTCCTCGCTTGTCGCCCGTTCGCTTCTTCGCCGCACGTCGCCCGAACGCTTCGAGATGCTTGAGGTCCTCCGCCAATACGCCGAAGAGCGACTGCGCGCTTTTCCCGAAGAGGACGCGCGGGTGCGAGACGCGCATTCCGCCGCGTACGTGTCTCTCCTTGCAGAACAGGAAGGCGCTCTCAAGGGACACGAGCAGCGGAAGTCCTCCGAGCTTGTGTTGGCCGACATCGACAACGTCCGTGCCGGGTGGAGGAGAGCAATCGCAACCGGACGCGTCGACATGCTGGAGCGATCGGCCCTCGGCCTCTTCCTCTACTGCGACATGCGCAACAGCTTCGACGAAGGGGCCGAGCTGTTCCGTGACGCGGCCGAAGGCGTCGCGGAAGCGCACGAAGGAGCCGACGGCGAGTTCTCCACCCTGTACGGGTTCTTGCGAGGGCTGGAAGCGTGGTTCACGCGAATGAGACGTGGGTCGCCCGTGGCGAGGCCTCTCTTCGCCGAGAGCCTGCAAGCTCTCGAAGGGGGCGGTATGGGGCGGGAACTGGCATTCGTCAACCTCTTGTGGTCGTTTGCCGGCTACGGATCGATCGAAGATCGACGCGAGAAGCTCACGGCAAGCCTCTCGTTCTTCGAGGAGACGCACTCCCTCTGGGAAGCAGCAGAGGCGCTTGAGGCCCTCTCTGCCACGCTGATCGAAACCGACAGCAAGGAAGCGCTTGCGCACGCCCGACGGAGCGTCGAGATCCACGAACAGCTCGCAGACCCGTGGGGGATCGCGATGGCCAAATGCACGCTGGGCAGCCTCTACACGATCGCCAAGGACCACGAACGCGCGCGAGTGCAACTCGAAGAGAGCCTTGCACTGAGACAGGAGAACGACCTCGACCCCGTCGGCGCGATGCAGTGCATCTTCGAGCTAGGATTCGTCGCCGGCGAAGCCGGCGACTGGGCGGAGGCCACCCGTCGCTACGCCGCCGCCCTCAGCATCGCTGAGGAGAAAGGGGCACGCTGGGCCCAAGCGTCGATTCACGAGCGGTTGGCCTCCGCCTCCGTCGAGACAGGGAACGGTGCCTGCGCCGCGCACCACGCAACAGCAGCCCGCTCGATCTACAAGACGTTCTCGAGGCGCACGGAGGCCGAACGTTGCGAGTCCTTGCTTCAGTCGCTCGATGACTCACAGGAAACCGCCTAGCGGTCTTTCCTCCAAGCGCTCTGTGCGGTTCGCGAAACGGATTCCTTCCCCCTACAATCGCCCCACCTCTTGCGTAAGAAGGAGAGTCAAATGAATGTGTTCGTGCTCGGCGCGGGTCGTGTCGGGGCCGCCATCGCCGCCGACCTTGCCGCGAATCGAGAGTTCGACGTACACGTCGCCGATCGAGACGGCGCTCGCCTGGCTGAAATCGAAGGACGATGGGGAATCCACGGCGAACGCGTCGATTTCTCCCTCCCGTCGACAGTCGCCCGCGCTGTGCGTAACGCCGACTTCGTCATCAGTGCGGTCCCAGGGTTTCTCGGCCACCGCACCCTGCAAGCCGTGATCGAGGCCGGCAAGAACGTCATCGACATCGCCTTCTTCGCCGAGGATCCCTTCTCCCTCGATGAACTCGCGCGCGACAATGACGTCGCCGCGATTGTCGACTGCGGCGTCGCCCCCGGTCTCAGCAACCTGCTCGTCGGTCACGCAACGCGCGCGTTTGACTCGACGGAGAGCGTCGCAATCTACGTGGGCGGCCTGCCCGCCGATCCACAGCCGCCCTACGAGTATCGTGCGGTCTTCTCACCGATCGACGTCATCGAGGAGTACACGCGACCCGCTCACATCGTCGTCAACGGAGAGATCGTCACGAGACCTGCTCTGTCCGAGATCGAATCGATCGAGTTCGACGGCATCGGAACCCTTGAGGCGTTCAACACGGACGGCCTCAGGACGGTGATGAAGACGATCGACTGCCCGAACATGATCGAGAAGACGCTCCGCTATCCGGGGCATGCGGAGAAGATGCGCCTCTTGCGCGACACCGGGCTGTTCTCGGAAGAGCCTCTCGAGATCGACGGTCACGAGATCCGCCCGATCGACGTCACGTCCGCCCTTCTCTTCCCCCTGTGGGAGATGCGGAAAGGCGAAGAAGACGTCACCGTGCTGCGGGTGATCGTCGACGGGACGAAGGACGGCAACTCCACGCGACGGACGTTCGATCTTGTCGATCGGTTCGACAGGGAAACGGAGACGACGTCGATGGCACGCACGACCGGCTACACCGCGACGATGGCGGCCCGGATGCTCGCCTCGGGCATGGTCAACCACAAGGGCGTCATCGCGCCTGAATCCTTGGCCGAGGACCCGGCATGCGTCCACTTCGTTCTCGATGGCCTTCGGCACCGAGGTATCGACGTCCACGAAACGGTCTCCGCAGAGCGCTGACCCGCGGAAGAGAGGATCGCCGTACGCCTAGGTCGCTTCGCGGATCAGATCGGGGAGCGCGTCCTCAATCTCAGGATGAGAAACGAAGTACGCCTCACGGAGTAAGCTCATCACGACCGTGTCGAGCAGCTTCCCATTTTTGTACATCCCCTCGCGGACGCGTCCGGTGATCACGAAACCCGCCTTCTCCGCCAGGGCGAGGGCACACACGTTGCCGCTGTGCGACCAGAGGTGGACGACGCGAAGCCCGAGTTCCAGGAACAGGAATCGCAGGAGAACCTCTTGCGCGTCGAACGCAACGCCCGTTCCCCAGAACGGCTTCGCGATCGCGATGCCGATGGTTGCCGCGAGTCGCTCCTCGAGATCGCTGTAGGTGATGTAGCCGGCCAGCTCGCCCGACTCCCTGAGCACGATGGAGAATCGAGCGCTGTCCCGGTCGTACGAGAATTCCATCGCGTCGAGGCGCTTCACGTACATCCCCTCCGTGTAGGTCGGGGGAAGCGCAACATTCCAGCCTTGCGTCTCGAGGTCGTTGCGCAGATCGACGAACAGCGGCTGGTCCTCGTGCCGCTCCTCGCGCAGGATCACGAGATTGCCTTCAAGCGCCATCACTGTCACCTCCCGCAACCATCCACTCGCGCTTCAGAATGTCGACCATGACCTCTTCGTAGTACGTGCCATCGCGGATACCGCCGCGGGGAACCCGGCCGCTCTCGGTAAACCCGTGCTTCCGGGCAAAGGCGAGACCCGCCTCGTTCCAGCTCGCGATCCAGCCGTTGACGTTGTGCGCCGGCGTTTTCTCGAACAGGTATTTGAGGAAGAGATCGAGGACGTCGGAGCCGATCCCTCTTCGCTGATGCGCGGCCGCCACGGCAATAGAGATGCCCGGGCAGTGCGTGTCCCACCCCCAGAAGCATCCCGCGTGACCGACCAACTCGCCGGTCTCGCGCATCTCGATCCCGAGGGTGAACGCCTTCTTCTCCTTCGCCCACGAATCGAGGATCTCTTCGATCTGCCTGCGAGCGAGCGGTGTGATGTCTGGCATTCTCCAAGGAATGCATCGTCTCCCAATCAGAGCCGGATCGTTGAGGTACGCCTGCAGCGCCTCCGCATCGTCCGCCTCGAGCGCCCTCAAGACGAGACGCTCGTTCGCGAACCGTGCTGTATCCATCCCTGCACCTCCAGCCGGGACTGCAGCTTCTCGCCCGGCCACTCCAACGATACCGAATGCACTGACCTGCTTGCCAAGGCCGCCTCTCCAGAGTACGTTGCCACCGAACGCGGAGAGGAGACAACCGATGGAGCGAGGACCCTGGATGGGACTGCATCAGGAAGACGCACCGATCGCCCGCGCAGACGTCTTGATCGTCGGCGTTCCGTACGACGGCTCGGTCTCGCATGATCCCGGTGCCGCGAAGGCGCCCGGCGTCCTGCGAGAGTTGTCCACGGACGCGGCGCCATGGACGGAAGACGGTCTCTCGTTCGCCGATCTTCGGGTACGAGACGTTGGCGACGTTGCTGTCGCTCAGGAAGATGACGAGGCAACACAGACCGCCATCCGCGCAGCTGTTCAGTCCTTGCCATCCGAGACGTCCGTCATACTTGCCCTGGGCGGCGATCACAGCATCACCAGCGGCGTAGTCTCAGGGCTTCAACACAAAGGCAGACTCGGTGTTCTCTGGTTCGACGCCCATCCTGACTTGATGAACACATTCAAGGGGATCAACGGCAAGCGAGAAAGCAAATGGAACCACGCATGCCCGCTTCGGAGAATCCTCGAGCTCGACAACGTCTCCTCCGAGGACGTCCTCCTCGTCGGGACGCGCGACTTCCTCCCCGAGGAGCTCAGCCACATCCGCGAGCACAACTTGAACGTGGTCTGGGCGCGGGATCTGCCGAAGCTCCCCGCAGGAGGCCTGGCAGATCGGATCGAAGAAGCGTTCGCGAACGTCGATTCGCTCTACGTCAGTTTCGACATCGACGTCCTCGATCCGTCCGCCGGGCCAGGGACGGGCGTTCCGATTCCGGGGGGCATGACAACGCGGCACTTGTATGACACGCTCCAGGAGCTGACGCGCCGCGCATCCGCTCCTGACCGCTCACACGTGCCGCGCCTGGTTGGCTTCGACCTGGTCGAGATCTCGCCCCCGGCTGATGTGAACCGCATCACGGCACTCGCGGGAATGGGGATTCTCAGCAACACCTTCGGGCTGATCGCGGTTCAGAAAGGACTCGCCGGAGATCTCCTGGAGGAGGATCGTCCGCGCAACGCGAGTCCGTTGGACCCCTAGTAGCAGCAGACCGATTCCATCTCCGCCCGACTATGCGACGAATCCGAGGATCACCGAGATCGTGACGATGCTGCCGAGTGTAGACAGCAGCAGCGTGCTGGCCACAAGATCCGGCCTCGTGTCGAACTGGCGCGCGACCAACAGGCCGTTGACGGCCGTCGGCGTGCTGCATTGAACGATGAGGACGGCGCGCATGAGGCCTGTGATGCCGAGGAGCGCCGTCAGCCCGAACGCCAACAGCGGCGGCACAATCACCTTGACGCCCGCCAGGATCGTCGCCGGACGCCAGACGTGGGCGATCTTCACGCCGGAAAGCTCGACCCCAAGCAGAATGAGCATCAGCGGAATCCACGTCTCCCCGAGAAGGGCGAGCGGCCGCACGATCGCCGCTGGCACGGGGACGCTCAGCGCCCGGAGAAGCAGCGCAAGGCCGATCGCGTAGACGTACGGGAATCGGAGGAGGGCGTTCATGAGCCGCTGCAGGAGCCCGTGCTCTCCACTCCACGATGCAATCGACAGCCCGACCGTCATGTGCACCAAAATGTGGGTGATCACGAAGACCGTGCCGATCACGACGCCGTCATCGCCGAAGGCGAACAGGATGACCGGCAGACCGTAGTTGGCGCAGTTCTTCGACGCCAACGCGAGAACGGCCGCTCTTCGCTCCCTCGAGTCCCACCGCCCCACGGCGGCGACGGCAAACGCGATCACCACGAGAACCGCGTACATGACCACGGCAACAAGGGCCGGCTCCCCCAGCGAGCTCATCGCGACATCGGACTCCCGTAGCGCCGTGAAGACGAACGCGGGGCCCGCGAAGCTGAACGTCAGGACGTGAAGAGCCTTCCGGATCCCCCCCGACACCACGGCGATGGAATCCTCGTGCTCGCCAAGTCCCACCGACGACAACCCCCGCAGCTGCGCGCAGTTGGCGCGAGCGAGTCGATCAAGGACGAGACGAGCGAACGCGAATCCGATCCCAGCCAGGACGAACACCGGCAGAATCGTGTCAGCAATCAGCCGAACCGTCGCGGTCATTTCGGGAGACCTTACAGCACAGCCTGCCGCGACCCCAGGCAGCACGCGTGCCTCCGCGCTGGTGCCGGAAGGACGCTTCGCCATAGAATGGATCATCCAATCGGGCCAGGGAGAGAGAATGAAGATCACGTTCTGCGGCGCGGCGGAAACCGTCACGGGCTCTTGTCATCTGATCGAAGTCGACGGGATGCGGATTCTCCTCGACTGCGGCCTGTTCCAGGGAGGACATCACGCCAAGGACCGCAATCGCGATCCGTTCCCGTTCGATCCGAAGAGCCTCGACGTCGTCCTCCTGTCCCACGCCCACCTCGATCACTGCGGACGACTGCCCCTTCTGGTCCGCCAAGGGTTCTCGGGGAAGATCCTGTGCACACCGCCGACCGCCGAGATCGCGAAGCTCATGCTGGCCGATTCCGCGCACCTACAAGTCGAAGAGGCGTCGTATCGCGCTCGTAAAGCGCGACGGCGAGGGGAAGAGGCCCCGCCGGCGCTGTACGACATGGCCGACGTCCTTCGTTGCGCGGAGCTGTTCCGCCCCGTGGCGGGATACGACCAGCCGACGAAGCTCAGCGACCGCGTGTCGTGCGTCTTCCACGACGCGGGCCACATCCTCGGGTCGGCGACGATCGAGCTTTGGAGCTCGAACGGCCGTCTTCTCTTCAGCGGCGACCTCGGGAACCGCCACCAGCCAATCGTCAGGGATCCCGCCCCGCCCCCGGCTGTTGACGTCTTGCTGGTGGAGTCGACGTACGGGGATCGAGCGCATCGATCGATGGACGACACGGTGGCCGAGTTCAGGACGGCCATCGAGACCGTGATCCCCAACAACGGGAACTTGTTGATCCCGTCGTTTTCGTTGGAACGCGCGCAGGAAGTCCTCTACGAGCTGTTCCTCCTGTGGAAGAACGATGCGTTGCCCCGCTGCCGTATCTTTCTGGACAGCCCACTGGCCATTTCGACGACCCGCGTGTTCGCACGTTACCCCGAGTACTTCGACGCCGAGGGGCAGAAGATCTTCGCGTCGCACCCGAATCCGTTCGATTTCACTCCGCTTCGCTACACCCAGACGACCGATGAATCAAAGGAGATCAACAAGACATCGAAGGGAAACATCATCATCGCAGGCAGCGGAATGTGCACCGGCGGGCGCATCATCCACCACCTTCGCCACAACCTGTGGCACAAGGACTCCGGCGTCCTGTTTGTCGGGTATCAGGCCGTCGGCACCCTCGGCCGACGGATCGTCGACGGGGCGAAACTGGTGCGCATCTTTGGCGAGGAGATCGCCGTTGCTGCTCACGTCTGGACCGTCAACGGGTTCTCGTCTCACGCCGACCAACCGATCCTCCTCGAGTGGATCCGGAAAGCGAGCCCGAAACATCTGTTTCTCGTCCACGGCGAGGACGACACCCTCGACGCGTTCGCGGATCGGATCCACGAAAACCTATCGCTCGAGCCGCACATCGCCAAGCTGGGGGAGACAATCGACGTCTGATAGGCGCAGTCCGCCGGACATACTGGAATCCCCCCACATCGAGACGCCCAACAGACTGGATCAGCGATTACCTGCGCTTGTGAGCCAGGTAGATCGTGCTGGACGACTCACCGCCCGAGTACGGGTTCGGAAAGGTCACGATGTGGGCCTCAGACGATTCGAAGACGGTGTCGAGCAGGTGGGTGAACTCCGTATCCGGGGGATCGTTCGACCACATCCCGAACACGCCGCCTGGATGCAGCTTGTCCGCAAGCCTCTTAAGACCCTGCTCCGAGTAGAAGGCGCTGTTCCCCGGAGTCAACCAATGGGTGGGGGAATGGTCAATGTCGAGCAGCACCGCGTGAACCAGCCGTGTTGGGGCCACTCTTTCGGATCCGCCGCCATCTGATGCCGCCCATTCGAAGAAGTCGGCGTGGACAAGGGTACAACGAGGATCTGCCACCAATTGCTTCCCCAAAGGCACGAGACCCCGACGATGCCAATCGATGACCGGTCCCATGATCTCGATGACCCGAACAGATCTGATCGACGCATTATCCAAGGCCGCAGCCGCTGTGTAACCCAGACCCAATCCGCCGACCACGATGTCCAATCCGTCGCCTTCCAGGGCGGCCAGTCCGAGCCTCGCAAGCTGTATCTCGGCAACAGTGAACAGGCTGGACATCAGAAACTCGCCGCCAAGCTTCACTTCATAGACGATTTCCCCTCCGAGCCGGGGGTCCGCCCGGCGCCTGAGACTGATGGCTCCCAGCGGGGTCTCCTGGTAATCGAGTTCTTCGAAATCCAATGCCATGTGCCAGCTCCGTTTCGGACACGTCCATCGTGCCGTCGCCCACACTAACTGCCAACTACGAACTGCACCGTACCCGGACTCACCAAGCCGACGCCCGCGGGCGGGGTCTGATCGCGCCTTCCGACCTTTGTCGAGCCGAAGCGAACGACAAGTCCCCCATTCTCACTCCTCAAGCAGCTTGACGGGACTGAGGAGTTGCTGCTCAGCCGCTAGACCCTAGTGCTGCATCGCAAGGTCCGACCCCAGACACTCGCAGAGCGCGGTCACAGAGCCAACCAGAAACTGAGCCGTCAACCCCCCTTCTCGCGCAGAGCCGCAGAGTCGCAGAGGGGACTACTCTACTTCATTCCATACAGAAACGGTGAGTTGCACAGAGGTGATACCCAATCCGTTCGTGTCGCTCGCGCCGTTCTTGCCCTTCTCTGCGCCTCCGCGTCTCTGCGCGAGTCTGGTCCTCTCGGGAACGTAGGGGCAGCAACCGCAGTTCACGCCAGCAATAGGGCATGTGTCTCTCCAGGTCCTCCTGCACTCCCGGAAGTCGCGCGAGTTAAGTACTATGTCCCCGGAATTCCGCTGTTCTTCCATCGTCCTTCTCGGCTCGTGAGCAGTGCACCGAATTTCCTGAACAGCAAGACGCAAGGTCTGCTCACGGAGACAAGAAGCGGTGGAATCGACCTGAATCAGGTGGTGGAACGCCTGCCTTCGCGCTGAACTTCTTCCGAAATGGGGTATGTGTCCCCCGATTCGCCGCTTATCTGGAGTTTCCGGTTGTCTACTAATGCAAGGTACAAGGTCTAGCCCCCGAGACTACATGGAGCGTCTTCTTGTCCTAATCCTGCGCAGGAGCAGAATCCCCAAGAGACTGAACACAACCGCAACTGCGATGAGTACATACAGGTAGGTGGCGTCCTTCACCCATCCGTACTCAACAGAGACGCTATTCAGGATCTCGCGCCACAGGGTGTCGCCGTTATCGCCATTCGTCATGATGACCACCCCCTGCCCTCGTTTCGGATAGGCAACCAGGACGGTTCGATATCCTTCATTCGCTCCATTGTGGAAGAAGTAGAACAAGTCGCCGCCGTCGTCGAGCACTACCGGCCCAAGACCTGCGCTCTCTACCTGCGGGGAAAGCATCTGGATGGCCATGTCGTGAGAGAGAACGTCGTCCGGTTGGCCTACATAGGCCTGCATCACACCAATGGCAAAGCACGCCAGATCAGATGGGGTTGTCCACATGCTTGCACCTGCGCCCATTTCAGGATACGTGTGCCATCGCCCTGGAATGACCCGGCCATCGCTACGGTGTCCGCTGGCCGCATTTGCCCAGAGCCGCTCAGGCAGCGGCGATTCGAATGTGCTGGCCGTCATGTTCCAGGGATCAAGAACGGTGTCCTGCATGATGTCCCTGAATGGCTTGCCAGTTACATCTTCGAGAAGTTGCTGCACGATCATGTAACCACCGCCTGAGTAGCGATACTGCCCTCCCGGAACGGCATCCACTCGGATAGGCAGAGAGTTGGCAGGCCGCTCCCCATCCAGTATCTGCATAAGATTGGGTACTTCTTCACCTTGGGCATAACCGCGAAATCCGTGGACTGTCACCCCAGCGTTGTGGCTCAATAGGCGGCGCAACGTGACTTTCTCTTCCACTGTGAACGCATTCTCCGATACCTGCCAAGAAACCAGGCTGCAATTCACGTCGTTATCTAACTCAACAAGCCCTCGCTCAACAGAGTGCAGAGCAGCCACAGCAACAACAGGCTTTGCAATGGAGGCAGCTTGAAAGAGTGTTTCTGGTGTGACCCAGTCACTCCCTCCTGCCTCCAACACTCCGTACGCTCTTGTCCACTCAACTTGATAGTCATTGATGACGGCAATGCTGACACCGGGAACATTGTAGTGAACCATGCGCTCTGCCAAGCTCATCCGTTCCCAGGGTGGATCTCCATAGGCATGGATCAGACCACGCTCGACTTTACCGATCCTTCTTTCAATAAGAGACTCGGGAGATCGAACACAGCTTGTTAAGCACAACACGGTCACAGTGGCGATGAAGATCAGCCCAACTCTCATCTCACTTCCTTGCCGACCCCGTTTCTCCGGCCATTTGAGTCTGGGGTCAAGTCTGGGGTCAAGTCTTGCGATCCTACACACAGATCTGCCGACATTAGTCCGAAGTTGCTGTCGCAATGCAAGACTTGACCCTGAAGATGACCCTTAGACGGCGGGCGGCAGCTACGCCACCTCGAAGTAGTACGCAACGAACTCGAAGTCGTCCCCAGGGTCGCCGAAGTACTCCTCGTGATCGGACCGGAACTCGTCGGCGCTGGAGTTCGTCTCGCCACGCCAGAGTCGCTCCGGTATCGAGTCCCACCGACACAACTCCATCGCGATAACCCGGATCGTTACCCGCCGCTCCAGCTTGCTGTCGTACACATCGTAGTAGCGACCGACCACAAGCGCGTCGTCGTACTCATCTTCTTTGACGTCGACCTCGCCGAGTTCAACCACACTGGCAGTCTTCCGCCCCTCGATAATCTGATCGACGAGCCTGTCGGACACGAACTGCATTCTCAGATTCTCTGTAGCCATATCTCCAGCCCCCGTCTTACCGGCTCGCCGCTCGGCCGCGGCGAGCCAGCGCCGCCGTCTGAGCGACTTGTTAGAGCGCGCCTGCAACCGCCCTCGCCCTCGATCATTCCTCTTGCCCCTCGCTTGCTCCCCAGAGAATCGGGCTCAGTGCGACCAGACCAACGGCGTTCACTCCGGCGAACAGGAGGGTGGC
>CAZMYM010000003.1:90844-129800 GCA_964570515.1 uncultured Thermotogae bacterium | reverse complement strand
TTGAAACAATGTGTGGGGATCGCGAGAAGTACACGGTTCTGGTTGCCAATCTCGACGGACGCGCTGTTGGCTTCGTGGCCCACACAATGGATGACGAAAGTAAGACAGGCGAAATCCAGTTCATTGCAGTGCATCCCGAGCATCAGAACTGCGGCATCGCGACCGAACTCTGTAACGCGTCCCTAGAGCGGATGAAGGAACGAGGGATGACGTTCGCCCGCGTCGAGACCGGAGGCGATCCATCGCACGTGCCCGCCCGCCGCGCCTACGAGAAGGCCGGATTCACGGGCCTCCCCCTCGTCCGCTACTTCAAGAAGCTGTAGCCTGAATCTCATCGGGGTCAGAGCTTTGTTCTTGAATCCCAGTTGCGTTGAGCAACGATCTTAGCGGGGCGGCTTGGAGCATTCATGCGGCGATGGATGTGCGGGCTTCGTCTGCGGCTACGCAGCTGCATGATGCCTGTGCGCTGGCGAACTCAGCCTCGCTGAGTACGATGGAGAAGGCACTTCTTCGTCCTCCCACAGGACGAAGAGGAAGAAGAAGGAGAAGGATTCGATGAGCGGGACGGAACGAAGCAAGATACGCCCTGGGCTGGAGGTAGACATCGTACAGAAGCAGGATCAGCGTAGCGGTGTCCTCACAAGGGGCGTTGTCAGAGACATCCTGACGAAGTCTTCAACCCATCCCCATGGAATCAAGGTCCGCCTCGAAACGGGCGAGGTCGGCCGGGTGAAGCAGATTCCCTCAGAGAAGTGAGCCAGTCAAGGGGTATCGGGGTCAGGCCTTTATTTTCGAATCGTGGACGCCAACTTGACCAGCGTCGTTCTCCCCCCGAAGCTCGCACAGCTACCGAAGAGGCGAGATGGAGAGGTTCAGATCGCGGATCAGGTCCTCAGCCTCGGCCAACCGCTCCTCGGGAACCATGATCCGTGCTGCACCAACGAATGGTCGAAGAATGCTGAAGTGCTCCCCTTGGACGAAACACGGGATCCTCTCCGCCTCGAGCAGCGACTTCACTACGGCGATGTCCCCCTGGTTACTTGTCGCAAGCAGCTCCGCGAACGCCGTCATCAAGCCTCCTTTCGCTCCCTGGCAGGGCTCGCTGGCAGGGCTCGGGTCAGGTCTTTATTCTTGGTGTTCGTCAATGAAATGAGCGCGCCATGTTTCCCCGGCAGCCTCCACTCGAGTCGGATCTGGTTCCGAAGCTTTGACTCTGGGCCCTGGGGCGCGATCGGGATCGGATCAGTCTCCGGTGGTCGTCTTGGATGACTTCGTGGGGGCTTTCGACTCGCTCCCAGCTTTGGCGTCACTCGATGGCTTGGAGTCCTCCGTCGCCTTGGGGTCGTCGGAGGATTTCGTCTCTCCGGAGTCCTTAGTCGCAGCCGCCTCGTCGCTCTTGTCCGAACGGCTGTTCCCCTTGCGGCCGTGATCGGTCTTGTAGTAGCCGCTCCCTTTGAAGTGGACCGCGACGAGTGGCATCAGCCGGCGGGTCACGGTGCTTCCGCACTCGGGACACGTCGGCGTGTCGTTCTGGGTTCCGTGAACAACCAGAATGCGGAACTGATGTCCGCAGGACTCGCACTCGTGCCGATGGAGAGGCATACCCTTCCTCCTACACGCCGCAGCAAGCGACGTTGCTACGCTACTCGATCCAGCTCAAACCCTCGGGCAGGGCTCGGGGTCAGGTCTTTATTCTTGGTGTTCGTCAATGAAATGAGCGCGCCATGTTTCCCCGGCAGCCTCCACTCGAGTCGGATCTGGTTCCGAAGCTTTGACTCTGGGCCCTGGGGCGCGATCGGGATCGGATCAGTCTCCGGTGGTCGTCTTGGATGACTTCGTGGGGGCTTTCGACTCGCTCCCAGCTTTGGCGTCACTCGATGGCTTGGAGTCCTCCGTCGCCTTGGGGTCGTCGGAGGATTTCGTCTCTCCGGAGTCCTTAGTCGCAGCCGCCTCGTCGCTCTTGTCCGAACGGCTGTTCCCCTTGCGGCCGTGATCGGTCTTGTAGTAGCCGCTCCCTTTGAAGTGGACCGCGACGAGTGGCATCAGCCGGCGGGTCACGGTGCTTCCGCACTCGGGACACGTCGGCGTGTCGTTCTGGGTTCCGTGAACAACCAGAATGCGGAACTGATGTCCGCAGGACTCGCACTCGTGCCGATGGAGAGGCATACCCTTCCTCCTACACGCCGCAGCAAGCGACGATGCTACGCTACTCGATCCAACTCAAACCCTCGCGACAGACGCCGAAGGAAGACGGTCTCGTTCACCGGTCCGTCCGCCCCGAAGTATCGCGCACAGAACCGTACCGCGCGAGTCAGCCTCGCTTCCGCGCGCTGAGATGATCGTTCCCCACGGACCATCCGGCGGAACTCGGTCCACTCACGAGTGCCTTCGTCCGGGAGACTCCCGACGACCTCTTCCGAGTATCCGACCGTCCCCGTTGTCTCCATCGCCCGGGCCTGATGCGTCCACCCGCAGAGGGCGGGGCGGTCGCTCGATCGTCCCGCAAGGATGACGGCCGGGACCCGTCTCATGCGCCATGGAAGCGGGGCGCGACGCGTCATCCATCGAAGCACGCACGTTACTTCGTCGCGCGCATCGCGATAGTCGACGTCCACGGGGCAGGCCACGTCCTGGCACGCGCCGAGAAGATCGATCGGATGAGTGCCTCGGCACTTGATTCCAAGCGCAGTCAACACCTGCCGCATCGTGTCCGTGGGGCCGGCAAGCCCGAGGCACAACTCCGTGTTGAGCGCCAGGGTTTTCAGTGAGTCATCCGACATCACGCCGAGGTTCTCGCTCAGCACGCGCCCGTCGCTGGCGATCACAATGTCTTGATCGTCCCTCACCGCAAGAATAAGGCTCATCCCGATTGTGAGCATAACACGGTCTGCCTGGCTTCGGAAGATCAAACCGCGATCGCCAAAGCCACGCTTCCAGGAGCGAGGCGAAGCCTCACGCGTGTGAGGTCTCGTCTTCGTGATGACGCCGCTCTCGAGGGGTCCCTGCTACGCGAGCGGTTCGAATCGAGCCTGGAAGAACCGGAGCTTCTCCGGTTCGTAGACCATCTTCAACCCCACAATCGAATCTCGTTCCTCGAAGAGGGCCTCGCAGCTTTCGGCGACCACGTCCATGTGCAGGTTGGTGTAGACGCGGCGTGGGATGGTGATGCGGACGAGTTCGAGCTTCGGATGCCGATGCTCGCCGGTCTCCGGATCACGTCCGGCGCTGACGATGCCGCGCTCCATCGAGCGGACGCCGCTGTCGACGTACAACGCGGCGGCCAGCGTCTGGGCCGGGAAGTGATCCTGCGGCATGTCGGGGAGGAAGCTACGGGCATCGATAAACACGGCGTGCCCTCCGACCGGCTCGATGATCGGCACACCGGCTTCGATCAGACGATGGCCGAGGTACTCGACTTGTCGCACGCGACTGGCGATGTGGGCGTCCTCGATCATCTCCTCGATCCCGAGGGCCAGCGCCTCCATGTCGCGCCCCGACATCCCACCGTAGGTGTGAAGCCCCTCGAAGACGACGACCATCTCCTTGGCGCGGAGGAAGAAGTCGTCGTTGTTCGTCGCGAGGAATCCGCCGATGTTGACGAGGTTGTCTTTCTTCGAGGACATCGTGCAGCCCTCGCCGTGGCTCATCAGCTCCTTGAAGATCTCGCGGATCGAGCGGTCGGCGTACCCCTCCTCCCGCTGCTGGATGAAGTAGCAGTTCTCCAGCGCGCGGGTGGCATCGAAGATGATCGGAACCCCGTGGCGCTCGGCCCACGCGGAGACTTCGCGCAGGTTGGCCATCGAGAACGGCTGGCCGCCGGCCATGTTGACGCACGGCGCGATCGAGAGATAGGCGATCGCTTCGGCCCCCTTCTCGGCGACCAGCGCATCGAGCTTGGCGAGGTCGACGTTGCCCTTGAACGGATGGCGATTCGACGTGTCGTGTGCCTCGTCGATGATGCAGTCGAAGAAGACGCCGCCGGCGCGTTCGACGTGCTCTCGGGTGGTCGTGAAGTACATGTTCATCGGTACGTACTGCCCCGGCTTGATCCGCAGCTGCGAAGTGATGTGCTCGGCCGCGCGGCCCTGGTGTGTCGGCACGACGTGCTTGAATCCGTAGATTTCCCGGATCGCCTCTTCGAGGTGGTAGAAGTTGCGCGATCCGGCGTAGGCTTCGTCACCGAGCATCAGGCCGGCCCACTGGCGATCGCTCATCGCCGACGTCCCCGAATCGGTCAGTAGGTCGATGTACACGTCCTCGCTGCGCAGGAGGAAGGTGTTGTACCCGGCCTCCCGGATCTTCTCCTCTCGATAGGCGGACGTGGTGACTTTGATCGGCTCGACGGACTTGATCTTGTAGGGCTCTGCGATGGTCCGCTTCTTCATGTGGTGATCCTTTCCGAGCCGACGTGCCGCATCGGCCCACCTTCCGCTATCGATCGCCCGACGAGAACCCGATGATCTCGTCGACGAAACGGGTCAAGTGTCGCCGCTGCACGCGAGCAACCTCTTCGCTCTTCTTCTCTCTCACTGCAGCCAACAGGAGGCTGAACTCCTCGTGGATTCCGCTGAAGTAGTGGTCCTCGCCGGCAGGCACGTTGGAGTCCCAAGCACGGGAGACCTGGTTTCGCAGACGCATCAGCGTTTCGGTGAGGAGCGAGTTGTGCGTCGCTCGGTTGACCAGATCGTGAAACGCCATGTCGAGGCCGCGAAGCGGCACAGCGTCGGTTTCGGCCTCGATTCGTCCTAACAGTTCCTCCATTGCTGTCAGCTCCGGCTCTGTCGCGCGCGCGACCAGGAGCTGCCCGACGAGTCCCGCCAGGAACGATCGTATCTCGAACGACTCCTTCAGATTCTGAAGGCTGACCTCGGTCACTTGCGCGCCGCGGCCACGGGAGACCTTGACTAGGCCGTCCGATTCGAGACGGATGAGCGCCTCGCGAATCGGGGTTCGGCTAACGGAGAATGCCTGCGCGAGTTCCTTCTCGTGGAGAACCTCGCCCGGTTTGAGGTCGAGTTCGACGATACGCTGTTTCAGTCCTTCGTAGACGTCGTCGCGCATTCGAGCCCTCTCTCCTTGGCATGCCGGTTGTATACCGGAAGCATATCCGGAGCGATCGCGGGGGGCAACGCACGGCCGGTGAGGCCGCACAAGCCTTCGGTACCATCGGAGATCCCATCACGGCAAGACTCATCAGCGGGAACCCGAGTCAGACCTCCTGGCCCGCGAGTTTCGAGGCGTGCTGCCGGTCCCATTCGGCGGGCAGGAACTGGCACAATCGATCGTGGCGGCCTCGAGACGCTGCACACGGGGACGACGGCTCCGTGCTGCCACGTTGGCTCGCCCTACTAGATTGCGGTGGTGTCGCCGGGAGTCTTGGCGAAGAGCCGTGCATCCTCGATGCGGTCGAGTCCGGCGATGAACCGGGTCAACCGCTCGACGCCGATCCCGAATCCTGCCGATCGAGGAAGACCGTCCTTCGCGTAGTCGAGGTAGATCGCGTACTGCTCGCGAGGAATTCCGTCCCTTTCCAGCCTGTCCAGGATTTGCGCATACTCGAACTCGCGCTCTCCCCCGGACAACGCTTCCCCGTAGCCCTCCGGATACATCAGGTCCATGTCGATCAGCACGTCCGGCCGCTCTGGATCCTCACGGTCGTAGAACTCGCGGACCCTGCGCGGGAAGTCGAACACCCAAGTTGGGGCATCGAGCGTCGTTGACAGGGCATCGTCGAACGGCTCGCCGTGTGCCACTACCGCAGCATCGAACGAGACGCGAGCGAACGGCTGAGAAGGGATCCGAAGCGCTCGGCCCAGTACCTCGAGTTCGAGCTTGCAGCGTTCGATGACCGCCGAGAGAACGTGGATCAAGAGATCTTCACCGATCGCGATGGCATCATCGCGTGTCGCATCGCGGGCCTCGAGATCGAGCTGAACAAACTCGGCCAAGTACCGTCCGAGATGCGCACGCTCCGCAGGCTCCATCCGCACGTTCGGTGAGAAGCAGAAGACGCGTGGTAGGGTGCGAAGCGCGATCTGCTTGTGCAGAATCATGCTCTTCGTCAGATGATAGGGTGTGCCGTAGTAGTCGATTGCCCCACCGTAGGTTTCGTGATGAAGCGGATCCGTGATCGGCGAGAGGAGCACCGGCAGGATCTCCACGAAGCCTTCCTCGCGAAGGTACTGACCGGCGGCGTGAACGATCTCGCTCTTGATCTTCAACACAGCAGCCTTCTGTCTTTCACTCATCAAACGCATACTGTCCTCCTGAATCAGAAATGCTTCCGCACTCGATCGGTTGTGCTTCCGGGATACGAGCAGCTAGTTGAGATGTGCTGGCCGTTGAGCCAAGCGGGGAATCAGTTGTGCGTCCTGGATCGGGCGCCCTGATTCTGGAGGAAGAAGAGGGATGCCTGATCGTGATTCGTGAGAACGCCCGGCGCGAAGAGCTTGGAACGTCGACATGCTGCCATCACAACCACCTCTTCTTGTTGGATGCAGCACCCTAGTGGGCCAGGTGAAGGCTGTCAAGCGCACGTGGGCTAGGTCGTGCGGATCTTGACGGGGCGCCCGCCGGACGGAGCGAGCCCGGCGAGGAGGACTGGACGTGCCTGCGGGCCGGAAGCAGGCTGAATACCATTCGCTGTTCCCGTGTCCGCCAGCTACGATTTGCGTTGATGGTACCGGAGGAGAAGCGATCGATGAGCGAAGTGGATCGTGAGACGGGCGGCTCGAGATATCGCGGGTACATGCTGGCCCTATCGGGAGTCACAGCAGCCCTTGCCGTCGCGGCGCCATCGATGGCGATGCCCGTCCTCTTCGCCGAGATCGCCGATGATCTCCAACTGAGCCTCGTCCAGATCGGAGCGATCTGGGGGCTCGCGTCGTTCGCCGGTCTGTTCGCGAGCCTTGCCGGCGGGATGATCGGCGATCGCTTCGGAACGAAGCGGACGCTCGCCGTCGCGTGCCTCCTCCTCGGTCTGGCAGGCGCATCGAGAGGGCTATCGAACGATCTCGTCACGATGGCAATCACCGTCTTCCTGGCTGGACTGGTGGCCGCAGCGATCCCGATGAACCTGCACAAGGTCTGCGCGATGTGGTTCTCGGGGAAGCGACTGGGCGTGGCCAACGCGGTCGTCTCAGGCGGGATGGCGCTCGGCTTCATGATCGGGTCGCTGATCAGCGCGACCGTTCTCTCTCCCTCGCTCGGCGGCTGGCGGCACGTCCTGTTCCTCTACGGCGGCATCGGGATCCTGATCTGCATCCCGTGGGTGTTCACGCGCGTCGCCCCTCGCGAACAGGAGCGCCTGGCAGGCGACGGCGGAGGCCCATCGATCCGCCGCGCACTCTCCCACGTGATGCGGCTTCGCAACGTGTGGGTCCTCGGACTCTCCCTCCTCGGCGTCGGCGGCGGCGTACAGGGGCTTCTCGGGTATCTCCCGCTCTACCTACGGGGGATCGAATGGTCGGCGACACGTGCCGACGCGACCCTGGCCGGCTTCCACGCGATCAGCTTGCTCGCTGTCTTCCCGCTGGCACTGCTCTCCGGTCGGATCGGATCGAGACGGAAGTTCCTCGTCGCGGCGTCGCTGATGATCGCTTGCGGAATCGGACTTCTCTCGATCGTGGACGGAGTGGTCATCTGGATTGCCGTGCTGATGGCCGGCGCGGTGCGAGACGGCTACATGGCCGTATTCATGACCACGGTCATCCAGGTGGACGGGGTCGGCGCGGAGTACGCTGGCACGGCTCTCGGATTGGCTATGACACTGCTGCGTGTCGGTGGCCTGATCGCTCCCCCACTCGGGAACAGTCTCGCCGTCTACGGTCCTCGAGCGCCTTTCGTCCTGTGGGCGGCGATGGCTCTCCTTGGTTTGGCCGCGCTGGGGCTCTTGGGACGAGACGGGGCGCAAGCGGAGCCCGCGGTCGCCGCCCGGTCGATGGATGAGTAGTTACTGAATCTCCACGGTCACCGTCGCGACGGCCCCGAAGAGATGCCAACAACGGAGATCCGATCGCGAGCCTCTGGATCTTGCGCCCCAATCAAAGCTGCAGGGCCCGAGGTGTCTTGTCTCACATCGGGCCCTGCGTAAGGAGTTCAGCTCTCGTACGTCTGGGACTCTACCTCCAAAGGATGAATGAGAAGTGAGGACACCTTGAAGCGACTGTGTTCGTGTCGTTCGGGCACAACAAGTCGGTCGGGCAAGACGATGAAACGGCGTTGGGGCGTCCGAATCCCTTCAGGAGGCGCATCTCCGTCAGATCCACACGCGACGGCCTGTCGACGGAGCGCCGCTCTGTGGCAATGCAGGACCCAGCCCCGGATCGCCCGACTCAAGCTCTCGTGCCTGATGTGCTTCGTTGCGCCTCGCCGTACAATGGATTTTCACGATCGAAAGGCACGCCATGCGCCTACGAATTCACCAGATCCCGGTCAAACTGGACTACGAGAAGTCGAACGTGCTTGCAGCGGTCGCTCGACGACTGAACTGCCGCGAGGATGAGCTCGATCGGCTCGTCCTCCTGCGTCGATCGATCGACGCGCGGAGAGCGGACGCGCAGCCCCGTTTCGTGCTGTCGGTCGAGGTGGACTACCTTGGCGAGGCCGCCCCACCGTTGGCGCCGGGGCGTGTCGATCTGGCTGCGGTTTCGGCTAAGGACCCGGAACCGATGCCGGCGATCCCGCGCGTCGGGCCGAGGAAGCGTCGGCCGGTGGTGGTCGGGGCCGGGCCAGCCGGCTTGATGGCGGCACTGACCCTCGCCGAAGCCGGATGGGAGCCTCTCCTTATCGAGCGAGGAGAGGGTGTCCTGATCCGCAGCCACCAGGTCGAGACGTTTTGGCAGGAGGGGGTCCTCAACGTCGAAAGCAACGTCCTCTACGGCGAGGGCGGCGCCGGGCTCTTCTCCGACGGCAAGCTGACCGCCCGCTCCAAGGACCGAGGCGCGATCCGAGACTTCTTCCAGATGCTGGTCGACCTCGGCGCCTCGTCCGACATCCTGATCGACGCCGACCCGCACCTCGGGAGCGACGTAATCCAACGGATCATCCCGACGTTGCGGAACCGAATCTGCGACCTCGGCGGCGAGGTTCGGCTCGGCACGCGGCTCGACGGCCTGCACATCGAAGGCGGCGCGTTGCGTGGGATCGTGGTTTCCAGCGGGAAGACCGCCGGCGAGGAGATCGTGGCCGACACCTGCTTCCTCGGTACCGGGCACAGCGCACGCGATGTCTACACGATGCTGGCGGAATCGGGCGTGCCCCTGGCATCAAGAGCGTTCGCGGTCGGCGTGCGAGCCGAGATGCCGCAGAGCCGCCTCAACGTCGCCCAGTACGGCCGCTGGGCGACGCACCCGAAGCTCAGGAGCGCCGGTTTCCGACTGACCCGAAAGGCGGGAAGCACGACCCGAGCCTGCTACAGCTTCTGTACCTGCCCCGGCGGACTCGTGATGGCCTGCGCATCGTCTGAGGGATACGTGACGACCAACGGAATGAGCTACTCGAGTCGAGCCAAACCGTTCGGAAACGCGGCTTTCCTCGTGCCCGTCGGTCCGGCCGACTACCCGGGCGGGCTACAGCATGCCGACCTCGCCGGAGTCGGGCTCCAACGGACCCTGGAGCGTAGGGCGTTTCTCGCGGGGGGCGAGGACTACGGGCTGCCGGCGCAATCGCTGATCGACTTCCTTGAGGATCGAGAACCCACCGGCATTCCCGAGGCCCGCTCGTGCGCGCGCGCCGTGCCGGCCGATGTGGCGAGGCTTCTCCCCGACGAGGTCGCCCAGACGCTTCGCAGCACGCTTCCCAAGATGCTTCGCGAACTGAACGGCATCCGACTCGAGGACGTCCTGCTCTACGGCGTCGAAACCCGCAGTTCCAGTCCGGTGCGTATTGCGCGTGACCCGGAGACCGGCCAATCGACCGGCGTACGCGGGCTTCATCCGATCGGTGAGGGATCGGGCTACACCGGCGGAATCGTCAGCTCGGCGCTCGACGGCATCGCGTCCGCCCATCGGGCGCTGCAATCCGGCACCTAGCCAGAGTGCCTTCGCCCGATCGGGCGTTAGGTGGACACAAATCGCTATACATCAGGGCTTCTGCCATCGTGGAGTCGCGGCGATCCATTGCGGCACGAGGCGCCGGGCGTTGCACAACTCGCGTAGGCAAATCCCACGAAGCTGCGAGGATTCGCCTGCCTAGTGGCGGTGCTGGATCCAGCTTGGAACGAGACGCCTGGCATCGCGTGTCTCCGCCCGTAGGCGATCAGCATCCGGTTCATGCGTTCGCACCAGGCTCCAGAAGCTCGGAGAGTGATTGGCGTGCACCGCGTGACACAGCTCGTGCACCAGGACATACCGAACCAGTCGCTTCGGCAGGAACAGCAGTTGGGCGTTCAGGCTGATCGTGCCTTTGGTCGAGTAACTGCCCCAGCGTGTCTTCTGGCAGCGGATCGAGACACGCTCGATGTGGATGTTGAGCTTGTGCGCCAGGTCTTCGACCCACGGGATCAGATGCTCCCGGCCGCGCTCGATCAACCAACGTCGCAACGTCAAGCGCCAGGCGGCCGGGTCGCCGATCGATCCTGAGAGCTGCAGGCGGGAGGGTCCGGCCGCTGTGATCGCTACCTTCCCCTTCGTCGTCTCCACCCAATCGAGGTGCCAGCTCTGCCCGATCGCCGTGAGTTCGATGTCTGTCGGCCGTTGGTCGACAGACGGCCGGGCGGCACGATGAATCTCGATCTCCTTGAGAGCACGATCCACCCAATCTCGCTTCTCCTCCAGCATCCCGGGAATCCGCCTTCGATCGAATCCGCTTGGGATCACGATCACCAGTCCATCGGAGACCGTGACCCGAAAACGAACGTGCTTCGCTCGCTTGCTCTCTCGGATGGTGTGCTCGGGAAGCAACGGACTCCTTCCTCTCATCGCCACGGCGGTCGTACCCGGCGAGAAGCATGTTCGGCGAAGCATCGGCAAGGATCCATCGATCATGATGGGAGACCGTGCGGACGACAAGAGTGGGATCAGTAGAAGAACCGTACACACGGGAAGTGCTTCTCTTGGCATGAACACGAGCCGCTAATCGACATCTTCTAGCTCTCCGGATCCTAGGTGGGGCGCAGAGACGAAGTCGAATCGCTGCTGGCTGGCATCAGTGACCTTCAGATGCTCGATCTCGGATGAGGTGAGAAGCGATCGGTACTGACCTTCACCGGAGAACTGGACCGTGGGCAAGATAGGAATCAGCCGCGATTCGCGGCCGCGAAGAGGAGGATGAGCAGGCGAGTGCTGAGGTTCTCTAGAAGCACCATCGTCCAAGCTCTTCGGAGCCTGGGGGGACTCGAACTCAGCGCAAGGCGACAGCGAACCTTCTCACGAACGTTCGAGGTACGGTGACGTTAGGCGTACCAGTTGGACGATCCTCACACCGACCTAGGGCGTCTCGTGGTTAGGCTTCGGCACCCTGGGGAGCACGTAGGTGAGCGACGTGTCAGGATCTTGTCCCACCTCGACGTCTAGGTCGAACGCCTGCTTGATGTGTCGGCGGGTCAGGACATCGCTGGGCGAGCCTGTCACGATGATGCGGCCCTGGTGCATCAAGGCGATTCGGTCGGTGGTCTGTGCCGCCAACGTCAGATCGTGGATCGCCATCACCACGGCGGCACCCTCTTCCGCCCTCTGCTGCACGATGGCCATGAATTGCACCTGGTGGCGAAGGTCAAGGTGTGTCGTCGGTTCGTCCAGCAACAACGCCTTCGGCTCTTGGGCCAAGGCCATCGCCAGGAACACCCGCTGGCGTTCTCCTCCCGATACCGCACGAATCGATCGGTCCCTCAGGTTGGCCACGTCGGCGAGCGTCATGGCGCGATCGATGGCCGTTTGGTCATCCCGCGTCTCGCGGGCGAACCGGCCCCGGTGGGGCGTTCGTCCCATGGCGACAACCTCGCGCACGGTGAAGTCGAATCCGATGGGCCGCTCCTGCTCGACCATGGCAAGACGCTGCGCAATCTGTCGCACGGAAAGCGTTCCGATCGACGAATCCCCAAGCTGGATGCTACCATCGGTCGGACGGAGCACGCCGGAGATGATCCTGAGCAGCGTGCTCTTCCCCGATCCATTGGGGCCGATCAGCGCGACGAATTCGCTGCCGTCGACTTCGAGTTCGATCCCGTCCAGCACGAGAGACGTCCCGTCGTAGGCGAACGACACACGATCGACGCGGATCCGCATCAGAGTTTCGCCCCCTTCGTCTTAAGCAGGTAGAGGAAGAACGGCGCCCCGAGGAACGCGGTGATCACTCCGACGGGAAGCTCAGCGGGCGTGACGATCGTTCGTGCCGCGAGATCGGCCCAGACGAGGAAGCAGGCGCCGACGACCGCCGAGATGGGGATCAGAATCCGATGGTTGGGGCCGACGATCAGACGGACCACGTGCGGGATGACCAGGCCGATGAAGCCGATCGTTCCCGCCAGCGCGACCGCCGAGGCGGTCAGCACGGTCGTGGCGAGCAGCAACCACCGTGAGAGCGCGTCCGGGTTTACCCCCAGATGAAACGCTCCCTCCTCGCCCGTCGAGAGGGCATTGAGGTCCCTGGCGAAGAAGAAGACGACGGCCGTTGCGACGCCGACCACCGGTGCCAAGATGTAGATTGACAGCCAGGTGGCGCGCCCGAGCCCGCCCATGATCCAAAAGAGGATGTCGGCCAGCTGCTCGCCTCGGGAACTGAGGAAGATCAGAAAGCTGGTCACGGCGGAGAACAGGGCTCCAACGGCGACGCCCCCAAGGATCAGCGTGAAGATCGAGGTCTTTCGGTCTCGGCCGCGGGCAAGCCAGTAGACGATGCTTGCGGCCAACGCCGCTCCCCCAAAGGCCCCCAACGGCAGGAGAAACGGCGACCGAGTTCCCGACAGGATGACCAGCGCCGCTCCGGTCGACGCACCGCCTGCGATGCCGAGGATGTAGGGACTGGCGAGCGGATTGCGGAACAGACCCTGCATGGCGGTCCCGGACACAGCCAGCGCGGCCCCGACGAGAAAGCCTAACAGCACCCTCGGCAGTCGAATCTGCATCACGATCAGCCGGTGCATCGGCGATACGGCATCACTCTGCACCCCGAGCATCGCTCTGACTGCCGCGGGCAAGGGGATGGTCACCGCCCCGATGACGACCCCGGCCACGAAGGTGCCCAGGACCAACAGGCAAAGCACCCACGGGGACCATCGCAGGATGCTACGAATCTTGGAGCGGGCGCCTTGTCTAGGGCGCAATCCCATGAAGGGCCTCGATCATCTGTCGAAGCGCCTCAGCGACCTGCGTGGAGGCGATCACGCTGCCTCGAATCCCGACGACGCGTCCGTCGCGGATGGCGGAGACACCCTGAAGAAACGGATTCCCGGTCAGATTCCCGACCTGGGACGGCGCGGTGAAGATGACGTCCGGATCCTTCTCCAAGATTGACTCGAAACTGACTTGCGCGCTCTGGATGTCGGCGAAGACGTTCGCCCCGCCGGCTCTCAGGATCAGCTCGCTCTCGATTGCCTCCGCGCCGGAAGCGAAGGGGAGAGCATTGGGAGATCCTGCGTACAGAAAGGCGGCAGTGACCACCGGCGCGCCTAGAACCAGTGTCTCGGCGTCGACGATCTCCCGGGCGATTCGCCCGATGAGCACAGCCCCCTCGGCATCGCTGCCGATGGCCGCAGCGATCGACTCGATCGCCGCGAAGATGTCGGGGACGCTACCCAGCCAGGGCGTGGTGAGGACGGTGATCCCGGCCGCTTCGAGGGCCGGACGCTCTCCACCCCAGTCGCTCGCTCCGAGAACGAGATCCGGCTCGAATCCGACGATTAGCTCGACGTTGGGAGCAGCGGCTAGACCAACGCTCGGGAGCCCTGATGTCACTGCCGGATTGTCGGGCGAGTCGGCGACGGCAGTCAGCCGATCGAAGGCTCCGAGGTCGACGACGATCTCTGCGTAGAGCGCATTGACCGCGACGATCCGCTCCGGTCTGCTCTCGACGGTGATCTCGTTCCCTCGATCGTCGACGACGACGACCGGGAACGGCCCGACCGTCGCGAAGGAGGAGACAGCGAATGCGATGACGCTCAGCAATGCAGCAGCGAGTGCGGTTCTTCCCATTGGGTCATCCCTCCAGCCAGTGGGATGTTCTATCCCATCAAGGTCGGGCCATGGTACGCCACGCACATCGCGGGGTCAATCTGTCAGTGCCGCGGGAGATCGAACAAGACTTCGCCGATCGCGCTCCAGAGCCCACGGCCCGCATGACGCCTGTCTGGCCCAAAGGCGATGATCAAGCCATCTTCGTATGCCGGATCCGGAAACGCCGTTTCGATCGTCAATGCGTCGTGCGTGTTGCGCAGCCGAACCGGCTCGTCGTCGTGCGTGAACGACCACCCGCAGTCGCCGTACCTCAACAGCACGAGCCCGGTCGCTCCCTCTCGAACCGCGACGTCGCGGACGGCCCACGCCAGCGGCGTCCCTTCGAAGAAGGAATGCGCAGCGAGCGCGACGTCGTCGAGTTGAAGGCTCGTCAGCTTCAGTGCACGCACGGCGCCGATTTGCTCGAAGATCGGCGCGAAGTGCCGCCGTCCTTGGCTCGTCAGCTCGGGCCCCGCCCGCTTGAGATCCACGAACCCGCACTCGCGCAGGTGCTCCAGTTCGAGGCGGACGGTCATCTCCGAGAGCTCGGTCAATTCGGCCAGCCGCCGCCGACCGAGCCCTTCGAGTCCGACGTGATGGATCAATTGAAGCGTCGTGCCCGATTCTGGCAATCCGCCCACCTCCGCTGAGAAGATCCTAACGAATCGCAGCGTCCGACGCTTGGCGATGTCGACTGTGCTATGCTATCGTTACTCATCCACATGACGCGCGGTGCGATGGCACAAGAGATGCCCAACTCGCCAGAGAAGCTCGAGGCGAGGCCAAGCGGCGGCGATCGCCCGCCGGACGTTGCGTCTTCGGCTTCCAGCACCCCTCCCGGAGCCCTTCTCGAGCGTCGCTTCCATTTGAAGAGCGGAGCCGAGGTGCTCATTCGCTCGATCGCGGCCATCGACCGCTCGGCCTGCAGTACCATGCTCACCGCGTGCAGTCAGGAGAGCCTCTACTCACGCTACGAGCGCGTCGTTACCGAATCTCCAGACAGACTCGCCGCGGAACTCTGTTGCCCGGATCCGCAGTGCGAACGAACGATTGTTGGCGAGATCCACTACGGCAACTTCCCGACGATCATTGGGATCGCTCAGCTGATAACGGATCCGGCACACACGACCGCGGAATACGCGCTGCTGATCGCCGACCCGTGGCAAAACAGAGGCCTGGGAAGCGCCTTCACCGACATCTGTCTTCAGTTGGCGCACGACTGGGGCGTGGAGCGCGTCGTCGCCGAATTCCTTCCGAGCAACATGCGGATGATCCGGATCCTCGAGAAGAGACGGTTCGACATGAGTCGTGACTTGCAGGAACACGTCGTCTCGGGTCAGAAGATGGTCGGGGCCGATGGCGTCGGCTGAAGCCCTTCCGTTCAGAGAGACGATACGCTGTCAGTGGCACCCATCTCTCACGCTCGACTCAAGCGTTGCGACGCGCCTTCCGTTCTGCTAGACTCCGGCCCGGATCGTGCCTGCACAGCGATGTAGCCTGTGATCGAAAACGAGTCTAGAGGAGCCGACTGCCCGCGAAGAGGCGGTCGGCTGATCGTTGAGAAAGTGGGGAACAATGAGCAATGGAAACAGCGGGTTGGCGAACGTCGGGGCTCTCGGTTTGGGGGGCTTTGCCCTCTCAACGTTCATCCTGAACATCGTGAACGCAGGTCTCGTTGACGCAGCGACCCTCGGGATCGTTATGCCGGTCGCGATGTTCTACGGCGGGATTGCGCAGTTCGCCGCGGGAATGTGGGACGTACGGCGCGGCGACACGTTCGGCGCGACGTGTTTCTCGTCGTTCGGTGCGTTCTGGATGGGACTTGCGATGTTCTTCTTCCTGCGCCTCGCGGGCGTCCAAGCGTTCGTCGACGTCACACCGGCGGGAATCGCCGTTGTGCTCGTCGCGTGGGGTGTGTTCACGGGATACGCGACGATCGCTTCTCTCAAGTTGTCGCGCGGGATCATGTGGATCTTCATTACGCTGACGATCCTCTTCTTCCTTCTTGCCATCGGCGAATTCGTGCCCGTCGTTCACACGATTGCGGGCTATGAGGGAATCCTGTGTTCGCTGATCGCTTGGTACTGCTCGGCCGCCATTCTGATCAACACCACGCACGGCAGAACCATCCTTCCTCTGGGGGAGAGGAAGTAGCAGGCCCGGACTCGTGGGGCATCGCTTTGCCTTGTCACTGTGCTCCTTCATCCGAATCCGGTTCCGCTGTACTCTAGTGGAGATTTGGAAAGGAGTTCCATGGTCAAGGACCCACTTGCCCTCGTTTGGCTCGACCTCGAGACCACCGGGATTGATGATCGGACCTGCGTCATCCTCGAGATCGCTACGATCGTCACCGACAAGAATCTGGAGGTCGTCAAGGAAGGGCCCGATCTCGTCATCCGTCAGCCTGACGAGGTCCTGGAGCAGATGGACCCGTGGTGTGTGAAGCAGCATGCCGCGTCGAATCTTACCGAGGCTTCCCGAGGATCGACCATCACGCTTGAGGAAGCAGAAGAGCAGACGCTCGCGTTCGTTCGCAGACACTGCTTGCGGGGAAAGGCTCCTCTGTGCGGGAGCTCGATCGGATTCGATCGCCGTTTCATCATGCATCACATGCCGAAGCTGAACGGGTATCTCAGCTACCGCAACGTAGACGTCAGCTCGCTCAAGGAGCTCGTCCGGCGTTGGCGCCCCGGTGTCGTCGAGAGGCAGGAGAAGGCGTCAACCCACCGTGCGCTCGATGACATCCGCGAGTCGATCGAGGAGCTCAGGCTCTACAAGAACACCGTCTTCAGGAAGGCCGCGTGAGCCTCCTCACTCTGGATGACGTCCGGACCGCGCGCGATCGGATCGCGCCGTTTGCGTATCGCACGTCTGTGTTGAGCTCGACCGCCGTCGATGATCTCTGCGGCGGGCGTGTCCTGTTCAAGTGCGAGAATTTCCAGCGAACGGGATCGTTCAAGTTCCGCGGCGCGACGAGCGCTGTGGTCGGCCTCGGGGCAGACGGACGGGCGCGCGGCGTCTACGCACACTCAAGCGGCAACCACGCCCAGGCGCTCGCGCTCGCCGCCAAGCTTCACGGGATTCCCGCCCACATCGTCATGCCCGAGGATTCGAACCCGGTCAAGGTCGAGGCGACGAAGGGCTACGGAGCCCGCGTCGTCTTCTGCCCACCGACCCACGAGGGGCGCCGGGAGGTGGCGGAACGCGTCGGGAGGGAGACGGGCGCAAGCTTCGTGCACCCGCACGACGATCTACGCGTCGTCGCCGGTCAAGGGACGGCGGTCTGCGAACTCATCGAAGAGGTCGATGATCTTGACTTCATCCTCGCGCCGGTCGGAGGGGGCGGCCTCCTCTCCGGAACCCTCGTTGCGGCCAAACACCTGCTCCCGAATGTGCGCGTGATCGGCTGTGAGCCGGCCGGCGCCGATGACGCCGCTCGATCCCTGCAAAGCGGCAAACGCATTGTGGACTTCGTCCCCAACACGGTGGCGGATGGTCTCCGCACACCCCTCGGCGAGAACACATTTCAGATCATCCGCGAGCTTGTCGACGAAGTCGTCGTCGTCCCGGAAGCCGAGATCCTTCCCGCCATGCGCCTCGTTTGGGAGCGGATGAAGATCGTGATCGAGCCCTCGAGCGCCGTCGCCGTCGTGCCGCTTCTTAACGGAGAACTCAACGTTCGCGGCAAGCGCATCGGAGTCATCCTCTCCGGCGGAAACGTCGACCTGGATGGCTTCCTCCCGCGATTCGGCAGGCTCTGAGCCCTCGGACCGACGACGCTACCGCGCCGACTCGCGTTGTTCGTAGACCGTTTCTCCCCCGATGAGAACCCGATCTACACGCGCGTTCGCCACGTCGAACGGATGGGCCGACAGGACCACCACGTCCGCGTCCTTTCCGGGTTCCAAGCTACCGACGCGACCCTCAACTCCCAGGATTTCCGCGGCGGTGAGCGTGATGGCGCGTAGCGCATCGGCTTCTCGCATGCCTTCGCTGACGGCGAGCGCAGCGTTCAGTCGCAGGTACTTCGTGGCGGATCCCTCGTCCGTCTGGATCGCGACCTTCACGCCGGCGTTCGCCAACACGCCTGGATTCCTCGGTGTCATCCCCCGTAACTCCACCTTGCTGCGCGAGAAGAGAATCGGTCCCGGAATGCAGGGGACCTTCCTCGCTCCGAGGAGATCGGCGATCTTGTAGCCTTCGGTGGCATGGATCAGGACGTAGTCAAGCTCGAATTCCTCGGCGATCCGTATTGCCGTCATGATGTCGTCGGCGCGGTGCGCGTGGATGTGAGCCCGTAAGCCCCGCGTGACGACTGCGCTCAACGCTTCGAGGCGCATGTCGACCTCGAACGGCTCCGGCCGAGTGGCTCCCTCGTCACCTCGAGCGAACGCCTGAACGCTCTCGTCGTGTCGAGACTTCTTTTCGACGTAAGTCTTCGCCTTGGCCAGCCACTCTCGAAGGAGCGCAGCGTTTCCCATTCGCGTTGAGGGGATTCTCTTCTGTTCTCCATAGACGCGTTTGGGGTTCTCTCCGAGGGCCATCTTCATTGCACCAGGGGCCTGCACAAGCATCTCGTCGACCGTGCGGCCGGCGGTCTTGAGGATCGCCGTCTGCCCACCGATGACGTTCGCGCTCCCCGGGCTGGTATTGATCGTCGTCACACCCGCCTCGCGTAAGTCCGCGAACGCGAGGTCCTCCGGATGCACGGCGTCAAGTGCCCGTAGGTGTGGCGTGATGGGGTCGGTCATCTCGTTCCCGTCATAGTTGTGAAGGCCGACCCCATCGGCGAACAACGCAACGTGGCAGTGTGCGTCGATCAGACCGGGAAGGACGTACTTGCCGGTTGCGTCCATTGCCTCTGCGCCGTCCGGAACCACGACATCCGCTCCTACCTCCAGAATCTTGCCCCCGTCGATCAACACCACGCCGGCCTCGATCCGTTCATCCGGCGTGAGAACCGTTCCCCCACGTATCGCGAGCATCGCTCTCTCCTTTTCTGCTTCGGTCTTCCCCTTCGCACCTCAGGCGGAGCCTACCAGACCATCGGTACGAAGCCGTCTCGGATCGCCGTTGAGATCGGGTCGCCGACGTAGGCCACATCGCAGCCGATCTCGGCCAGTTGATCGCTGACCGAGTACTTGTCTGAGCAAGACTTACACGCCGCTGGCCTCGTTCCTTCGGAGATGATGATCTCGACCGTCTCTCGAAGACGTGGGTCCGTGGCAATCTGAACCTCCGACGGTCCGAACAAGAACAGCCGCACTTCCCGCATCCATTCGTTCTTCACGACGTTCCGAGCGTACATCAGGCCCATCTCCAGAACCCTCGGATCGCCGCTCGCTAGGATGATCGCCAATCGATCGTTCATCGTCATCTCTTCTTTCAACAGCTCGTGATCAAGCTTCGCGCGAAGACTACTGAACGGAGGACGGCGCCGCACACCCGATGCGTGCGGACAGATCTCACGAAGAATCCTGTGCCACGAGACCCTTTCCCGGACCGTCGCTGTCCTTTCGCCGGTGCGCCCATTCCGTGGTAGAGTGTTCTCCGGTGAGTCAAAAGGGGGTTCGAATGAATCGTCGAAAGCAGATCGCGGCAACGAGCTTGATCCTCGTCTTGTGTAGCGTCGCGTTGGGCGGAATGGCACAAAACCAACCTGTTCTTCCCGACACCGTGCAGGCGACGGCCGAGACGGCCATTGACCAGGTCCTCACGTTCATCGACAGCGCAGCGACGTATCTTGGGCAGGGCGTGATCTACCTTCTGAATCTGATCACGGGGGACAGAGTCTCGTCAATCCTCGAGAAGCCGATCGGCTATCTTGCGTTCATCACGCTGATTCTTCTCCTGTTCGGGCTACTCGATTTCGCTCGACGGATCATCTGGATCGGAATCATCGTCGGCTGGGTACTCCTCGTCGTCCGGATCATCCTGGACGCTCTGAATCTCTGATTCGCTCCGAATTGCAGGTGTAGCGGAGGCCCGCTCGTTTGGCAGCGAGCCTCTGCGGCATCGTTGTCGGCGAAGAGCAGGACCGGAACACCGCCAGGACGTACCTGCAGCCGAAGGACGCCACGCGGAACATCACGGATCATGTGGCCTTCTGAAAGGGCGTCGAGATCACAGACTGGCGAACCCGCTGGTCGCGTTTGTTCTCAAGCCGCTTCCGGGAGACGTCCGGAAGCCGATGTCGTCTTCCGGAAGGGCGTCGAGATCATGGGCCGACGGAGCCTCTCGTCGCATTCCTTCCGAATCGCTCCCTGAACACGCCCCAGACGCCGATCAGAATCAGCGCCATACCGCCGAGGATCGGCGGCGTGATCGGCTCTCGTAGGATCATCCATCCGAGAATCACGGCGATCACTGGATTGACGTAGGCATAGGTCATCGCGACGCTGGTCGGAAGCAGATGAAGCGCTCGGATGTACGACGTGAACGACACGATCGAGCCGGCGAGAATCAGGTATCCGAGCGCGCCCCACGCTTCAAGCGTTGGAGTCGGAAGCGGCTCCCGCGTCGCAAGGAGGAGCACGACGAATCCGACGCTCCCGAACAGATGCAGGTACGCTGCGCTCACCAGCGGCGTTACCCCCACCGGCCTTCGCAACTGCAGGATCGACCCGGCCGCCCACACGATTGGCGCAATCAGCAGAGCCAGGATTGAGAGCACGTCGGCTCCACCGGCGTGTGCTAGCCGGGGAGCGGTGAGCAGACCCACCCCGGCAAACCCCACGAGAAGCGAAAGAACGAGTCGCGGCGAAGGGCTCCTTCGGTCCAAGATCGCCTCGATGGTCGCGGCCCAGATCGGCATCGACCCGATGAGCAGCGCTGCGTAGCTCGAGTCGGCGCGTTGCTCGGCCCAGTTGACCAGCCCATTGCCACCCGGCCACATCAACAGACCGGCGATCGCGAGCGTGATCAGCTCAGACCTTTGCAGGCGGACGCGCATTCCCCGCGCGGCGGCCCACGCAAGGAGAACCCCGCCCGCGGCCAAGACCCGTAGCGCGCCGAGGGTGAACGGGGGGAACCCGGCGCCCTCACGGACGGCCAAACGGATGGCGAGGTACGTGCTCCCCCAGATCACGTAGACGACGGCGATGTTCGCAAGTCCCCTCACCGGAAGCGAAGACCGATCGGGGGGTGCGCTCACGCAGACTCCTTCGTGGACCCGGACACGAGAAGGCGAATCTAGATCACGGGCGTGTACTCTACGACAAGCGGCTCCCGCGCTTCAACTCGAGCGTCGGCCCCATACACCCGAACAGGAACGGCCGATCCAGCGCCAGTGGGCACCTCGAAGCGGATCCGCTCGCGGCCGGCGTCGATCGCCACCAGAACGCCTTGCCATCGTACCGTGAATCGGATCCGATCGATCCCCTCCGGGAGCCTCGGCGTCAACGAGATCCCTTGTTCCGTGAGGCGTAGACCGGCGAAGCGCTCGATCACGTGACGAACCGTTCCCGCCATGACCGCCGTGTGGATCCCTTCTGGCGTCGTTCCCCCTTGAATGTCGTCTACGTCGCTTCGGAGGGCCTCCACGAAGTGCGACCAGCTCTCGCTGCGGTCGATCTTGTCAAGCGTCGCAGCAAACACGAGATGGCTCAGCGTCGATCCGTGGGAGGTGCGCTGACGGTAGTACTCTGTTGTCTCTCGCGCTTTTGCGTCGGTCAGTTCGTATCCCGTCGGCAGCAGCAGTTCGGTCAGTTCCTCACGATCGAACAGGTAGAAGAGCACGCACACATCGGCTTGCTTGGCGAGCTTGTATCGATTCGGCGAATCCCCCTCCGCCTTGAGAATCCGGTCGAGCCTGCCGATGCTCCCATGCTTCGCACGATAGGTGTCCCAGTTGAGCTCCTCGAGATCCTCGTACCCTTCAAACTGCTCGATCATCCCGTTCGGAAGAACGGGAATCGTCATCCCGGAGATCACCTTGCGCCAGGCCTCCGGCTCCGTGGCGGCAAGCGAGATCCGCCCGGCGAGCGCTTCCCTCGCGCCTTCGTCGAGCAGGTCGAGCGCCGCAAGTGCCTTCTCGATGCACCACATCGCCATCACGTTGGTGTAGGCGTTGTTCCGAAGCCCGCCTTCGGGCGCTCCGGGATACGCCTCATGAAACTCGTCGGGACCCATCACGCCGACGATCTCGAATTGGCCCTTCTCCCCCTCGCGCGACATGCTCACCCAGAACCGGGCGATCTCGGCAAGCATCTCCGCACCGTAGCGCTCGAGGAAGGTGCGATCACCGGTCGTGCGAATGTACGACCAAACGTTCACGGCGATCGCTGCGCTGACGTGTCGTTGGAGATGACTGTGATCCGGATCCCACGCACCCGATTGGGGATTCAGGTGGATGACCTGGGTCTCCTCTCGCCCGCTCGACCCACTTTGCCACGGGAACATCGCGCCGGCTCGCCCGTCCGAGACGGCGTAGGCTCGAGCCGCGCCCAGACGGTTGTAGCGGTAGAGGAGTAAGGCACGTGCTAGATCGGGGTCGCGCTGCAGGTAGAACGGGAACAGGTACATCTCGTCCCAGAAGATGTGGCCTCGATACGCCTCCCCGTGAAGACCTCTCGCCGGAACGCTGGCGTCGAGTCCGACGGAGTGGGGCGACGCCGTCTGCAGGAGATGAAACGTGTGCAGCCGCAGAATCATCTGCATCGGATACGGAGAGATGTCGACGTCCGACGCGACGTCGATCTCGACGTCATACCGGTCCCACAGCGCGTCCCACGCTGCGTGGTGCGAGGTTGCCAACGCTTCGAACGATGGGGCGTGGCGAGCGAGCAGGACGCCGTCCTCGACCAAGTCGCCCAGCGCCGGATCTCGTGTCGTGCGTAGCGCCACGATCTTCTCGACGCGGATCGGACAACCAACGTCGGCATCAAGCTCGAAGACAGCGTCGACTCTGACCTTCCCCGAGACGGTCCCGGTTGACTCGATACCTTTCTCGCCACTCCACACCCGCGTGCGCGCGGCCAGACAGACGCCGAGATCCGACTGCTTCGTTCGCGCATGTAGCCAGATCACGCCGTCGTTTTCCTCGCCCGTCTCTTCTACCGCGATGTGGTCCCCACGGAGTTCGCGATAGCGAGCAACGCCGTTGTTCGTCACCGCCCCGTCGATGCCCGAACGGATCGCCACCGCGGCCGACCAGTTGAGCGGCACCACCTCCAACTCGATACCACAAAGGTGGGGGCTCGCCATGTGGACGAACCGTCGCGAGGAAAAGCGCGTCTCCCGACCTTCGGCATCGCGTGCTGTGAACACTCGGCGGAGGACGCCCGCGCGCAGATTGAGCTCCTGCCGGTAGTCGATGAATTCCGTTAAGGGATCGAGAAGATCCTTGCCATCGCTCGTCAAGATTGTCAACGCAAGCCAATTCGGGAAGTTGACAAGGTCCTCGTTGACGACGTCACGACCGCCGATCTTGCTCGTCAGCCGGTTGTAGCCTCCGGCGATGTACGTTCCCGGGTAGTGAACGCCGTCATCCCTGGCCCACTCCGCCGCGCCCCGCGTGGCGAAAACGCCGTTTCCGAGCGTGCACAGCACCTCTCGCAGCGGCTCCTGCTCAGGGTCGTATCCGTCGTAGACAAGCCGCCAGCCGTCGGTCATCGACCGGTCTTCTTCCACTCCAGGAGGCGCTCGAAGAACGCGTACACTTCCGAGGGCGCCTGTAGCCAGTAGCTCGCATCCGTCGCGCGAGGCGCTTTCGAGATGAGGATCCCGATCCCTCGATCGACGAGGGCTGCGAAGGCGTCCTCGTCGGTCACGTCGTCTCCGATGTAGATCGGGACAACGTCATCCTGATCGAGCCCCAGCGCCTCAAGCAGGAACAAGAGCGCTTTCCCCTTGTCCCAGTCGATGCCTGGCCGGATCTCGAATACTTTCTTCCCGTGGGCCTTCCTCAAGCGCTCATCCGTGAAGACGACCGCGTCAACGGCCTCTTCGACTCGATGGATCTCGCCCTCGGAGACCAACCGGTAGTGAACGGCGACCGAGTAGCGTTTCGGTTCCAGGAGGGCGCCCTCGATTCCATCAACGACATGAGCGAGCTTCTTCGCGAGCTCGCTCATGACCGGTTCGACCCAGTCGGCAACCTGATGGCCGACCGAACCGCCACCCGGTCCGACGATGTCGAACCCGTGGCTCCCGGCAAACGCTAGCTCATTGAGGCCAACGAGCCGCTCGACGTCGTCGCGGCCCCGTCCGCTGATGATCGCCGTCGGAAAGGCCTCAGCGACCCGCTTCACAAGCGTCCGCTGCTCGTCCGTGAGAACCGCCAACTCGGGCCGACTCACAATCGGCGTCAGCGTCCCGTCGTAGTCGAGGAACAGCGCCAGACGCTTCCCTCCAAGCCGCGCCTCGAGAGCGGGCCACTCGGCGAGCGCCGACGGGCGGCGCTCGTGACGATGCTCGAACCACGCGGCCACCAGATTGAAGGAATCTCCATCGAACCCTTCGAGGATCAGATCGGCGCCGTTCTCTCGCAGCCCTCGAGCGACGCCTCCTCGATCGATCCCGATCACCAGTCCGAATCGCCCCGCGCGGCCCGCCTGCACACCCGAGATGGCGTCTTCAACGACGATCGAGTCACCTGGCTCGACACCGAGCCGCTTCGCCGCCTCGAGGAAGATGGCCGGGTCTGGTTTGCCGGCGAGTCCGATCTCCTCCGAGACGACCCCGTCGACGCGAGCCTCGAACAAGTCCGTGAGGCCCGCGCGTTCGAGGATCGGCAGGCAGTTCTTGCTCGATGAGGCGACGGCCACGCGTACGCCCCTCTCCAAGAGCTCGCGAATGAACGAAACCGCGGCTTCATCGACCTCAACGCCTTCAGCGTCGAGCACCTCTCTGAACACCTCGTTCTTCCGATTCCCAAGGCCCCAAGCAGAATCCGCGCTCGGTGGCTCATCGGGAGTTCCCTCCGGAAGCACGATCCCGCGGGACGCGAGAAAGCTCTTGACCCCCTCGATCCGCGGCATTCCATCGACGTACGTCAGGTAGTCGCCTTTGGGGTCGAACGGAACGAACAACTCACCGATCGCCTCCGATCGGTTCTTGAGGAACTCATCGAACATCCTTTTCCACGAGGCGGCATGCGTTGACGCTGTGAACGTGATCACACCGTCCAGATCGAAGATGACGGCAGCGAGTGGGGGCTGGCCAGTCAAGGGGGTCCCTCCTCCCTTGGGTATCTCTGTCAACTATAAGCCAGAGGCAGCGTGGAGACTACGCCTTCATCAGTGCCGAGGGTTTGCTCGCGGGTTCCAGTGGTCACCCTTTGACGGAGCCAGCGAGGATACCTCTGACGAAAAACCGCTGCAACGCGAAGAAGACGGCCAACGGCAACGCCATCGACACGAAGGCAGCCGCCGTCAGCAGATGCCAGTCCTGTCCGAGGTAGCCGGCGAGATTGCTCACCTGGAGCGTCATCGGAGCAACGTCCGCGGTTCCACCCAGGTAGATGAGAGCAACCAGCAGGTCGTTCCACACCCACAGGAACTGGAAGATCGCAATCGATGCGATGGCGGGGACCGAAAGAGGAAGAACGATCTTGAAGAAGACCTTCAGCCGGGACGCGCCGTCGATGAAGGCGGACTCGAACAGGTCGCGAGGTAGCCCTCCGAAGTAGTTGCGGAACAGGTAGATGGCGAAAGGAAGTCCATACCCTGTGTGAGCCAACCAGATTCCGAGGAACGAGCCAGAGAGCCCCAATCGATTGTAGATTCTCAGGATCGGGATCAACGTCATCTGTAGTGGGACGACGAGCAGGCCGACAACGACGATAAAGAGGATGTTTCGTCCGCGGAACTTCATCCACGCGAATGCGTACGCAGCGAATGCGGCGATCAGGATCGGAATGACGGTCGCGGGGATCGTGATGTACAGGCTGTTGACAAACGCGTGGCCCATTCCTTGATCTGTGATGACCTCGGCGTAGTTCGCCAGGGTGAACTGCGTGAACTTGAAGGGTGTCTGGAAGACGCTCCACCACCCTGTGCTCGCGACATCCACCGCCGGGCGGAACGAGCTGATCAGCATACCCACAGATGGAAGCATCCATACGAGGCAGATGGCGATGATCGCGATGTGCAGCGGACTCCTCGTTAGGGCGCGCACGATCTTCTGGCTCATCGAATTGCCTCCTGCTCTCGGAACTTCTTCAGATTAAAGATCATTACGGGGATAATCGCGAGTAGCAGCACGACCGCGATGGCACTCGCCCTCCCGAAGTTCTTGAACTGGAACATCTCCTTGTACATTCGATTGGCGATCACTTCCGTTCCGTAGTTGCCGTTGGTCATCACGTAGACGATGTCGAAGATTTTGAGAACCGTGATGAGCATCATCGTGGCGGCAACCGCTATCGTCGATCGCATGAGCGGGAAGGTGATCCGCCAGAAGACCTGCCACTCGGTCGCTCCGTCGAGTCGGGCCGATTCGAGCAGTGACTTCGGAATTCCCTTGTACGTAGCGGAAAGAACCACCATGCAGAAGCCCGTCCAGATCCAGACTCCGACGAAGATCAGGGCGAAGTTGTTGATCCATGGGCGCTCGATCAGCCACCCGATGGGCTGCCCACCCAATGCCACGACGATTCCGTTGAGCAGTCCGGTTTGCGCGACGGTCGCCGGGCGAAAAGAGTAGACGAACTTCCAGATCACTCCGGAGCCGACGAAGGAAACCGCCATCGGTAAGAAGATGATCGCCTTGGCGATTCGCTCATACTTGACACGATCGAGCAGGACGGCCATCGCAAGGCCGAGTCCGACAGTCCCGGCAGTGAAGACCACGACCCATAGCAGGTTGTTCCGAAGCGCACTCTGCATCGTGCGATTCGTGAAGACAAACCTGTAGTTCGAGAACCCGGCGAACCCTTCGCCGGTCTTGTCACCCAGGCTGAGGATGATCGTGTGCACGGCTGGGTAGACGAGAAAAAAGGCGAGAATGACCAGGGCGGGAACGACGTAGAGCCAGTGAGAGAAGCTGCGTTTGCTCAACCAGACCTCCATTCCCCAAGAGGGGCAGGGATCCTGGGCTCAGGGTCCCCGCCCTGCCCTGTGAATGGGCGTTGCTTCGCAAAGCTCGGGGAGACTAGTACGCGGCCTCCATGTCTCCGAGCACGGCGTCTAGATCTTCGCCGCCTACGTAGTCGACGACCGCCTTCCAGAACGCGGCTCCGATTTCTTCCGACATCAGGTCCGAAGCATCGAAGCGGAACGCCGATGCATTGACGAGCGAATCAGCGATTGCGCGCACGATGTCGCTTGGATAGACGTTCGAACTCACGCTCTTGTTCGCCGAGATGAACCCGACGCGTGCCGCCAACACCTCTTGAACGGCGGCCGACGCGAGGTAGCGCATCAGCGCCTGGGCCTCGGGTGAGTTGCTGAATGTCACCACGACATTGCCGCCGCCGAACGCGGGGGTCCCGAGCGTTTCGTCAATCGGTGGAGTGACGAACCAGCCGTAGTCCGTGCCAGGCACGAGACCCGGGAAGTCCGCGGTGAAGAAGCCCTCGATGAAACTCGCTTGGTGGTGCAGATAGGCGTTCGGTGGATCTACGAAGAGATCGTTCGGTGAATCTCCGAAGTTCGTCGTGAGGGCGCCGGTCGTTCCACCAAAGACGTAGTCCGCGTTGAGAACGATGTCCCCGAAGTACTCGAACGCCGTCTTGATCAACGGATCGGTCCACGCGATGTCGTGCGCGATCCACTGGTCGTACACCGCCGCTCCGGCCGTGCGGAGCAAGATGTCTTCGATCCAGTCGGTTCCCGGCCAACCCGTGGCACCACCGCTCTCTAGCCCGATGGCCCACGGCGTTCCTCCGTCGGCGACGATCTCATCTGACAACGCGATCAACTCGGCCCACGTCGTCGGGACCGTGTAGCCCATCACCTCGAACTGGGCCGGGCTGTACCAGACCATGCTCTTGTTCGAGACCGCGATGTAGAAGCCGTAGAGTGTCCCATCGACCGTACCCGTGTCCAGCCACGCCTGGCCATAATCGTTTTCCAGTTGGGACTTCATAAACGTGAGGTCCTTCAGGAGGCCGTCTCCGACGAGCGAGACCATCTGGCCAGGCTTCGGCAAGAGAACGACATCCGGAGGATTCCCGGCCGCGATCCTCGTGGTGAGGAGAGCCGGATCTCGTGTCCAAACCGTCTCTACTTTGATACCCGTGGCAGCCTCGAAGCTGTCAAGTACTGCTTCAATCGCGGCTGCCTCCTGATCTGCCATCTCGCCTTGCAGGACAAGACTTCTCTGCTGTGCGAGACCGACCGTAAAGACGAGAGCCACTCCCATGAGTCCAATCAACAAACCACCAGCAAGCTTTCGCATGTGACTCCTCCTTAAACCCTGCGTGCATCTGATGGGCCCGCGGCCGCGCTTCGGCGCCGGCCGCAGCTTGCTTCACGTCTCACCTCCTTGACTGCTACTGACAACTCCGCCGCTCATCACGCCTGGATTGCTGCGCCGGATGATGTGGATAACGCTCGTAGACCGCGGGAGCACCGTAGGCGCCCGCCTGTCGGTTCCCGTTTCGACCGGGATCCGGTCGAAACGTTCCACGCGTACTTCCATCAGCTCCGTGCCGCACACCACCGAGGCCCGGACACTCAGAAGACTTCCGGACCCCCGCGTGATCAGTCCAAAGCTACACTAGGAGAAGAGCCATCTGATTGTCAAGTTGTCTTACCGGCGGGCTCCCTGTATGCTGAACTGATCTCGTTGCGGTGCGCCGGAAGGAGGCTTGTGTGGCGGGAGTGACCCTGTCGGACATCACGAAACGATTCGGCGACTTCATCGCAGTGGACAGCATCAGCATGCTGATCGAGGACGGCAAGTTTACCGTGCTCGTTGGCCCATCCGGCTGTGGCAAGACGACCACCTTGCGCATGGTCGCCGGCCTGGAGGACATCACGAAGGGCGAGATCAAGATTGGCGATTGCATCGTCAATCGCGTCGCCCCCAAGGATCGCGATATTGCCATGGTCTTCCAGAACTACGCTCTCTACCCACACATGGACGTCTACAACAACATGGCGTTCGGTCTCAAGTTGAGGAAGACGCCGAAGAAGGAGATCCAGCAGCGTGTCAACGAGGCTGCCGAGCTCCTCGGCATCGGTGCCAAGCTGAAGAGCAAGCCTCGCGAGCTCTCCGGCGGGCAGCGCCAGCGTGTCGCGGTCGGACGGGCCATTGTGCGGAAACCGAAGGTCTTCCTGTTCGACGAACCGCTGTCCAATCTGGATGCCAAGCTGCGCGTGCAAATGCGGACAGAGCTCGAGCAGCTTCACAAGAAACTCCAGACGACGACCATCTACGTCACGCACGATCAGGTCGAGGCGATGACGCTCGGCGATCGGATTGCCGTCATGCGAGATGGCGTGATCCAGCAGTACGAGGCTCCCAAGGAGACGTACGATCACCCTGCAAACCAGTTCGTGGCAGGCTTCATTGGAAGTCCTGCGATGAATTTTCTCGCAGCGACTGCGGCCAAGGAGAACGGCCGAATCGCGCTGTCTGGAAGCACATTTCGCATTACCCTAGATCCAGAACAATCCCACGTGGATCTTCCCGAGCGTGTCATCATGGGCATCCGCCCGGAGGAACTCGATGGGCCGACCGAAGCGGGAGAGAACACGATCGCACTCAACGTGTCCGTGAAAGAGCAGCTCGGGCATACCCTCCTGGTATACGGGAACGTCGACGACGTGCAGATGGTGGCGAGCCTCGATCCACATCGAGATGTCGAGATAGACGCCGTGGTCAACCTGTCCGTGAACCTCGATACACTCCACATCTTCGATCCCGAGACACTGCAGACCTTGATCTAGGTTGAAGGCTTCTGCGGCGTGACGCCCCGCTGCCGACGGGTAGAGGCCGCAGGATGTGTGGCGGGCAAACCCAACCTCGCGCTTTGGGTCACCCTGGCATCGTTCATTGCATCTGCCCCGTCCGGCGAAGGGGATTCCGTGGGAGAACACGCAGCGGCCAGCCTAAAGGATGGCTGAGAGGGCCAGCGGATTGTGATATGGTGTCGGAAGTCGTTGCTGCCACAGCGGGAAAGGATAGCTCGATGATCGATGTTGTCAACCAGCTGAAGAGGACGCCCGCAATCCTTGCACAGATGAAGGTAGACTCCGTTCTCTCGCGAATCTGGTCGCACGATCACACGGTCTGGAGCGGCAGACCGACCGAGATCACGAATCGCCTCGGCTGGCTTCACCTGCCCGAAACCATGCCGAAGAAACTCGATCGCATTGGGCGCTTCGTTGAAGGAGTGTGCGAGGATGGCTTTCGGCACGTCCTTCTCCTCGGCATGGGCGGGTCGAGCCTCGCGCCGGAGACGTTCTCGGGCACGTTCGGAAACGCGAGCGGCCACCCGGCCCTGCTCGTGCTCGACAGCACCCATCCGGACGCTGTAGGCAGGATCGAGCAGGAGGTCGATCTGACGAAGACGCTCTTCGTTGTCGCGACCAAATCGGGGACAACGACAGAGACGCTCTCCCTGTTTCGGTACTTCTACAACCGGGTGATGGCTTCTGGAGCCAGCGCCCCGGGACGGCAGTTCGCCGCAATCACCGATCCGGGAAGCCCGTTGATTGACGTAGCCAGCCGCCACGGCTTCCGAGAGACCTTTGAGAGCGACCCGAACCTCGGCGGGCGGTACTCGGCGCTCTCTCACTTCGGACTTGTGCCTGCATCTCTGTTAGGCATAGACGTTCCGGAGCTCTTACGGCGTGCTCAGGAGGTTTCCCGAGCATGTGCGAGCGAGGCGGATCTCGAAAAGAATCCGGCGGCAAGCCTTGGCGCTTTCCTTGGCGCCGCAGCGAAAGAGGGCCGCGATAAGGTCACGTTCATCCTTTCGGATAAGGTTTCAAGCATCGGGAACTGGGTGGAGCAGATGCTCGCCGAGAGCACCGGAAAGGATCGAACGGGACTCGTCCCCGTGGTCGGAGAGCCCGTTGGGTCGCCGGACGTCTATGGGACGGATCGCGTCTTCGTCCACCTCCGTCTCGCACGGGATGCGGCCCAGGACCCAGCGGTCGAGGAACTGGCTAGAGTCGGTCATCCCGTCGCGCGCATGGACCTCCTGGACCGTTGCGCGCTCGGCGAGCAGTTTTTCCTCTGGGAGCTGGCCACGGCAATCGCAGGCCACATCCTCCGGATCAACCCGTTCGATCAGCCGAACGTTGAAGCGGCGAAGGTTCTCGCGCGCGAGATGGTGAGTGAGTACCAACGAACAGGCTCGCTACGGAAGGTGACGACCGAAGACCCTACGGCAGATGTTGTCCACCGCCTCCTGGATGCCGCCAACGTCGGGGACTACGTCGCCCTTCAGGCCTATCTCCCGCCGAGGAAGGAGGTCGTCGACGCGCTGCGCGCCGTCCGCACGGCGATTCGGGACGAGCGGAAGATGGCGACGACCGCCGGGTTTGGCCCTCGCTTCCTGCATTCGACTGGGCAACTGCACAAAGGCGATCGTGGAAACGGCCTGTTCATCCAGTTCATCGCCGATCCCGAGCGCGACGTGCCGATCCCGAACGAGGCGGGCGAGGAGGCATCGGCACTCACGTTCGGAACGCTGATTGCCGCACAGGCTGGCGGAGACCGCCAGGCGCTCGTCGATGCCGGTCGGCGCGTGATCACGCTCCGACTTCGACGTGGGCAGACGGTTGTTCAACTACAGGAGCTTGCACAAGGTCTCTCATGAATCGCGGTTCCGCGGACAGACAGGATACTGAGATGCCCGACGATCCGATCGCGACCTACAAGAGACAGGCCGCCGAACGCGCTGCGGAGTTCGTCGAATCAGGGATGATCATCGGCCTCGGGCACGGCTCGACAGCCGCGTTCGCCGTTCGCCGGATTGCAGAACGTCTCGAACTTGGAGAGCTCGCCGACATCGCTGCCGTGCCTTGCTCGAACGCGGTCGCCGAAATGGCGAGAGACCTCGGAATCCCCCTCACATCGCTCGATGCGCATCGCACCGTCGACCTGACCATCGACGGCGCCGACGAAGTCGATCCCGGCATGAATCTGATCAAGGGCGGGGGCGGCGCCCTCTTACGGGAGAAGACCGTTGCTCTCGCAAGCCGTCGCGAGATCATCATCGTGGACGAATCGAAGCTCTCCCGGCAGCTCGGCACGCGGTTTGCGCTGCCCGTTGAGGTTGTCCCCGTGGCGGAGGCGTCCGAAACGGAGTACTTGGAGGGCCTCGACGCGGCCGTGACACGTCGAGGGGGAGACAACCCGTTTCTCACCGATGAGAGGAACATCATCCTCGATTGCCGATGGCCCGGGATCGAAGATCCGTACGAGCTCGCTCAGCTGCTGGACCGACGGCCCGGGATCGCGGCGCACGGCCTGTTTCTCGACCTGACGACGGATCTCATCGTCGCCGGCGATCAAGGGGTCTACCGCTTCGAGCGGGGTCAGGATTGGACCGCAGTGATCGCGCCGTGACTGCCCAAGCGGACGCCCCGCGCCCAACGCGGGCGATTTCTCAGGCGCCGCCCGCCACGATCGTAATCTTCGGCGCATCCGGAGATCTGACACATCGCAAACTCGCTCCTGCCCTTCACAGTCTCGCTTGCGCAGGCCGATTGAGCGCGGCAACCAGGATCCTGGGCATCGGACGGCAGGCGATGTCCGACGAGGATTTCCGCGCCCGTGTTTTCGATGGCGTCGAGGACTACGCTCGACTCAAACCGGATCCGAAGCTGTGCAACCTCTGGTCGCGCTTCGAGGGGCAGTTCAGCTACTTCCAGGCGTCGCTCGCGACGCCCGAAGGCTACGCTCGCCTCGCCGAGCGTGTCCGTTCCGCGTCGCTCGCGGGGGCGACCGAGGGAAACCTCCTCTACTACCTGGCGATCCCCCCTCCGGCCGTCCCCGACGTTGTTCGCGGGTTACGTGGGGCAGGTCTAGCTCGCGCCGAGGAGGGATGGCGGCGCATCGTCTTCGAGAAACCGTTCGGTGACGACCTTGCGGGCGCGCAGTCGCTCAATCGCCTCATCCACGATGCGTTCGATGAGACGCAGGTCTACCGCATCGACCACTACCTCGGCAAGGAGACGGTACAGAACATCCTCGCCTTCCGCTTTGCCAATGCAATCTTCGAGCCGCTCTGGAACCGGGATTACGTCGATCACGTTCAGATCACGGTTGCCGAGACCGTCGGTGTCGAGCAGCGAGCCGGATACTACGACCGCAGCGGCGTGATTCGTGACATCGTCCAAAACCACCTCCTTCAGCTGGTCGCGTTGGTGGTGATGGAACCGCCGAGCGCGGCCACCCCGCGCGCGCTCCGCGACGAGAAGGTGAAGGTGCTCGACGCGGTCCGCCCAATCGGAATTGAGGATGTCTGCCTCGGGCAGTACTCGGGATACCGTTCCGAGGCAGGCGTCGCGGCCTCCTCGCGGATGCCGACGTATGCTGCGCTGCGTCTGTCGATCGACAACTGGCGTTGGGAGGGGGTTCCATTCTTCCTTCGCACCGGGAAACGGCTGGCGAAGAAGACGACCGAGATTACGCTTCAGTTCCGCGGTGTACCGCATCGGCTCTTCCCTGGAGCGGCGCCTGCGCCGAACCGGATCTCCCTCAAGATTCAGCCGGACGAGGGCGTTCATCTCCGGTTTCAAACGAAGCTTCTCGGAGCCGGAATGCTGACGCAGCCCGCTGACATGGTCTTCCGATTCGAAGACCGGCTTGGAGATGATGCGCTGCCGGACGCCTACGAGCGGCTTCTCCTCGACGCGCTCTGCGGCGATCCGTCTCTGTTCATTCGGAGCGACGAAATTGAGCGATCGTGGGAGATCGTTGACGCGCTCCTCCGATCTGAGATCGAACCGTTCGAGTACACGCAAGGATCGTGGGGTCCGAACGAGGCAGCCAATCTGTTCAACGATTCCCGCCGTCGCTGGCTCGACGAGTGCTGCGAGGTCGAGGGTCAATGAAGACGATCGCGTTCACGGAAGCCGACGCGCTCTACGACCACGCCGCGAGGGGATTCGAGACCCTCGCGGGGGAGGCCGTACGCCAGCGAGGCCGATTCCTCGTCGCGCTGTCGGGCGGATCGACGCCTATCCCCCTCTACGAGCGCCTGGCCCGTTCGAAGGCGTTCGACTGGGAGTCCGTGCACGTCTTCTGGTCCGACGAGCGATGTGTCCCGCCCGACGATCCCGCGAGCAGCTACGCAGCGACGCGGAGTGCTCTGCTCGACCGTGTTGCGGTCCCGACAGAGCAGATCCACCGAATCGAGGGCGAGAAGCCGCCGCTGGAAGCCGCCGACGCCTACGAGATCCTTGTTCGCAGAACGCTCGGTGAGGCGGGGCGCTTCGATCTCGTCCTCCTCGGAATGGGCGCAGACGGGCACGCGGCGTCGCTTTTCCCACGCCATCAAGCGCTCACGGAAACCGAACGATGGATCCTGCCGGTGCACGTCTCGTCCGACCCGGCGTGGCGGCTCACGATGACGCTTCCCTTGATCAACGCATCGCGGCATGTGCAGTTTCTCGTGGTCGGAAGTGACAAGTCGGACGCCGTGTCTCGGAGCAAGCGCGGAGCGGATCTCCCGGCGGCGCTTGTCCGACCGACGGATGGTGAGGTCACATGGCTGACGGACGGGGAGGCTGGCGCTCTCCTCGTGTAGCCACCGCAAGGCCCGACTACCAGCGCACGGTCCAGCCGACCGAGATCTCGGTCCAAGGCAGACTCAGCGTGAGTTCGCCGGAGTGAATCGCCAAATCGAACGAGAAGCTGAGCTGGTCGCTCAGTCCGAGGTCAAACGACGCGATCGTCATCCCCCAGTCGAACAGGAGACTCGAGCTGCTGTAGAAGTACGTCGAGATGCCCCAATAGCCTGGGACGCCGCAGCAGCCAACAAGATCTCCGGCGAGTCGAATCACCTCGAAGTAGTCGGTCAGACCGGTCACCTTCGAGTTGTAGTTCTTGTCAAACGACGTCGCAGACACGAACGAGACGCCCGGCGGGACCTCGCATTCCAGCTTGAGGCCGTAGATCACGATCCCCGTCACCGTCTCGCTGTTCCCGGCAGGATAGACGACGCTCGAGGTCTCCAACTCCGCCATCAGACGTATGCAGCCGAGCCAGTCAGGGCTCCAGTCCAGCTCAGCCGAGAATGACTTCCTCTCCAACTCGAACGTCACGGCGAAGTCGAGGGTCACGTCTTCGGGCAACAGGCCTACCGATGGCACCGGAATCCCCGCAGCCGTAAACACCGCCTTTTCGAATCCTGCGCACGTCATGGCCAACGATGCCCGCAGGTCGACGTCGCACCAACTCCACGACAGGATGGCGTCATTGCGCGCCAAGATGAGATTGCAGTCGCTGTCAAACCCGATCCGAACGGTGTCCGAGATTGAGACCCCGTTGAATCCGCTCTGCATGGCAATCGTCTGGTACGACGCGGTCTGGGGGCGCGTGAGATACAAGGTGTGCGCGAAGTCGACGCCGAGGAAGACGAAATCAGTCGTCGTTCGCCAGTAGTCGAACAGGTTGGCCGACGGCCCCGGCGCGTCGGGGTCGAACTCGAGCGTCGAGCTGATGGCGAAGCCCCCCAACGTCATGTCCGTGATGAGGCGAAGCGCGTCGAAGATGAACGTCTTCACGGCGCCGAGCGTCTCCATCTTTAGGTCGACAATCCCCTTCACCGTGAAGTGGTCGAGTCGGTAGACCTCAGTCAGCTGCGTGCGGAAGACGGTGATCTCGGCGCTCTGCACGTTGAACGTGACCTCGGTGTTCCAGTTGCCGGAAAGCAGCCCCTCGGAACGCCGCGGCGCAACGTCGATCTCGATCGTTGTCGTCCCTGAGGCCGCCTCTCCGTGTAGGTCTGTCACCGAGACCACCACGAAATCGGTCCCCACGTATCCGTCAGCCGCCGTGTAGGTCAGCTCGACGATCCCGTAGTGGGGTTCGGCGTAGAGGACGTCCGCGAGGTCCCCGATCAGAATCCCGTGGGAAGGTCCCTCGAGGACGACGAAAGCCAGCTGTTCCGAAGTGGAATCGAGCGGGTCGATGTCGCTATCCTCCGCTCGAAGCTCGAACGTCACCGGCACGTTCTGGACGGTCGCGACGTACTGATCGGCCATCGTTGGAGCCACGTTCGCCCACGCGGTCAGACTGCCCGAAACGACCAAGAGCACAGCAACCCAAAGCCCTCGCACCGTCACTCGGTCTCACCCACTTCGATGATCAGTTCGACGTGATCGCCGTTCCCCAGTGGGATCGTCAGCGAGTATCTTCCGAGAGGCATCGTTCCTGTATGGAGAAACAGGACATACCGATGCATCTCTTCGCTCCACAGAATGCTCAGTGCACCGGGGTAGATCAGGCCGTCCTCGGTCGACATCAGAAGGACCGCGCCCGGCGACGTCTCAGCCACGACTGCGAACGACTCAGGCACGATGATCGGAAGGACGACATCTTGTCCCACCTCGATTGTCGGCACCGCCCCTGCGCCAGGCGCGCACTCGATCACGCGGATGTCGACCCTCGCGATGGCAAACGCACCGAATGGGTCGTCAATCCGGATCATCATCGAGTCCCGGCCGATGTGGCCGACCGTCGACGTGTAGGTCAGCCGGATCCTCGCCGCCTCGGTGAAGTCGAGCGTCGGCACGAGTTCTCCCGTGTTCGGATCCGGTCCCAGGCTCGGCGGCGAGAGTGTGATCTGTGTTGGATCCCCCACAACAACTCCGTGCGAGGGCCCGTCGACGATCTCGAATCCGAACGTGATCACCGCCGGATCGCGGTCGACCCATAGGTCTGCGGCGACGACGTCGAACTCCGTCGGCTCCCCCGAGCAGGCGATGATCGCCACGTCTTCCATCACCGTCTCCTCGACGGTCTGCAGATAGACGGTCGCGATGACGGAGGACACGTTGCCGAATGCATCCCGCGTTCGGTACGTGAAGTAGTCGGGCCCCAAGCGTCCGTGGTCAGGAGCATAGCGAATGACTGTGCCGCCATGGCAGTTCCCCGTGTCATCTTCGATGGTGGCCGTCCCATAGCTCGGAGGCTCTACGATCTCGTGGATGTACATGACCGCACAACACCTTGTCTGACCGCCACACGACCCGCACTGAACGCAGGGCAGGAACGGATGCGCCGCATTGTGGCTGAGGTTGTCGGCGTCATTCCCCATCACGTCGATTCGTACCGGTGTGTTCTCGCGCAGGATGAGGCGGTAGGTGCCGAATTCATCCAGTCTGACCTCCACAAGGGGATCGACCACCGCGCTCTCATCCAGCACCATGTCCTGGCGCGGATCATCGCGCGGAATGGGAAGAATGTCATCGTTCACCAAACCCTCGCCCAACCCGGTCGCATCCGGATCGGCTACGTTGCCGCAGCAATCGGTCGCCGCTACGTCCACCTGCATCCGAGACATGCAGACGTTGGGAGGACAGCTCTCCAGACACCGCACAACGGCATGGCCGGTGATGTCCACGCGGTCTTGGCCGTTCGGAACGGGATTTACCACAATATCTTCCAGAATCGCGAAACCTTCATTCGCCTCCATGGGCAACGTCACGCTCACGTTCACATTGCCTGGAGCGATGCAGCAGTTGTCCGTCACGTTCGCCGAGAAGTAGACGACGACGAGCCCGCACTCGTCGACCAGATACGGCACGGTCTTCTCGAAGGCATACGTGTCGTTGGTGTTGAACTTCAGGTCGTTGATCACCGGGATGATGTCGTCCCAGATGCCTGCACCGTCCTCGGATGTCGACGCCAGGTTGCCACACAAGTCGGTAGCATGCACCTCGACCGTCGGAACAGCCGGACAGCCGAGGAGACCCTCGACTGTGAACGACCCCGTCACTGTGAAGTCAGTCTGCAGACCTACCTTGTCCGCACTCCACGTCAACCCCGACGTCGACGCGTTCGTCGCCGATGTGGTCACGACAATCGCCGCCAAATCATCGATGTCGATCGAGCAATTGTCGTGCACGTCTACCTGAAAGTCGACGAGTTCTTTGCAGTTTCCGTCGACGAAACCGTCGTCCGGCGTCACGGTGAAGCTTTGGAACGTCGGGGCAATCGGGTCCGTGAGCGTCGGGCCTGAGTCGGTCCGCGTTGCTGTGTTTCCAGCGCAGTCGACGACGTCAATCTGGACCGACGGAACCGACGAACACGCATCGGTCACCGAGACGACGAACATTCCCGAGACGAGCACCGACGTCACCTTGCCCGTGTCCGGCGTAAGCGTCATGGTCAATCCGGAAACACTGGCGTTCGTCGCCGCCGGCGTCACCGTGACCGGGCTTGCGTCAATGTCGATGCAGCAATTGTCGGTGATCGTCACCGAGTAACTGACCGTCTCCTCGCAGTTCTCATCCAGCCTGTCGTCGTCGGTCCAGATGCTGATCGCGCCGATCGCCGGGATGGTGGTATCGACGGTGATGTTCGATCCGTCGGCGATTGTCGTGTCCGGCAGCGTCACCCCGGTATCGTTGCCAGCATCATCACGGAGCGTTTCCCCGGCAGAGAGATCCACGTTGGTGGCATCCAGCATGCAGCTGTTGTCGCCCGCGCCCACCTGATAGGTGGTGTCAATCACACCGCTCAGAGCGAAGGAGCCCCATTGCACGACGTCACTCGTAGACAGCGTTACACTGAAGAAATCGCCGCTACAGGTGACCGGTTCTGAAAAGCTGACCGTCACGTTGATGCTGCCGTTGAGCTTGTAGTAGCCGTCGGCCGTTGTCGAAGTGACCGAGTCGATCGTGGGAACGATCGTGTCGACGACCGCATTCGCGTCGTCTTCCACCGGTCCGGTC
>CAZMYM010000003.1:0-90744 GCA_964570515.1 uncultured Thermotogae bacterium | reverse complement strand
ACCGAACTTGTACGCACCGGCCGTCCCCGTCGCGCCGCTGATCGAGATGTTCCCGGCCGTCACCGTGGGAACGATCGTGTCGACGACCGCATTCGCGTTGTCTTCCACCGGTCCGGTCACGTTCCCGGCATCGTCGGTGACGGTGACGAACACGTTCCGGTCGGTCAGGTCCATCGGGTCCAGTCCCTGCGCTGCCGTCGTCCAGATGTCGTCCGTGTCCGGGTCGGTCGCGTCGACCGGCACCCCCGCGGCAAACTCGCCGAAGTTCACCGACACGGTGGCGATGTCTCCGTTGTTGTCGCCGGTCCCACTGTCGTCCCAGCTGGCTGTCACCGTGTCACCGAACTTGTACGCACCGGCCGTCCCCGTCGCGCCGCTGATCGAGATGTTCCCGGCCGTCACGGTCGGCGCTGTAGTGTCCAGCTCGATGTAGAGGGCCGCCGATGTCGCCTGGTTGCCCGCGGCGTCGCTGATTGCTGCGGTCATCGTCTTGGTCCCATCGATCCCGAGGTCCCCGTCCGTCACCGTCAGGTCAACGTATTCCGCGGCGATGTCTGCAGCGTCGAGCGCTTTCGTGACGGCACTCGCCAGCGAACCGCCGTCCAAGAGCAACTCGACCACGTCGCCCAGCGACGCGTCGGCGCTGTCGAAGCTCACGCGGAATGTCGGCGTCGTATCGTTGGTGAGGTCGTCGCTGTTGTCCGATCCCGTGTCCGAGCTGTCGGCTAGATCCACAACCGGCGTCGGAATCTTTGAGTCGATCTTCACCGTCCATGTGGACGCTCCTGCATCGCCGTTGTTTCCGGCCTCGTCGATGGCATACAGCCGCCACGTGTAGGTTCCATCGCTCCCGAGGACCGGATCGTAGAAGAGATTCTCCGTGTAGTAGTTGCGCGTCGCGGGCCCCCAGATTTGAACCCTGTAGTTGCGGATTCCGCTGTCGCCGTTGTCCGCCGGAGCAGTCCACGTGAACAAGGGAGATGGCGGTGTCGCGTTGACCCACGCACCGTCGGCCGGAGCACGATTGCCGGGGTCGTCCGGATCTTGGATATCGATCACCACGTTCGGCAGCGGGTCCGACGCTACGCTGACATTCCCGGCAGCGTCCGTCGCAGTGACCGTGATGCTGTGTGTGCCGTCTGGGATCAAAGCACTGGCAATGGACCAGGCTCCATCTGCGTTTGCAGGCGTCGTTCCGAGAAGCGTGCTTCCTCCTCGATAGAGACGCACCGTGCTGTTCCCTTCAACGGCACCATTGACACCGATGAACGTAGGCAGGTTCTCGTTCGTCTCGTTGTCGGTATTCGAATAACCCTTGTCACTCGCATCATGCAGATCAGGCGGTGCCGGCTTGGCCGGAGAGTGGGCGTCGATGTCGCTTCCGTACGTGATGGACGCAGGCCCCGTGCCGCTGTCGACTCCGTCCCAAAGCGTGATGTCAACAGGAATCGGTGTCCCGGCAGCGTAGTCGTTCTCTCCTTCGTCGACGACGAAGTCGACCGTGTATCTTTCGTCGGTGTCCTTTGCGAACGTGCCCAGCAAGAGACCGTAGGACCCGATGTCGCTGCTCGCGTCCAGCGTGAATGTCGCCGAGTCGGATTGCACAAGGATCTCTGCGGTTGCCGTCGTGCCCACATTGATAACACCGACGTTCACAATCACAACGTTGTTGATGACCGGCACCGCCGCGATTGCCGCCAACGGGAACAGCCCCATCATCAGCCCAAGAAGAAACGCACCAGCAATCGCCCGCGGCCGAGATCTGAAGGCAACGCGGGGAGAATCCTCGAATGGAATGGGGCAGTCGTTGCGAAACAACCTCCCAGTTTGCGTTGCCACGCTAGCCTCCCTAGAACATCGCCGAAGCGGAACCAGGCTCACCCGAGATGTCCACCCACGCAACATCTCCGCTGTACGTCCCTACTCCGGGTACCTGCCAACGTACTCTACCACGCAACACCTCGCTCGTCCCGAACTGCGGCCGGCCTCGGTCGCCGTATCCGAGAACTGCAGAGGATACCAGAGAACATGGCGGTTCTGTCACTCTTCTCATGGCGGACGATTCGCAGCCACCATCGGGGACGAACGTCTGCTTCACAACGACCATGCCTGTCGACCGATGAGCGTTCCAGAGGTTCTCCAGTCGACGGTTCCCCTGTTTCATCTTGCGCTTCGGCTCCGTTTCCGGTTGGAACCATCATACGAGAAACCAGCAGTATGCGTCGGTAACGAATATCACCCTTGGAGCTGGCTCGTCACGTGTCGGGAAAGCGATGGACCCCGGCCGCGACCCTGTGTAAGATGGCGCAGATCGCCAGAGTGGCGGAATTGGCAGACGCGCGGGACTCAAAATCCCGTGGCCCTTTGGGTCGTGTGGGTTCGACCCCCACCTCTGGCAGTAGAAAGCCCCCGAGTTCGGGGGCTTCGTACTTGTGACCAGCGTGAGTGTGCGGTGACTCTACGCGTTCGCTACTCGAGCAGCGTTGTCCGGTTCGCGCTCGCGCGGCTCTCCCCACGGCGGCCTCGGAGGCTCATCGCGCGTCCTTCGCCCGCGCCGGAGGAACGTCGGAATGTCGAAGTCGTCTACGCCGCCCCGGCTCTCCTGCTCGAGACGTGCCAGCATGGACTCGTTCGATAGCGCGGATCCCTCTTCTTCGTCGACGCCGTAGGCGACAGAAAAGCCGGTGGCGATGACCGTCAAGCGCACGGAATCAGTCCCATCGCGAATCGCCGTTCCGAAGATGATGTCGGCACGGTCGGAGACGGCCTCGCGGATCAGCGATGCTGCTTCAGTGACCTCTTCGAGGGTGAGATCCGATCCGCCGGTGATGTTCATGATCACCTTCCGGGCGCCACGGATCGATCCGTCGAGCAGAGGCGACGAAATGGCATTCCGCGCCGCTTCCTTGGTCTTGCCCGCGCCATGGCCTTCCCCGATTCCCATCATCGCCGTGCCCGCTCCGCGCATCACGCTCTCGATGTCGGCGAAGTCGAGGTTGATCATCCCGGGGACGGTGATCAAATCAGAGATGCCTTCGACCCCCTGTCGCAGGATCTCATCTGCAATCTCGAAGGCTTGCATGATCGGCGTCTCCGCCGGCGCAACCTTGAGGAGCTTGTCGTTGGAAATGCAGATGAGCGCATCGACGCCTTGCGCAAGCCTCGCAATGCCGGATTCGGCCTTCTCCGCTCGCGCGACCCCTTCGAACGAGAACGGGCGGGTCACGATGGCCGTCGTCAGGATACCGGCTTCCCTGGCCAGCGCAGCGAAGACCGGCGCGGCACCGGTTCCCGTTCCGCCGCCCATCCCCGCGGTGATGAAGACCATGTCCACGCCGCTGAGCAAGTCAGCGATGGCTTCCCGACTCTCCTCCGCAGCGAGGCGCCCGATTTCCGGGTTCCCGCCGGCTCCGAGCCCGTTCGTCAACTTCCGTCCGATCTGAAGCGTTCGGTGCGATCGAACGACATCGAGCACTTGCGCGTCCGTGTTCACGGCGACAAGCTCAACGCCGTTCACCGACGTGTCGAACATGCGATCGACCGCGTTGCCGCCGCCGCCGCCCACACCGACGACCATCAAGCGCGCTGGGGACATGAAGTTCAGCTGCTCAGCCATCGACTACCCCCGGAAGAATCGGTTGAACCACGCGAACAGCTTGCTGATGACCGAAGATCGCCTGGACTCGCTGAATTCCGGTTTCTTGAAGTCTCTCGTCTCCACCGCATAGCGAAGGAGCCCGATTGACGTGGCATAGATCGGGGACTCGACGATGTCCCGTAAACCGTGGATCCCTTGTGGAATCTTGCCTCGGCGGACCGCGATGTCGTAGCGCTGCGTAGCGAACTCGGCGAGTCCGTCGAGCAACGACGTCCCTCCCGTCAGGACGAGCCCTGCCGGTACGAGGTCGCGATAGCCGGCGTCCTCGACTTCCTGCATGCTGAGGTCGAGCAACTCCTCGACGCGCGGCTCGATGATCTTGGCGAGCTTCTTCTTCGAGACGAGCTTCTTCTCATCGCCTCCGATCGTGGCAACTTCAATCTTGTCGTCCTCACCGACGCTGTCGACCAACGCGCTGCCGTGCTGTTTCTTGACCAGCTCGGCCTCTTCAATCGGCGTCTGCAGACCGACCGTGATGTCGTTGGTGATGTGCTCGCCGGCGATCGGTACGACCTTCGAGAACCAGATGTCACCGCCGCGAAAGACGCTGATGTCGGTCGTGCCCCCGCCGATGTCCATCAGGATGACCCCGAGCTCCTTCTCCGCAGAGGAGAGGACGGCGAGCGACGACGCGATCGGCTCGAGGACGATCTGCCGGATGCCGATCCCAAGGTTCTCCACGCATCGGACCAGGTTGTGCACGGCGGTGATGGCGCCGGTCACAATGTGGACGTCGACCTCGAGGCGCGTCCCCGTCATGCCTACCGGATCGGTGATCCCATCCTGGCCATCGACGATGTACTGCCGCGGGATGACGTGAATCATCTCGCTTTCCGGTGGGATCTGAATCGCTTGGGCCGTCTCCACGACGCGTCGTACATCGTCGTCTGCGATGATGCGGTCCGGCCGGTTGATCGAGACCGTCCCGCTGTTGTTGATCGACGTGATGTGCTTTCCGGCGATCCCGACGTAGACGGCGTCAACTCGAACATCCGCCATGTTCTCCGCTTCCTCGACGGCTTTCCGAATCGATGAAATCGTCCGTCCGATGTCGACGACGACGCCCTTCTCCAGACCGTGAGAGTCCGCCCGCCCCATTCCGATGATCTCGATGACCCCATCGACAACGTTCCCAACGAGGGCGACCACCTTGGTCGTGCCTACGTCGAGTCCGACGACGATCCGTTCTTTTCTCATCTCTTCACCGCCTTACCAGGTCACAAGTGTAGCTTCCCCCTCGAGCCGCAGATCGATGACTCGGTACTCGCCGAGGTCGATCGTACGACTCAATGCAGCGAGTGCATCGACTCGCCGTGCATGCGAATCGATCGTCCCCAGCAGGACCCGAAGGCCCGGCTCCGTATCCAGGACAATCGAAGACGGATCGGTAACGTCGATCCGCTGGATGTTCATGTCGGATAGATTCGTCGCGCGCAGAGCCTCAATGAGGTCGACGATCCGCTCGTCGGCCAGGCGTTCCCCCGGCGTAATGCCTGATAGGGCCGCCCCTTGCAGCTCAACGGTCGAGGCTCGGCTCACGCACTCCGAGGCCACGATCACGCCTCCCTCACCCACGGTGAGGCATGCTCCATCGTCGGGAAGACGAATCCAAGCGATCGGGGATCGTTCCTCAACTCGAATACGCAATCCGTGCGGAAACGACCGACTCACTGAAACATGTTGAACCCAAGGGAAAGAAGCTACTCGAGCTGAAACCTTGGAAAGCGAGATCGTCAACAACGGAAGACCATGCTGCACTCCGGCCGCCCGCCCGATTGCCTCAGCCGAGACATGCTGGTTCCCAGAGACGCTGATCTGACGAAGGCCAAAGAAGCCTAGCCACGGCGCATATAGAGTGATGGCGGCAGCAGAAATCAGAACCCCCCCTACGACGACAGTGCAAAAAACAGCTCTCCGCCTGTCCTTCCCCTCCTTCACCCGTCACTGACCTCACTCTGGAACGAGCGAAACGTCCGATCTTTATACAGCTTTTGTGCCGCAATGTCAATTGTCTTGCAGATCTCAGCGCTCTTCGCTCCGCGTTTCGGAACGATGAATTAGGCAAGATCCTGCGGGTTCGTAGCTGTTTCCATCGGAAGGCCGACCGCCGACCTACTGCGGCATTTCACCCGCGATGCGAGATCGGGGGATGAAGGAGCATACTGAGCATACGTGAGGTTTGCTTCGGATGCGGCCTCAAGGCACGTCAACGCGAGACTAGGACTGGAGATTGTGCTATTCCGAAGGAGTCTGTCTTTGCGATTCCAGGAATCGGCCCTCGGTCAAGAACGTCGCCAGCTCCTCCGTGACTGTCCAGATGTCACCAGCACCGAAACTGACAATGAAATCGCCAGGTCTGATGCTCGCCTCGAGGAACGCGACGACGCTTTCCTTGTCAGGAATCGAATGGACTTGAGCGCTCGTCATCGACCGAATCGCGTCGACGACGAGTTGCGATGTGACGCCGGGAAGGGGAGACTCGCGCGCCGGGTAGATCTCCGTCACGATTGCTACGTCAGCCTGCGAGAATGCGGAGCCGAAATCGTCTCCCGAGTCACGTGTCCGCGAGTACCGGTGAGGTTGGAAGACGGCGACAACGCGACGATTCGGCCAGCCGGCTCGGATGGCGCTCAGCGTCGCTTCCACTTCCTCGGGCAAATGCGCGTAGTCGTCGATCACAGTAACGCCGTTCTCCTCGAGCAACTCGAACCGCCGATGCGGAAGTGCGAAAGATTCCAGAGCGTGGGACGCCTCTCGAAGGTCGATGCCCGCCACGTGGGCAGCCCCAAGGGCACAGAGCGCGTTCCGTACATTGTGCTCTCCGGGTGCGCGAAGACGGACGGACGTCACATGTCGCTCATCGAGGACAAGGTCGAAGGTCATCGTGAACTGCAGGTGGCGGACGTTCACCGCCCGCAGTCGCGCCGAATCGTTCAGTCCGACTGTCATCGCTCGCGGCACGGTTCGCGCGAGCTTGGCCACGTGCGGATCATCCACGGCGAGTACCGGTCGCTCCGCTTGCGCCACGAAGTGTCCGAACGCCCGTTCGATCTCTTCGAGTCCTCGATAGGTTTGGAGGTGATCCTTCCCGATGTTCGTGACCACGGCGATCGTCGGACGAACCGCGACGAACAGACCGTCACTCTCGTCGATCTCGGCGACGAACCAGTCTCCTGTTCCGAGATGTGCGTTCCCACCGAGCGCGGGGCACTGAGCACCGATCAGGAAGCTCGGATCGCGCCGCGTCTCGCGGAAAATCGTCGCCGTCATGGCTGACGTAGTGGATTTCCCATGTGTGCCTGCAATGCCGACGCTTCGATATCGCTCCAGCAAGGACGCCAGCGCATGGAGGCGGAAGACGATGGGGACATCACGCTTCTTTGCCGCGATGACTTCCACGTTGTCTGTGGCAACCGCCGAGGAGACGATGACGCCGTCGAGTGGCCGATCGACGTGGCGCGGATGGTGTCCCAGTTCGATCGCCGCCCCCGCCTGTCGAAGCGTCTTGATCTCTTGGCACTCCCTGAGATCGGAGCCGGAGACCGCGGCCCCGTCTGCCAGCAGGACCGACGCAAGACCACTCATTCCGACCCCGCCGATCCCAACGAAGTGGTAGCGCTTCTCCGATTCGATCAAACGCGTACCCCCCTCATCAGCGTTCGCATCTCACCCAATACTGCGGTCCTCGCGTCTCGCCGTCCGTTTCGGCGTGCACTGTCCGCCATGCGAGCAAGTGCCGCCTCGTCGTCTGCTAACTGTTGAATAAGTCTCACCAACCCGTGCCGAACGATAACGTCCTGCCCCGCAACCGTACAAGCCCCTTCGTCCCGAAATGCCAGCGCATTCGCCCACTGGTGATCGTCGGCCGCATCGCGCCAGGGCACGAGAATCGATGCCTTCCCGCACGCGGTAATCTCCGCAAGGGACGTCGCGCCGGCTCGACAAACAACGAGGTCGGCGACCGCGAACGCGTCGCCCATGCGATCGACGTACGTCTCGATCACGACGTTCCCGATCCCGGCCGCGCGCATCTCTCCACGAAGCGCCGCCGTTCGGCGGGCGTCGCCGGTGATGAGAAGGATCTGCAGTTCGCGACTCGCCCCGATGCTGTGTTTCCCGATCCGGATTTGCTCGGTGATCTCCGCCGACCCCTTCGATCCTCCGTAGACGAGGATGGTGCGCTTTGCGGGGTCGAGGCCGAACAAGGCGTAGGAGGTGTCGGTGCGTTTCACATGGAGCAGTTCTTCGCGAATCGGATTCCCCGTCACGACAAGCCTTCTCGCGTTGGGAAACGACGCTTCCGTCTCATCAAACGAGGTCATCACGAGGTCGACAAAGCGGGAGAGCAAACGATTTGCCAGTCCGCCGACGACGTTCTGCTCGTGAATCATCGTTCGGATCGGCAGAATCCGGCCCAGCAACGAAGCAAGCAAGACCGGAGGAAAGGAGCTATACCCGCCGACGCCGACGACAACCTGCGGACGAAACCAAATGAGCACACCGATCGTCTCGATCATGGCGATGGCAAGGCGCATCAGCGTCCGAACGGCTGACAGGAAACGACCACGCGAGTGGCCGCGAACGTGGATCGGGAAGAAGCGAACGTCTTGCCGCCCCGGCAAGATCCGTGCCTCAAGTCCGCGACGCGTTCCGACGTATCCGACTTTGACATCAGGATCCCATCGCCGCAGCTCATCGATCATTGCCAGCGCCGGATACACGTGTCCTCCTGTGCCTCCACCCGCGAAGAGGACCCTCATCCCGTCACCGTTCCCCGCCTCGATACATTGAGCAGGACACCGACCATTGCGAGCGTCACCAACAACGAGGATCCCCCGTTGCTGAAGAACGGCAACGTGAGCCCCGTTACGGGGAGGAGTCCGAGCACCACGCCAGCGTTGAGCAATGCCTGGAAGCCGATGACGAAGCCAATCCCGAGTGCAAGGAGCTGTCCCAATCGGTCCGAAGCTTGCTCCGAGACGACGAACGCGCGCCACACAAGGAGGCCGATCAGGCCTAGGACGGCGAGCGTGCCCAAGAGCCCCGCCTCCTCGGCCACAACGGACAGGATAAAGTCGTTGTGTGCCTGCGGAAGATAGAACAGCTTCGCGCGCGATGCGCCGAGGCCTCTGCCGAGAACGCCGCCCGACCCCACGGCGATGAGGGATTGGATCGTCTGGTATCCGGATGATGTGCTGTACGCCTGAGGGTCGAGGAAAGAGAGAATCCGCGCGAATCGGTACGGTGCGAACCAAATGGCAAGGGCCACGAGTGGAAGACTCGCACCTCCGATCGAAGCCAGATGCCATGCATTCGCGCCGCCGAGGAACAGCATCGCTATCGTCAGCGCTCCGTAGACGAGGAGCATCCCGAGATCGGGTTGGTTCAAGACGATGCCTCCGAGGAGCGCGAGCACAGCGATGAATGGAAGAACGCCGAGTCGAAACGACCGAATCGACTCTCGCTTTCGTGAGATCGCTGCTGCGAGGTAGATGATCAGTGCAAATTTGAGCAGCTCCGTTGGCTGGAGGGCGAACGGCCCGACCCAGAGCCATCGGCCTTCGCCGATGCCGAGCGGAAGTATCGTGAGGAGCGTCAATCCGATGGCGCCGAGGAACAGGACGTCATTGATCGCGGCAAGCCGATGATAATCGAACCAAGAGAAGAACAGCAGCAGGGCGATTCCAGCAATTGCCGCCAGGAATTGCTTGAAAAGCATGTATGTATCGCTGCCGTAGTGCTTGAGAGAGAAGGGCGCGCTCGCGCTGTAGAGGATCACCAGCCCAATGAGAAGGAGCAGTGCCGTGATCAGCGCTGCCTTGCGATCGACCCGTCCGCTCACGCCCACGCTCCGTCGTACGTTGATCATGTGAACCCACGCGTCTTATTCGATACGGCAGATCTCCCGGCAGCGAAAGGAATAGGGTTTCAGCGTTGCCGACGGTTGGGGGTCTAGGTGAATGACACGTGTCTCTTCGGAGCGGGCTAGGCGTCCTTGCCCGTTCGCTCGACGAATCCCGAGCAGGCGCGGACGGCGCGGACGAAAGCCTCTCCCCTTTCGGCGTAGTTCCTGAACGCATCGAAACTGGAGCACGCAGGCGAGAAGAGGAGTACGTCCCCCGACCGCGCTCCGGCAAGCCCGAGCGCGACGGCCTCCTCCATGGATGATGCCCGCATCGTCGTGATGCCCTCGTTCTCGAACAGATCTTCGAAGTACGAGGCGGCCTCGCCGAAAACGACGACCTGTTGGACGTCGCGTGAGAGAATCTCCCGCGCGAGCGCGGTGTAGCCCGCTCCCTTGTGGCGACCCCCGAGGAGCGAAGTCGTGCGTGCATCGATTGCCCGCAGTGCAGCGACGGTCGAGTTCGCGTTTGTCGACTTGGAGTCATTGATCACGCGCACACCGTTGACGGCGCCGATCTCCTCCATCCTGTGCGGAAGCGAGAATGCATCTTGAAGCGAGTCGATGGCGAGCGCCCGTCCATCGAAGGTCGGGTCGAGGGAAGAAACACAGGAGACGGCCGCAGCGAGGTTCTCGCGATTGTGAGGACTCAGCAGCTCAGTCCCCACTGGAAGCGCCAGAGGCGGCGCGTCGAACAAGATCCTTCGCCCCTTCCCCTGCCGGAAGACGTCCCGGTCTCGGAGGCCGGAGGGCACGACCGCAACGTCTTCGTGGTCTTGCAGGCGGAAGAGCCTTCCTTTGGCTTCCGCGTAGGCAGCCATGGTTGCGTGCCGGTCCAGGTGATCGGGGGTCAGATTGAGCAGCGCGCCCACGCGTGGCCGGAGCAGCTCGCTCTGTTCGAGCTGGAAGCTACTCGCTTCGAGAACCACGGCGTCGCAGTCTTCGATCCCTTCGACGAGCGAGATGAACGGCGTCCCGATGTTACCGCCCAAACGCGTGCGCCATCCTGTGCGTCGCAGGATGGCGTCGATCAAGGTGACGGTCGTTCCCTTTCCGTTGGTGCCTGTGACGGCGACGATCGGGACCCCGAAGGCCTGCGACGAAGCGAAATCCAGTTCCGAGAGAACGAGGATTCCAGCGTCCCGCGCCGCGGACGGGACGGGATGGCCGGCCGGTACGCCTGGACTCAGCACAACGACGTCTGCGTTGGAGAGGAGCCTCTCCGTGTGGCCGTTCTCTTCGAATGCGATCCCATGGTCGGTCAGCCACGCTCGCTCGTCGTCGGTCAGCCGGCGCGCTTCGCTCACCAACGCAGGAAGCTCGCGACGAAGGCAAAACTCGACGACCGCTCTCCCTGTGACGCCGAAGCCGAGCACGAGAGGCCGGCGGATTCGCAGACCACCGACGTCGAGACTCATCGTGCCTCGATTCGCTCCTCAAGAACGAGGTCGGCAAGATCTCGTGTCAGCAGGAGCTCCTCGGTGGTGGCTTCTCGGAGTGCGACGCGCGGGGCAAGCCCGACGATCTCGCTCTCCAGGATCCGGACGCCGTGCCAATCAGCCAGCTCGGCCACCCGTCCGAACGCCTCCGCGACCGATGTGGCTTCGACGTCGGTCAGATTCATCGACACTTGGACCAGTCCGCGGCTGCGAAGCGGAATCCCCAGAGCCTTCACGCCCGGGAGACCGTCGCTTGCCGCGCGAATCGCCGATGCGATAGCACGTGCGACGCTAAGATCGTCGGTCTCCAAGTTGACGTTGTAGGCGACAAGGAAGTCTCTCGCCCCGACCGCGACCGCCCCCGCGGTCGGATGGGCGTGCGCCGGTCCGAAGTCCGGAAGCCCGGCGCCGGATTCGATTCGCTCGGTCAGCCCGCGAAGACCACCTCGCCGCACGTCAGCCAGATTGCGGAACTCAGCACGTGTCGCGGCCGCCTCATAGAGGTAGACGGGGATCTCCAAGGTCTCGCCGATCGCGGCGCCCGCCTCCTTGGCCGCAGCGGCGCATTGCACGAGGGAAGAGGATTGGAGTGGGACGAACGGCACGACGTCGACCGCACCGATCCGTGGGTGCACGCCTTCGTGACGTCGCATGTCGATGAGCGGGATTGCGGCTTCGACCATCGAGACGATCCCGCGAACGACGTCTTCGTGCGCTCCAACAATCGTCAGGACAGAGCGGTTGTGATCTGCGTCGACGTGAATGTCGAGAACGTGACAGCCTTCGTTCCGAACGACGTCGGCAATCCGCTCGACCGTGTCGAGGTTGCGCCCTTCACTCAGATTGGGGACGCACTCGATCACAGACGGTCACTCGCTCCCAACAAGGAGAGAGACCGTCGCTGTGGCCGCCGCTTCGCCGTCCACGGATGCTTCCACGTCCGCCTGCAACAGGCCTCGTCTTCGGCGGACGAGGCGCGCTTCGAGGCGAAGCTGGTCCCCGGGGATCACCTTGCGGCGGAAACGGGCCCTCTCGATGCCGACAAGGTATCCCATCGTCTCCTCCGTACCTCCCTCGCTCCCCTGCACCGCGAGGAAGGCGGTCGTCTGCGCCATCGCCTCTAAGATAAGAGTCCCTGGCATCACCGCTTCCAGGGGCTCCGGGAAATGCCCCTGGAAGAACGGCTCGTTGACCGTGACATTCTTCAACGCGACGACGCGGTCTTCCTCTTCCTCGATGATCCGATCGATCATCAAGTACGGATATCGAAGCGGTATCCGCGCGCGAATCCCTTCGAGGTCGCAGGCAGGCACGCTTCGACCTACCTACAGGTAACTCGAGATCACGGACTTCACCTCATCGGTGATGTCGACCAGCGAAAGCGGGTTCCGATAGACGAGGACGTTCTTCACCCGCAGGACCATGTCGAAGCCTTGCTCGACCGCGATCCTTTGAGCGACTTGCACGATTTTCAGCGTCGCTGCTTGCGTCAGACCCTGGTCGAACTGCGTGAAAGCGTTCTTGGCCGTCGTGTATCGACTCTGATACTCAAGGGGATCCGCAACGCCCATTTTCGCCATCGACACGATGTTCTTGACCTCGTTGGCGAGAAGCTGCGCGGTCTCCTTCCATTCCTCGAGCTTCGGGCGAATATCGGCGAAGTCATCCGAGGCGATCATCCGATCCAGAGCGTTGATGTCGATCGTCAGTTGGGCGTCAAGCAACTCGGCCTGCAACTCGTTCGCGCGCTGCTGATACTCGTCTCTGGAGATCGTGCTCGCTGCGTACTCGTTCTGAAGATCGCTGATCTCAAGGGCCTTGTCGTTTGCGCGCTCCCTCAAATCGGCGGTCACTTCGAGGAAGACCGTGAAGGCTGCTTCCGCATCCAGATACGCGATCCTGAATTCCGCTCCGGCGCCCTGCTGGCTAAGGGCATTGACGCGTTGCTCGAGCGTCGCGAGTCGCCCGTCGTCTCCGCCTCCAGCTGACGGAAGAGCAAACTGCAGGATCAACGCTCCGACAGCGAGGATCAACGCGAGCCCAGCTACGTACAACACACTTCGCGACATGCTATTCCTCCTTGTTCATCGTCCGTTGGCACTTCGTGAGATTATAGGGGTCCCCGCTGGTCGCGTCACGTATCCTAGAACATCGGGCCGAACGCGAAATCGAACACGGGGTACCAATCCATGTCCTCTCTGATGACCCACACAAACTCGAGACGTACGTAGATCCCGGCCGCGTTGATCCCAAACTCAAACCCCGTCGATGCCAGGGCGTCGGCAATACGAACCGAGTCCACGTCAAGGGCCGCATCGAAGAACGTCGTGAACACCAACCCCTCCGTGAGCTCTAGCCGATACTCGAGATTGGTCACGAACATTCGGGACACGTTCTTCGCTTCCGTTCCCCGAACGGTCGTTGGACCGCCCAGAAGAAACGCTTGTGTGGACGGTAGGTCGGCGTTCCCCCATCCAGCCTTGAGGCGCACCGCTACCGTCTGATCGAGGTCGCCGAAGAGAGCGCTGTGAGCAGGTGTGAACCGGATCCACAGCAGCCCGAGCTTGGTGTAGTCCGCCCCCGCAGCGAATCCTCCCGCCTTCTCAATAGAGACGTTGCGTCTGTACCCACTCGTCGGGAAATACGGATCGTCGACATTGCTGTACATGAGAGCCAGTCCGACGGAGTCGATCGACGTCCAGTCTTCGTTTCCAGCCTGTCTCTCGTCCTCGTGCTTATACGATATCGAGGCGTCCGTGTAGTCAGCGACAGGATAATCGAACGAAACCTCGCCTCCGACGGTGACGTACTCCTCGTCGACCTCTCCCGCCTCGACTTCGCGGATCGACCGGTACAGGTCGACGCCGACTCGATCGAACCCAGGAAACGACGCGACGGAGCTGTAGCCCAATGTCCATGAACTCGTCATCGGCTCCACTTCGCTCGAGAACCCGCGGCTGTAGCTGAGCGACAGGTTTTGCCCGGTCCCCAGCAGGTTCTTCTGATCGATCGACAGCTCCCCCACGATCCCACCCGAGCTTGGCTCGACTGCGAGCGTCCCGCTCATCCCTCCTAGATCGCGCTTCTCCGTGACGATCACCGCGAGGCGAACGCCGTCATCCGCCCACTCCGGCAGCAGCTCGATGGTGCTGAAGTACCCGAACGAGGACAGTCGCTGGTACGCTGTCTGCAGCAATCTGCGCGTGAGGACGTCGCCGGCTTCGATCTTGAGGTTTCGGAGAACGACATGGTCTCGCGTCTTCGTGTTCCCCGAGAGGAGGACTTCAGAGACTTCGCCTTCATCCACGCGTAGGCGTAGCAGCCCGTTCTCAACTCCTGCAGAGGAGAGTCGAACCATCACGTAGCCGGCATCCTGGTAGCGATTGTACAGCTCCTCGACGATCCGCAGTAGCTCGTAGTTGTCGACCGGACCGGCCGGAATGTCGCCCAGCAAGCCATGTGCAGTCTCCGCAGGAAACTGGTTGACGCCTTCAAGCTCAATCTTGTCGATGTCGGCCGGCTCGTCGATCAAGCGACGCTCCGTCAACGTCCAGTGAAGGATGACTTCGTCTGCTGCACCGCCCGGCTCCGGCACGACCTCGACGTCGGAGAAGAGAACGGATGTCCCCGCCCGGCGCACCGCACGTTGAAGGTCCATCTGCAAGAGGAACTCGCCCACGGGCAGATCGACCATCTCTTTGGCGATTTCGGCGGGAACCGTTCTCAATCCGCTGATGCGATTCCCAACGACTTGCCCCTCCACGAATTCGATCGACAGGTGCCCGCTCAAGGTGGTCTCCCCGACGCCGACGAGCACGTAGCCGCGCTTGTTGTATTCGGCGAGAATCTCTTTCAGCCCTTCATCGAGCGACGCGCGGTTGAGAACCTTGCGTTTCTTGATGTCGAAGCGGCGCAGGATCACCTTGATCCTCGTCGTTGACATGATCGGGAAGCGGAAGAGTTCGACGCCAAGAAGACCGTAGGAGCGCGTGTTCACGTTTCCCGTGATTTCGATCTCCTCGATCACGGGATACTCAGCGACGTGGAAGACAACCTCTCCATCGCTGACAACCTCAGGCAGCACCTCACGGAACCAGCCAAGATCGTATATTGCCTGCGAAGCGCTCTTGAGGTCGGACTCACGAACCTCGTCTTCGACAGCGAATCCGACGACCTCAAGGACGTCTCTCTCGCGGATTTCGACCAGACCCTCGAACGCGATATCATGGACTGTCACCGGGAAAGCCGCCGCCACAACGGGAAGCAACGCCATGATCGAGAATGCAAAGAACACCCCGATCCCGAACCGTCTCCTCATGCACGTCCTCCTCAAGCAGATCCGGCACCAAGACACCTCGGTGCAAACGGTCTTGACCTTGCGTGAGGTCAGACTTTACCCGCGCGATGTGGAGTTTTCATGAACGGGTCAGCGCAAGCGGTCATCCTCCTGGAGCGCTTCGGTCCCCGCGATATCGTAGCGCTTCAGCGACGTGAGCAGCCTCGATATGCTCGGCGCGGTCGAGATCGGCAATCGTCCGGGCAACGCGAAGAACACGCACGTGCCCGCGCGCGCTCAGGCCGAAGCGGGCGACCGCCCGCTTGAGCAGCGTGGCCCCTTCCTCTCCCAGGGCGCAGTGAGCGCGAACTCCTTCCGAATCGAGTTCCGCGTTCGAGAAGCGTCCGTCGTCCTCTCTCATGCGCTCCCACTGAACACGCCGTGCCGCCTCCACCGCGTCGCGAACCGTGTCGGAGTTGGCACTCCTCCGCCTTCCGAATAGATCCTCAACCGGAAGGCGAGGCACCTCGACAAACAGGTCGATTCGATCAAGGAACGGGCCGGACAACCGCTTGCGGTAGCGGCGAACATCGTGCATCGAGCATGTGCACGGCTTGATGGTGTCTCCAAGAAACCCACAGGGGCAAGGATTCATCGCTGCAACGAGAGTGAAGGAGGCAGGGTATCGAACGGAAATCCCGGCACGTGAGAGAAGGATCGTCCGATCCTCGAGCGGTTGTCGCAACGTCTCAAGAACGCGCCGATCGTACTCCGGCAGTTCGTCGAGGAACAGGACGCCGTGATGCGAGAGGCTGATCTCCCCAGGTCCCGGAATCCCGTGGCCTCCCCCCACCATTCCGGCGTACGAAATGGTGTGGTGCGGAGCACGAAACGGTCTACGAACAACGAGCGAGCCACCTCGCTCGAGGAGGCCCGCGATGCTGTAGACCCGCGTAACCTCGAGCGCCTCCTCGAACGACAGCGGCGGAAGAAGCTCGGGCAGAGAACGTGCCAGAAGGCTCTTCCCTGCTCCCGGTGGGCCGGTAAGTAGCAGGTTGTGGCCGCCCGCCGCCGCGATCTCGAGCGCCCGCTTTGCCTGAGCTTGGCCACGGATGTCGGCGAGGTCGTGCCGGATCGCTTCCGCCGTGCCAGCGAGCAAGTGGGCGACGTCGCACGGCTGCGCTTCGATCTCGATGTCCCCTCCAAGAAAGGCCGCGGCATCGGACAGCGTCTTGATCGGATAGGCTTTCACGCCATCAATCAGCGCCGCCTCGGCTGCGTTCTCGACAGGAACAATGACCCCACTCAATCCCCGATCAAGCGCTTCGAGCGCTAGTGGAAGGACACCGGAGATCCCCCTGACGTCGCCGTTCAGAGCGAGTTCGCCAACGATGGGGCGCTGCTCTGAGACCCCGGGCAGCTGCTCTGACGCGATCAAGATGGCCAGTGCAATGGGCAAATCGTAGCCGACTCCTGCTTTTCGCACGTCCGCCGGAGCGAGGTTCGCCGTGATGCGGCCGGCCGGGAATGAGAAACCGGAATTCTTGATGGCGCTGCGAATGCGTTCCCGGCTTTCGGAGACCTCTTTCTCCGGAAGGCCGACAATCTGGAACGTCGGCAGACCGCCCGCGATGTCGCATTGCACTTCGATGAGGCGGGCATCGATGCCAACGACCGCTCCGCTGGTCAGTCGTGCGAACATGTCCTCACCGAATCCTGAACGCGTCTCGGTACACGCTTGGACGCTCTCCGGAGAACGTCACCACATCGAACCTCGCCTGCAGCTCGCACCTCGTTTGTTGAAGGAACTGACCGGCTGTGGAGGCGATCCGGCGTTGCTTGCCAATATCGACTGCGGCATCGGGGCCTCCGAACCCTCGACTCGAGCGGGCCTTCACTTCGACGAAAACGATGGTCGAGCCATCGCGTGCAATGATGTCGATCTCCCCGTATCGGGAGCGCCAGTTGCGCGCTACGATCATGTATCCCAGCTCCTTGAGAAGGAGACAGGCTCTCTCCTCTGCTTCCGCCCCCGAAAGAGACATGGTTTTGTCTCCTCTTATATTGCCTTTCAAGACGCGATGCAACCCAGGAGACGGTCGCGTTGATCGATTGCGGTCCTCTCGAGGCAAAGATACAATGCGGCTTGCACGTTTCGTGTGAGAGGATTGAATGGGAACGGTTCTGAGAAACATCCGGCCGGTCATAGGATCGGATCGGCTGTTGTCCTTGCGGTTCGAGGGGAACGTCTTCGTTGGTCTGACAGAAGAGGAGATGCTCCCCAAGCCGGGGGACGTGGACATCGACGCGAACCGGAAGCTCGCGTTTTCGGGATTTGCCAACACACACACGCACCTGGCGATGGTGCTCTTTCGAGGGCTTGCTGACGGGGTGTCGTTGCGTGTGTGGCTCGAAGACTACATCTGGCCCATCGAGCGCAAACTGCAGCCTGAGGACGTCTATTGGTGCACGCTGCTTGCTCTTGCCGAAGCAATCCGCGGCGGGACGACTTGCGTCGCCGACATGTACTTCCACACGAACGAGGCCGCTCGTGCCGTGGAAGAGAGCGGTCTCCGCGCTCTTCTGTCGTATGGCATGGTCGCCAAATCCCTCGACGACCGCGGTCGGAGCGAACTGGGGACGACTCGAAAGCTCATCGAGCGGTGGAACGGTGCTTGCGAAGGACGAATCGGCATCGCGGTGAGTCCTCATGCCGTCTACACGTGCGGCGAGGACGTGTGGCGGGAAGCGATCGAGATGGCTCGTGATCTCGGCGTTCCCGTTCACACGCACTTGGCGGAGACGAGGAGCGAGGTCGAGACATGGAAGGCGCAGACGGGCCTGAGTCCGGTGGCCTACCTCGAACGGATGGGCGCGTTCGATGTCCCGACGGTGGCGGCGCACTGCGTTCACGTCGATGAGCGGGACATCGCCATCTTGGCGGACCGAGACGTCCGCGTCGCTCACTGCCCAAAGAGCAACGCGAAACTGGGAAGCGGCGTCGCTCCGGTGGCAGCCATGCGCCAAGCCGGGATCGCCGTCGCTCTCGGAACCGATGGCGCAGCATCGAACAACCGACTCGACATGGTCGAGGAGATGCGCGCCGCGTGGATTCTTCAACGCGGACACAACGAGGACCCGGAGAGCCTATCGGGTCACGATGCGTTCCGAATGGCCACAGATGTGGGGCGGAGAGCCCTCGGGATTTCCGCGGAAGGCCTGAGTGTGGGCGCTGTCGCGGACGTCGTTCTGCTCGATCCGAGTCGCAGTCACACGTGGCCACCGCACGATCCGATCCCGATGCTGGCGTACGCGGCGAGTTCAGCTGACGTGACGGACGTGATCGTTGACGGGCAGATCCTCCTGAAGAACGGAGAGCTCCTCACCATCGACGAGGAGCGGGTACAATCGGAGGTCGAGCGCCTGCTTCGCAGGCTTGGAATCTAGCTGCTACCCCGCCTGGGAGGGTGGACAATGCCCCTTCTCGGACGAGGGAGAGGAGAGAGAATGGGACTGAAGGTAGAGAAGAAGTCGGAGATCATTCAGGAATTCGCCCAGAACGAAAAGGACACCGGATCCGCGGTCGTTCAGATCGCTTTGCTCACCGCGCGGATCCGAGAACTGACAGAGCATCTGGGAACCCACAAGAAAGACTTCAGCTCGCAGCGAGGCCTACGAAAGATGGTCGGCCAACGTCGACGCTTGCTGAAGTACGTCAAACGTCAAGATCTCGTAGGCTACCGGGAATTGATCGCGAGATTGGAGATCAGAGGAGTCTAGACATTCCATGTACATCCGTGAAAGCATCCAGTTCAATGGCAAGGAGCTTGCGCTAGAGACCGGGCAGATCGCCCGACAAGCAGACGGCGCCGTGCTGGCGACGTACGGCGACACCCACGTGCTGGTCACCGTTGTGACCGCGGACCCGCGTAGCGACATCGACTACTTCCCGCTTCGCGTCGACTACGAGGAGCGATTCTACGCGGCCGGTAAGATCCCGGGAGGCTTTTTCAAGCGCGAGGGGCGACCGAGCGACGTCGCGGTCCTGACGGGCCGGATGATCGACCGCCCGATTCGTCCTCTCTTCCCGAAGGGCTACAACGACGAGGTCCAGATCGTGGCGACCGTCCTCTCCGCAGAGCCGGACTGCCCGCCGAGTTCGCTTGCGATCCTGAGTGCGTCCGCTGCGTTGATGATCTCTCGGGCTCCGTTCCAAGGGCCGATCGCCGGCGTCAGCGTCGGGCGAAAGGACGGGCGCTTCATCGTGAATCCGGATGCGGAGACGCGCGAGGAGAGTTGCGTCCACATCACCGTCGCCGGGACGAAAGAGGCTGTCACGATGGTCGAGGGGATGATGGACGAACTCTCCGAAGACGAGGTCGTCGAGGCGATCGAAGTCGGCCATCAAGCCGTGCGGGAGCTGATCGCTCTGCAGGAACGGTTCGTCGACCGGATGGGTTCGATCAAGAAGACGGTCGTCGAAACCCCGATTGAGGATCACGACCTGATCGGCCGCGTGAAGGAGCTCGTTTGGAGTGAGTTCCCGTCCATGAACACGCTCGACTCAAAGCGCGGGCGCGATGACTTCGTTGCAGAGCTGAAGAAACACGCGGTCGCCCGTCTCGTCCCGGAAGAGACCCCCGAAGAGGAGGCCGCTTCGGGCAAGAAGGCGGTCGAGGGTGCCGTGGAGTCGCTCCTTGAGAAGTACATGCGACAGCAAGTGCTGGAGCAAGGGATTCGCCTCGACGGCCGCCGTCCCGACGAAGTTCGGCCGATCTCCTGCCGCGTCTCCGTTCTCCCCCGCACACACGGGTCGGCCCTGTTCACTCGCGGCGAGACGCAGAGCCTTGGGATCGTCACCCTTGGAGCCACACGCCACGCCGAGCAGATCATCGATCAGATGATGTTCGACGGCCGGAAACGCTTCATGCTTCACTACAACTTCCCGCCGTTCTCGGTCGGAGAAGTCGGCCGAATCGGCAGCCCGAGCCGACGATCGATCGGCCACGGGTATCTGGCTGAGAACTCCTTGCAGAGCGTCATGCCCGACGTGGAAGACTTCCCGTACGTCGTCCGTATCGTCTCGGAGATCCTGGAGTCGAACGGCTCTTCTTCGATGGCGACGGTCTGCAGCGCGTCGCTGGCGATGATGGACGCCGGCGTCACGATCAAGAAGGCGGTCGCCGGGATCGCGATGGGGATGATCGAAGATCCGGCGACGGGACGCCGCGTCGTCCTCACGGACATCCAGGGCGCCGAAGATCACCACGGCGACATGGACTTCAAGGTCGTCGGGACGAAGGATGGAGTCACGGGATTCCAGCTCGACGTCAAGGTCGGCGGGATCGACAGCGCCACGCTGCAGGAGGCACTCACCCAAGCGCGACAGGCAAGGCTTACGATTCTCTCCGAGATGGAGAAAGCGATCCGTGCGCCGAGAACGGAGCTCTCCACGTACGCGCCGAGGCTGATTACGATCACGATCCCGGTCGACAAGATCGGCCTCGTCATCGGCCCCGGAGGAAAGACGATCCGTCAGATCGTCGAGAACACCGGCGCGGAGATCGACATTTCCGACGACGGCACGGTGAAGATCGCCAGTCCGGACGACACATCGGCCGCCGCTGCACGCCAGATCATCGAGGATCTGACTGCGGAACTCGAAGTAGGCACCGTCTTCACCACGAAGGTGACGCGAATCGTCGACTTTGGCGCGTTCGTCGAGTTGAAGGGTGGCGGCGAGGGTCTTGTTCACGTCTCCAACCTCGCCTCCGGGTTCGTCGACAAGGTCACGGACCACGTCTCGGTCGGCGACGAGATCACGATCAAGGTCATCGGCGAAGACAAGATGGGGCGGCCCGACCTCAAGCGAATCGAGCCGGGTGAACCCGAAGGTGGAGATCGAGACGAGCGAAGAGGACGAAGCGATCGTTCGTCAGGCCGGCGGCGAGAACCTGCGAGATCTGCAGCCCCCGCGTCGCAGATCAAGGCAGGCGACATCATCGAGGGAACGGTGAGCAACACGACCGAGTACGGCGCGTTCGTCGATCTCGCTCCCGATGTCACCGGGTTGATCCACATCTCGGCCCTCTCGGATGAGTACGTCCGGCGGGTAACCGACGTCGTTCGCACAGGGGACTCCGTCACCGTCGAAGTGATGAACGTCGACGAACGAGGACGCTACAAGCTTCGCAGGATCCTGCCGGAAGGCGAGGGGCAGAAGCCCAAGACAGAGGACGTGGAAGTCCCGGAAGCCAAGCTGGATTTCGAGGAACACGAGCAGGAGAGTCAACCGGAGCAGGAGAGTCAGCCGGAGAAGGAGAGTCAGCCGGAGCAGGAGAGTCAGCCGGAGGAGGACAGCCCGCCGGAGCCGGACGACCAACCAGCGTCGGTGGATGCCGAAGAGCCGACGGCTGACGAACAGCAAGAGGACGACCCGGCGCAACCTGAACTCGAGGATCGTTGGTAGCCGAACGCCTCTACGAGCGGGCATACACGACACGGATCGATAACGGACTGCGGATCTTCGCCGAAGAGGATCCGCAGTCACGCTCTGTCAGTGTCGGCACGTGGATCAACGTCGGCAGCCGCGACGACCCGGATTCGAGCCCCGGACTCGCCCACTTCATCGAGCATCTCGCCTTCAAGGGGACGACAACTCGGGACGCGGCCCAGATCTCGCGCGAAATCGATTCGGTCGGGGGGAATCTGAACGCCGCGACCGGGCGAGAGTCGACCGTCTTCTATGCCGACGTCCCCGCCTATGGCATCGACACCGCGCTCGACCTGGTGGTCGACCTCGTCCGCAACCCCGCATTCGCTCCAGAGAAGGTCAATCTCGAACGAACGGTCGTCCTCGATGAGATCCGCGGGCACGAAGACGACCCTGAGGCGACCGCTTTCGACCGCTTCATCGCCGCCGTGTGGGATGACGGCCATGCGCTCTCTCGCTCCGTCCTGGGAACCCGAGAGGCGATCGAAGCCGCCAGCCACGATGAGGTCGCTGCTCACCACGATCGTCACTATCACCCGGAAGAGATGGTGCTCGCGGCGTCGGGAGCGATCGAGGTCCATTCCTTCATCGACGATGTCGCACGCCGTTTCGGACTCTCGGACACACCAAGAGAAACGGAAGTTGCCAGGATCCCGCCGCGCTTCCGCGACGGACGACACCACAACGAGTGCGCGGCGGGCCAGTCGCACATCTACATCGCGCTTCCCGGCCCTCCGGCAGACGATCCCGATCGATACGCGCTCGAATTGCTCAACGTGATTCTCGGAGACGGTACGAGTTCGCGTCTGTTCCGAGCGATCCGCGAAGATCGCGGCCTCGCGTACTCCGTCGGCTCCACTTTCCTGCGTTACACCGACGCCGGACTGTGGATGTTCTACGCCGGCACCGCGCCGAATCACACACCCGAAGTACAGGGTCTTCTCGAAGGCGAGATCTCGCGCCTGCGCGAAGAGCCGCCGGACGGAGACGAGATCGCCCTCGCCAAGGCGCGGCTGCGCGGTCTGTTCATCCTCGGGATGGAGGCGAACGCCAATCGGGCGATGCGCCTGGGCACGGCCGCGGTCGCAGGTCGTGAGATCCTCTCGCCCGAAGAGGTCCTTCTGAAGCTCGACGCCGTCAGCGCGGCCGACATCGCAACGGTCATCGAGCGGTTCCTCTGTCTGGAGAAGCTCCACGTCACGACCGTCGGACCGAGCACGTAGCATCGTCACATCACCAACGCCAATCTTGTGCCGCCCGATCCGTCTTGGGTACGATGACGGGCCATGGCTGTCGCGATCTATCCGGGAACTTTCGATCCGATCACCTTCGGGCACATCGACATCGTTCGGAGAGCACGTGGGCTCTTCCCAAAGCTGTACGTCGCCGTCGTCGCCAATCCGCACAAGCAACCGCTGTTCACGCTTGACGAGCGCGTGGAGATCACGAAAGCCGCTCTGGCCGAGGCGGGGATCAACGGGATCGAAGTCATCAGCTACGACGGACTCCTCGTCAACTGCGCGCGGAAGCACGACGCGGACGCGATCGTCCGTGGGCTACGGGTCAATTCCGACTTCGAGTATGAGTTCCAAATGGCGCTCACCAACCGGGATCTCGCCCCGGAATTCGAGTCGGTCTTCTTCATGACCGCCGGCAAGTACAGCTTCCTCTCCTCGTCGATCGTCAAGGAGGTCTGTACCTACGGCGGCGACGTGTCGACGTTCGTGCCCAGCTCGGTGGAAGCCGCGTTACGGGAGAGGCTGCAGCCGTAATCGCAGTAGCGAAGCCAATCCCGATCCGTAGGTCGGCATCGGCGGGCAGCATCCGAGCGTTCCGCTACGAATCGCGGGAACGCCGGTACCTAGAACCTCTTGATCAGTAAGTCCTCCGAGTAGTCGTCCATGTAGACGTCAACGACGCCGAATGACGCGTATCCGAGCCTATGGAAGAACCCGGGCGCCTGGAAGGACAGGCAGTTCCCCTGCACAGCGATGCAGCCATGTGCTCGCGCGATTCGCTCGGCCTCCTCGATGAGTTCTCTCCCGTAGCCCTGCCCGCGATATCGGGCGTCGATCCAAAGCTCTTCGAGCGCCATGATCCGAATCGTCGTGGTGGCCAACAGGCCGCCGACCGCGCTTCCATCCCCGCCGCGGACCACCAGCTGTACGCGAATCCCAGGATCTCCACGCTCGTCTCCAGCATGAGCGACGCAGTACGCTTCAAGGCCGTTGCCGACGATCCGCATCTGGTCTTTCGTCGGTTCCTCGACGAGTCTGTACCCGTCTTGTTTGCTGCGTGTCACGCGCTGGCTGGTCTTCCGCCGGACCTCCTTTGGGCTCGGCAATCGCTTCGAGAGGACGTGTTCCGTCATCCCCAGCGGATACCCTTCGTAGATCCCGTTCAGGACGAAGCCGATCCTCGGATAGAAGTCGGCCCCCTGCCAGTCGAACGTCCATGTGCCGGCGCCGACGCAGCCCTTCTCGTACGCGATCCGCTCCGCCTCGAGGACGAGCCAGCTGGCAAGCCCGCGGCCCCGGTGCGCATCCGCAACCCAGAGCACCTCCAACCACATCACACCGAGAATCGAACTGACGTTGATCCCGCCTACGAGGTCTCCGTTCGGGTCCTTCACGGCAAGATCGAACGCGAGCCCCGGATCTTCCTCGCCCGGGTAGTCGAACTTGCCGTCCGTCTCCTCCAGGTTGAACTCCCGCAGTCGAGCCTGGATGAACGCGCACTCTTCCTTCGTCGGGCTATCGCTGATCGCAAGACCTTCGGAACGGATCTCGCTCTCCATTGGGTACCTCCATCGCGCACGAAAACCATGTGGGCGGGTCGGGAGAAGCCATCAATCAACTGAAAGGGAAACAATGCCGAGCACGGTGAACACTGCGCTCGAGAGTTTGGACGTCGACGGACGCGATCTTACCGGGCGGCCATGCGGCCATGCGGCCCGCAATCCCTTTGCGTTGAGCCCCTTGCGAGCTTGCGTCGGCGGACCTCTCAGGAAACCGAGGTGCCGAGACGTGCTCCTCACGCGATTCAGCAGTAGAGGCTGCCGCCCGCGACCGTTGGGCCGGGATCCTAACTCGTGTCGGGGCTGTCCTTGAACCGTCGGTAGAGCAGCAGTCCAATCGCGACGCCGGCCCCCGTGCCGATGGCTATCCCTGCACCGATGCTATCGGTGGCTGCACCAATACCGGCACCGATGGCGATTCCGCAGCTGAGTGAGAGGAGCCACAGGTAGTGTGCAATGACCGCCTTGGGCCTTTGGCCGCTCGGCTTCTGTTCCATTCCATTGACTCCTTTTAGCATCTGATGATACGGATTTCGGAGGCGCAACGCTCATCCCGGGAGGCAGCACGAAGCGAATTCGTATGACGTCTTTGCCTTGGAAGCCGCCAGCCTCCGTTTCCCGGCTGGCGGTCACCACAGAGGCTGGTAGAATCAGCGACCGCACGGAAGGGAGTGTCACGACGATGGCCAGTCTGAAACCGCTGTTGATCGTTCTCGCGATCGCCCTGCTGGGCATCTTGGCACTCACGGGACTCGACCCGGATGCCCCGTCCCCCTGGGGCGCGCTGAACGCTGCATTCGAACGTCAAGTCGATGCGTGCCAGGAAGGCCATCCGAACTGGGCTCGCCTCGACTGCGAGCGGGTCGTCCGAGAAGAGATCTGGGTCGGCATGACGCAAGAGATGATCCTCGCCAGTCTGGGCGAGCCGAGCAGCGTCAAGAGATCGAGCGGCGACGACTCGACGTACGAGGAGTGGACCTATCGCTCGTCTCGCTACGGCGAGGAGATCATGCGCTTCGAGGACGGGCTCCTCACCGCCTGGACCGCAGAGCCCTGCACTTCGTGCGCGGTGAAGCCGATACGCCGCTGACCTCGGGCCGCGAGGCAGCCGCGCGCGGTCCTCTCTCGATAGGCGATGGAATAGGCAGCTCGCTTCCCAACACGAGAGCCGCCTGCCCATGCGAGACGCCAAGTGCTGTCACTCCGGCAGCGCGGACCTCATGATCTTCATGACGATTCCGCACGCGGTCGGATCGGGGCATCGGACGAACTCTGTTGTCACGCCGTCGGGATCGATCGCCTTCTCGTACGGCGTGCCGCGATACCGCCACGGAAGCGTCCCGCCGTTCTCGAGCGCGCGGAGGAAGCCCGTCAGGCTGTCGACGAGCCAGGGACAGAGCTTGCCCACGTCATCGGGATATTGGAAGGTGTCGCCGACCTTCTTCTCAGGCTCTTCTTCGTCGTCGAACATCCAGACGCAGATCCCTTCCTTCACGAAGTTCGGGTACGTCACGTCCGTGCTCCGCCCGCCCTTGCCCTCGAAGATCTCGAGCTCGATCTCGTACTCGCGCATCGCGTTCTCCTTGCCGTATTTGGCGCCATGGACCCCGCGAGTTCGAAATCCGCATCGCGCGGATGTCACATCATCGAAGCGCTTCGGCCTCGGCTTCGGCCAGCGCGCATCGCGCGGCGGTGAGTTTGTTGTACTTGGTTCGCAGTCTCTCCGGGTCCTTGGCGATGATGGCCTTCAGGACGTCCCCCTCGATCTCGGCCACATCGAGCCGGAGGTAGTAGTCGAGCGATTCCTTCAGATGCGCCAGTACGATCATTCCGGTCAGGAGTGGATGGTTGTTCGTGACATTGGCGTCGGCAAACCGAGTGCCGTGTTCGAGCTCGACTTCGAGCCCTTGACGAAAAGTCTCGGCCTTGATCGGCATCCCGCTCACGTTCACTACGGCAAGAATCCTCTCCGCCTCTGCGATCGAAACGCTGGCCTCCGCAAGCAGAGCCCAGTCCTGTATCCCCAGTTCTTCGCACACCCTCCGAACCTCGTCAACGCTGATCGCCTGCGGTACTTTCATGATGCTTCCTCCTTCATTCCTGTCCATCGCTTCGGCTTCATGCTGCGAGTGTAGACACCCACTGCCCGACCCAGTAGGTGATGGCAATGACTACAACGGCAATCAGGACATGCTCTCCGATGATCTTCCACGGACGCTCGCCCTGGGTCCGAGCCATGAAGTAGCTCAGAATCGCAAGAATCGACAATCCCCACACGACACTGACCACAACCGCCGTCGAGAGCGACAGAAGAAGGACCGGCACGATGAAGGTCAACGCGAAGACGAATTTCGCCAAGAACGTCGCGATGGTGGCGCTCCAGATTTGCCGCGTCGTGTGAACGTTCTCCGATTCCTCCGAAACGTGAATGCCAAGCGCATCGGAGAAGGCATCGGCGATGGCGATCGTGAGCACGCCTCCCAGAACGACCAGCTTCGATCCCGTGCCGGAGTGCAGGCCGACCATCAGTCCGAGCGTGGTAATTACGGCCGACGTGAGCCCGAACGAAACGCCCGTGCGCAGCGAATCCCTCATCTCTGCCTCCTCATCCTTACTTCCGGTCCGCGCTCTCGCGATGCAGCCAAGTGCCGGATTTCTGCGACATGATAAGGCTTCTTCCGAGTGGCGATCACTCCACGGACCGAAGGTGGTTCGCAAGATGCCGAACCTGCTACTCGTTCCGTGGCGGCGTCGCTGGCTGCGGTGGCAGCGTAGCCGTCTGGCGCACGGCAGCGGGGCGCCTCGTTGAGCGCACCCGGCGCACGTGTCAATTCGGATCCAGCGAGGGAATCGGGTGTCAATCCCGATTCTCCACGGAACCCGAGGCCGTCACTCGAGTTCCCGTTCTCATCCCTATTGCAGGAGCGACGCCAGTTTGCCTAGAGCCTCGTTCACAACATCGATCGGAGCTGATCCATGGATGTCGGCTTGTCGCGCTCGCCAGTCCAGGCACTTCACTTGGTCGGCCAGGATCACCCCAGACACTGCCCCTTCGGCTGGCAGATCGACCTCAAACGGATAGCCCTTTCGCTGGCCGGTGATCGGACAACAGAGGGCGAGCCCAACCTTCCGGTTGTACGCCTCGGGAGAAAGGATCAAGACCGGCCGCCTGCCTGCCTGTTCATGACCTGCCTGGGGGTTGAGGCTGATCCAGACGATGTCACCTCGGTCCGGCGCGGCATCCTGCGCTACCACGTCTCTTTCCCCATCGCCGAGCCAAGGTCGATTTCGGTGTGCACGTTCTTGGGAGTCACGGAAGCCAGCAGTGCCGCAAGCTCGTACCTCGGGGCAACCGATGGTCGAATGAGTAGGCAGCCGTCTTCGACGCTCAGCTCCACCGACGAGTCCTGAGCGACTCCAAGATCTGCGGCAAACGTCTTCGGGATTCTCACTGCCAGGCTGTTGCCCCATTTCCGAACTTGAACTTTCATGCGACACCTCCCGTATACACATTGAAGATACAACGAGACTCCCGGCGCGTCAACCAAGCGAAACACGGACTTGCGTGACACAGCGGGGGCTGGAGTAGAACGAATCACCGGACGGTCACGCGAAGGATCGAAGATGCTCGGGAAGGCTTCGGACTTGCCAGTCGCGTTCCGTGGCGACAGCATGCGCAGTGGATGCTGCTTCTCAGACCTGGACAAGTCTCATTACGGATCCTGGGAACTCGCAGGTCTTTCCGCGAGTTCCCAGGATCAGCGCAGTCAGCGACCCAGAGCACCAGGGTCTTGTGGTCCTGCTCGTCGAGCCTCACTTCTCTGCCCTCTTCCCGCTTTAATCACGCGAGCAGCGATCTGCTAGAACCTAGTGCTGCATTGCAGGACCTGACCCTAGCCTCGCGCGACGACGGCTCCCGCGAGCGTGCCGATGAAGCCCCAAACCGCTCCGTTCATCACGCCTCCCCAGCCTCGCTTGATGGGCCTAATGAACGCGTATCACCCGCGAGCGCCAGGCTAGCGCGACGGGTGCGAATGCGGCCGGCGTGACAGCCAAGCTCGCCGGGTGCATACGCTAGTTAGACCGCGTGCCATCACTCGGTATCCGTCCCGCCCTCGGCCACCCCATCGCCGTCTCCATTCAAGGTCTGCTGCACATCATCAGGGTCGGTCGTGTAGTACTTGATCCAGAGAGCGAACCCCTTGTGCCGAAGCCGGTAGACCCCCCGGACTCCCTCCTTGGACTGGATTATGTGGCGATCACGGAGAGCGTATATCGCGTTGTCCAGGGCACTCTGCTTCCCCTTGAACCTGTCGCGTATAGCCTGCTTGGTAACCCAGTCATCAAGGCTGTCTGCCATGATCCGAAGCACTTGACGATAGTTGTCCTTCTGAATTCTGTTGTAGAAATCGTCACGGTAGTAGCGGTCGCCGATCCGCTCGAGTGCGCCGCCCTTGCCGAGTGCTCCACCTCGCACATCATCCCCGTCGATGATATCGTCAGAGTCTACAGCGAACGCCGAGTATCCGAACTGCTGGATGAAATGGGGATACCCTTCTGCTAGCAGCACGAGTATCTCTTCTGCCTCCGAGGTAATCTCAATCTGTGGATCGGCTGTCTCGTTCGCGCGCTTCAGACATAGTTCGACGACGCGCCCGACTTCCGTATTGGACAGGCGATCAAGTGGGAGTTCCTCGAACATCCGCAGCGACGACGGGTGACTCGTCCTGAGAACATCTCTCAGACCGCTGAGGCCGGCAAGTCCGAACATCACGCGGTCACACCCCCTTCTCTGGAGTCGCTCATTCAGGAGCTTCAGGAAGGAGCCCAATTGGAGGTCCTTCGACGCGTTGTCTGCTTCATCGATCAGGATGAGGACTCCGTCGTGTGTTGATCCGAAGTCGGCACCGTCTTCCGTGACTCCGCAGACTCTATCGCAGGTCTGTGCTAGCGAATAGGAGAACTCCTCAAGCATGAGTTCATCGGACTTCTGGCCTGCGTCCGACTTGAACCCGGTGCCCTGGACCTGGATCCGCTGGAGGAACTCCCACGTCTTCTTCAGAAACTCTCGAGCCGGCTCCGACTTGGCCAGGGCCGAACGGAGACCGAATTCAATCTTGCGGACAAGACCGAACTGAGTCGTCCTGGCATCGATATCAGTATCGATGACGAGGTAGTTGAGCTTACCTCCGTCGACGTCCATTCCACCCTGAGCGACAAACCTCACGAACAGAAGCAGGGAGGACTTTCCAATGCCCCGCTCTCCAGTGACCATGAAGCTGGAAGGGTGTCCCGCCTTCGTCTGGGCTAGATGTGCCTCTAGACAGTCAATCTCTCGGATGCGGCCAACGAACAGCCCGTGAGGAACTGGCGAGAAGGGCTTGAACGGATTCACCTTGGGCACGCTTGCCTCCTTCTCCTGTAACTTGCCTGTCCCAGAGATGCGCGCGGTCTAACGTGGCTGCGGATCAGTGGCAGGCGGACGCGCGAGCTTGCTCGCGTGGGCGACTGTCCGCTGGTTCCGCTAGTTCGAGGGCGCAAGCTGCCCGAGGACGCCCGCCCTAACCGGACGCTGGCAGACGCGTCTGCGCGGCTGTCAACGGTACGGTTCAGGGTTTTGTTCGAGCCGCCGATGTCTTGATCATTGCTTGAAGTCGTGGCCGCACAGTTGTCGAGTAAGTCCCTGCAAGTGCTTTGACCTTGGCGCGCACCTCGGGCGTGACACCGCCGTACGCTTCGTGCAACACAGCGTACTCTTCGAGGATCAACGTGCTTACGTGCAGGAGCATATCCATTCCGGCGAGATAGCGATTGTCTGACCAGTTTGGGAAGAATACCCGCGAAGCCGACGAGTTCCCCATGGCTGTGATGTTACTCAACACGACTCTTGCGCGGGAGATGTGGCCGCCGAAGTTGTTCAGTTCTTGGTGAACTGACACAAGGTCGGGATGTTGTTTCTCAAGCAAAGCCATGGCTTTTCGGGTGAAGCGCCACTCCGCTTTTCGGTGTTCCTGCTCCGGCAGACCCGATTGGAACATCGAACGGTGCAGCTCAGTTCGTGTGTCAGGCGGAGACGAATTGCCGTAATGCAGCAACGCTGCCGTCTCGTAGAGAACACGGACCAATCCGTGTGCGGAGGCAACGAACGCGGATGACAGAAGGCGTAATGCGGCAGCCCATGTTGTGTTGCTGGATTCCGCCAAAAAGACATATGTCTTGATAATGCTTTGGTCGTGCTCGGGGAGTTGTTCCATCGCAGGGACTCCAAGTCCCATCTGGCCCTGAAGCGAAATGAACTCATCGGCGGCGTCGAGGTAGAACGCGAAACGCTTCGAGAACGCCTTTTCATGCTCCCGCATCAGGTTCAGGATGTTGCGTGATGTGCTCATATTCTTGGCTCGAACCATGATTAGTGTGCAGCCCTGCACACTAGCATCGCGACTTCCCCTTTCGCGTCTTCCGGGACCTCATCAGCCCTGACGCCTCTCCTATTCCCATATATTGACATTGGTATCCTCGCGCCATCCTACTGCCATGAAGCTGGTGGGGCAAGTTCATGAAGCATGTCTGATCAAGCATGACTCCCCGCGGACAGAGGAATCCCGTGCGCGGTGGATCGCGAGGTTCCTTCGCTTTCACCATTGCAGGGCGCGTACTCAGAGACGACCAGGAGCTGAACCGTCAGACCCCTTTCTCGCGCAGAGTCGCAGGGGCGCCGAGGGGGGCGACTAAAGCGTTCCATAGAGAAGAAGCGAGTTCCACTGGCGTAGTAGCCGATCCGTTCTTGTCGCTCGCACCGTCCTTAGCCCTTCTCTGCGCCTCTGCGGCTCTGCGCGAGTCTGGTCTTGTTGCTTCAAGGAAGCCCTCGAACCTCAGAACCTTCTCTCCCGCAGAGTCGCAGGGACGCAGAGGGGGACCACTTCACTACAGCTCACACGGAAACAGCGAGCTGAGGAGAGCGCTTCCCAACTCATTCTTGTCGTCTCTCCGGTTTTTGCCCTTCTCTGCGCCTCCGCGTCTCTGCGCGAGTCGACTCTTGTCCTTTCAAGGAATGCCCGAACCCCTTTTCTCCCGCAGAGGCGCTGAGACGCAGAGGGAACAGATCTACTGCAGTTCGTACGGAAGGGGATGCTCTGCAAGGGTGGAAAATTCCACCCACCCCATTCCCGCCACTCGCATCGTTCTTGCCCTTCTCTGCGCCTCTGCGTCTTGGCGCGAGACGGCTGTTCTCTAGAAGAGTTCCTGTGAGGCGCAGGACTTCTTCGGGTGGTGAATCGAGCGGTTCTTGCGCTTGCAGATCGAACATTCAATGTTGAATCTGCGCGAGATCCCGCCGCTTACAGGGAACCAATCATGGCTGTGAGAATGCGAAACTCCGAATTCGGGCAAAGCGGTTCGGAATCGCTGCACCCGGTCATGAGCCTGCCACGGGTCGTTCGTTGCCGCGCTTGAAGTTGCCGGTGACGCGTTGGAGGAGGTACTGGACCTCGTCGCCCTTGGTGATCTGGACATCGAACCGCTCGTGACTCATGGCCGCGTCCTATCCAGCCAGCACCTTCTGGACATGCGGGATCAGGCCGCCGTCTTCGAGAATCGCGAGGGCCTCATGCGAATCGATCGTCCGATCGGCGGTTGGACAAGTTCTTGCGGGCCTTCTCGAGCCAGCCGGTACGGATGTCGGGCTGGTGGTCGAATTCCGGGATGTACGGCTTGATGTCGAGCAGCGGCGTGCCGTCGACCATGTCGACGTTCTGCACGTACAGCACACCGTCCTCGATTCGATCGAGCTGTACGACCGAGAGGCCGATCGGATTCGGACGCCTGGGGGCACGCGTCGAGAAGACGCCACGCGGCACCGTGTCCATGAACGGCACGACACGCAGCTTGTGCCCCTCACTCAAGTGCAGGTGATAGAGAAGGATTACGTGCGAAAACCCGTCGAGGTCGGCCAGACCGTCGCGGTACGCCTCGAAGACCTCGACTTTACCCTTCACGCCGACCGCGCCGGCCGGCTGAATCGGCATGCCTTCAGGTTTCGAGAACGGCGTGTGGATGACGCCGATCGGCTCGAATTCGATCACCGGCTCAGCACCTTCACCACATGCGGGATCAGGCCGCCGTCCTCGAGGATCGCGAGGACCTCGGGCGGGAGCGGCGGGAAGGAGTAGGTCTTCCCGGCGTGCTCGACGACGCCGGCGGCGAAGTCGATGCCGATCTCGTCGCCTTGCTCGATCGCGTCCGTCCCTTCGGCCAGCTCGATCACCGGCAGGCCGCTGTTGATCGCGTTACGGAAGAAGATCCTCGAGAAGGAAGGCGCGATGATCGCAGCGACGCCGGCCGCCTTGAGGCAGGTTGCCGCCTGTTCACGCGACGAACCGCAGCCGAAGTTCTTGCCAGCGACGATGATGTCACCCTTCTTCACGCTCTTCGCGAATTCGGGGTCGAGGTCCTCCATCGCGTGCTGCGCCATCTCGGCCGGCTCCATCGGCTGGTAGGTGTACTTGCCCGGGAAGATGACGTCGGTGTTGACGTCGTCGCCGTACTTCCAGACCTTTCCCTTGTTCATCGAGACTCCTTCACTAGAACCTGGCTATCCCAAAGGCCAGAGGAGAAGCACACTCCAACACCCACACCTTTCCTCGCGCAGAGGCGCAGAGAACGCCAAGGAAGCCAGAATCGGGAAACCACTCTCTGCAAGACCTCAAGGTGAGAAGACGGAACGCCACGGACCTCTAGCACCTTGCTTTGCCGTCTCTCTTCGTTTCCCTCCGCGACCCTCATGCCTCGTTCTTGCCTTCTCCGCGCCTCTGCGTCTCTGCGCGAGGCTGCTTCTCTACTTGAAGAACTCGCGCGGATCGGTGATCACGCCGGTTACAACCGACGCGGCGACGGTCGCCGGCGACGCGAGGTAGATCTCCGCCTCCGCCGATCCCATTCGTCCCTTGAAGTTCCGGTTGGCGGTCGAGATACACGTCTCACCCGGCGCCATGACGCCCTGATGCGCTCCGAGGCACGGGCCGCAGCCGGGGTTGAGCAGCAGCGCGCCGGCCTTGACGAACGTGTCGATCAGGCCCTCGCGGAGCGCCTCGATCAGAATCTCCTGCGACGCGGGCAGGACGAGGAGCCGAACGCCCTTGGCGATCGTCCGACCCGCGAGGATCTTAGCGGCCAAGCGCAAGTCTTCGATCCGACCGTTGGTGCACGTGCCGAGGAGGCCTTGGTGAATCGGCGTGCCGGCGACGTCGCCGACCGGCGACACATTATCGACGGTGTGCGGTTTGGCGACCTGCGGCTGGAGCGACGTGGCGTCGAACTCGAGCACCCGCTCGTACTCCGCGTCGGCATCGGCGAAGACGGGCGTGTACTGCGTCTCGGCCCGCGACTCGAGGAATCGGTAGACCTTGTCATCGGGCGTGCAGTAGCCGTTCTTGGCGCCCATCTCGATCGCCATGTTCGACAGGACCATCCGCGAGGCGAGACTCATCGCGTCGACGGCCTCGCCGGCGTACTCGACCGACTTGTAGAGCGCGCCGTCGGCGCCGATTGACCCGATGATGTGAAGGATCAGATCCTTCGCCGTCACCGGATCGGCCAGCGTCCCGTGGACGACGATTCTGAAGCTCGCCGGCGTCTTGAGCCAGATCTTCGACGTCGCGTAGAGCACGGCCATCTCCGAGCGCCCGATCCCGGCGGCAAACGCGCCGAACGCGCCGTAGGTCGTGGTGTGCGAGTCCGAGCCGAGGATCAGTCGCCCGGGGAGCGCGAACCCCTTCTCCGGCAGGACCTGGTGGCAGATTCCGACGCCGACATCGTAGAAGCGCTCGATCCCGTGGAAGGCGACGAACTCTCGGATCTCCTTGTGTCCGATCGCATACTTCTCCTGCGACGCGGGGACGGTGTGATCGAGCACGATGACGAACTTGTCCGGATCCTCCACCCGCTCGACGCCGATCTTGGCAAAGATCTTGGCGATCGCGGCCGTGTTGTCGTGCGACAGGCAAACATCCGGCTCGATCTCGACGATCTGACCGACGTCAACCGTCTCCAGTCCAGCTTTCTTCGCGAGGATCTTCTGCGCGAACGTCATCGCCATCATGTCACCTCGCGCTAGCCCTCGATCGGGTCGAAGTTCATGAAATCGGCGAGGTGAAGGACGACCGACTCCGGCGTTCGCTTGAACGGATCGCCCTCCTTGGAGTGGGTGCCGATCATGTGCTGCACCTCGGCGGGCAGGCCGTGGGCGTCGGCGAGAGCGACGCCGGAAAAGGCGTGACGGACGAGCTTCCCGTCCGCGCTCTTCCTGAACACACCGTCAGCTTCTTCCATCTCGAGCAGCTTGCCGACATCGTGGAGGAGCGCGCCGGCGAGCAGGAGATCCTTCTTCAGCTTCAGGTCGACCCCGCCGTAGATCTCGTCGAACGTGTCGGCGACGAACGCACAGATGCGCGTCACGCTCCGCACGTGCTTGGCGAAGCTGGACGTGACCTTCTTCGCCAAGGTGAACGGCATCCGATCGACGTCGTCGGGTGTCCATCCGCCTCGTTCGAGGCCGTCGATCCACGTTGCGATCACCTTCTCGCGCAGGTCGGCGTCCTCGATCCACTTGATCTCCGGCAAGATCTCCAGCAACCGGTCTTTCACTGCTATTTGCATTCCCATCCCTCCACTTTCCGCACCACATCGATCACGGTCCCGTCGCGCCACTCGATGGCGGCGACCACCTCGTCTCCGAACACAGGCCGTCGAAGCGGTTGAATCATCCGGTCCGCCTCTGCCTTGATCTCCTCAAGCGGTCGGACCGGCAGTCCGGCGCTTGTGAAGCGTTCCTTCAGGTCGTCGCGATTCGGGTTCACGGCGATTCCTCGCTCGGTGACGATGACGTCGATGACCTCGCCAGGCGTCGTGACCGTCGTGACGCGATCGACGATCGTCGGAATCCGGCCACGCAACGTCGGGACGGTGATCAGCGTCATCGCCGCCCCTGCGGCGACCTCTTGGTGCCCACCGATCCCGTGCAGCAACTGCCCGTCCGAATGCGTGTTGACGTTCACGTTGAACGCGAGATCGACTTCGGTCGCCCCGAGGAATGCGGCATCGAGCTGGTGGGTCGCACAGGACCTTGAATCGACGTTCCCGTACATCCCCGGATCCATGATCACGTGGCCTTCATCCTCCCGCAGAGATTCGATCGCATCGAGATCGAACGCCTGTCCCTCAAGAATCGTCCCGACCAGTCCGCGGTGAAGCAGATCGACCAGCGTCTTCGTCCCCCCGCCGATCGCGAAGCCCGCACGGATTCCTGCCTTCTCCATCTCGTCTCCGAGCGAACGGGTCACCGCGAGCGAGATGCCCCCGGCGCCTCCCTGGAAACCGAACCCGTCGACGAACGCTCCCGACGCCACCACCGCCTCAGCGGTCAGCCGCGCGATCCGAAGCCTGGTCGGCGACTTGGTGAGTTGCAGGGTCCCGCTCACGATGCTCTCCGGGTCGCCGATCTCATCGACCTTCACGACCACGTCCGTCCAGCAGGCCTGAATCTCGAACGGATGAACTGGGTACGGCTGCAGATCGTTGGTCACGATGACGGTCTTGCGCGCGTACTGCGCGTCGACCGTGGAGAAGCTGATCGGTCCGCACGGCGTCACCCCGCGAATCCCGGTCGCGTTCCCATGCGGATCGGCCTGAGACGCGGCGACAAATGCGACGTCGATCTCGACGTCGCCTGCCTCGACCGCCCGCCAGCGCCCACTGTGAGAGCGCAGAACCGCCGGCTCCGCGAGCCGGCCGCCTTGGGAGACGAAGGCCCCGACGGGGCCGTTCATCGACCCCTCGATTCGCGAGACGACGCCGTTGCGAACGTGCTCGATCACCGGCTCATGGACCGGGAACAGGGCCGTCGGGAACAGGCGAAGATCCTTGATTCCGGCCCGCGCACACGCGTCGAGCACGCGATTCACAACATGGTCGCCGTCGCGGAACGAATGATGGAACGAGATCGTCATCCCATCGGAAAGCCCGACCGCACGAATCGCCTCGTCGAGGGACGCGACAACCTTGTTCTCCTCGCGCGCGGCCGTCTTTTGGTATCGCGCCGCCTTCCGCCCGTCCCGTGACGTCGCGAATGCGCCCCGGAAAGGCTGAACGTCGCGCGAGCCGATGCGCTTCGGAATCTCTCGATCGACGGCGTTACGCACTTCGCTCGCCCCCTCTCGTCAGTCGCTCGGCGAACCGGATCAAGCGCTGGGCCCGTGCAAGCACGGGCTTATCGATCATCTTCCCTTCGAGGGCGATCGCCCCGCGCCCCTGTGCCTCGGCCTCGCGCGCCGCGTCAACGATCGCTTGCGCCCGCTCGATCTCCTCGTCGGTCGGCGAGAACGCGCGGTGAATCGGTCCGAGCTGCCTCGGATTGATCGCACCCTTTCCGTCGAATCCGAGTTCCCGGGCCAGTTCCGCCTCTTCGCGCAGGCCGTCGGAATCGGCGAGGTCCGCGAAGACCGTGTCCGATGCCTGCACGCCCGCCACCGCGGCCGCAGCAACGATCTGCGATCGTGCGAACAGAAGAGAGTCTTGCGTCCGGAGCGCCCCGATGTCTCGCGTGAAGTCCTCGGCCCCGAAGGCGACGATCACGATCCGCTCGTGCGCCCCCAGGATCTCCTCGGCATGGAGCACGCCCTTTGCCGTCTCGATGATCGGCATGATCCACGTCGAACCGCCGGCGAGTCCGAGTTCGCTCTCGCGGCTGTCAAGGGCCTCAGCCAGCCTCGCCACATCGTCGGCGGATTCCGTCTTCGGGAGACAGATCCCGTGCGGCCTCCCGGACAGGATCTCGCCCAGATCATCCAACCCGCAGGTGTCCAGTGAATTGATCCGCACCCAGACGTCGTCGGGAAACGGGACCGATGCGAGAAGCTGCTTGACCAGGATGCGTGCCGACTGCTTCTCCGCAGGTGGGACCGAATCCTCCAGGTCGAGCACCACGCAGTCCGCGCCATGCACGTCAATTCCGGCGAGGAGCCGCGGGTGGTTTCCCGGCGCGTACAGGCGACTTCGCCGCGGGCGATCCCGCCCGCTGGCCGGCCTGTCGACGGTCGCTTCGACAACCCCGCGAGTCTCCGGGAACAGCCCGAGCACCGCCGCTTCGACCCGGGCTTGGATCACGTAGTCGAGCGCGCCTTGATCGGTGATCCGAATCGCCACCGGTTCCGACTCGAGCAGATCGAGTGTGCCCGCCACCACCGCATCGATTCCTCGTCCCAGCAGTTCCACGCTCTTCGTCTCAACCGCAATCGCCCGTTCTGAAGACGGCTGCGCGACAACGATGCAATCGCCTTTCTCTCCCGAGCCTGCGGTTCCTTCCGCACTCATCGCCAGGTCTCCTTCCCGGCTACGACATCAACAGGGCCATGACGGCCTTCTGCGCGTGCATCCGGTTCTCGGCTTGATCGAAGATCGCGCTTCCCGCGCTACGCGAAGCCTCATACTCGATCTCCTCGCCGTAGTGCGCTGGGAGACAGTGCAAGACGATCGCATCCGCCTTCGCAACTCCGAGAAGATCGCGGTCGATCGTGAACCCTTCGAACGCGTTCACCTTCGCGGCGCCGTCCGTCTCCTGTCCCATGCTCACCCACACGTCGGTGTAGAGCACGTCGGCCCCCGACGCCGCTTCGCGAGGGTCGTGGAGGATGTCGATCGACGCGCCGAGGGCCCGCGCAGCCGCGACGATCTGTGCATCGGGCTCGTAACCCGCAGGACACGCGATGCGAAACGCCATCCCGAGCTTGGCACACCCGTTGATCAGGGAATGCGCGACGTTGTTGCCGTCGCCGATGAACGTGAGGGTCAACCCCTCGAGTCGTCGCTTCTTCTCCAGCACGGTCAGGAAGTCCGCCAAGGCCTGACACGGATGGTACGTGTCGCAGAGACCGTTGATCACTGGAACGGTGGCGTGTTCGGCGAGTTCGGCGATCGCCTGATGCTCGAAGACGCGGGCCATGATTCCGTCGACGTAGCGAGACAGATTGAGCGCGATATCCTCGGTTGTCTCCCGTTTCCCCAACTTGATGTCTTCGGGACCGAGGTAGATCGCGTGTCCCCCCAATTGCCACATGCCCGTCTCGAAAGATACGCGCGTACGCAGAGATGGCTTCTGGAAGATCATCGCCAGCGTCTTCCCGGCCAGAAGGGGATGCGGAAGGCCGGCGCGAAGGTCTCGCTTCAAGTGTTGCGCGGTCTCGAGGATCTCCCAGATCTCTTCGGCCGAGAGACCGGCCAGGGACACCACGTTTCGCTGCTGCATACTCGAAGCCCCCTTTTCGCGCCTGCTTCGACGGCGACGCGGCACCGCGTCGCGCGGAGATCAGCGGCGGCCCGGCGATGATAGCGCATCCTTCACCGGCCGCCTACTCTGTGGGAAGTCCGGCGACCTCCTGCACTGAGACCGAAGGGGCAACGACGGCGCCCGGCGTGAATCGAGCGCGTGGCGTGCTCGAATTGTGAGGATTCGTCGTCCGAATGTGAAGAAGTTGTGGGAAGATGATGGAGATTCCCCGTCGGCCCCGCTTTGGGCCCTCAACCTACCTATACTGATTTGACTGTTTGTGGATGCCTCTCCACGCGAAACAGGGCGACCAACGGGCTTCAATCGACGCCGTGGGTCGAAGTGCAGTAGCAGTCCGCTTTGTCAGACCGTAGAACACGTGCAGTCTTCCCTTCAAGGGAGTGTTCCGTGATGCACGAAGCATGGGACCGGTGAGTGCGTTCTCTAAGAGCGCAGATGCCAGGACATGCAACAGGTGCCATACTGGCGAAGCACAGGGACTGACGCCAACCATCACCAGTAGTTGGCGTCCAATACACAAGGGAGGGACTCAAGACGTGCGCAAGCTCATTCTAGTAGTGGTCCTATTGGCAGTTCTCCCTGTCGTGTCCGCATTTGCGTATACGGGCCTTGCTCCGGATCGGATCGTCTTCTTCGAAGAGGTCGACCAATCCAAGGTCCTCGCGCAAATGGTGGACGGCGACACGCAGCTGTACGGCAACGCCTTCACGGCGACGCTGTACCAAGACATTCTCGATTACGGTCTACCGGTCACATTCAGCTACGGTAGCTTCAACACGCTCCTGCTGAACCCGGGCGTGGACGCAGACGACGCCCCGTTCTTCCAGGACGGTCGCTTAAACGCGTTCGGTATTCAAGCCGTCCGCGAGGCGATGTATTACTTGATCGACCGTAACTACCTCATCGAGGAGATCCTCCTCGGTCTGGGCGTCGCCCGTTGGACGATGCTCGACCCGAACTTCCCGCCGTATGCTCAGGCGATCGAATCGGCGCGTTCCCTCGAGCTGAAGTACCAGGCCGATGCCGATGCCGCCGCCGCCCTGATCAAGTCGGGGATGGAGGGCGCCGGCGCAGTTCTGGATGGCGTGTGGAAGTACGATGGTGAGCCGGTCGAACTGATCGGCATCATCCGCATCGAAGACGAGCGTCTAGAGATCGGGGACTACTTCGCCGACGTGCTCGAGTCGCAGAACTTCACCGTCGAGCGCAGGAAGCTCACGTCGGGCGAAGCGTCGCCGATCTGGCTACTCAGCGATCCGACTGAGGGTCAGTGGAGCTACTACACCGGCGGATGGATCTCTAACCTCATCGACCGCGACCAGGGCACAGACTTCGACTTCATGTACACGCCTCGCGGTTGGGCGGTCCCGTTGAACCAGGGCTACCCGATGCAACTGTTCCCCGAAGCTGACGCAGCGTTCGACAAGCTCGCCCGCCGCGACTACGCGACGGTGGCAGAGCGCGTCGAGCTTCTCGGCATCGCCGAGCGTGGCGCCGCCGATTGTGCGTGGAACCAGTGGATATTGAGCGCCGCTTCCCCGTGGGCGACGGCCTCTGACGTGAGCGTCCTCGTTGACGTCGCAGCCGGTGTCTCGGGCGCCTACATCTGGGCTCACACCGCCCGCTACGTCGACGCCGACGGCGCTCCGGTCGTCGGTGGCACGATGCGCATGGCTTCGCCGAGCATGATGACCCAGCCGTGGAACCCGGTCGCGGGTTCAAACTGGCTGTATGACGCGATGATCCAGCGCGCCACCGAAGACTGGTACATCTTCCCGGATCCGTTCACCGGACTCGGGCAGCCGCACCTCGTCGAGAGCGCTGTTGTGACAATCGAAGCGGGCGTCCCGATGGGATCGACCCTCGACTACGTCACCGTCGAGGAGGTACCGGTCATCAACGTTCCGGCCGACGCGTACTGCGACTGGGATGCGGTCAACCAGCGCTTCATCACCGTCGGGGAGAAGTACCCGGACGGCGTGAACGCGAAGACCAAGACGACGGCTACTTACGTCGCGGACCTGTTTGAGAACAAGTGGCATGACGGTTCGGTCTTCTCGTTCGCTGACATGCTGCTGACCTACATCATCGGCATGGACCTGGGTAAGCCTGACAGCCCGTACTACGACGAAGCCCAGGCTCCCTCGCTCGCCCAGTTCCTGACGGTGCACAAGGGCTTCAAGGTGCTGTCGGTGACTCCGTTGAGAGTCGAGATCTACGACGACCGGTTCTACCTCGACGCCGAAGTTCAGGTGTTCAACCGCCTGTCCCTGATCTGGCCGAACTACAGCCAGGGGATGGCGCCGTGGCACACGATGGCCGTCGGACTGTTGGCCGAAGAAGCCGAAACGACCACGTTCTCGGAAGACAAAGCCGACTTGCTCGGCGTCGACCGCCAGAACTGGATCGCCGGCGAGCAGTTGGTCCTGTTGGACGATCAGCTCGAAATCGCCGTGGCCACAAGCTACGTTCCATACGTGGCGACACTCGGTGGATACATCACGACGACTGAGGCACAAACCCGCTACGCGAACCTTGCCGCGTTCCGCGCCAAGTACGATCACATGTGGATCGGCAACGGTCCGATGATGATCGAAGCGGTTGACCCGATCGCCAAGATCATCACCGGTATGCGTTTCGAGGACTATCGCCATGACATGGCCAAGTTCCTCGCGTTCGCCGCGCCGCGGATGGCCGACATCGCGGTCACCGGTCCTGCCGATGTAGCCATCGGCGAAACGGCGACGTTCGCCATCGCGATTACCGAAGGCGGCGAGGCGTATCCTGCGGCCGACATGGTCGAGATCAAGTACCTCGCCTTCGACGCATTGGGTGCCCTCGCGTTCTCCGGCGCCGGCGTCATCACGGGCGACGGTGCGGGGACGGTCACGCTGACCGCTGCGGACACGAACAAGCTCAGCGCTGGTTCGGCGAAGCTCGAGGTCATCGTCGTCGTCAAGCCGGTTGCCAAACCTGGATTCGGCTCGATTTCGTTCCTCGTCAACTAAGAGAGAGAACGGAAACGAGGTCTAGGCAGGCAGTAACAGTGCAATAAAAGTCGGGGGGTCGGGGGAGGGAGCTTGCTCTCTCCGACGACCCCCCTTTGTCGGTACGACTCGAAAGGTGAATCATGGCAAAAGAAGCAGCGACGCCTGGTGCGGCGGATCGCGCGCAACCGAGGCGAAGAGTGATCTCGCCTGCTCTCTTGAAATTCGCCCGCTACACAGCCATGCGCGGAGTGGCCTTGCTTGTCACCGTCTGCATTGGCGTGTACATCTCCGTTTGGATCGCGAACATGGGTGGGTACGTGGACAACATCCGTAGGTCGCAGATCACGGAAGGGGTCGGTCTGTCGTTCCGCGGGAATTCACTCTATCAAGACATGGCCCCGAGCGATAAACAGCGGCTGATGGACGACGAGATTGAGCGCCAAGTCGCGCGTCTCGGCCTCGACAAGCCCTTCATCGGACGAAGCTTCAACTATCTGTTGGACGCGCTCACACTCTCCCTCGGTCGCTCGGAACGGATGTCCAGCAACACGGGATCGAAGGACGTGAAGAACATCTTGCTCGAACGGTTGCCGGTGACGCTGGTCTTGTTCGGTACGGCAAACCTGCTCACGTTCTTCCTTGGCGTGTTCATTGCGCTGTTCCTATCGAGACGTTACGGGAGCGTCCTGGATCGTCTGTCGGTTGCGGTGGCTCCGACGTCGGCGGCTCCCCCGTGGTTCTACGGGATCTTCCTCATTCTGATTTTCGCATCCATACTCGGCGTGCTTCCGTACGGCGGCATGCTCGACGCCCCCGTGCCGCTGACCGGACTCGGGCGAGCGCTCAGTATGCTCAAGCACATGATCCTTCCGTTGATGGCATGGCTGATGTCAACACTGGCGATCGGCGTCTACACGCGCAGAACGTTCTTCTTGGTCTACTCCTCTGAGGACTATGTGGAGCTTGCCAAGGCGAAGGGTCTGCGCTCCCGAACGATCGAACGACGCTACGTGCTCCGTCCAACGCTTCCCACCATCGTCACCCAGTTTGCATTCACCCTCATCTACGCGTGGCAGGGAGCGATCATCACGGAGACGGTCTTCAGTTGGCCGGGACTCGGACGGTTGTTGTTCCAGGCGATCGGGATGTTCGAAACGCCTGTGATCATCGGATCCGTGGTTATTTTCGCGTACTTACTGGCGATCAGCGTCTTCCTGCTTGATATCATCTACGCGCTGATCGACCCGCGCGTGAAACTGGGAGCGGAGGGATCGCAATGACGAAACTGCTCAGCTCCCTTTTCGGCACACTCAAGCTCTACCCGACGATCATCGCATCGAGCGTAATCATCCTCGGGCTCGTCGCGCTGTCGATTTACGCGGTCGTAGCGATCCCGTACGACAAGGCGGTCTCCTTGTGGCGTGGTGCGGAGGAGATCTGGATCGATACGCCACGCTACGCAGCGCCGGAGTGGACGAACCTCTTCCGAAGAGACAAGCTTCCGTTGACGTTCACGCTCTACTCCGACAGCGAGAACAGCGTGACGACCGTCGGCGAGAACTCGACGGAGACGATCACGGAGTTCACCTTCACCTACGACTACAAGACGTTCCCACGGGAGATGAACGTCTTCTTCGACGCACAGTTCGACAAGCGTCAGCCGTACATCATGATCGCGTGGCTGACACCGGACGGCCGAGAGGTCTCGATGTTCCGCGGGGGGATCCGATCGTCGCATCGATATCCGATCTCTCAGGACACGTCGTTGACGACGCACGCGCCCGACCAGCTGCCGCACGTCGTTCTGCTGGCAGATCCGGCGAGCCTCAAGGACGCTGCCGCGGAGCCGGAAGTTCTACCCGGCGAGTACACCCTCCGAATCCGGACACTCACGTTCGATGAGGGATCGACGGTCCAGAGCCGATTCACTGTGTACGGCGACGTCTACGGAATGGCAGGGACCGACCATCGGAGACGCGACTTGATGGTGGCTTTGCTGTGGGGAACACCAATCGCGCTCCTCTTCGGCCTGTTCGCCACGATCGGCACAAGCATCCTCACGTTCATCATCGCGGCGATTGGAACCTGGTATGGCGGGTGGCTCGACGCCGCAATCCAGCGGATCACCGAAGTGAACCTGATGTTGCCGTTCTTGCCGATCCTGATCATGGTCGGTACGTTCTACAGCCGGAGCATCTGGCTGATGCTGGTGGTGATCATCGTTCTGGGAATCTTCACTGCCGCGATCAAGGGATACCGCGCGATGTTCCTGCAGGTGAAGAATTCAGCGTACATCGAAGCGGCTCGCGCATACGGGGCCAGCAACATGAGGATCATCTTCCGCTACATGATCCCCAAGCTTGTGCCGGTCCTGGTTCCGACCTTCGTCATCGGCATCCCGGCGTTCGTGTTCCTCGAAGCGTCACTGGCCGTGATCGGCCTCGGAGACCCGATCCTGCCAACGTGGGGCAAGGTCTTGAGCGACGCCTACCAGGGTGGAGCCCTCTACCGCGGCTACTACTACTGGGTTCTAGAGCCGGCGGTCCTGCTGATGGCCACCGGATTGGCCTTCGCGATGCTCGGGTTCGCCCTCGACCGCGTCTTTAACCCACGATTGAGAGGAATCTGATCATGGAGGAGAAACTCCTGCAGGTGAAAGACCTGTACTTGTATTTTAGGACCTCCCAGGGAGCCGTCCAGGCCGTCGATGGGATCAACTTCGAGATGGCCCGCGACGACGCGCTCGCCGTGATCGGTGAATCCGGCTGTGGCAAGACGTCTCTGATTCGCGCCATTCTACGGCTCCTCCCTCGCAACGTTCACACGTACAAAGGGAGCGTCGTTCTCCTCGACACCGACGTCATGAAGCTCTCGGAGGAGCGCTTCCGAACGAACGTCCGGTGGCGACGGATGTCGCTGGTCTCGCAAGCGGCGATGAACGCACTCAACCCCGTCATTCGGGTCGGGGATCAGGTCTCCGAACCGCTCGTCGTTCACCAGGGCCTCAGCAAGAGGGACGCGCTCGCCCAGGCCGCGGAGGTCTTCCGCTTGGTCGGCGTCTCGACCGACTTTCTCAGCCGGTATGCGTTCGAACTCTCAGGCGGGATGCGCCAACGGGCCATCATCGCCATGGCACTGATTACCAAGCCCGAGCTGGTCATTCTCGACGAGCCGACGTCGGCGCTCGACATGCTCACCCAGGCGAACATCATGAACGTCCTGAAGGGGATCAAACGGGACCTCCAGCAGAGCTTCATCTTCATCACGCACGACGTCGCCACTACAAGTGAACTCTCGGATCGAGGCGTTGTGATGTATGCGGGGCACATCGTCGAGATCTCCAGCGCGGAGCAGTTCTACTTGAATCCGTTCCATCCGTACTCGCAGAAGCTCATGGCGAGTGTTCCAACGCTGAAGGTCAGAAAGGAGCTCGAGTTCATCCCCGGGCAACCTCCCAGTCTTCTCAACCCACCGACGGGGTGCCGCTTCGCTGAGCGTTGCCACCGACGCTTCGATATGTGCGAACAGGAGCCACCCATGTTCGCCCTCGAAGACGGCCGCCAGGTCAAGTGCTGGCTCTACAAGTAGAGGACTCCTATGCAGACACAGACACTGGACACACAGAACCAACCGATACTGGAAGTCAACGACCTCAGACAGTGGTTTGAGTTGCGCAAGTTCGTTTTCGCGCGAGCAGGGTATGTTCGGGCCGTCGACGGCGTCTCCTTCAGGCTCCCACGCGGCGAGGCTCTCGCTCTCGTCGGGGAGTCCGGCTCGGGAAAAACGACCCTCGCTCGAACGATCCTGGGGTTATACAAGCCGACAGCGGGCGACGTGATCTTCGAGGGCTTGAGCCTCAGTAAGCTCAAGCACCGGAAGATGCGCGAGTACCGCTCCAACCTCGGGTACGTACAACAGGATCCCTACGGCGCACTCCCACCGTTCATGTCCTTGCGCGGCATCCTCACCGAACCGATGAAGATCAACGGGATTCGCGACAAAGCGGAGCAGGACAGGCGGATCCGTGAGGTTTTCGAGGAGGTCAAACTCACTCCGGTCGACAACTACATCACGAAGTTCCCGCACATGCTGAGTGGAGGTCAGCAGCAGCGCGTTGTTATCGCACGCGCGATGATCCTGCGGCCGAAGTTGATCGCTGCCGACGAGCCGGTGTCAATGCTCGATGCCTCGGTTCGCGTCGAGATCCTGAGGCTCCTCCGGCGGATCCAAGAGGAGCACAACCTCGCCGTGATCTACATCACGCACGATCTGTCGACCGTTCGCTATTTCTCGGAACGCATCTTCATCATGTACGCGGCGAAGACGGTCGAAAAGGCGCCGGTCGAATCGTTGCTCGAGCACCATTTCCATCCCTACACGCAGGCCCTCCTTGCTGCGATCCCTGATCCGGATCCGGAGAACGCGAAAAGGTTCCGAGACATCCCGCCGGGCGAACCACCGAGTCTGGTGAACCCTCCCAGCGGATGCCGATTCCACCCTCGCTGTCCGCAGTCGATCGATGGTCTGTGTGAAGTTGACGAGCCACCGGAGTTCGAGCCGCTCCCGGGGCACACGGTCGAGTGTTGGCTCTACAAGTAGGCTGAGATGCTGGGTAGCCTGAGCTCGCTCCAGCTCATGCTCATCGGATTCGTCCTGCTCCTCTTCGGAGCAGCGGCGCCATTCGCGATGGTAATGGAGTGGGTCCCATCGACCTTTCCGCTGAACTTCCTGGCGATGGCCGCCTCCCTCGGAGGATTTGTCATTGGGCTGTTCGGCCTGTTCACCTACCTCCGACCGAGGTCGAAGAAGTGAGCGGACGTGTTCGTATAGAGCGCACCGGGAGACGACGTCACCTTTCAGGCCGGCGTCGTCGCTTGTTGTCCGTTCGTTTCTTTCAGCCGCAGCTTCTCTAGGGCGTTCGTTCCTGGTCCGTCAAGAGGCCGGGATGCGTCTCCTCGATCCGTCGGAGGAGTTCACGAAGGTCCGACGCGCGATACGTCGGATCGGCGTCGAAAACCGATCGGATCCTGGCAAGCGCGCTCTCGACCTCTCCGGCGACAATCTCCAGATCCGCAAGCGTCAGCTGCGCGTCCAACCCACTGACGGGCAGCGATTGATCGTGATCGTCCCCGACTTGCTCTCGCGACGTCGCAACGATCGCCTCTAGAAGATGCACCCGCTGTGTCTCGAAGCTCGCCACGTCCAGGCCTTGCTGAAGTGCGTGAAGGGCTAGGTCATGCGCTCCGGCTCGGCGGTGCGCTTCGCCAAGAAGGAAGTAGACATCGGTCAGCGTCGGGTCGATGTCGATGACGTCACTGTACACGCGGACAGCATCGGACCACTGGTCCTGCTCCGCATAGATATCCGCCAGTTCCAGCCGGTCTACGACCTCCAACGGCAACAGCGTAACGATTTGCTCTAGCAAGCGGATGTGGTTCTCGACGCCGAGCGCGAGAAGGAGCGCCGTGCGGAACGCAGAGACGGCCTCATCGACGTTCCCACGCGAAGCGAGAACCCTGCCGCGGCCCTCATAGGCGTCCGCCGTGTATGGGCTGTAGCGAATCACGTACTCATACTCACTCTCCGCCGCGTCCAGATTACCAACCAGCCACTGCACGCGTCCGAGCTTCAGATTGATCCCGAGATCCCCCGATCGTTCGAGAACGTCCCTGTACGCGTCGACGGCCAACCTGGACAGCTCCGCAATCTGCGCGCCAAGCTCGACCAGACGCTCCTCGGACGCACCGGTCTCGAGTTCCAGCACCGCCGCCGCCAACCGGATCGCGGCAAGGTCTCCCTCGGCGATACGGAGCCACGGCGAGTTCGGCTCGAGGTTCCGCACGCTCGACAGCACGCTCTGTGCCTCCGGCAGATCGTTCATCGCCATCCGAAGCTGCGCCATTCGTAGGAGGACGATGACGTTCTCCGGTTCGCGTTCCAGCGCACCTTCGTACCGCATCATCGCGCGAGCGTCATCGCCCATCCGAAGAGCCAGATCGCCCGATGCGACGTAGGCTGGAAGGAACGACGGGTCGTCCTCCAGCACGGCATCAAACAGCTCCTCCGCCCCTCCCTGGTCTCCGCGAAGGGCAAGCTGAACCCCACTCAAGAACGACTTCGTCTTCCCGTCTGGACTTAGCTGCATGATCCGACTCACGAGCACTTCGTCCGGTTCGACCTGCTGCAGAGCCTCGATGTACAAGGCTATCGCCCGGGATTCGAGCGCCGTCTGCTTCTCACGGAGGGAGGCGATCTCGGCCGCCTGCGCTTCGGTAAGCTCGCTGAGGCTCTCGAGCGCCACACGCTCTCCGGTCACAACGGCCGCCTCTCCCTCGACGAGTCGCCCCATGTAGTACAGCAAGTGGGCATCCGCCAGCCCACCTTCTCGTTGCAGCCTTTCGTACTCTGCGAGACCGAGTTCCGGATCTTTCATCTGCAGATCGTAGGCTCGCAGCAGAGGAATCGCGATCTCGATACCGGCTGAAGCAAGGAGAGACTGGTACCACTCCCCGATGATCTGATCTCTGTGCTCGTCCAGGTAGTCGGAGCGAACATCATCCCTGACCTGCTCCAGCGGAGGCGACTGGCCGTCGTCGGTGGCGTATCGACTCCCGTTCTCCTCGTAGTACGAAGCGAGCGCCTCTTCGTCCGGCTCCGTCGATTCGATCATCGCCTGCTGAACCGACTCGGTCACCCATTGGAGCTCAACTTCGTCCCGCAAGTTCCGCTTGTACGCCTCCAGCGAACTCCCTGACTCCACCAGGAAGGCCGCGTGTTGCGTTTCCGCGATCCCGTACTGCCCGAGGAGAGTCTGGTACTGGAGATTCGCGCGTTCGTCGACGGTGTCGTCACTCATAGCGAGGCCTCGCGCACCCGCCTCTTGTCGAATCAGCGTCCGGCGAACCAGCTCGATCAGGGCCTCGTAGAAGATCCTGAGCCGAACGTGGGCGCCGCTCGCTCCAACGAAGTAGCTGCTCTCCCCACCGGTAGCCTGTCGGTAGTACGACGTGAGATCTGCGGCGGCTCGATCGAGTGCGTCCCGACTGATCTCGGTGCCGTTCACTGTGGCGACGAAGGAAGGAGCTCCGTCGCTCGCGACTCCGCGGTTCGGAAAAACGCCCAGCTGAAGAAGCACTACCGCAATGACGACGGCGACGAGTACGAGTACGGCGCTGACAACCACAATCCGATGCCGACGGAAAAGCTCAAGCATGATGATCGCTCTCTCCTTGATAACGCGATGTCTTGGTGCGTCCAGCATGGTACCGGGTGCTCAGATGCAGGACAAGGACGGCGCCATAGGGTCCCGAGGGCCTTCTGCGTCTTGGGGTGCAGGGGAGTGAGCCGACGCGCTTCGATCTACGGTTACGGTTCAGGAACGAACGCCGGTCGTCGGACGAGAATCGAGTACAGACCCGCCCGGTTTGCGCCCGCGATGTCGGTCAGACGACGATCTCCGATGAAGACGGTCTCTTGCGGCCGCACCCCCATGACATTCATCACGTGGCGGAACGCGCGTCGCCGGGGCTTGCCTGCATCGAATGCTATCGGAACGCCCTCGACGCACAGCCGCTCTTTCTGTTCCGCCGACAGATACCGACGGTTGCTGATGATCCCGACGCGAAGGCCACTCTTCACCAACTCATGCAGGTACGCCTTGGTGTCGCTGCGAAGCGCAGTAGGACGACCGCGCTCCAGCGTGTTATCGAGGTCAAATAGGACGGCCCGCTTCCCCGACGTGCGGAGTCGCGCGTAGTCAATGTCGAAGACCGTCGCCACGGCCTCACAAGGCTTCAGAAGGCGAATGAGGCTCATCGTGATCGTCTCTCTCAAGTGACGAAATGTCGCCGAGCCGCCCGACCAGTTCGAGGAACTCCTGCTCCATCCCGGGACCGACAAAAACCTTGAATTCCGTGCGTCCTTCCTTGATGCGGTACTCGCGGCGGACGTTGGCCAGGCCGTCGTAGGCACTCACGATTGCGTCGATGAAGTGCACCTCGCTCTGGGTCGTCCCGAGCCAGTAGACGGTCGCGTCGCTCATGTGCCCGCCCCGTCCTGCATCGCCCGGCGCAACGCGGTGATTCCGCTTCGAATGGCAATCTCCGGATCTAGTCTGTCTCGGCGGAGTTCGGCGATATACTCGAGAAGGCGAACACCGGCTCGCTCTTCAACATCTCTTGTTTGCACAGCGTCGAACGTGAATCCATCAGGAAGGCGGTCCAGGGCCTTCCGCGCCTCGATCAATGCCGTGTGGCGGAACTCATGCTTCGGCTTCCCTTCGGACGCCTTGATTCGATCCCACCGGGCACAGACCGAGGGCAGATCGCCCGGCGCATCGCCGAAAACGTGGGGGTGACGCCGAATCAGTTTGTCAGCCAGATGCTCACAGACGTCGTCGATCGAGAACGCGCCACGCTCCGTGGCAATGCGGCTGTGCAGAAGCACTTGGAGAAGGACGTCTCCAAGCTCTTCGAGGAGAAGTTCATCCTCGCCGGCAGTCACTGCCTCGACAAGCTCCTGCGCTTCTTCCAGCACGTAGGTGCGCAGGCTACGGTGATCCTGCGCGCGATCCCACGGACACCCCGAAGCCGGATCTCGGAGCTTCGCGATCAAGCCCACGAGCCGTTCGTAGGAGCGATTCACGCTACCTTCAGCGACGAAAGCCCGCAGAACCGCGGAGCCCTACGGCAGCGTCTCAGCATCCGTCTGAATCTCCGCAGTGTCGTCATCCGGCGGGGACGGCGGCCCGCTCACCAACAGGCGCAGTTCGGCGACCTCGTCCGCTCGATACTCGGGATCTTCCTCGCTGACGAGCGCAAGATCGGCCAACGCCGCGTCGGTGTCTCCGATCGAGATTCTCAGCCGGGCGAGTTCGATCAACGCATCCAGTCCCTCAGGCCCAAGCAGCTGTCCTGCACCGACTTGCTCCGCGATCGTTTCCACGATCGCCTCGTGCAGTCGGATCAGCATGAAGACGTCCGACGCCCGCTCGACCGCACGATGGAGGTACTCGAGGGCCGTTGAGTGCTCGCCGCGCCGGCGGTACGCCTCCGCGATGCCGACGGAGGCATCCGACGAGGCCGGATCGCCCTCGAGGACGGCCCCATACTCGCGGATCGCCGCTCTCCACTTGAACTGCTCCGCGTAGATCGACGCCAACTCCATGCGCATGTCCGCGTCGGACGGATCGACTTCCACGATGAGTTCCGCGATCCTCTCCCTCTCGGCCAGGTCGAACGACCGAGCAAGCGCCGTGTAGAGGTTCTCCAGCGCCTCTTGCGTCTCTCCGCGAGCCAGCATCACCCTTCCCAGTCCCTCGAAGGCGCTCGAGGTGTATGGCGAGCGGATGATGACGCTGTCGAACTCGTCTTCCGCCTCATCCAACCGACCACTCAAGAGATAGACCTCGCCGATCTTGACGTTCAACTCGAGGGATCCTCCGCTCTGCAGTCCTCGCTCGTATCGCTGGATCGCGACGTCGTACAGCGCGGCAATCGTTCCCGCCAGGTCCGTCAGTCGGGCTTCGTCTTCGCTGGTGAGTAGGTCCTTCGCCTCTAGCGTGTCCCGCTCCTCGACGGCTGCGGACATCTGCGCTCTGGCAAGATCCCCTTCGGCGATCACGGCCTTCACGTTCCCGGGATCGATCGCCCGGATCTGATCGATCAGATCGCGAGCCTCATCGATCGAGCCCTCTGCGAGATGGACGTCGACCAGTTTCACCATCACACTCGAGTCATTGGGCCGAAGCGCGAGGGCGTTCTCGTAGCGGGTTCGCGCCAGCGGATAGTTGCCGCCTCGCACAGCCAGATCGCCGGATGCGATGTGTGCTGCTACGTACGTCTCGTCCTTGCTGATCACTTCGGCGAACCAGGCCTCGGCCGCCGCGGAATCCCCACGATCAAGGAACAGCTTGCCGAGGAGGAAGGTTGCCGAGACGCTGTCCGGATTGAGCTGGAGAATTCGATTCAGGAAGTTCTCGTCTGCTTCCACGTTCTCCAGAGCGGCCAGGAAAGCCTTGAGCGCAGCCTGTTCGTGCTCCTCCTCCACCGCTTTGAGCTCTTCGATGCGGATCAGGTTGTCCTCGGTCGGCTCCTCGATCTCCTCGAACAACCTCCTCTCCTCAGCGGCGGACGCGGCCTTTGTCTCGTGGATCCGCCCAATGAAGTACGGAAGGTACAGGTCGCTCGTCTCGCCTTCTGCGAGCAACCGTTCAAACTCGGCGAGCCCGAGATCCTCGTCGCGCTGCTGCAGCATGTACGCGTAGACGAGGGGGAAGGAGACCTCGATTTCGCTCGCATCGTACTGAGCGTCATACCACTCCGACACACGCTCATCTCTCTTGTCGCGCGTGTAGTCTGCGAGGACGTCGTCCCGCACATCGCTGAGCCTCGGAGTGTGGGCTTCCTCCCGGTCGATCAGGCTGATGATGTGATAGCCGAACTGCGTCTGGATCGGATTGCTCAGTTCCCCGATCTCCATCGAGAACACCGCGTCCTCGAACTCAGCGACCATCACACCGCGTCCGAACCAGTCCAGATCGCCGCCGCTCTCCTTGTTGTTGGTGTCGATCGAGTACATGCTCGCAAGCTCGGCGAAATTCGCCCCTTCATCCAACAGGGATCTGACTTCGAGAGCAGTCTCAAGATCCTCGACCAGGATGTGCGCCGCGTGAACCCTCTCCTCCACGTCATAGATCACGATGTTTGTCTCGAAGTAGCTGAAGAGATCCTCGTCACTCGGCTCGATCGGTCCTGCTACGACTACCCGGACCGCCTCATCGATCAGAGCCACTTCGGCTTCCGCGCGCAAAGACGCCTGGAACGCTTCCAGCGAGTTCCCCTGTTGTGACAGGTAGCTCACAAGCTGGTCTTCGGTGATCTGGTTGGCCTGCAAGACATTCGCGTACTCCGACAGGAACGCGTCCTCAACCTCGTCTCTCGGGATCCGGATTCCGCGCTTGTCCGCTTCCTGCTTGAACAACGCCCGCCGAATTACTTCGTTGGCCGCGTCCGCCCGCAATTGGAGGCGGAACAGGGCGCCGCTTGCTCCCTCAAGCAGCGTGCGGGCGTCCTGCCCGATTTGCTGATACAGATTTTGATAGCGGTTGAAGACCTGGTTCACCATCGCGTCCAACGCGGCCAGGTCGACCTCCACTCCATTGACGCGAGCCGCGTATTCGGGCACTCCGTCGTCGACCGTTGGCTCCGATCTTAAGACGCCGGCCTGGTTTAGGCCGATCAGCCCGACACCACCGATGAAGAACGCAATGACGACGATCCAGATGATCGTTTTCTGATGACGATGGAAGAACCTAGACATCGCGATAGCTCACTCCCTTGGTCAGAATCAACGGGTGCTCGGAATGGTACAAAGTCACCGTACGTTGGGCAAGAACGCCGTTCACGAGTTCGCCGAGTCAGGTCTCGGGGCGGAGTGCTTTCCGCCGTTCAGGCCATGGCGCGTCCTGACACTGAACTGAATCGCCGTCCGCTCTTGCTCGTCGAAGCCAACTTGGATGCTTGCGAAGCTCGGAACGAAGTAGACGTCAAGACCGCTCGTAGCCAGGTACCCTCGCGCGATGGCGATCGCCTTGACCGTCTGGTTCACGGCGCGGGGCCCGATCACTTGAATCTCGGCGGTACCCGTATCGCGGATCCCGTTCGCGATTGCCCCCGCGGATGCCGCCGGATCCGAAGTGGATAATACTTTCAGTAACTGCATCGTGCTTCTCGCGTCCTCTCAGAGCCGCTACTTTGCGCTCTCGGTGAACTGCGTTTGCCGGATGACGTTCACCTTGATCTCGCCTGGATAGCTCAGTTCCTCCTCAATCGCTCGAGCGATATCGTAGGCGAGCTTCGCCGCAACGTCGTCCGCCGCGCGATCCGGATAAACCATGATCCGGACCTCGCGTCCCGCCTGAAGCGCGTACGCTTCGTGCACCGCCGGGAACGACCGGCACAACTCCTCCAAGTCATGAAGGCGCTGGACGTATCGCTCGTAGGTCTCTTGGCGTGCACCTGGACGCGCGGCCGACAGCGTGTCCGCCGCCTGGATCAGGATGTCCAAGGGCGTGGTCAGCTCGACATCCTCATGGTGAGCGGCGATCGCATGAACGATCTCCTTTGACTCCCCGTACCGCCTCGCCATGTCGGCGCTGATCAGCGCGTGCGGCCCATCGACCTCGTGATCGACGGCCTTCCCGATGTCGTGCAACAGGCCCGCCCTCTTCGCCTTGGTGGCGTCGATACCGATCTCGTCGGCCAGAATCTTGGCGATCGTGCTCACTTCCAGTGAGTGCGTCAACTGATTCTGCCCGTAGCTCGTCCGATAGCGCAGACGCCCGAGGAGCATCGCGAGCTCAGGATGGACCTCGATCCCGAGGTCGAATGCTGCCTTCCGACCTTCTTCCTTGACCCGCTCGGAGAGATGCGCCTTCGCCCGCTGCACCTTCTCCTCAATCTGCGCTGGGTGGATCCGCCCGTCTTCGATCAACCGCGTGAGGGCCATTCGCGCGACTTCCCTCCGCAGTGGGTGGAAGCAGGAGAGGACGACCATCTCCGGGGTGTCATCGACGAGAAGCTCGACTCCGGTCAGTGCTTCGAAGGTCTTGATGTTGCGTCCTTCGCGGCCGATGATCCGTCCCTTGAACTCCTCCGACGGAAGCGGAACGGAACTGACGACGTTCCCCTCAACATATTCCGCCGCATAGCGCTGCACGGCGGTGGCGATGACGTGTGCAGCGCGCTGCTCTCCTTCGTCCTTCGCCCGTCGCTCAATCTCCTCGATCTTTCGAGAGAAGAAGCGTTGCGACTCCGTTTCGACGACTTTCAGCAAGTGGTCGCGAGCCTGCTCCTCCGTCCAACTCGCCACCCGCTCCAGCTGGTGCTTCCCCTCCTCGAGGAGCTTCTCTCCTTCGGCCTTCAACCGGACCAACGCGTCCTCATCTTCGCGTAAGGCGTCCTCCGTCTTCTCAAGCTGGGTCGTCTTGTCCCGAAGACGATCCTCGCGAGCGAGAATCCGTTCCTCGGCGCGGCCCACCTCCTCCTCGCGACGCTGCGTTCTCTTCTCGAGATCCTCGCGGAGCTCCTGGATCTGCTGCCTGGCCTCCAGCAGCTTCTCCTTCTTCATCTGCTCCGCCTCATCGCGAGCGGACGAGAGGATCTTGTCCTCTTTGCGCTTTCTTGGGATGTTGCCAAGGAGGAAGCCGATCGCTATCGCTGCGACCGCGCTGATTCCCCAGCCAACGTAGTTCAAGAGCACACTAGCTCACTTCCCTTCATCTTCCCGGCTACGTTCCAGCATTATACCCTTCTACCTCCCTCGACACGGAGTGCGGCCGGAAGGAACAACAGGCTGAAGATGAGGGAGAATCCGATCCCGAGAAGCGCGGAGATGCCCAGCAATCTCAGCCCAGGCGTCCGCGCAGCGAGGAGGCTTCCGAAGACCAACATCGTCGTCAAGGACGTCACAGCGACCGCCACGGCCGTTGTGCTCGCCCCCCTCTCGATCGCGCCGTCGGGCTGCGCGAGGCGCTCCTCGATCGTCCGGTGCAGGATGTGAATCCCATTGTCGACGCCGATCCCGATCAGGAGCGGAGAAATGGTGATGGAGAGGAAGTTGAAGTCGATCGAGAGCAGCCGCATCCCGCCAAGCATCCAGATGTACCCAAGAAAGAGTGGCGTCGCGGCGAGGAGAGCACGTACCCAACCCCTGAGGCTCCCTCGCAGAACGAGCAGGATCAGCACGCACGCCAGGGCCGTGGAGAGGTAGAAATCTCGCTTCATGTACTCCTCGAGCCGTTGCGCTACGAGCGGCATGCCGAAGTAGTTGTCGGAGAATGACGCCGCGAAACGCTCGAACTCGCTAAGGTTCCCGCGATCGTAGATCTGACGACTCACTCGAGCCTGAACCACGAAATCGCCGTCAGGCGTAAGGTATCTCGCACGAATCCCCTCGGGGTAGGCAAGGAGAATGTCGCGCAGCAGCGTCTCGACCGGTGGGAGATCCCGGACGGCCTCCAGTTCTCCGTCGAGTGTCTCGAGAGCCAGCCGCAGTGACGCCACGCTTTCGCCGGCCTGTAGGACGTCGAGTTCGCTAAGCTGAAGCTGAATCCGGCGAAGCTGAGTCAGGTTGTGGTTGCTGGCGAGAGCGATCTCTGTCAGCCCGTTCAGCGACGCTCCATATTGCAGAAGGGCAAACTGCGCGAGCAGGCCACGGATCTCCGAGATCACCGTTCCCCGCTCCTCCAACGAAGCTTCGAGGAGATGCAGTTGGTCCACGTATGCCTCGATGTCCAGGCTGTTCAACGTTCGCTGCTGCTCGGTGAGATTGACTGGCAAGATCCCGACGGCGGAATCGACGGCTTCGACGAGTTCGTGCTCGGAGAGTTTCGTCACGATGTCTCGCAGCTCTGCTTCGCTCGACGCGTAGAACGTGAAGAAGCTCCCGATTCCGGTCGGACTGACCTCGAAGTTGCGCAGAATGTCGGCCATCACGTCCTGGGACTCCACATGAGGAACGAGATCGGTGCTCGAGAAGATGAACGACGTACGCCCAGCCTGGAAGGCAACGAAGAACGTCAGCACGAGCACGATGACGAAGATCGCACGCCCTCGGCCCGTGACGAAGCGGAAGATCCCTGTCATCCGGGTGGCGTAGTTCGCAACGGTCTCCCGAAGGTGAAGGCGGAACAAGTAGTGAGCCAGCGTGATCATCGCTGGAAGCAGAAGAAGCGTAACGAGAAACGCGATCATCACGCCGACGCTCGTGATGGCGCCCATTTCGAACAGGGCCCGAGATTTCGCAGTCAACAGACCGAGGAAGACGAAGCACGTCGTTGTCGCGGCAACGAAGGACGCGGTCCCTTTGTGGAGGACAGCCGCGTACAGCGCGCGATTGAGCGACTTGCCCCGGCTGCGTTCCTCCGAGTACCGTGAGATCAGGTGAATCGCGTAGTCGATCCCCAATCCCAGAATGAGAGCCGGCAGAAACGTCGTCACCAGGTTGAATCCGCCAACGCTTGCTTTTGCCCATCCGATCGTGAGCACCACGCTGATCAGGAGCGGGACCACCGCCACGATGCTATAGAGGATCGACCCGAATGCGAGCAAGAAGATCACGAACACGCCGATCGAGGAAATGACCGTCGTGCGCACCATGTCGGCGTTGACGACTCTGCTTGTGGACGCGTTGAATGGGTACGTTCCCGTGACCCCAACGCGAACGCCGAGTGCCTCAGGGTCGGCGCGAGCGATCGCCGCATCCACCTTCTCTGTCACAAGCGTGGAATACTTGACGCCTACCCTGGATGGAAGCCGAGGGCGCGCGGTCATCAGCAGGCTCGACCGATCTTTCGACAGGAACGGGATCGGCTCGCGAGATCCTTCCCGAGGCGTCGGGGCGAAGATCCCGGTGAGATCTTCGACGGCCACGGTTACCGACGCCAGCCCTGGAAGTCCCTCGATTGCCAGCAGCACCCCGGCGTTCAGCTCTCCGACCAAGCCAAGCTGGGTCCTGATCTCCTCCAGGTTCCCCGAGCCGATGGCATCCGTGAAATCGCCGCGGTAGAGCGCCTCGCTGAAAGCTTGGCTGATCGCTCGATACGCTCCTCCGAGGGTCGTCCCGTCCGGCAGTTGGGTGAACTCCGCGTCGCCCGAGATCGCACCACGCGCCAGCTCGACGCTCTGCTCGATGCGCAGCAGTTCCGCCGCATCGAGCTCGAACAGATTCAGATACTGGTCCGGGATCTGCGGCGAGATCTCGTGCAGGTACCGCACTTCCGTGAATTCACCATCTGGATCCGCCTCAAGCGACTCCTTGATCCGCTTCGCCGCGTCGAGGAGACGAGACGTGCGTTCTTCCGGGAGCTCCGGTACGTCGCCGACGAGCGTTACCAACAGACCTATGTCGTCGCTTTCCGCCATGTACTGCTCGTTCTGGCGATACTCGTCAATGACCGGGTCGTCGGTCGGAAGGAGGTCGAACAGGGAGCTGCGTAGCGGGACGTCACGCGCGTAGTACACGCCCAAACCGGTCAGCAGAAGGGAGACGATCAGCACCCACCACGCGTAGTAACGTCCGATTCGGAACGCACGACCTAGGAGCCGCTCTCTCAGTGACTTCATGTTCGGAGGCGGAGAGACGCTAGGCCGCGGCCGCGGCTTCGGCCTCGGAAGGGCTGCTCACCTCGATGTCGTACCCGACCAACTTCGCTGCCAGACGGACGTTCTGCCCCCCTTTGCCGATCGCGAGGGAGAGCTCGTCGTCCGGAATGAGAACCTTCGCCATTCGCGCCTCTTCGTCGAACTCGACCGACAGCACCGACGCAGGTTCGAGGCCGTTCTTCAGGAGCTGGGTGATATCTTCGCTCCACCGGACCAAGTCAATCTTTTCGCCGGACAGCTCCCTCGTGACGACGCGGACCCGTGCCCCGCCTGCACCGACGCAAGTCCCGACGGGGTCTACGTTTCTATCGAGCGACTCCACCGCGACCTTCGACCGTCGCCCCGCCTCGCGGGCAATCTTGCGGACAACGATGACGCCGTCCTCGATCTCGGGAACCTCCAGGCGAAGGAGCTGCTTCACGAACTCAGGTGCTGCACGCGACAGGGCGATCCTCGGATCTCCCTGTGTCTCCTCCACGCTGACAAGGAACGACCGAAGCCTCTGCCCGGCATGGTACCGCTCACCGGGGATTCGTCCCGCTTCCGGAAGAATCGCCTCGGCCTCGCCCAGATTCACCCAGACATCCTTCCCCTCGAAGCGATGGATCGATCCGCTGATGATCTCGCCGACTCGATGCACGTAGAGCTCGTAGATGATCTCGCGGCGACGCTGAAGGACCTCTTGGCGAATCGTCTCCTCAGCCAGCTTCGTCGCGATCCGTCCAAACCTGGCGAGCTCAATGCGTTCGCCGTTGATGGAGATATCGCCCGAGTGCTCGTCGATCTCGACCTCGACGTCTTCCTCGGTGTCGTGTTCGCTTTGATAGGCTACGGCCAAACCCTTCCGGATCGCGTCGTAGAGATCCTCCCGCGGGATCCCTTTCTCCTTGGCCATCTCTTCCAGAGCTTCGATGAATTCGATGTTCATGATTGCGATCCGTCGGGCGTAGGACCTTTGCGGCCCTGGTCGGCATCCACCGACTACCTGTCCCTCCCGTTTCCTGGCCCATCAAACAACGACGGCCGCCTCAATCGGCGACCCCCCAGTCCTTCCCCTTCCAGTCCTTGCGGGAACTTCGTATTATACGTGTGCTCCGCTGATACGACAAACGGAGCGAAGGCGGATGACGGACGATGGAACGGATCGAATCGATCGTCGACGAGCGCTCGAACGGAGAGCGGCTCGACCGGTTCTTGGCGTCGATCCGCCCAGACGTCTCTCGCAGTCTGATCCAACGGGAGATCCGCGGAGGGAACGTTCACGTCGCAGGGAACCCTGTGCATCGGACCGCACATCGCCTTCGTAGCGGAGAGGTCATCGCCTGGACGCTCCCCGACGCATCCCCCCTCTCGCCAGCGCCGATTCCGCTGTCGATCCTCTTCGAGGACGACGCCCTCCTCGCGCTCGACAAGCCGGCCGATCTCGTCGTTCACCCGGGAGCAGGAACGCGCAAGACAACGCTTGTCGAGGGTCTCCTCGCCACGCGCAACCTGCCCTCGAGCGACGATCCGTCGCGCCCCGGAATCGTCCACCGGCTCGACAAGGGAACGAGCGGCGTCATGGTCGTCGCCAAGACGGACCAAGCGCTCGATTCTCTGAAACGGCAGTTTGCCGAAAGGATGGTCGCCAAGTCGTACCTCGCCATCGTGGAAGGGACGATCAGCGAAGACGTTGGAACGATCGACGCCCCCGTCGGCCGCGACCCCACTCGCCCAAGCCGGATGACCGTCCTCCCACGCGGACGACCCGCGCAAACAGAGTTCCAGGTGCTGAATCGCTCGGAAAACCAGACACTCCTCTGGGTTTGTCCGCGTACCGGCCGGACCCATCAAATCCGCACGCATCTCCGTTACATCGGTCACCCTGTGCTGGGAGACGACGTCTACGGAGGGAGCGTCCCGGCGCGCCGCATGTTCTTGCACGCGTGGCGTCTCGTCGTGAGACATCCGGAGACCGGCGAGACACTCCGATTCGAGGCTCCCCCTCCAAGCGCGTTTCCCGCCTACCACTACGGAGAACTCCCCTGGCAACGGATTCCTGAGCCAACCGCCTAGTAGAGAGAAGACACGCTTGGAGGGGGAGCCGCCCAGCGAGTTCCCTCGCTATCCCTACAGCGATCTGCCGTGGCGTTCAATCCCCGATACTCCGTGAACGGCAGCTGTGCCGCGGACGAGCTCATCGAGTCCCTGCTAAACTGAGGGTCTGGTCAGCCGTATCCCTGATCTCTCTGCCGTGCTGCCGCTAGGATGAGCTGCGTTTGAGCTTGAATCCCGAGATCGCGTAGATCCGTGCCTGCTCCTAGCGGAGCAGGGATTGCGCTGCCTCCCGCGCTGCTGCTACTGCGAGCTGCGTTTCAACTTGAGCCCCGAGACTGCGTAGTCTCCCGCTGCAACGAACGTCAGTGCGATCGCCGCGTAGAAGAGTTCGGTCCCCCCCGGCCAGTCGACGATCAGGAACGCGATGGCGCCAAAAGCCAACGCCGAAGCCGCTTTGCCCGGCAGTCGGGCTTGCTGAACCGCGTTCCTGCGAACGCGGAGGATCAGCGCGCCCAAGCCGATGGCGACCTGAGGAGCGAGAAACAGGCCGAGTGCCCACGACGAGAGGTCCCCGACGACGAAAAGCGTGCACAGGACGGAAACGTAGAGCGCTTTGTCCACGATCGGATCGAGGACCTGCCCCAAGCGTGTCACTTCATCGCGTGCCCGAGCCACGTACCCGTCAACGAGATCCGTAGCGCACGCGACGCCGAACAGCCACCAAGCGGCCCAGCGGTGTCCGAACGCGAGCAGAATCACAACCGGCGCGATCATCAGTCCCCGCGAGAGGGTGATGACGTTGGCGAGGGACATGCGACGATCATAAGTCGCCGTGATCCTGTGCACAACCGAGTCATGGATGCCTCGCACGCCGTTCGCGTATAATCCCATCCGCCATCCGAAAAGGGGGACCTGAACATGAGAAGACGCGTTGTCATCATGGGAGCCGCAGGGCGTGACTTTCACAACTTCAACGTCTATTTCCGCGACCAAGCGGACTACGAAGTCGTCGCGTTCACCGCGACTCAGATTCCCGACATCGAAGGGCGCACGTATCCGCCCGAGCTGGCCGGAAGCCTTTATCCCGATGGGATTCCGATCTACGGGGAGGAGGACCTCCCGGCGATGATCGAGAAGACAAAGGCCGACATCGTCGTCTTCGGCTACAGCGATGTCTCCAACCAGTACGTCATGGAGCGCTCGGCCATCGTCAACGCCGCCGGGGCCGACTTCATGCTCCTCGGGCCGAGATCGACGTCGGTCGAGCCAAAGAAACCGTTGATCTCGATCACTGCAGTCCGCACCGGGGCCGGCAAGAGCCAAACCACGCGGCGCATCTGCGATATCCTCAAGAGCCGCGGCAAGACGCTGGCCGTCATTCGCCACCCGATGCCCTATGGAGATCTCGTCAAGCAGGAGGTGCAGCGGTTCGAAACGTACGAGGATCTTGACACGCACGACTGCACGATCGAGGAGCGCGAGGAATACGAGCCGCACATCGCCAATGGGACGGTCGTCTACGCCGGCGTGGACTACGAGAAGATCCTTCGCCAGGCAGAGGAGGAGTCCGACATCGTCATCTGGGACGGTGGGAACAACGACTTCTCGTTCTACAAGGCAGACCTGTCGATCGTGGTCGCAGACCCGCACCGCGCCGGGCACGAACTCGTCTACTACCCGAGTGGGGTGAACGTTCGCATCGCCGACGTCATCGTCATCAACAAGGTCGACACCGCTTCTCTCGACGACGTCCACTTTGTCCGCTCAAACGTCACCTCAATGAACCCCCACGCGATGATCGTTGAGGCCGCATCGCCGATTCAGGTTGACGATCCGTCCGTCATCCGCGGCAAGAACGTCCTCGTTATCGAAGATGGGCCGACGCTCACGCACGGCGGGATGGAATACGGCGCCGGCGTCATTGCCGCGAAGCGCTTCGGCGCTGCGGAGATCATCGATCCACGTCCGAACGCCGTCGGCTCCATCGCCGCCGCCTACCGCAAATACCCGAAGATCGGTCCGCTCCTTCCCGCTATGGGCTACGGCGACAGCCAGATTCGGGACCTTCAGGAGACCGTCAACCAGACGGAGTGCGACGCCGTCGTCATTGGCACGCCGATCGATCTCGCGAGACTCCTGACGTTCAACGTGCCGACGACGCGCGTTCGCTACGAGCTTCAAGAGATCGGGCTGCCGAATCTGGAGACGATCATCGACCGTAAGTTCCCCAACCTGTAGTCAGGATCGAGACAGGAAGGACAGAACGGGGGATCGGCTTGCTCACGCATCGCTCTCGGTGAGAGGATGCTACCGCGGATTCCGAACGGCGAACAGCAGGCCGAAGCCGGCGCCGAATGCGGCTCCGACGCCGACGCCGAATGCCACATCCCGCCACAAGAGACCCAGGACGAGACCAATCCCTGCGCCGAGCGGGACAAGAATCATCGCGTGACGCCATCGGGAATCGACCAGTCTACGCATCGTCGTCCTCGGGGAGCACTGAGCTGAACGCTCGGACTACACGGGGATCGAAGTGTGTGCCCGCGCCAAGGCGAAGCTCCTCGAGCGCCCGCTCCCTAGCGAGCGCGGGCTGATAGGGACGCTCGGACGTGATCGCATCGTATGCGTCGACCACGGCGATGACCCGCGCTTCGATCGGGATCTCTTCGCCGCGAAGCCCGTCAGGGTAGCCCGTCCCGTCGTAGCGCTCATGGTGCGCGCGCACGATCGTGGACGTAGCCAGAAGGAAGTCCTTCTCGCGAAGCATCTCTTCTCCGTGTGCGGGGTGTCGCCGCATCTCGTCCCACTCTTCGTCGCTCAGCGGCTTGGCCTTTCCCAGGATCTCGGTCGGCACCTTGACCTTGCCGATGTCGTGTAGATACGCGCCGTACGAGAGGTTGATCAACCTCTGGCCCGAGAGGCCCAGGCGCTCACCGGTCAGGATCGCGAGACGCTCCAGGCGATGGCAGTGTCCTTCCGTCGCCTTGTCCTTCTCTTCGACGGAACGAGCAAGCGCAAGCATCTCAGAAACTTCGTGCTGGATGAGATGGTAGCTCGGCGGCGACGAGACCATCAAGACCTCTGTATCAGATTCCACGCGGAAGAACGCGCGCTCGGGGAGACCGGCATGATAGAAGAAGTCGCCCACCTGCAACTCGACGGTCTCCTCGTCCTGAACAAGCACAAGGGAGCCCTTGAGGACGTAGATGAACTCGAATCCCGACCAATCCGATGCCTCGTCGAAGTAGATCGGTTTCCCGGCCGGGATCACGTGGCGCGTGACCTCAACAGCCCGGTATGTGGCGAGGAGTTCCTGAGCTGCTCTGTGGCGATCTTCGGTCTCTTCGCCCCGTGCTCTCCCAATGCTCAGTCCGTCGATCACATTGCACTCCTGTGTTTCCACACGGGCAAGCGCGCCCGTGTTTTCTGATTCTTCCTCGCTGCTCAGACAGGCAGACGGTTCGGTCTGCTCGAATCCGAAGCACCGCGGAACCCGCATGGTACCGCATCGCGGTCGCTCGCGACGGGCACCACCCCTCGTCTCCGAATCCACTCGATTCACGACAAAAGCCGCGCGGCGAACCCCTCCCTCGCGAGAGGGGTTCGCCGCACCAACGATATCGTCTTACCGCGTTCTGCTACTCCGGCCCACCACCGATGTGCAACGGCGAACTCAGAAGCGACGGTCCGCCGCCGATGTGCAACGGCGAACTCAGAAGCGACGGTCCGCCGCCGATATGAAGCGGACTCGCGACTGCGACCGCGGCAACAGACGCCAACAGCGCGACCGCAACCAGAAGCGCGATCCAGCGTTTCATCAGACAACCTCCTTGTCGTTCACAACGGAACAACGCCGTACAGGGATTATGCCTCAGACCACGGGTTCTTAGACACTGTCTCTCGGACGTTCGTCCGAGAGATTACGGGCGCCCGCGGGGCATACCCCCTGAGCCACAACGTCGGCCTGGGCGCCCAGGTCCGTGGACGTTCGTCCGAGAGATTACGGGCGCCCGCGGGGCTCCCTCCTGTGCTTGAACGACCGCCCGGGCGGACGGCAGCCTCCATTCGCCGCCGTTTCATTGAGACCGCACGGCGTCGCAGATACACTTTCATGCTGGACTCCAACGACACAATCACACTTCGAGCTTACGTACAGAACCAACGTACAGAGGGGGAAAGAAGGAACACCATGGCAGACAAAGCGCAGCGGATGATGTCGATCGACGGAAACACGGCCGCCGCCCACGTCGCGTACGCCTTCAGCGACGTCGCGGCCATCTACCCGATCACGCCCAGCTCATCGATGGGCGAGATCGCTGACACTTGGGCCGCTCACGGGCGGAAGAACCTGTTCGGGCAGGCCTTGCAGGTCACCGAAATGCAGTCCGAGGCCGGTGCCGCGGGTGCGGTTCATGGCTCGCTCGTCGCCGGGGCATTGACAACGACGTTTACCGCCTCGCAGGGTCTCCTGCTGATGATTCCGAACATGTACAAGATCGCGGGGGAGCTGCTCCCCGGCGTCTTCCACGTCTCGGCCCGTGCGCTCGCCAGCCACGCGCTATCGATCTTCGGCGATCACTCCGACGTGATGGCGACGCGCCAGACCGGCTTCGGCCTCCTCGCGTCGGCGTCCGTCCAGGAGGTCATCGATCTCGGCATCGTCGCCCACATCTCGGCGCTCAAGTCGAAGGTCCCGTTCGTCAGCTTCTTCGACGGCTTCCGCACGTCGCACGAGATCTCCAAGGTCGACGTGGTCCCGTACGAGGACATGGCGAAGATCATGCCGTGGGACGCCGTCGAGGCGTTCCGCAAACGAGCGATGAACCCCGAGCACCCGCACCTGCGTGGAACGGCCCAGAATCCGGACATCTACTTCCAGAACAAGGAGGCGGCGAACAAGTACTATCTCGCCACCCCCGAGATCGTCGCCGAAGCGATGCGACAGGTCAGCGAGCTGACCGGGCGGACCTACAACCTGTTCGACTACGTCGGAGCACCCGACGCCGAGCACGTCATCGTCGCGATGGCGTCATCGTGCGCCGTTCTCGAGGAGACCGTCAATCATCTGACCGAGCAGGGTGAGAAGATCGGCCTCGTCAAGGTGCGTCTCTACCGTCCGTGGTCGACCGAGCACTTCTTCAACGCCCTGCCCAACTCGGTGAAGAAGATCGCCGTCCTCGACCGGACGAAGGAGCCCGGATCGCTCGGCGAGCCCCTCTACCTCGACATCAAGAGCGTCTTTCAGGGCTCGGGCCGCGACGTCCTCATCGTCGGCGGCCGCTACGGCCTCGGCTCGAAGGACTTCACCCCGGCGATGGCCAAGGCCGTGTTCGACAACCTCGCGCAGGACGAGCCGAAGAACGGGTTCACCGTCGGGATCGAAGATGACGTGACGAACACGTCGCTACCGTTGCCGGCCGAGATGGACGCCACGCCGGAGGGCACGATCCAGTGCATGTTCTGGGGGCTCGGCGCGGACGGCACCGTCGGCGCGAACAAGAACGCGATCAAGATCATCGGTGACAACACCGACCTCTATGCGCAGGGCTATTTCGCTTACGACTCGAAGAAGTCGGGCGGGATTACTGTCTCGCACCTGCGCTTCGGCCCCAAGCCGATTCAGTCGTCGTACCTTGTCAAGACCGCTGACTACGTCGCCTGCCACAACCCGGCCTACGTCGCCAAGTACGACCTGCTCGCCGGGATCAAGGACGGCGGCACGTTCGTCCTCAACTGTCCGTGGGATCTCGACGGACTGAACGAGCACCTGCCGGCTTCGCTCAAGCGGACGATCGCCGAGAAGAAACTCAAGTTCTACACGATCGACGCGGTCAAGATCGCCGGCTCGGTCGGCTTGGGCGGGCGGATCAACATGATCATGCAGACCGTCTTCTTCAAGCTGTCGGGTGTCTTGCCCGTCGACGAAGCGGTTGCCCACCTGAAGAAGGCGATCGAGAAGGCCTACGGCCGCAAGGGCGAGAAGATCGTCCAGATGAACAACGACGGCGTCGACGTCGCGCTCGATCCGGCCAACCTGACCGAGATCGCAATTCCCTCATCCTGGGCAACCGCCACCGGCGAGCCGGGAGAACCGGAGATGCCGAAGTGGGTCCTCGACGTCATGCGACCGATGATCCTCCAGGACGGCGACAAGCTCCCGGTCAGCGCGTTCGGCGCCGAACTCGACGGTTCGTACGAATGGACCGGGCCCGATGGCTCGTTCCCCGTCGCCACGACCCAGTACGAGAAGCGCGGGGTCGCGATCGCCGTTCCTGAGTGGGTCGCCGAGAACTGCATCCAGTGCAACCAGTGCGCGTTCGTCTGCCCGCACGCGACAATTAGGCCGTTTCTCATCACAGATGAGGAAGCGGATGGCGCGCCGGCTGGGTTTGACACGATCCAGGCGATCGGCAAAGGGATGGAGGACTTCGGCTTCCGGATCCAGATCGATCCGCTCGACTGCGTCGGCTGCGGCAACTGCGCCGATGTCTGTCCCGGGAAGCAGGGCGAGAAGGCGCTCGTGATGAAGCCGCTCGATACGCAGCTGCCTCAGCAGCCGCTGTACGACTACGCGTTGACCCTCCCGATCCGTGACGACGTGATGGACTGGAAGACCGTCAAGGGAAGCCAGTTCCGCCAGCCGCTGTTCGAGTACTCCGGCGCCTGTCCCGGCTGCGGCGAGACGCCGTACGTCAAACTGGCGACGCAGATTGCCGGCGACCGGATGATGATCGCCAACGCCACCGGCTGCTCGTCGATCTTCGGCGGAAGCGCCCCGGCCGTGCCGTACACCGTGAACGCGAAGGGACACGGCCCGACGTGGGCCAACAGCCTGTTCGAGGACAACGCCGAGTACGGCTTCGGCATGGTCCTCGCCCTCTCCGCCCGCCGCGATCGGCTCGCGCGCTTGATCTCCGACGCCATCGAGAACGGCGCCTCGGGCGAACTCAAGGAAGCCATGCAGGCGTGGCTTGCCGGCAAGGATGACGCAGCGGCTTCGAGGGAGGCAGGAGACAAACTGGCCTCGCTCCTCGAGACCGCGGGCGATGAGTACGCGGACATCAAGGCAGCAAGAGACATCTTGACAAAGAAAAGCGTGTGGGTCATCGGCGGTGACGGCTGGGCGTACGACATCGGCTACGGCGGCCTCGACCACGTCGCGGCGATGAACAAGGACATCAACGTCCTCGTCGTCGACACCGAGGTCTATTCGAACACCGGAGGGCAGTCGTCGAAGGCTACGCCGACCGGAGCGGTCGCCAAGTTCGCCGCGTCCGGCAAGAAGACCAAGAAGAAGGACCTCGGCCGGATGCTGATGACCTACGGCTACGTCTACGTCGCCAGCGTCGCGATGGGCGCGAACAAGAACCAGTGCCTCAAGGCGTTCCTCGAAGCCGAGTCCTTCCCGGGACCGTCGATCATCATCGCCTACGCCCCGTGCATCAACCAAGGGCTCAAGAAAGGCATGGGCAAGTCGCAGGAAGAGGAGAAGCTCGCCGTCGAGGCCGGCTACTGGCCGCTCTACCGCTACGACCCCCGGCTCGCAGCCGAAGGCAAGAACCCCTTCCAGCTCGACATGAAGGAGCCGGCAGGCGACTTCCAGGACTTCCTGATGGGTGAGGTTAGATACGCAAGCCTCCACCAGACTTTTCCAGAAGAAGCCAAGAAGCTGAACGCGCAACTAGAGAGCGAATACAAGGAACGGTATGAGACGTATCGACGCATGGCGGACGTCGAGTAGAGGTAGCGACCGACGTGCAACAAGCAGCATTCGGGAAGAACGGGGTGCCATCCGGTGCCCCGTTTTTCATGGGGAGTGCACGCGGAGCACGAGCCGCATCGAACCCAACAAGGCTCTCGGATCTGCAAGTGGCGGCCGCGAGGCGCGGACATCATGGCGCATCTGAAGTCATTCCGAACAGGGTGGGAGAATGAGAATCTGGCGATGTACCTACTCAGCCGCATCTCGTTCGTCGCGAATCCAATCAGCGTGGCTGACGACATCGGATCGGACTTCCTATGCACGCTCTTCGAGCCAAGGATGCTCAATGGCAAAGCGCAGCTCTTCCCGCTCCAATCTTTCGCGATCCAGATCAAGAGCAGCTTCGACGCTCTCGAGGCAACGAAAAAGATTGAGTATCTAGACAGCCTTGAGCTTCCGTTCTTCCTTGGGGTTGCTCAGCAATCGGACCTGAGCTTGTCGGTCTTCTCAGGTGAGTTTCTCCCGATAGCACTCACGGCGCTCGGCAGGCCCGATAGATTGATCCTCCGCCCCGTTGAGGACGAGAGCGTGTCGATTCGCAATGCGTATACAAGGGATAAGAAGCAGTGCGAAGTCAGACTGCCGCTTCTCACGAAGCTAGGAGCACAGGACGAACCGGGCCAGCTAGCTTCCAAGAGAGAGCGTCTTGAGAAGCGCTGTACGAGGATGCACGAGAACATTGCGACAAGGAGAGCAGAGGAGTACATATACAAGATCGACGACGAGTCTGGAGTCCTCATACTCGCAGGACCAGGATCAGTGAAGACATTCAGGAGGAATCACCACCTCCGTTTGGCGGAGGTTTTCTACAACCTCGAATGGATCCTCGACAATGCCCCGAACAACTTCGACGCGGACGAGTACAACGTCTATGCTGAGCACTACGCTTCGCTCCAACGATCCGGCGTTGCGACTCCACAGATCCTTGGCAAGATCTTCGAGCAACTACGCAAACGCTTGCCGTCAGACGAGAAGAGCCGTTGAGGCTCTGCATATGGCATAGGAGATGGGCGAGGAGGACTCACTCGCAAGGAGAGGATCAGTGGGAAACAGAGCTGTTGCCTTCCTTGACGTTCTAGGATTCAAGAGGCTGGTGGAGTCCCAGAGTGCTGATACTCTGGGCGAACGTATGGTCGGAATTAGTAAGTCTACGGGGTCAAACCTTGTATCGTGCAGCAATAGGCAAGGTCTGACCCCGTAGAGGCGCCCGTTCGACAAGGCTGCGGTGCTGATGTTTGGAACGACCTGCGAGCCGGTAGTCTCCTTGGAGGAGCCGACCTCGTCGACAAGATGCGGCCGAAGCTACTCGAGACACCCCTGGATCAGAATGTACTCCGGCGCGAACGAGACGCAGCAAGACCATCCCTTTGGGAGATCTTCCTTGCTGTGTCAGACAAACCAGATCGGGATACGCGTATCCACGATGCCGTCCGCGTACATCACTACAAACTTCAAGAGGTCGCAGATCATCTGGGTCTTCACTTCTCGACGATCAGTGTCATTGCGAAGCGTGAGGCCTCACGAATTCGAAAATAAAGCTGCGACCCTGACGCCCGCGCTGACGCCCGCGTTTCAGAGTCGAGCAGTCAGAAACTGCGGACCCCAGGAGCCATACCCCCATCGTCCACACTCTACCTCATCGGGGGCATCCCTGTCCTCGTGCAAATACAATGGTAGACCCCGGTCGCCTGGAGCTTTCGAGTTGCCAGATCCTAGTGCTGGATTGCAGGACTTGACCTCGCCGCCCGGAGATCACCGACGGATTGCCGGAGTACGCCTTCTCGATCAACGCGAGGAGAATGCGGCCTGGATCCTTCGGTAGATCTCCGACAGAAAGGGCGCTGGGCCCGCGTAGTTACTGAACAGCAGGATGCCTAACCGAAGCTCCGGCTCGAGGATGACAAGCGTGCCGACGCCGGGATCCGAACCCCCGTGATGCCAACGGGCGTGGCCATCGCGGGTCGTTCCGCCCTGCCAGCAAAGCGCCCGACCGAAAGGATCGATGGAGAACATCATGTCGAGCGTCGAGCGCTCGAGAACCCGCTCTCCTTGGGACACGCCGTCGTTCGTATACAGAACCATGAACCGTGCCAGCTCATCGACCGATGTGCGCAGCATCCCGTCCGCCTTGATCGGATGCGAATACAGGCAGTGCTTGAACAGGCTCCCCGGCGCCGCGTCCCGAGCAAGCACCAGCTGTTCGTGGAGAACCTCGACGCCGTGGAAGCCGAGTTCATCGGGATCATCTGGCACGAGCGAGTAGAGGCTTGCGTAGCGCTCTGCGGGGGTGTCCTTCAGGAGCCATGAGCTTTCGCGCATGCCAAGTGGCTTGAAGATCCGGTCGGCACAGTACTCCTCGAACGACATGTCTGCGATCTTGGCTAGTAGGAGCGACGCCAGGCCGTACCCCACGTTGCTGTAGGGACGCGGTGACTCGGGCGGAGACGCCGTTCCCGGCGCCCACGCATGGAAGTTCTCACTCGCCGAGTAACGTGCGCCGCCGGGAAGCAGGAAGTCCCTTAGCCAGTTCTCAAGATCCTCTTCGGGCGGCCCGCAGACATAGCCTGCTTCGTAGGCCGGGCCATCCTTGATCGACGAGCGATGGGCTAGCAGTTGCCGCGCTGTGATCGGAGCCTCCGGGTGATGGGGATTGTGAACCTCGAACCCGAGAAGAAAGCCGATGTCGGCATCCAGATCGAAGCCCGTCTCCTCCCAAAGGCGAAGCAGCGCCGTGGCCGTAAGCGGCTTGGAGACCGACGCCACGTTCATGATCGTCCCGCTCCGCATCGGCACTTCGTGCTCGATATCGGCCCAGCCCGATCCATGGGACCAAACGACCGCAGCGCCGACCACAGCCGCGCAAGCCAACCCAGGCATTGCGCTTCCCTCCACTTGCTTGTCGATGAATCGCTCCAGTTCTTGAGACACGTGCATCCCTTTCTCTCCAAGATAGGTGGCGCACTTGGCAGTCCATGGTTCAATGACGAGGGTAGAGTTACCCAGGTTTCACGGACAGTGTAGCGCTTGACATCTAAGAGTTGGGGTCAGATTCTGTATCGAATGTTAAGCCTCCTTCTCGTTCGGATCGCGGAACAACTCGCCGCTCTTGTAGATGGCATGGGCAATGAGGAGCAGTTTCCTTGCGGCAGCGATTCGAGACCTTGTCTGGCTTCCCGTTCTCCTTCAGCCGTCGATAGATCGAACGGATACTGGGGTTGTAGCGAGCAGCAGACAATGTCGCCTCGAACAGGCGCTTACGCACCTCACGGTTTCCGCGCTTACTGATCCGCGCCTTGCCGTGTACCGATGTCCCATCGCTCGGGGTCAGACCTTGCCTCTTGCATCCATCCCCTTGGGCCATCGACGGAACCACCTGTATCGCCAACGTCTCCGCATCCCTCTACGCCTGCGCAGCGAAAATGTAAGAACAAGCTAGAGTGCACTTGACATACGCAGTCCCGTCTGATAGGGCAGGGCTCCGGGGTCAGATCTTGATTCTTAGGGTTCCTAATCGGCGATCCCGGATCGCTCTCACACCCTCAAGCTGAGACCGCATCCTTCAGCGGACGCCATGGCCGAGCCCTGTGGCCCCTTTGGTGAACCGGAATTTCATCCAACGCCACTCATCAAGTGAGTTGCGCCCGCTCTTGCGGACAACTGAGGATCCATGCCTGGCAGGAGGTAACAAGGGATGAATGACCAGAACGGTGAGGTCCGCTTCCGAGCGTCGCTGGCGGGAAGAGGCGACCCGTGGCCCGCACTGACGCGGGACCGACTCGGGCTGCTCTGCCGGCTACAGGATGGGGCGACAATCCCCGACATCCTTGCGGACGGAAGTCTTGCGCTGGATCAACAGGAGATCGACACAGCCGTTTCCGAGCTTCGACACTTCAACCTTCTTGCCGAGACGAAGCATGGGCCCCGGCCGACGTTTCTCGTTGTCTCCTGCGCTGAGACGAGGCGAGTTGTCGCCGCGGCATCGGCGACCGGTAGACGACTGGCGGAGCGAATCGCCGATCATTGGCAGTCCCTTGAGAGGGGATTTCGGGGACTCCCGATCTCTCGCTCGTACTCGCTACGCGATCTCAGCTTCTTCCTCGTCGGCGCACGAATGCTCGACATGGACCTACTCACGCTGCTAGTGCAAGACGGAACACTGTTCACGCCAGCTCCCTCGCGCCCTTCACCCGAGTTCCCCGATGCCAGGTACTTCTTGTTCGCGATCGAGGGAACGGTTCCCGATATGGGGGCCTACGGACTCGATTCTCAGCGTCTGCCGTGGCAGAGTTGGGAGATCGGTACGTTCGCACGAAGCATCATTGGCGGGGAAGCCAATCCACGCCGTGAAGCGTTCGACAGCGAGAGCCGGGCCGCCCTCGAAGGGAGAACCGCGGCAACGCCACAGGAACTGGCTTCGCAGTTGGGGATACCGTGTCTTGATCGCGTAGCGATGACCGCTTGGGACGCCCTCCAATCGGACCTTCTACGGGAGCTGTTTGATGTCCATGAGGACGAGGCGAGCGCGATCAGAGAGCTTTCGGGTACACGGGCTACGCATCGGCTTCCGCCTGTGCTGGGCGAGTTTGCCTGTTGGTATGACCACGTCGCTTACGCAGCCGCTATCACTGCGCTGATCGACGCCGACATGATCGTTCCGCCGAAAGGCGAGTGCATCGCAGCCGTTTGGTACCGTCTGAACCCATGTGAAGGCGTTCTCCTCGAGTAGACGCTCAACCAGCGGCGTCCAAGCCCGATCAAGTCATCTGCGGGGTCAGATCTTGATTTTTAGGGTTCCTAATTGGCGATCCCGGATCGCTCTTACACCCTCAAGCTGAGACCGCGTCTGCGGAGCTCCGGGGACGCAATACTGAACACTCACGGCGCTACTCATTCAAGAGGCGGAGCGAAGCGCACGTGCTACGCCCCTCGTCGTTGAGGGTGTCAAGAGCCTCACTGATCTCCCGCTTCCGCGCCTCGACCTCTGCCATCCTCGCTTTCTTGTTCTCGTAGCTCTCACGCAACGTGTTCTCACTGGACAATGCGGCAGAGAAGGCAGCGAAGGTTGAGTTCCTAGCTAGCTCCAAGGCCTTCATTTTGACCCATGCGGCCGCGACAGCGATTCCCTTCCCGATACACCGTCCCTTGAAGGTCTTGCAGCTCCTCCCCTTGAGGTACATGTAGTAGTTGTAGGCATTGCTCCATGCGGTGTAGGCACCGCTATGGGCTTTGGTGGCCGCTGCGGTTACCTTCTCTGCCTGCTGAAGTGCCCACAAGCTGACGGGAACGGCCCTGTACAAGTAGGTCCACTCGTATCCCAGTCTCCCCTTCTCGTTATTGAGTTCCTTGACCGCAGCGTCGAATTCCGCCCAGCAGTCCTCGTATGGGCCCAACGTGGCCCAACCCGAGACCGCGATGCCCACGACAAAGCCGGCCAGCACCAGAAGGGCCACGGACACTCTCTGCAACGTCGTCTTGCCTTCTCTATCCTTCATCTCACGCACCTCCGGCGCTGGCGTCTAGCTTTCATCGTTGGCAACCCCGAGAATCAGGTTCACGTCCGCCCTTGCGCCCGACTGGACCACGACACCTTCGATCGTGGCCATGGCAAACCCGTCGGCTACGGCCACGACATCCGCCGTCCCTTCCGGCAGATCGGTCAGAATGAACGTGCCGTCCTCGTCGCTGAAGGCCGCCTGACTCCAGTTGGTCGCGAGAGTCATCACCAGTGCACCAGCAATCGGCGAGCCACCAGCCGCTGTGACGGTCCCACGAATCTCACCGATTCCCGGGAGAACGAGGATCTCGATGCCTGAGGTCACAACGCCTGCCTCAACGACCACGCCCTCGACGAACACAACCGCGTGCCCTTCGACGAACGCAGCGACTTGGTAGCTGCCGGAGGCCAGTCCCTCAACGAAGAACCCGCCATCCTCGCCAGAGGGGGCGATGTCCAACTCGCCGAACTCGCCGAACTCGTCAGTCAATAGGAGGGTCGCTCCGGCCACAGCATCTCCACCTTCAGCAAGACGCACGAAGCCGGCCACGCCGCCGTTATCCGAGTGCGGCTCCGCCTGGGGCTCCGGTACGACGGCGGCGAAGTCCATGCCCTGGATCGTGTCACCCGAGGCGACGATCACGGGTCCGGCATCAAGATACTGGTTGTGATCGCTGAATGCGCTCAGCGTGTACTCCCCCGCGGGAAGGCCGACAATCGTGTAAAGGCCCTCGTCATCGGATTGAGCCAGGAGGAGGTCCCCGTCCAGCGCCGTCGCAACCACGATGACCTCTGAGGCAGGTGTGGTTCCGTTCGCTTCATATACGACGCCGGAGATCGTGGCCTCCCGAATGATTGTGATGGAATCGGCAAACGCTATGCCTTCACAGATCTCCACTTCCACTGAGACTGGGACATACCCTTCCGCCTCGACGACGATCACGTACGTCCCGGGGATGACCACAATCTCGAAGGCTCCGGCGGCGTTTGTCACGTCGCTGCCGACGTAGCCTTCCTCTTCAAGCACCGACTCATCCGCGCCCTCTCCAAGGACCGGGAGTGCAACAACGAGTGCATCGACTACCGGGGTACCCTCTTCGCTGCGAACCAGCCCGCCGCTGTAGCCCAACGGCTCAGCCGCCCACGCGACGGTTCCGGCGCAAATCATGGCACACAGAACCATCACAGCAATGGGAATTCTGCCTTTCCTTATGCCATCCTCCTTGCACAACCGTGACTGCCAGCTAACTCGGACACCGCACTCTACAACGGACTCCTGTCGCCTGTCGATTCCTACAACAGTCTGCCAAGGTCACTCTCACGGAGCGCGGCGACGCCGGGGTCGTCATCACGCGCGGGATTCCGGTGACACGATACCAGACTGCGGCCTCCACCCTGCCTGCTCTCCGCTCTTCAGTGATGAGAACGACACATGGCTCGGATAGAGAGACCGCGGGGCCAGGCCTTTGCTTTCGAATCACGGCCTGTGTCCCGGTGCTTCCCCCTCGCCCGTCACCGCCGACACTCCGCTCCCCGATGTGTGATCTAGCTGCTTCGCGAATGCGAAGACGGATTGCGGATGATCGTCAGCAGCTTGATGAGCCCATCCGGTCGCTGGAAGATGTCGCTGTGTGCGAGGACAACGGACGAGCCCATTGCGCACGAATCGGAGGAAACGCGACCATGCTGAGCGATGACCCACGGATTCGAAACGCGCTGTTGTCGATTCATCCGACGAGCGAGCGGCCGGCGTGGCATGGTGCGCCGACGACGGTTGGGCTGCTGCGGGGCGTGAAGGCGGAGACGGCGACTTGGCGGCCCTATCCGAAGGCGAGCAACGTTCGCGAGATCGCCCTCCACGTAGCGTTCTGGGAGAACAGCGTCGCCAATCGGCTTACGGGCGAGACCGCGCGGTTGGGATTCAAGCAGCGGATGACGGGCTGGCCGGTTCGAATTGAGGCGCTCGATACGGAGCAATGGAAGGAAGAAGTGAGGCTCATCAAGTCCTGCCACGCGTATCTTGTGCGTGCAGTGACCGAGTTCGATCCGCGTCGGCTCGACAACCCCCTGGGTACAAAGTCGAAGAGGTCCGCGATCGAGTACATCCACGGCGTCGCCGAACACAGTCTCTACCACGCGGCGCAGATCAAGATGTTGAAGACCCTCGCGAATGTTGTTCGCCTTTGAGGCAGCAATTGAAGGCGCGTCTCGAAGCCGAAACACTGAGCACGCACAGCCCGTGGCGTTGCATCGTGAGCACAGCTGCGAAGGAGGCATGAACCAGTGGCAAGACGGAGGATCGATCAGGAGTTCTCTTCCACCGCGGGCTACACATGTTTCTCACGGGCGTGCGCCAACTGCGAGAAGGAGGAATGCTTCCGTGGGCCGGACGACTTGGCCAAGGTGTTTCTGCCAGCGCCCGCGAGAGGCATCCTCCATGTGCCGCTCTTGAGGAGATTCATCTTCCGCCGGATCGCGCCGTCAGGCATCTACGAGTACGTCATGGCACGAACCAGACTGCTGGATGAGTCGTTCGTCAGTGCGTTGGAGGATGGTTTCCCGCAGATCGTGCTGCTTGGTGCCGGCATGGATACACGAGCGCTTCGTTTCAAGAATGGGAACCACGGGACGAAGGTGTTTGAACTCGACATCCCGACTACACAGCAGCCCAAGCTGGAGATACTCGCCCGAAAAGGGATCCCACTTCCTGAGGACCTCGTCTTCGTGTCGATAGACTTCAACCGGCAGAGCCTATCGGAGGCTCTGCTTGCTGCGGGTTACCAAGAAGGCCGGAGAACCCTCTTCCTTTGGGAAGGGGTGACGATGTACCTGGCGCCAGACGCTGTTGATAGCACACTCGCCTTCATCCGAGACAGCGCGGCAGGAAGCATCGTTGTGTTTGACTACATCTATGCGTCCGTGCTCAGACGCGAGAACACGTACTACGGTGAGAAGGAGATCTTCCAGAGAGTATCGAGGGCGGGAGAGGGCTGGACATTCGGCATCGAAAAAGGTGAGATCGAGACGTTCCTCTCCAATCGCGGCCTTCGGCTTGTCGCTCAGCATGCCGCAGCAGATCTCCAGAGAGAGTATCTGACAGCAGACGACGGCAGCATCTTCGGACGCATCAATGGCACACACGCCATTGCCGTTGCCTCGGTCACGTAGAGGACCAGCACATCGTCTGTCAGTGCAAACTCAGCGTCTCCGGTCCGCGGTCTTCCCATCTCCGTACGGAATCCAATGGCGGCCTTCGCCACTCTGTGATCTCGTTGAAGGGTGCCAGGCTGTTTGCCCTCCAACAAGTGAGGGAAGATAATGGGTGGACACAGACCTTGTTGCTGAGGCGGATTGTAGTTGGTGTCCCTACGTTCGACTGAGCCGGGACGTCGGCGGAAACAGAGAAAGGAGCGACATGCCAAACATAGCCACGGTACTAAAGGATGAGGTTACCAGGCTGGCGCGCAAGGAAGCCCGCAGTCAGACGGAAACCCTGAAGAAGGCATCGGCGCAGTACCGACGGGACATTGCCGCTTTGAAACGACAGGTGTTGGAGCTTGAGCGACAGGTTTCTCTCCTTGAAGGGCTGGTTCTGAAGAAGCCCCCGGTGTCGACGGTCAGCAGCAGCGCAGCGCGCGTGCGATTTACGTCGAGAGGATTGCGCGCGCAACGGGCACGTCTGGGTTTGTCTGCCGCAGACTATGCACAACTGGTCGGGGTGTCACCCCAGTCGATCTACAACTGGGAACGGGAGATCACACGTCCCCGCAAGGAGCAGATCGCCACACTCGCAGGCTTGCGAGGCATTGGCAAGAGGGAAGCACAGGCTCGGCTAAAGCAGCTGGCAAAACGGAAGCCAAGCGCCAAGAAGCCGTCTTGATTCGTTGAGGCGCCAACAAGATGCGTGCAGGCGATGTCACGCCGGCGCGGCTCTCATGATCATCAACGGCTTCGTCGTTGCACTGCACAGCCCGAAGACAGATCCCGCCACGTCACCGTCTGTCGATGGGTCGTCGGGTCGTTGACCTGGTTGCGCCCTCCTTAGGATGAGGGTCGCACCGAAATCGCTGCTTCATGGCTCCTTGAGCAAGAAAGGATGGTCCGATGGCCGCTGTCGTCCTGGATGGGAAAGCACTCTCGAAACAGATCGAAGCGTCGCTCGCCGACCGTGTCGCGAAGGTGAAGGAGAAGTCGGGAGGTCGTACGCCGATTCTCGCTACGATTCTCGTCGGAGAGGATCCGGCTTCAGCGACGTACGTCAAGATGAAGGGGAACGCGTGCAGTCGCGTCGGCATGGAGTCCCGGAAAGTGATCCTCTCGGAAGAGACGACGACGGAGCAGCTCCTGGCCGAGATCGACAAGCTGAACGCGGATCCTGACGTCCACGGCATCCTCCTTCAGCATCCCGTTCCGGATCAGATCGATGAGCGTGTGTGCTTCGATCGAATCGCCCTCGCGAAGGATGTCGACGGCGTCACGACGTGGGGCTTTGGCCGAATGGCGATGGGCGAGGAGGCCTATGGGTCGGCGACGCCGGCCGGGATCATGAAGATCCTCGAAGCCTACGAGATCCCCATTGAGGGCAAGCGGGCGGTTGTTGTCGGGCGCAGCCCGATTCTTGGGAAGCCCATGGCGTTGATGCTTCTGAACAAGAACGCCACCGTCACGGTCTGCCACTCCCGAACTCAGGACCTTCCGGAGATCGTAGGGATGGCGGACATCGTTGTGGGGGCGGTCGGTCGACCGGAGTTCATCAAGGGCGATTGGGTCAAGGACGGAGCCGTCGTCATCGACGCCGGCTATCACCCCGGTGGCGTCGGTGACGTCGAGCTGTCAGCGGTCGTCGACAGGTGTTCGGCGTACACGCCGGTCCCCGGCGGCGTCGGACCGATGACGATTGCCACGCTGATGACGCAGACCGTCGAGGCGGCGGAGAAGAGCCTGGCGTAGTAGAGGGATTCGAGAGGACTGGCCCGCACCGCGACGCCTTCAGAGGCTTCGGGCCATCTCATACTGGTCGACGAGGGGCTTGAATCCGAGCGATTCGAAGAATGCTTGCGTAGCCGTGGCTTCCCCATCGATGTTGAGTGCGCTGAGACGCGTCACGGAGTCGGGCAGCTGAGACGCGAGATGTCGGATCAGTGCCGTCCCGGCGCCGCGCCTGCGAGACTCGCGATCGACCAGGAGGCTCAGCAGCCAGTTCAGGGGCGGGCTGTACGCCAGACCGCCGATGCACGTCGCGTCGTCGAAGGCGCCAAAGATCTGGACGTCACTCTCGATGGCGTCGACGGCTGAGAACCGATTCTCGAAGGACGGGAGGAAGTCGGCCGAAGGCTCCAGCTGAGACAGAGCAGCCCGATCGACCGGCCTGACTTCGATGTCGGCCGCGGCTTTCCACGACCGCAGGGTGGCGGTTTCGCCGACATAGCACCTGAGCTGGCGCTCGGTCTCGAAGCCGCTCTTCTTGTAGGCCTTGATCGCCGGCTCGTTCTGCTGCAGGACTTCGAGTGCGAATCGCTCGACGCCCTGCTCGCGGAGAGCCGGGAGCGCGTGATCGAAGAGCTTTCTCGCCCAGCCCTGCTTGCGGAACTCCGGCACGATCCCGGTTCCGGCGTCGTAGGCCGTGAGGTGACCGCCCCACTCGTCGATTCCGATCAGCGTGAACCCGACGAGCCGGTCGTCGTCATAGAGCCCGGGCGAGATCTGGTAATCGACGGCATTCTTCCGCATGCGAAGGAGCAGCCGCTCCTCCGTCGTGCCGCTCGCGTCCATCGCGTAGTCGGCGAACGCCTTGAGGAAGGCCGCATGCAATTGGGCGGATTTGATGGGGGAGATCGTCGGCATGTTGCGGCGATTCTCCAAGCGGGATCGGCGCACTGCAAGGCGGTCCGGCTGGACGGTATGATCACGCCCATCGGAAAGGACGGTCATGGCTACTCAACAGCGCTCGTATCGATATCCGGAAGACTTCGAGGCCGTCGGCGAGTTCCTCGGTCGGACCTTTCCCGGCGGACCGCATGGCAACTGGCATCCGACGCGATGGGAGTACATGCACTTCCACCCGAACCTCGACGAACGCGGCCTGAGAGACGAACTCGGGCGATGCGGTCTCTGGGAGGACGACGGTGAGATTATCGGCCTCGTTCACTTCGAGGATCGCATGGGGGTCCTCTACGTTCAGCTCGACCCCCGCGACCCTTCACTGAAGGCGGACATCCTGCTCTACGCAGAGAAACACCTCAGCGGCGAGTTCAAGATCGGCAAGGCCGTGCACGTATACATCGACGATGCGGACGGCGCGTTTCAGGCGGTTGCCGTATCTCAGGGGTTCGAGAAACTGGAGCCCAAGAACTCGGAGGTGGCGTCTCGCCTCGAGATCCCGACGCCGTTCCCGGAGATCCACGTCCCTGACGGGTTCCGATTGAAGAGCCTCGCCGACGACTTCGACGTCGCTAAGGTTCACCGCGTGATGCACCGCGGGTTCAATCATGAGGGCGAGCCACCCGAAGATGAACTCGACGATCGCCGGAAGAAGCTGTTGGCGCCGAGTCTCCGTAGGGATTTGACGATCGTGGCCGAGGCGCCGGACGGAAACTTCGTCTCCTTCTCGGGAACGTGGATGGACTCTGGAAACCGCGCCTGCTGCGTAGAGCCGGTTGCGACCGACCCCGACTACTGCCGGATGGGCTTGGGAACCGCGGTAGTGCTCGAAGGCATCCGGCGCTGCGCGGCGGAGGGTGCGACGGCCGCCTACGTCGGATCGGATCAGGGATTCTACAAGTCGATGGGGTTCACAGAGTGGCAAAGGCAGTCCCTCTGGCGGAAGGTACTGTCGGCGTAGGGAGTGGGTCCGTGGGTCAGAGGGCACTGGTGTACTACTGCCTTCTTACCTCCGGATGTTGTAGGATCTGCTTTGAGGGGGGCACGACATACTTCACGGAAGGGAGGCTTCTCATGGCCAAATCGCAAGACAAGAAGCGAACGAGCGAGAAAAAGAAAGCGCAGAAGTCGCTCAAAGAGAAACGCGCCGATAAGAAGGCAAAGAAGGCCGACAAGGCCGCGCCGTATTGAGAAACTCGCGACCTGGCTTCGCGTCTTGTTCGTTGATCGGTGGGATCGTCGTTCTCGCTGCGTCATGTGCAGTGACCGGCACGGCATGTTTGCAGCATCGCGTTTGAGGAGCAGCGGGTGGTGTACGCAGATGAGGTCGCCCAAGCGAATGCGCGACACTGGGATCGAATGGTCAAAGAGAACTGCGGATACACGATTCCATGGCTCGATCTGACTCCCGATCTCATCCGGCGGATCGCAACAGGTGAGGAGACTTCCTCTCTCGGATTGAGAACCGTCTGCTCGTTTGCGAGCCGCATCGACGTCGAGGACAAAGACGTTCTCTGTATCGGGTCCGGCGGAGGCCAGCAGTCAGCTGTGTTCGGGCTTCTCGGTGCCCGCGTCGTCGTGGTCGACTTTTGCGAAGGGCAGATCGCTGGAGACCGGAAGGCCGCCGCGTACTACGGCTACGACGTGACGACGGTCCACGCCGACATGCGGGATCTCTCTTCACTGGCCGACGAGTGCTTCCACATCGTCTACGGAACGGCTTTGGTCTACGTGCCTGACGTTCGTGTCGTGTACCGCCAAGTGGCGCGGGTCTTGAGGCGGGGCGGTCTCTATCGCACGGACTTCCACCAGCCTGCGATCCACGCTGTCGACTGGGACGGCGGAGGGTATCGGATCACGAAGGCCTATTCGGATCGGACGAATACTCGAAACGACGGGGCGATCGAGTTCCGCCACTACCTGGACGACATCTTCAACAGGCTCCTCGAAGCTGGATTGACGATCCTGCGCATCGACGACCTGTCGCGGATGATGGAGCCGCCCTCCGAGGCCGTGCCTGGGAGCTGGGCGCATCAAGAGCCTTACGTCGGCGGGCTCTTCGCCGTCGAGTCACGGAAAGGCTAGGCTTTCGCAGGTACGCTGGCGGGCATCGGGACCGTCATCTGGGACTTCCACGGGACGATCGTGGACGACATCAATCCCGCGGCTCGATGGGTGAACGTGCAGCCGGCCAGGTGGGGGCTGCTGACGCTGGAGTCGAATCGTGAGGACTTCGGACTCCGGTTGCCGACTGCTACCCGAGGGTCGGCCTTGCTCCAGGGTGCAGTCGACGGGGGCGGTGTCAGGCGAGGCGAGGAACTTGCTTGCGTTGGAACAATAGGGGATCCGCCGCAGCAGAGGGGCAAGTCGCGAATCGGCGATCCGTCGGACCGCGCACAGCGGGCCGGGAAAGCGAGGTGCAAGAGGATGAAACGTTCTGACGGCGCATCTACGTCACAGGTTGGTCGGTTCCCGCGCTGGGGCTTCACCGTTCTCTCGGCAGGAGGGTTCTGGGCCTCCGGGCTCTACACCGGGATGATTCGGGCCGGGGGGGGCGTCGACGGGCGACATCGCCAGGGCGATCGGCTTCGGCCTGCTCGGTATTGTGATGCTCTGGGGCGCAATCCGGAGCCGATAGTGAGGCTGTCCGGCGAACTCGAGGCGGTCATCTGGGATTTCAACGGGACGATTGTCGACGACCTCGATCTCGTCATTCGCTCGGTGAACGTACAGCTGGCAAAGCGCGGGCTGCCGACGCTGACGCGGGAGACGTACCGGGAGGTCTTCGGCTTCCCGGTCGAGACCTACTACCGTCGGATCGGGCTCGATCCCGAAGTGGAGTCAATGGCAGTTCTATCGGCCGAGTTCCATGGTGTGTACGCATTGGGGTTGATGGCGTGCCCACTCCACGACGGCGTGCGCGATACCCTGGCGCGGTTCCGGGGCTCGGGGATGCGCCAGTTCGTCTTGTCGGCGATGGAGGAACAGCTGCTCCTCAACACCATCGAGCATCTCGGAGTCGCCGGCTTCTTCGACGCGGTCTACGGCCTGGCTCACTTGGAGGCCGATTCGAAGATTTCGCGCGGACGGGAACTGTTGGCCGACCACAGCATCCGCCCCAAGACGAGCCTGCTGATCGGTGACACCGACCACGACGCTGAGGTCGCTGACGCGCTCGGCGTCTCCATCCTCCTCATCGCGAAGGGGCATCAGAGCTTCGAGCGACTACGCGCGACAGGATGCAGGGTGTTCGGGACTCTTCAGCAGGCGGTGACGAGCGAGCTTGCTTCCGGTAGCTCCTCAGCGTGTGTTGAATCGGGTGGAGAAGAAGGGATGTGGCATGAGTAGACATGGGAGACGGGCGGACCGAGAGGGCCGCGACGATCTGGTCGGCGAGCATCCGTGGGGCGACGCGGGCCAGCTCTTCCTCGCGGTCCTGTTCTTCGTAATCTGGATCGGCGACCAGCTCCTGGGATACACGACCTTCCTCAATGACGTCGTGCCACTGTTCGTCAGGATTCCGGTCGGGGCATTGCTCCTGATCCTCGCCGGGTACCTCGCGACAGTCAGCCTGCGCATCGTATTCGGCGAAACGCGCGAGACGCCCCACGTGATTCGCAAGAGCGTCTTCGGCGTCGTTCGTCATCCGATGTACCTCAGTGAGGTGCTCCTGTACCTGGGGCTGCTGTTGGTGAGCCTTTCGCTGGCGTCCGCCGCGGTCGTGCTGATCGCGGTCGCCTTCCTTCACTACATCTCGCGGCACGAAGAGCGGCGGCTTGTCGGCCGATTCGGCGACGCCTATCGGCAGTACATGCGCGAAGTCCCGATGTGGATCCCGCGAATCCATCGGCCGCGCGGCCCGTCGGGAGAGACGAACTAGCTGCGGCGACTCCCTTCTCGTCGATGTTGACTGCCGATCCCTCGATCTGGCAGCTCGCAACACAGCGCCCCTTCAGGACATCGTGCTATGATGGCTCAATCATCCATCCAATGGGGAGGGGAGTGATCCTAATGAGAGTGGCGACATTCAACATCGAGAACCTGGACGAGGCAGCGGACTCGAAGAACCCCTCGCTTGACGAGCGAGCCCCGATTCTTCGAGGGATGCTCGAGCGGCTCGACGCCGACATCATCTGCCTGCAGGAGGTTCACGGACAGGAGCTGCCGGAGCACACGTCGGACAACCCAAAGCGGAATCTCTCCGCCCTAGACAAGGTTCTAGCGGGGACCGACTACGCGGGATACGAGCGAATCCACACCAAGACCTCGGGCGGCGTACCGTTCGACAAGCGGAACCTCGTCATCCTGTCGCGCTATCCGGTCGAGGACTGGGATCAGTACAAGAACGATCGCATCGACAAGCTCATGTATCGGAAGGTGACCGCAGATCCGCCTGAACCTCAAGCGAAGGATCTCACGTGGGAGCGGCCAATCCTGCACGCAACGCTGAGCGTCCCGGAGCTGGGGCCCCTCCACGTGCTCAACCTGCACTTGAAGTCGCGATTGGCGACGAACGTCGCCGGGCGCAAGGAGAACAACTACACGTGGAACAGCGCCGCAGGCTGGGCCGAAGGGTACTTCCTCTCCTCGATCAAGCGTGTCGGACAGGCGCTCGAGGCCCGGGTTCTGATCGACAAGCTGTTCAAGGATGATCCCGATGCCAACATCCTCATCTGTGGCGACTTCAACGCCGAGCCAGGCGAGGTCCCGGTCGAGGCGATCGCTGGCCGGGTGGAGAACACGAACAATCCGGAGCTGCAATCGAGCGTCCTCGTGCCGTGCAGCCGAGCGATTCCGGAGACCGTACGCTTCAGCCACCTGCATCACGGACACGGCAATCTGCTCGATCACATGCTGATCTCGCAGTCGCTGCTCCCACTCTTCCGAGGCGCGGCGATCTACAACGAAAACCTTCACGACGAGAGCCTGCCGTTCTCGTTCGACACGAAGTACCCCGAATCGGACCACGCCCCGTTCGTCGCGGAGTTTGCGTTGAACGGCGGGTAGCGAAGTCAGGACCCACCCCTCGGGAGGTGGAAGGGTACGAACCGTCGATCATGCTGAGAGCTTGTACACAAGCTGCTGATGGCATGGGAGGAGAGCAGTCTCGCGCAGAGACGCGGAGAAGAGCAAGACGAGGTTGGGTAGTTTCCCTTGCGACTCAGCGGCTCTGCGGGAGAAAAAGGGTTCAGGTTGCAGACGTTCCTTGAAGGAACTGGACCAGACTCGCGCAGAGACGCAGAGGCGCAGAGAAAGGCAAGAACGGTGCGAGTGAGAGGAACGGGTTGGGTAGTCCCCTTTCACTCTTTCCGTTTGGACTGTAGTGCAGTAGTTCCCCCCTGCGACTCAGCGGCTCTGCGGGAGAAAGGGGTTGAGGTTCCAGTTTTTCTTTGAAGCGACAAGACTGAACTCGCGCGGAGACGCGGAGGCGCAGAGAATGACGGAGAATGAGATCGGAACAATCGTGGTCGATTCGGCCATTGCTGTGCATCGTGAGCTTGGCCCCGGCCTGCTGGAGACCGTATACGAAGTTGTCCTGGCCCAGGAGCTGAAGGAACGGAGTTTGAAGGTTGACCGGCAAATCCCTGTGGCGATCGACTACAAGGGCGTAACGTTCGACGAGGGGTTCCGGGCGGACATCATTGTCGAGGGCAAGGTCATCTTGGAACTGAAGTCGGTCGAGCGTGTGACGGCCGTACACAAGAAGCAAGTCCAGACGTATCTGCGACTGACGGGGTGCAAGCTGGGGTACCTGCTCAACTTCGGCGAAGCGCTGATGAAGGATGGAATCACCCGCTGTGTCAACGGCCTGGAAGAATGATCCCCTGTGTGTCTTCGCACCTCTACGTGAGAGAAGGATTCCAGGTACTTCGCGAGAAGACAGAACCGGACTCGCGCAGAGACGCAGAGGCGCGGAGAAGGGCAAGAACAGTGCGAGAGGCAACAACGGTTTGGACGGTACCCCTGGGCAACGTAGCGTTTCCGTTTGAACTGCAGTGACGAGTAGTCCCCCTGCGACTCAGCGCCTCTGCGGGAGAAAGGGGTTGAGGTTCTAGTTCTTCTTTGAAGCGACAACACTGGGCTCGCGCGGAGACGCAGAGCCGCGGAAAAGGGCAAGAGCAGCGCGAGAGGCAAAACGGTTTGGACGGTACCCCTGGGCAACGTAGCGTTTCTGTTTGGACTGTACTGAAGTAGTCCCCCTCTGCGTCTCAGCGCCTCTGCGGGAGAAAGGGTTTAGGCATTCCTTGAAAGGACAAGAGCCAACTCGCGCAGAGACGCAGAGGCGCGGAGAAGGGCAAAAACTGGAGAAACGACAAGTAGTGCCCCTGCGCAACTCACCGTTCCTGGGTAGTCCCCTCTCTGCGTCTCAGCGCCTCTGCGGGAGAAAGGTCTTGTGGTTCGGTCTTCGGTCGTCGTGTGGATGCAGTCGGAGGACGCATGCCCGAATTCGCAACGATCGGAGCTTCGTTCTACTCCGCGCCGATGATCGGCGACACGTCTGGATGGTTCTCGCGGGTTGATCGTGCGGGGTCGCGGCCCTAGGATTCCGCAAGACCATGCAACCACGCGACGCGGCCAAGGACGAAGCGGCGAATCCACAGGTGGACGGAGTCTATCGGAACGAGTTCACCGTTCCGGAGGACGCGATCGACGGGAACGGGCACGTCAACAACGTCGCCTACGTGCAGTGGATGCAGGACATCGCCATTGCGCACTTCGCGGCCGCTGGCGGCGTCGACTTGATGCATGACATCGGCGGAACGTGGGTCGCCCGTTCTCACCACATCGAGTACCTCCGTCCGGCCTTTGCCGGCGATCGTGTCGAGGCAGCCACGTGGATCGCCAGCCTACGTCGTGTGCGCTCGTTGCGCCGGTACGCGTTCACGCGGTTGTCCGACGGCCAGACGTTGGCCAGGGGCGAAACCGATTGGGTGTTCGTGAACGCCGAGACCGGACGCCCCAGCTCGATACCCGAGGAGATCAGACAAATCATGCCGCTCGCACCGGAGGGTCCGGAGCCATGAACGCCCAGTCCGCTGTCCAGCTTCCTCCGTTCGACCTGCTGGTGGAGGACGCGGGAGCCCTGGGCTGTCTAGGTCATATCCCAGCGCTGCCTGGCCTATGTCTCCGGGCAGAGACCGCAGCGGCGTTGAAAGGAGCAGCTCCTGCCCAAATCGCCGAGTACGCGTGTTGGCTCTTGACCGAGGGTCTTGCCGACCTCACGCCCGAGACCGAGACATTGACGCGTCTGGTGCGGACGGGAGACCCGTCCGCTGTTCGGCTGGTCGAAACGGAGCACGTGGGTGGCTCGCCGGTTTGGGAATCCGGGAATCCGGCCGTCCTGTTCGAACGCGACCTCCTCCCGCTCGATGACGGTGCAGTCGCCGCCCATCTTCGTTTCGTCCGCCGGGTTCTGGAGGAAGTACGAGAGCTCGTCACTCCACTCTCTCTGGAGCAGCGCGCCCGGAGACCGGCCGTCGACCGTCGCGCCATCGACGAGACGCTCACCCATCTGGGCAACTGCGTCTGGTGGTACTGCTCGCGAATCGACAACGACCTCCCTGAGCCCGATGAGCCTGGTGGCGAATTGCCCCTCGATCGGATCGATCGCCTATTCACCGCGGCTGAGGCGTTCCTCTTGGGCGTCCCGGCCACCGCGCGCTCCTCCGTCTACGTCCCACAGCGGTTTCCCACCAGCGATCCGCACGAGCGCTGGACGCACACGAAGGTCTGTCGTCGTCAGGCGGAGCACGTCTGGGCGCACCTGCCCGGCCTGAGGGCCGCAGTGCTGAGCATGGGGCAGACATGACGCTTGAAGGTGGCCGCCCGAGCGCCATCCCTGAGCCGATGAGGAACGCCTTCACGCTTGTGCCGGACGGCAGCGAATCGTGAACGCCCGATCCACCGCCGTCGAACGGCGAGTGGGACGTAGGGAAAGCCAGCCGGGCTGCGCGATCGTGGGAACGCACGTTGGGGAGGCCCAACATGCAGGCTGACACAGGTGCCGGCCCTTGGTGGGCCGTCCTGACCGTCTGGGGCGTCGTGAATGCGGTCAACCTCCTGCAGGCGGCGGGATTCCTTTCGCGGGTGCCCACCGGAAGCATGGCGGTCAATCACCTGCTCGGCCGCGTGATGATTGGCTTGGCCATCCCGGCGACCGTGGCCCTCGTCGCGTTTGTTCGTGCGGGCGCCGGGTGGCGGCACTGGATTGGCCCGGGCGTCTACGTGGCGTTCGTGGCGCTGATGATTGCCGTGGAGTATGTGTGGGCGATCGAGTTTCGTTCGCCCATTCGCTACGGCATCCTCGTGCCGTACCTCGTGCTGTTCTTTGGCGCCATCCTGCTGATGGGGCTGCCGATGTTCCGCCTCAACGTGCCGCTGTGGCTCGTCACTGTGGCCACCACCGTGCTGTTGCTGGGCTCGATGGGGTTCGCGATGAGCAAGGGCGTGGGGTAGGAATCGGCTGCAGGTACTGTCAAGCAGGCAATCGCCCCCATTTGCTCGCCGTATTACATGTCTGTACGCTGCCGAGCGAGAGACCTCGTGGTCCTGGAACGAAGAAAGGAGGGGACGAACATGGCCGTCAACGAGGAATTGCTGGGCTTCGTCAAGGATGCGTTGGCGCGCGGACTTCCCCGCGCGGAGATTGAGGGCGCTCTGCTGGAGGCGGGCTGGAAAGCCGATCAGGTCGAGCATGCGCTGGCTGCGTTCGCTCCCGTCGAGTTTCCGATTCCGGTTCCGAGGCCCAGGCTGTATCTGTCGGCACGCGAGGCGTTCATCTACCTCGTACTCTTCACCACGCTCTACCTGACCGCCTTCAACTTCGGCCGACTTATCTTCCAGTTCATCAACCTCGGGTTCCCCGATCCTGCTGCGTACACAGGCTTCGTCGATTCGGTGCGGCAAGCGATCCGGTTCTCGGTCGCCTCTCTGGTCATCGCGTTCCCGATCTTCCTGTGGCTCTCGTTACTGATCGGCCGTTCCATCAAGCGCGACCCGAGCAAACGGGCATCGAAGGTTCGCAAATGGCTGACCTACATGACGCTGTTTGTCGCCGCGGGGATCATCATCGGCGACTTGACGGCACTTGTGTACAGCTTCCTGGGCGGCGACCTCTCTGCGCGATTCGCGCTGAAGGTGGCGACCGTGGCCGTGATCGCGGGTGCTGTCTTCGGCTACTACTTGTGGGACCTCCGCAAGGAAGAGACGCGGAGCGAGGCATGAGGAAGTCACGAGCGAACCTCGTCATCCTGATCGTTGTCTCAGCCGCCGTCTTGGCAGCCGTGGTTGTCGGAGTCGTCCTACTCGATTCGCCCGCTCAGGAGCGCCTGCGCCGGCTGGACGAACGGCGTGTCGACGACTTGCACCAACTCGCCTACGGGGTGGACATCTATTGGACGCGAGAGGGGCACCTGCCCGCTTCGCTCGCAGAGCTGTCGGAAGAGGAGAGGATCGTGCGAGATCTGGCCGACCCCGCGACCGGGCAGCCCTACGAGTATCGTGTGCTCGGCGACAAGACATTCGAGCTCTGCGCCGTCTTCGCCCGCGACAGCGGAACGGACGGGCGCGACATCCCCGGCAGAAGTTTCTGGCTCCATGGTCCCGGCCGGCAGTGCTTTGAGGTTGAGGCACAGGATGTCGGGCAAGTGGTGGATAGATAGCCTCTGCCGCTTAACAACAGATCGCCTGATGTGTGGTGGAGAGTTCGCTGCCCCCTGGCGTGGCTTGAGTGGAGAGATAGGGTATGTGTCCCCCGATCTGCCCCCGCCGGGGATCGAAACGGAGGCCGTCCGCCTGCACCTGCAGGACATCCAGACGAACGTGCTGATCGTCTCCCCGAACGCCCGAACGGACGTGCTCGAAGTCCTCAGCGCCGGGTGAAGCAGCCCGCGACGGGCGAGACCCCAGCACAGCAGCTTGTCAAGACAATCTTCCACATCCTAGGTGAGGAGTCCTCCTCGCATGCGAGGTTGCCGGAAGAGCTACCTGGCGTTAGGCTGTCGTGCGGGAACACCCATGTCAGTATGCGGGAGGAGAAGTGAGTCTAGATTCGGCGGCGATAGTGATTGCGGTGGTCAGCGCACGGTAAGGATAGACTGCACCTTCGCACACCAATCATGGTTGGCTAAGGAAGAATGATGGCGTGGAGAATCGAAAAATGGCTATCGGATGTGTTTCCTGGTGCCTCGCGTATCTATGAGGAGTACCGACACCTGACGAGGCGTGAGCTCGCGATAGTGACTGCGGGCGTTCTTGACCTCGCGATAGCCGAGCTGCTCAGCATGCGGCTTGCAGGTACCCCGCGCGAACGCGAGGAATTCCTCGGCCTGAGCGGCGACGGCCGCGCTCCTGCTGGCAGCTTCGGTGCGCGTATTCAGCTTTCCGTTCTCACCGGGATCATCACGCAGGAAGATGCTGAGATCCTCCGCGCGATCAAGAACATCCGTAACCGATTTGCCCATCGAGTGAATGTGGACTTCACCAGCGCTGAGGTACTGCCTCTTACCCGAAGGCTCTGCGAGAAATGGCGGGAGAAGACTAGTCGTCTTGCCATTTCAGGAGTCCGCCCAGAGGTTGCCGCCGCCGGAATGAACAACATAAGAAACTATCTTGAGTCCGAACCGGAGGCAGGTGCTGGACTCTTGCTGTCAGTGTTCGCGACGTACCAAGCGTACTTCCACCGACTGTCGGACAGGGTCAGACCAGTCGAGGACGTGGCTCGCAAGACAAAAGGATGACAGCCAACTCCAGCCTGCACGCCATGCGCTGCCGCGCAAGCGTGAGGCACACGTTAGCTGTCCAGGCAGGGCGATTGCCGCAAAGGAGAACCTTCATGCCGGACGTCTTCATCAGCTACTCGTCAAGTGACACTCACTTCGCTGAAGGCGTAGCGCAACAGTTTCGTCGACAGAACCTATCCGTGTTCCTCGCATGCGTCTCCTTGCGTCCTGGAGACCGCTGGTCGAGGAAGATTCATGACCAGCTGAGCCACTCGTCATGGGTGATCTTTCTTGCGAGCAGGGCGGCCTGTGGATCTCCGTATGTTCAGCAGGAGGTTGGCGCAGCAATCGCACTCGGCAAGACTCTTGTGCCAGTCGTTTGGGACATCGACCCGAGTGAGCTTCCAGGGTGGTCCAATCAGTCCCATGCCATCGATATTCGTGGGGCGACCGGACCTGAGATCGCTCAAAGACTCGCGGATATCGGGGAGAAGATCCGCAGCAAGAAGAGAACAAGTATGTTGGTGGGAGCAGGGCTTCTTGCGGGTGCTGCGTGGTGGTTCTTCTCGGACGAGAGCGGATCTGCTGGAGAACAGCATGACGGCTAACAAGCCGTTGCAGCCGATCGGCTCCGCCGGCGGCTGATTGGCAGGACGTTCGACAGTTCTATCGTCGAAGCCACCAGCGCTAAGATGGAGGAGTGAGTGTATGGCAACAGAAGAGTGGACGGTACAGGCGAAACTCGCCGGCGAGTTCTACATCAGAGATGAGCGGTGCTCGTCGGAAGCGCCCTT
>CAZMYM010000002.1:85692-170470 GCA_964570515.1 uncultured Thermotogae bacterium | reverse complement strand
CAGCGTGGTATAGGTCGTAACGTTAGGTTCCACATCAGCTTCGAGCATTTGCTTGGAGGGAAATGGGGCCAGGTCTTTATTTTTGGTGTTTGTGGAGGTGTTCGGCGTGACCCTGACGACTCGGCATGACGAGGCGCTACCGAGGCGTGGTCTCTGTCCCCGATCTCCTGGATCCTCAGGAGTACCGGCGTACGTGCTAGTCCCTTTGCGGGCGGTACGCGTCGAGAATGCTCGCATCGGCATAGACTGGCAGGCCCATGCTATTCGCTCGCAAGCTGGAAGCTGTCAGCCAGCGTAGACGCTGTACTCCTACCGAGCACAAGAAAAGGAGGACCGCCGGCCATGACGAGCACGTACACAGGGAAGTACACGAAGACCGAAAGTGGCTACATGGGGCAGCTCGTCGAGTGGCCCGAAGTGGTCACCGAGGGAGCCACGATCGAGGAATGTCGTGAACTCCTGAGGGATGCGTTGCGGGAGATGGTCGCGGCGTATCGACAGGAAGGCAGGGAAGTTCCCTTGGGCGGAGCCCTCCTCGAGCAGGTCGCAGTAGAGACGTAGCATGAGTGTTTCTCGGCGAGAACTCGCGGCTTTGAGATCAGATCTCTTCTCCTGAAAGCGTCTTCCGACCAGCAGCCTATGTCTTGCCGCAGCTTGGAGTGGGAAGCTCTCTTGACTTCCGTACGTTTTCGCGTACGCTAGGGGCATCTCACGGGAGGTTCCTCATGCCCTCAATCAAGGCGACGGACGCGCGGGCCAAGCTCTACCGATTGCTTGATGAGGTCGCGGAGTCGCACGAGCCGGTTGTGATTACCGGGAAGCGATCCAACGCAGTGCTCGTCTCAGAGGACGACTGGCGCTCGATTCAGGAGACGCTCCACCTGTTGTGCGTCCCCGGAATGCGCGAATCGATCCAAGAGGGGATGAAGACCCCGGTCGACGCGTGCTCCGACCGACTCGACTGGTGAGCTGGAAGATCGTCTTCACCAAGCAGGCGCAGAAGGACGCCCGGAAGCTTGCCGCCGCGGGCCTGAAACCCAAGGCAGAGGAGTTGCTCGCGATCCTCCGTGAAGACCCGTGGCGATCGCCGCCTCCCGTCGAGAAGCTGCTCGGCGATCTTGCCGGAGCCTGCTCGCGGCGGATCAACATCCAGCACCGCCTCGTCTATCAGGTCTTCGAGAAGGAGCGAATCGTCAAGGTCATCCGGATGTGGACGCACCACGAATGACCCATCGGTCAGACCAGCCTCATGCCGTTCGCGCCGTCGAACGACGCAAGATGATCCACACGATGGTGTGAGCCGCTCTCGGAAGCTCGAGCTGCTACGGCACGAAACAGGTGTCGCCCGTACACTCAAGACCGGTGCTTCCCGAGACAAACGGCAGTAGGGACTGGTTTCCGAACACGTAGGTGGCAATCAACTGGTAGCTGGCCTCGGCGCCTATGGCGGATGGAAGGTATGAGCCGGTCAACGTGAGGCCTGCCTGCGGCAGGCTGAGGGAGAGGCTCACCGCGGCGAGGGCATCGAGTGCCCCGGCGAACTCCACGGTGTTGGTCACGTCGACAATTCCCGCGTCGACCGTGGAGATCACACGCAAGCCGGACACGCTTGGGAGACCGTTCCCGGATCCGATCTGCGCGTCGAATCCGATGGTGGACGACAGCAGCACGTCGCCAAGCGGGAGGACTGCGGTGATGTACGGCGAGAGCGTGAGACCATTGCCGTCGAAGCTCCATTGCGGACCATCGGTGACGGTCGCCGTTACAGTGACGCCGCCGAGCAGGCTCGGAGAGCCCGAATAGAGAAGCCACGCGGGCGGCGCTGCCCGTCCTACGAACGAGATGACGTTCTGTCGAAGCGCCAACTCGCGACTGAGCCTCGCACTGACGGACAACCAGTCGAGAGAGAGCGTGACGGCTCCTCCGGCGGTCGCCCCTAGATCTAGGTACGGCAGGTACGGCAACTCCAGCCACGCTGCCAAGGCGAAGTCGCACAGGCCGGCGGCGGCCTCGATCTTCGCGTTCGCCGTCGTCAGTGGGAACCCGGTCGCACCGCCGGTCATTCGAAGCCCAAAGCAGTCACCAAGATCGCCGGACTCATCGGCCCAGAGCAACGCCGATGCCGCGACCAACAACAGGATCATGACGGCCGCGATGCGGCGCAATCCCTGAGAGGTCCTCATCGTCTCACCTTCCACTGACGTTCCCGGAGTGCCGTCAACGGTACGCGCTCGAATGCGGCCCGACAAGCCCATCGGTCACACCGTCTCAGACTCTGCTGCCAGGTTCGGGCCCTTGCGTCGGAGGGCTGTCACCTCTCGCCATCGCCGCTCGGAGATCTGCGACGAAGCGCTCCACGTCCGACGGTCCCGTCTCGCTTTCGCATCGGCGGACAACGGCGCTGCCGACGATGACACCGTCTGCGAGTTGCGCCACAGCGGCCGCCTGCTCAGGCTTCGAGATACCGAAACCGACAGCGATCGGCTTGTCGGTGACACCCCGCACGCGGCTCACAAAGTCCGCCAGGTCGGTGGGCAGGCTGTCCCGCGCTCCCGTCGTCCCGGTCACCGAAACGACATAGACGTAGCCGCGAGATCGCTGACAGATCAGGCGCATCCGCTCTGGGGGCGTGTTCGGCGCGAGGAGGTAGACCAGCGCCAGCCCCTCTTGCCGGCAGAGTTCCTCGATGGCGCCGCCCTCCTCGGGTGGAAGATCGGGAACGATCAATCCGTCGACCCCGGCCCCTCGGCACGCTTGGCAGAACGCGGCCTCGCCGAACGCGAGGATCGGGTTCAGATACCCCATGAACAGAAACGGGACCTCGGGACGCTGTGTCCGCAGTCGAGCGGCGAGTTCGAGGCACACTCGGACTGTCGTCCCTTGGGCGAGGGCTCCCTGCGTTGCACCCTGAATCACACGACCATCGGCGAGAGGATCGGAGAATGGGACGCCCAGTTCGAGGATATCGGCTCCTCCGGCGATCGCCGCGTCCGCCAGGGCGAGGGAGCGCTCCGGCGTCGGGTAGCCCAACGTCACGTACGGGATGAGAACGGCGCGGTCCGCCGATCGCGCGACACGGAAGACATCGTCGATCCATCGGACCCCGTGACGCTCGCTCATGTGCGCTCCCTGTTGATGCTCGTGACGGTTCCGAGATCTTTGTCGCCTCGGCCGGACAGGTTGACGATCAAGATCTTGTCACGCGCCATGCCGGCCGCCCGTCTCACGCCTTCGGCGATGGCGTGGGCGCTTTCGAGTGCGGGGATGATCCCCTCGCATCGCGAGAGCAGGGCGAACGCGTCGAGGGCCTCCGCGTCGGTGGCGGAGGTGTACTTAACCCGCCCGAGATCGCGAAGCTGGCTGTGTTCCGGTCCGACCGCCGGGTAATCGAGGCCGGCCGAAACCGAGTGCGTCGGGAGGACCTGTCCGTCCTCGTCTTGGAGCAGGTAGGTCCGCGTCCCGTGGAGAACGCCGACTCGTCCTCGAAGTGGATCCGCGAAGCGTGCCGCGTGCTGATCGGTCGTCGTTCCACACCCGCCGGCTTCCACGCCGATCATTTCGACAGGATCTTCGAGAAACGGATGGAAGAGGCCGATCGCGTTCGAGCCCCCGCCGACGCAGGCGACCAGCACATCAGGCAGGCGACCCGCCTGCTCGAGGATCTGCGCCCGCGCTTCACGCCCGATGATCGTCTGGAAGTCTCGGACCATTCGCGGATACGGGTGCGGCCCTAGCGCCGATCCCAAGAGGTAGTACGTCGTGTCGACGTTGGTGACCCAATCGCGAATCGCTTCGTTGATCGCATCCTTGAGCGTTCGGCTTCCGGCGTCGACGCCCCTGACCTCGGCGCCGAGCAGACGCATCCGGTCAACGTTCGGCGCTTGGCGAGCCATGTCTTCGGTCCCCATGTAGACCACGCACTCGAGGCCGAGCAGGGCCGCCGCCGCCGCGGTCGCGACACCGTGTTGGCCGGCGCCGGTCTCGGCGACGACTCGACGTTTGCCCATTCGACGTGCAAGGAGCGCCTGTCCGAGCGTGTTGTTGATCTTGTGCGCTCCGGTGTGTGCCAGATCCTCCCGCTTGAGATAGATCCTCGCGCCCCCGGCATGCTCGGTCAGGTTCGCGGCAAGGGTGAGCGGCGTCGGGCGTCCGACGTAATCGCGCAGGAGACGATCCAGTTCCTCGTGAAAGCCGGGATCTGCCTGCGTCTCTCGGTACACCCGATCGAGTTCGTCGAGCGCCGGGACCAGCACCTCGGGAACGAATCGGCCTCCATAAACGCCGAAGTACCCTCTCGAATCGGGCATGGAAGGTGTCCCTGAAGGCTTGCCGGTGGATTCCTTGATCATGTTGACCCTTTCTCGTTCAGCGCGTGCCTGGCGGCGGCGATGAATGCGCGCATCTTCTCGACGTCCTTTCTTCCCGGGGCGCTCTCCACGCCGCTCGATACATCGACGCCCCATGGGTGGATTGCCTCCACGGCCGAGGCCACGTTCTCCGGCGTCAGTCCGCCGGCGAGGAGGATGCGGTGCTGTGTCGCGGCATCCAACGCGATGGACCAATCGAACGCCTGTCCGGTTCCACCATGCCGATCGGGGGCGTAGGTGTCGAGGAGAAACGCACTCGGCGAATAGTCATCGAGCTTCGCGAGATCGTTCCGTGCCGCGACGCGGAATGCCTTGATCACGAACAGCCCGGCACGGACGAGCTGTTCGACGGCCTCGGGGGGCTCGTCTCCGTGAAGCTGCACGCCGTCGAGCTTGGCCGTGTCGACGATTCGTCGGACTCGCTCGAGCGGCGCATCGACGAAGACGCCGACCCACTTTGCCGACGGCGCCCGCTGCTTGGTTTCGTGAATGAGTGACGACGCTTCAGCCGGCCTCATCGCTCGTGGACTCGGGGCGTGGAAGATGATGCCCAGGAAGTCGGCGCCGGCCTCCGCGGCGACGAGCGCGTCGTCGACTCGAGTCAGTCCGCAGATCTTGATCGGACTCACGACAGGCCCCCGGCGACGAGCTCGCGAACCTTTGCCCCGATGTCGGGCGCCTGCACCAGGGCACCGCCGACAAGGACCGCATCGGCTCCCATCTCACCGACGCGTGCGACGTCCGCGGCCGAGCCGATCCCGCTCTCCGCGACAGCGACCACCGAAGCGGGAAGGCGAGCCCGCAGCCGGCCGAAGATCGCGAGGTCGACGCTGAAGTCGGACAGGTTGCGGCTGTTGATGCCCACGACAGTCGGGTTCAGGCTCAGAGCTCGCTCGATGTCAGCCTCATCGTGCACCTCGACGAGCGCCGTCATCTTCCACCGCGACACGTCAGCGTACAGCGCGCTCAGCTCGTCGTCCGCCAGGATGCGAACGATGAGCAGGACCGCGTCGGCGCCAGCGGCCCGTGCCTCGATGACCTGATACGAATCGAGGATGAAGTCCTTCCGAAGAATCGGGACGCTTCTTCCTACACTTGCGACAGCCTGTTTGGCCGTCGCAAGATCCGCGAGGCTTCCGCTGAAGAACCGTTCGTCGGTCAGCACCGAGATCGCGGACGCGCCGTTCTCAACGTAGGTCTCCGCTACGATCTCGGCCTGAAGATTCGGTGCGAACGATCCTTTCGATGGAGACGCGCGCTTGATCTCGGCGATCAGCGCGACAGCTTCCGTCCTCAGCGCTCCCGCGAAGTCGATCGGCGTCGGCTGCGATTCTGCGCGCTCCGTCAGCTCGCCGATCGGCACGGTCCTCTTTCGATCGGCGATCTCTCCGCGTTTGTGAGAGACGATCTCGTCAAGAATCATGACTCGCTCCCAGGCGTTGGGTTATCGCGATGAGTCCATCGAGACGACCGCGCGCCGCGCCCGAATCGACGCTCTCCGCCGCCACGGCGATTCCTCCGGGGATGTCGGAGGCGCGACCGGCGGCGACGAGAACGCACGCTGCGTTGAGGAGAACGACGTCTCGCATCGGCCCTTGCAGGCCGTCGAGGAGATCGATGAGGATGCGGGCGTTTTCCTCGGCGGTTCCGCCTTGAAGGTCCGAGAGAGATGCGGGCGAGAAGCCGAGCGATTCAGGATCGAGCGCGAACGACTCGATTCGTCCGTCCGCAAGTCGTGCGACGTGGTTTTCCCCGAGCGTGGAGAACTCGTCCATACCCCCGCCGCCGTGGACGACAAACGCGGAGCGGCAGCCGAGCGATCGGAGAACCTGCGCCAGCGGCTCGGTCAGGGCTCGATCGTACACGCCGAGAAGCTGGATCTGGGCGCTTGCCGGATTCGTCAACGGCCCGAGTACGTTGAAGACCGTCCGGATTCCCATCTCTCGCCGAGGCCCGATCGCGTGCTTCATTGCCGGATGGAGCCTGGGAGCGTAGAGGAAGCCAATCCCGACTTCGTCGATGCACCGGCCGACGTCCTCGGGAGACAGATCGAGATCGACGCCGAGTTCCTCGAGGACGTCCGCGCTTCCGCATCGGCTGGAGACGGAGCGATTCCCGTGTTTGGCAACCGCCAGCCCTGCGCCGGCCGCGACGAACGAGACCGTCGTCGAGATGTTGAAGGTTCCACGGGCGTCACCGCCCGTCCCGCAGACGTCGACCAGCGTCGAGGCTTCCGTCGGCACCCGAATCGCCTTCTCTCGCATGGCGCGCGCGAACCCGGTGATCTCCTCCACCGTCTCTCCCTTGCGACGAAGCGCAACAAGGAGGCCCGCGATCTGTGCGTCGGTGGCGTTGCCCGTCATGATGGAGTCCATCACGACTTCGGCTTCGGCCTCCGTCAGGCTCTCTCCATCCATCACGCGAGCGAGGGCCTCTCGAATCGTCATGCCGCGACCCGCTCGGTGGGTCGGCCGACACGCAGGAAGCTCTCCAGCAGCCGCTTGCCGTGGGGCGTGAGGATCGACTCCGGATGGAACTGAACGCCGTACAGCGGATGCTCCTTGTGCTGAATCGCCATGATCTCTCCTTCGGCGGTGAAGGCCGTCACGTCGAACCTGTCCGGAACGGGCTCCTTGACGATCAGGGAGTGGTAGCGCGTGGCGGTGAACGGACTCGGGAAGTTGGCGAAGATTCCTTGACCCGTGTGATGGATTGCCGAAGTCTTGCCGTGCATCAGCCGCGGAGCCCGATCGATCGTTCCGCCAAAAACGTGAGCGATCGCTTGGTGACCGAGACAGACGCCAAGGATCGGGAGACGCTGGTGGAGCTCCTCGACAATTCGAAGGCAGACGCCGCTTCCCTCGGGACGACCCGGCCCTGGCGAGAGAACGATCGCGTCGGGTTCCAGATCCTGGACCTCGGCCACCGTGACCGCATCGTTTCGGAACACGCGCAGATCGGCACCCAACTCGCCGAAGTACTGCACCAAGTTGTACGTGAAAGAGTCGTAGTTATCGATCACGACGATCATCGTTGTCCCCCTTGCGCCGAAGAGGCTCCGGCTGCTTCGGCTCGCCGCACCGCTTCGGCCAGAGCCTTCGCCTTGCTGAGCGTCTCCTCGTGCTCGCGGGCCGGATCCGAGTCGGCCACGATCCCTGCCCCGGCCTGGACATGAATCGCACCCCCGTGCATCACGAGGGTGCGGATCGTGATACACGTGTCCATCGCACCCGAGTAAGCGAAGTACCCGACGGCTCCCGCGTACGGACCTCGCCGCTCCTTCTCGAGTTCGGCGATGATCTCCATCGCTCGGACCTTCGGAGCTCCGGAGACCGTCCCCGCGGGGAAGGTGGCACGCAGCAGGTCGAACGCGTTCATGCCGGGACCGAGCTCGCCCTGAACGCTGGAGACGATGTGCATCACGTGCGAGTACTGCTCGATGGTCATCAGCTCGGGTGTCTCCACGGTTCCGTACCGACACACCCTGCCCAGGTCGTTGCGTCCGAGGTCGACGAGCATGACGTGCTCGGCCCGCTCCTTGGGATCGGCCAGAAGCTCCTCGGCCAGTGCTTGATCTTCCGCCCGATCGACGCCGCGACGCCTCGTCCCTGCGATCGGCCGTACCTCCGCCCTGCGTCCCTGCAAGCGGACCATCGTTTCGGGTGAAGAACCGATGATCCGAATCCCTCCGGGAAGGTCGAGGTAGAACATGTACGGGGACGGATTCAGCATCCGCAGTGCGCGGTAGACGGCAAACGGATCGACGTTCGTCATTCGTGATAGGCGCTGCGAGATCACGCCCTGGAAGATGTCCCCCGCGGCGATGTACTCCTTCGTCCGGCGGACCGCGTCTTCGAAGCTGGGGCGATCGACGTTGGAGACCCAGCCGTTTCCCATTTCGGCGGTCTGCTCGAGCGACGGCGGTTTCACCGCGGGCAGGGGACGCTCCATCGCCGCCGCAATGTTAGCGATCTTGCCGATCGCCCGCTGGTATGCCGCATCCACGCCGTCTTCGACGTGAGCATTGACGACCACAAGCAGCTGACGCTTCACGTGATCGAAGATCGCGAGCGTGTCCGACAGCAGGAAGACGGCGTCCGGCAGTCCGAGGCCAGGGTCCTCAGGGAGAGGGGCCCGTTCGAAGAATCGGACGGCGTCGTAGCTGAGATAGCCGACCAGCCCGCCGTAGAACTCGGGGAGATCCGGGTTCGCTACGGGCTTGTACCTGCCGAGGATCGATTCCATCGCCGCCAACGGATCGCCATCCGGCGGGCTGATGTCCGTGACGGCCCCGTTCTCTCGCAGCTCGACGCGGCCATTCTCCGCGGTCAACACGGCGATCGGGTCGATCCCGAGGAACGAGTACCTGCCGACCTGTTCGCCTCGCTCGACGCTCTCGAGAAGGAACGAGGATCCGTCTCCTCGAAGCTTGAGATAGACAGAAGCGGGGGTTTCGAGGTCGGCAGGAATCTCCATCCAGATCGGAATCAGATTCCCCTGTTCGGCCAGCGTGCGAGCCTCTTCCAGCGTGGGACGAATCATCTTCTGTCTCCTTTGGGATTGAGTCGGCGGTCCACGATCACAAGGACCTCCCCACCGCTTCGGCGACCGGGCGAATCTTCTCCATCAAGGTACGGAATCGTTCCGGCCGCAAGGATTGCGCTCCGTCCGACAGGGCCGTCTCGGGAGAGGTGTGGACCTCCACCAGGAGCCCGTCGGCGCCGGCCGCGATCGCCCCGAGAGAAACCGGCTCCACAAGGTCCCACCGGCCGGTTCCGTGGCTGGGATCTACGACCACCGGGAGGTGGCTGAGCCTCTTGATCAGGGGCACGGCGTTGATGTCGACCGTGTTTCGAGTGTAGGTTTCGAAGGTTCGGATTCCGCGCTCGCAGAGAATCACGCGCCCGTTCCCTTGAGACAGGATGTACTCGGCCGCCATCAGCAGCTCTTCCACGGTCGACATCATTCCACGCTTGAGCAGGACCGGCTGCTGTACCTTCCCTACAGCCTGTAAAAGGGCGTAGTTCTGCATGTTGCGTGCGCCGACCTGCAGGATGTCCACGAAGGAAACGACCACGGGGACGAGTTCCGGTTCCGTCACCTCCGACACGACGAGGAGCCCGGTCTCGCGCCGGACCTGATCGAGAATCCGCAGACCTTCTTTCCCAAGGCCCTGGAAGCTGTACGGGGAGGTGCGCGGTTTGAATGCGCCTCCGCGGAGTACGGTCGCTCCTGCATCGCGAACGGCCTCCGCCACGGCGCGCAGCTGATCGAGGCTCTCGACCGCGCACGGACCGGCCATCATCACAAGGCGTTCTCCTCCGATCGTTACGTCACCAACGGAGACTCGGGTGTCTTGGGGATGGAAGTCCCGGCTCGCCCGCTTGAATGGGGCGAGGGTCGCCAACGTGCGGACAACGCCCTCCATCCCCTCGATCTGCGCTTGATCGAACGGGCGCACGTTGCCGATGGCGCCGATGACCGTCTGATCTTCGTCACGAGAGATCTGCGCCTGACATCCCACTTGCTCCAGGAACGCCGTTACGTGCGCAACCTGAGCAACCGTCGCCTGGCGGTCCATGACGATCATCATCTGGCGTCATCCTCCAGATGGACCGATCTCGTGGATGCCGGACTGTGGGCTCGCACGCCTCTCATCGATGGCCTCGGCACGCTCTTCGGCCGCCCGATTCCCATCACTGTCCTCGACCCCTCCTCGTTGAAGTCCTACTTGTCCAACCGTCAAGCCTGCAGCACAGAAAAAGAGAAGACCGCAGGACGTGCCTGCGGTCGTCGAGCCGGTTCACTGTGCGCCCAGTCAGTCCCTAGCTGCGCGCGGCAGAACCGGCATCACGCCACCACCAAAGGAGACCGGAAAACGCACTTCTGGAAGCAGAGTGAGCGTCTTCTCGTCTGCGTGGCATGATGGCCCATCATAGGAAGGCTCCCTTCCGGAGTCAAGAGGGACCGCGAGTATCGCCGTTCTGAGCGGTGTTTCGCGAGAGCGGGATTCCGCGGGGGGGGGGTCTTGACATCGCACAAGGACGAACCTATGATGCGAGCACTATGGTCAGGGTGAAGGACTGCACCGAACAGTTGTGCCCGTCCGAACCCCGTCGCGTTTTCTTTTGGTATTACTTTGGAACCGGCCTTTCTGCCTCGGCGTAGCTGACAGCGAACCGTAGCGGGAGGGTCCGGAGCGGACTGCAGGCAATGCCTGCGGTCTTTTTGTTTTGGGGTTCGGGCCGATCGGCGGTCCGAAACGGACGAGAGGACGGCGAGGATGGGTTGCTACGGAATCCGAGGAGCGACGAGCGTTCCGAGAAACGGCGAAGAGGAGATCCTTCAGGCTACGCGCACGTTGCTGAAGAAGATGATCGACGACAACGGAATCGCAGTGGAGAGGATCGTCAGCGTGATCTTCACCGTCACGCAAGATCTCAACGCGGTCTACCCCGCGCGTGCCGCCCGGAACCTTGGATGGCACGAGACGCCGCTTCTCTGTGCGCAGGACATCGATGTGCCAGGGAGCCTGTCGCGATGCATTCGCGTGCTGTTGCACGTAGACGTTGACCGAAAGCCGGACCGAATCCGACACGTGTACCTCGGCGAGGCGCAGTCCCTACGCCCGGATTGGGCAGAGGAGGCGGTGGAATGACGCGAGTCGCATTTCAGGGGATCGCCGGAGCCTACTCCGAGCAAGCGATTCGGGAGTACTTCGGACCAGACGCGGAAGCCGTGGCATGTGAAACCCTCGAAGATGTGTTCCAAGCGGTGGAGTCGGGGCAGACAGACAAAGGAATGCTCCCCGTCGAGAACTCGGTCGCCGGATCGGTCAATCAATCGTACGAACTGCTCATGGAGCATGATCTGCGCATCTTCTCCGAGGTGATCCTGCGTGTGAGGCACATGCTGCTCGCACAGCCTGGAGCTTCTTTGGCTTCGATCGGTGTCGTCCGCTCCCATCCTCAAGCCTTGACGCAGTGTCAACGCTACCTGGCGCGACACGGCCTCAAGCCCCAGGCCACAGCCGACACCGCGGGCGCGGCGAGCGAATTGGCATCTCACCCCGAGGCCGGTGTCGCGGTCATCGCAGGCGAAATGGCGGCGGAGTTCACGGGACTCGAAGTCATCGACCGCCACATCGAAGACTCCACGGCCAACTACACGCGCTTCTTCGTCCTTTCGCAGGAGGATGCGCCTCGTGCTCAACGGAACAAGACCTCGCTCGTCTTTACGACGCCGCACCGGCCGGGCGCCCTCTACGAGTGCTTGGGGGAGTTTGCGTCTCGACGCGTCAGTCTGAGCAAAATCGAGTCCCGTCCCCGTGCCAACCGTCCGTGGCAGTACATCTTCTATCTCGACTTCGAGGGCCACTGCCGCGACCCCGAATGCGAGGCGGCGATGATGGGGCTCCTGCGACGTTCGTCGTTCGTGAAGATGCTCGGATCGTATCCTTCGGCAACCACCCCGATCCCCGAAGGACGAGAGCCCGAGACGACTGCAGACGATCGGGGGGAAGACGAATGATCGTCATCATGAAGACGGACGCCACGCCCTCGCAGTTGACGAACGTCGTAGCCCTCATCGAGCAGATGGGAGGCCAAGCGCATCTGTCCCGCGGAGAAGAACGAACGTTGATCGGGATCATCGGGAATGGGCGGCCTTTCGACCCTGATCGGATTGAGCAGATGGACGGCGTGGAGAAGACGATGCCGGTCCTCCGCCCGTTCAAACGGGCAAGCCGCGAATTCCACCCGCAGGACACGCTGGTTACGGTTGGGGACGTCGTCGTCGGAGGTTCGCAGATCACGCTCATCGCGGGTCCGTGTGCGGTCGAGAGCCGTGATCAGTTGATCGAGATCGCCTCGGCCGTCAAGGAACGCGGCGCCCAAATGCTGCGCGGCGGCGCGTTCAAACCGCGAACCTCTCCGTACAGCTTTCAGGGGCTGGGAGAAGAGGGCCTACGCATTCTCGCCGAGGCGCGGGACGTGACCGGCCTGCCGATCGTCACCGAGGTGATCCAGCCCGAACTGGTTCCTCTGGTGACCAGCTACGCCGATGTGGTCCAAATCGGGGCGCGCAACATGCAGAACTTTGCCCTGCTCCATGCCGTCGGACAAGCTCAGTGTCCGGTGCTCCTGAAGCGTGGGATGATGTCGACCGTGGAGGAGCTGTTGATGGCGGCGGAGTACATCCTCTCGCACGGCAACACGCGTGTGATCTTGTGCGAGCGAGGGATCCGCACGTTTGAGACGTACACTCGGAACACGCTCGACATCAGTGCCGTTCCGCTCCTGAAACAACTCACCCATCTGCCTGTGATCGTCGATCCGAGCCACGGGACAGGGAAGTGGGAGTTGGTGGCGCCGGTCTCCCGCGCCGCGGTCGCGGCTGGCGCCGATGGCCTGATCGTGGAGGTGCACACGCATCCCGACCAAGCCCTTTCCGATGGGAGTCAGTCCCTGAAACCAGAGACGTTCGCCGACCTTGTCGCATCGTTGCGCAAGGTAGCCGTCGCGGTCGGGAGGACGGCGTGAAGGAGCTGGAGGCGTGTCACGTCGTGGTCGCCGGGCTCGGATTGATGGGATCTTCCCTGGCCGCGGCCCTCGGCGGTCACTGCCGCACGGTCTCCGGCCTGGCCAGGCGTGCGGAGAGCATTGAACAGGCGGTGAAAAGGGGGTTCATCAATCAAGGGACGCTCGACCCGAAGGAGATCCTGCCCAAGGCGGACATCGTGGTTCTCGCCACGCCGGTCCGGACGATCCTCCGTCAGATTGACGAGTACGGTCCTTTGCTGGCGGACGGATCCCTGCTGATCGACCTCGGCAGCACGAAGCGAGAGGTTCTGGAGGCGATGGATCGTCTCCCGAAGGGCGTTCAGCCGCTCGGAGGACATCCGATGTGTGGGAAGGAACGTTCCGGACTTGCGGCGGCGGATCCGGAGCTATACGTTGGATGCTCATTCGTCGTCTCTCCGCTCGAACGGACCTCGCCAGCCGCACTCGATCTCGGTCGAGCATTGGTCAAGGCGATCGGTGGCAGACCGATCGTCCTCGACGCAGCTCGCCAGGATCATCTCGCTGCCACGTTGAGCCATCTCCCCTACCTGTTGGCTTGCTCGCTCGTGCAAACCGCGGATTCCGTCACGTCTTCAGATCCGGCGGCGTGGGAGATCGTCGCGGGCGGATACCGGGACACGAGTCGAGTCGCGGGAAGCGACGTCACGATGATGCTGGACATCCTCTCCACGAATCGCCGCGAAGTACTCGATTCGGCTGCGGTCTTCCGTGATAAGCTTGACCATCTAGTCGAGCTCATCGCGGAAGGGGACGATGAGGCCCTTGCTGCCGTCCTCGCCTCCAGCAGGGCGGAGAGATGGAGGATGTTCCCGTGAACACCGTCGTACGCCCGACGCGGTCTCCGCTGCGCGGCTCGCTGCGGGTCCCGGGAGACAAGTCGATCTCCCACCGGGCTCTGCTTCTCGCCTCCCTCGCGGATGGGGAAAGTCGAATCGACGGGCTCCTCCACTCCGGCGACTGCGTGGCGACCCGCGACTGCATGCGTGCCCTCGGCGTCGAGATCGAGGATGAGCCGGATGCTTCGGTTACGGTCGGGGGGGTCGGACTGCGCGGTCTAGAGCCTGCCACGGGCGCGATTGACTGCGTTCGCTCCGGGACGACCCTGCGCCTACTGGCCGGGATCCTGTGCGGCCAGAGCTTCTCCAGCGTGCTCACCGGGGACCCTCAACTCCTCCGGCGTCCGATGCGACGGATCGTCGAGCCGCTACGGGCGATGGGCGCCGACATCGCGGACGAGGATGGGCACGCCCCCTTGCAGATCGAAGGGCGGGTGCTTCGTGGCGTGACCCACGAACTAACGGTCGCCAGCGCGCAAGTGAAGAGCGCTCTCCTGCTCGCCGGGCTGTTCGCTGACGGCGCGACCACAATCCGTCAACCAGGCCCTGCCCGTGATCATACCGAGCGTATGCTGGCCGCGATGGGGGTCGATGTGCACGTGGACGACCTTGCAGTGACCCTTCATCCGCCGGAGAGCCTGTCCCCGGTCTCCTTGCGCGTGCCGGGCGACATCTCGTCGGCGGCGTTTCCGCTCGTCGCGGCGCTTCTGATTCCCGGCTCGGAGATCACCCTGCGGTGCGTCGGCCTGAACCCCACGAGGACCGGCGTGCTCGACGTCCTGGAGCAGATGGGGGCGCGGATTGAGATTGCGGCGCGGCGGGTTGAGAGCGGCGAGCCGGTTGGCGATCTCACGATTCGCAGTTCCGAACTCGTGGGCGCCACGATCGGCGGAAGCACCGTGGTGCGGATGATCGACGAGTTTCCTGTCCTCGCCGTCGCCGCCGCCCTCGCTCGGGGAACGACGCTCGTGAGAGACGCTCAAGAGCTCCGCGTCAAGGAGACCGACCGAATCGGCACGATCGTCTCCGAGCTGCGCGCCCTCGGCGCAGAGATCGAGGAGACGGAGGACGGATTCGTCGTGCAGGGGCCGACGCCGCTCCGAGGAGCGGTCGTCGACAGTCATCGCGACCATCGGCTGGCAATGGCCCTCACCGTCGCCGGGCTGGTGGCGCAGAACGAAGTTACCGTGCGTCAGGCGGAGTACGCAGCGGACTCGTATCCAGGATTTTCCGAACAGCTAAGGATGTTGGGGGCCAGCCATGATTGACGGATCGACGCACATGGTGGGCCTGATCGGTTGGCCCGTCGAGCACAGCCTGTCGCCGGCGATGCAAAACGCAGCGTTCGATGCTCTCGGCCTGAACTGGAAATACGTTCCGCTCCCCGTCGTGCCGGGTACGGAAAGCGCGAGCCTGCGAGGTCTGGTCAGTCTCGGGTTCGCAGGAGCCAATGTGACCGTCCCCCACAAGACGACGCTGATGGCTGGTCTGGACTCTGTAACGCCGGACGCGCAGGCGATCGGAGCCGTGAACACGATCGTCGTTCGGCGACCCGGCGAAGAGAGCGCTTCCGTCCACGGGCACAACACCGATCACAGCGGGTTCGTCGACTCACTCCATGCGGCCGGGTTTGAGGTTGCAGGAGCGCGAGCGGCCGTCGTCGGTACCGGTGGCGCGGCCCGAGCCGTCGTCTTCGGGCTGTTGACTGCCGGCGCCGCGGACGTTGTCGTGCTGGGCCGGAACGTGGAGCGGGCCGAACGCCTCGCGGGCGATCTGGGTCGTTCGGCCGCCGGGCGCCTGCGCGCGCAGCCCCTCGCGGTTGATGCTCTCATCGAATCCGCACGGGCCGCATCGCTTCTCGTCAACGCGACGCCGGTGGGGATGTGGCCCCAGGAGGAAGCTTCCATTTGGCCGGAGGAGGTTCGACTTCCATCCGACCTGGTCGTGTACGACCTCGTCTATGTCCCTCGTGAGACGCGTCTTCTTCGGCAGGCAAGTGGAGCCGGCGCGACCGCCCTCGGCGGTCTCGAACTGCTGATTGAGCAAGGGGCTCGCGCGTTTACACTGTGGACCGAGAAGGAGGCGCCAAAGGAGATCATGCGGCGGGCGTGCGAACAGGCAATGGAGAGGAGATTCGGATGAGGTTCCTGACAGGAGGGGAATCTCACGGGCCGTGCCTGACGACGGTCGTCGAAGGGTTGCCCGCCGGTCTGGAGATCGACGTCCGGGCGATCGATGACGAACTCGCGAGACGTCAGTCAGGACACGGTCGTGGGGAGCGGATGAAGATCGAGCGCGATCGAGCGGAGGTCCTCGGCGGCATCCTCGACGGCCGCACCATCGGGGCTCCCGTCGTCCTACGGATCGCGAATCGGGACTGGGAGAACTGGCGCAAGCGGTGGGAGTCCGGAGCGCTTCCGCCGGTCACCGTCCCCCGCCCCGGACACGCCGACTGGGCCGGGATGCAGAAGTACGGACTCGCTGATGCTCGGCCGATTCTCGAGCGGGCCAGCGCCCGAGAGACCGCCGCCCGTGTGGCGGTCGGTGCGCTGGCGAAGCTCCTGCTGCGTGAGTTCGGCATCTCCGTGGGGAGCGCAGTCTGCAGCATCGGACGAGTCGAAGCGACGATCCCCGAAGGTCCGTGGGACGCGATCTGGGGTCGCGCCGAGGAGAGTTCGGTCCGATGTGCAGACGAGGCCGCCAGTGCTCGCATGATCGAAGCGATCGACTCGACACGGGCGGCCGGCGAGTCGCTGGGCGGCGTTTTCTACATCGCCGCGACTGGAGTCCCCGCCGGCCTCGGCTCCCACGTTCACTGGGACCGAAGGCTCGACGGACAGATGGCCGGCGCCGTGATGTCGATCCCGGCGGTCAAAGGGGTCGAGATCGGCTCGGGCTTTGGCCATGCCGCGAGAACGGGGACCCAGGCTCACGATTCGCTGACGACGGACGAGAAGGGAAACGTGGTCCGCGCCACGAATCGCGCCGGGGGCATCGAGGGAGGGATGAGCAACGGAGAGACGATCGTCCTCCGCGCCGCGATGAAACCGATCCCGACAACCGTCACGCCGCAGGAATCGATCGACGTTGCGACGCTCGCGCCGGCCGATACGGAGTATCAGAGATCGGACGTCTGCGCGGTCCCCGCGGCCGCCGTTGTCGGCGAAGCGATGGTAGCGTGGATTCTGGCCGCCTCGCTTCGAGAGAAACTGGGAGGAGACAGCCTCGAGGAAATGAAGGCCCACGACGGCGCTTGGGGGAGCGATGGATAGCCGCCCCAACCTGTCCGTCACAGGATTCATGGGCGTCGGCAAGTCGAGTGTCGGTGCGGCGGTGGCCGACCGACTTGGGCATCCGTTTGTCGACATGGATGCAGAGATCGAGTCGCGCGCCGGCAAGTCGATCGCCGACATCTTCGCGCAGGACGGGGAGGGTGCGTTCCGTGACCTCGAGGCGGCGATCTGTTTCGAGGTCTCGAGCCGGGGCGGGCTGGTGGTTGCGACAGGCGGGGGAACGCTCGTCGATCCCGAGAATCGCCACAGGATGCTGCAAAGCGGGACGGTCGTCTGCCTGACGTGTGAACCCGAAGCGCTTGCGTGCCGTCTGGACGGAACGGAAGATCGCCCACTTCTCGCGTCCGCGAAGGACCCGCGGACCACGATCATGGAGTTGCTGGAAAGCCGCAGGGAGGCGTACGCAGACCTCCCGTGGCACGTCGATACAACGAGTCGCTCGATCGCGGACGTCGTGGAGGACGTCGTCCGCCTGGCGTCCGTGAGAACCTTGTCGGTCCGCCACGGCGACGGGACCTACCCGATCCAGATCGGCCCAGGTCTCCTGGCCCACCTCGGTGACGGCGTCCGCGCCGCCGGTCTGGCGGCCAGATCCAGGATTGTCATCGTCTCCAATCCCATCGTCGATTCTCTCTACGGAGCGGCCGTGGCGGCGGCGATCAGGGATGCCGGATACGAGATCGGGTCGTGCATCATCCCAGACGGCGAGCGATTCAAGACGCTCGAGACCGTGCGCGACATCTACGGTAGCCTGCTGCAACAGGGACTCGATCGGGGAGACGCGTTGATAGGCCTTGGGGGCGGCGTCACGGGGGACATCGCCGGATTCGCTGCGGCGACGTTCCTGCGAGGCATTCGCTTCATCCAGGTTCCGACTACGCTCTTATCGATGGTCGACGCGAGCGTCGGTGGGAAGACCGGCGTGAACCTTCCCGACGGGAAGAACCTGGTCGGAGCGTTCAAGCGGCCCGATCTCGTCCTGATCGATCCTCACGTGCTGGGAACGCTTCCGGACGAGGAGCTCCGGTCCGGCGTAGCGGAAGTGATCAAGCACGGAGTCCTCGGCGATCCGACCCTGTTCGCGGAGTTCGAAGAGAGGCCCCTGAATCGGGCGTCTTGGGGGACGGATGCGGCCGTGGATCGGATCGTGCGCGCATTGGGTGTGAAGATAGCCGTTGTCGAGCAGGATCCGCTTGAAACCGGCCGCCGGGCGGTCCTGAACCTGGGCCACACGGTCGGGCACGCGTTGGAGACACTCAGCGGATACGCGCTACGGCACGGAGAGGCGGTTTCGATCGGGCTCGTCGCCGCCGCGCGGCTGGGGCACAAACTAGGCTTAGCGACACCGTCACTCGCTGAGACGATCGAGCGGATCCTGCGCCGGAACGGCCTTCCGACGGTCTGTCCGGCACACAGGGTCGAGGAGATCGAGGCTGCGATGGGGTGCGACAAGAAGCGTACGGCCGGCGCGCTTCGATGGGTCCTCCCGCGAGCGGTCGGGGATGTCACCGTGACGGACAAGGTTCCCTCCGAACTCGTCCGTGAAGTACTGGGCGAAATGGGGGCAAGGAGGAGATGATGTCGCAGTCGAAAGGCAAGACACGCGTACGCATCCTCGTCGTGCATGGGCCGAATCTCAACCTTCTCGGGACGCGCGAGCCGGACGTCTACGGCCCTACGACACTGTCGGAGATCGACGAGGCGCTCCGCAGAGCGGCCGCGGAGAGAGACGTCGAGATTCGGACGACCCAGTCGAATCATGAGGGCGAGCTGATCGACGCGATTCACGACGCGGCGAGCTGGGCCGACGGGATCGTGATCAACCCCGCAGCGTACACCCACACGAGCGTCGCCCTCAGGGACGCGATCGTGGCCGTCGGGCTGCCGGCGGTCGAGGTCCATCTATCCAACGTTCACGCCCGAGAGGACTTCCGGCGACGCTCGTTGATCGCGCCGGTCTGTCTGGGTCAGATCGGGGGATTCGGTCCGCGCAGCTACCTTCTGGGGTTGACGTCTATCGTCGACCACGTCCGCGGCATGCAGCCATCGTCCGAGGGCGCGTAGCGTGAAGCCCTCGGGACGATTGCAGGACGTGCCGCCGTATCCGTTCGTCCGCTGGAACGCAGCCTGTCAGCGTGCAGCGGATGAAGGGATCGATGTGATCCGTTTGGACATGGGAAACCCCGACCTTCCACCGCCTGACGCCGTGACCGACGCGCTCTGCACCTCGGCACGGAGCGCCGATCATCACGGGTATCCCGGATTTCGCGGCACGCCGCGATTGCGTGAGGCGATTGCGACGTTCTATGCACGCCGATTCGGCGTCACGCTCGATCCGGAGACGCAGATCGTTCCCCTACTGGGCTCGAAGGAAGGGATCGTCAACCTGTCTCTCGCCTGTCTCGATCCGGGAGACGTGGTCCTTGTGCCGGATCCGGGGTATGCCCCGTACGCCCGAGGGGCCTTGCTCGCGGGCGGGAACCCCGCTTTCTTCCCGCTCGTCGAGGAGCGGGCGTTCGTACCGAACCTCCAATCCCTTCCGATGGAGACCGTGCGCCGAGCCGTCATGCTCTGGCTCAACTACCCCAACAACCCGACCGGAGCCACGGCGGATCTCACATTCCTTGCCGAGGCCGTCGAGTTCGCCAGAACGAACGACCTTCTCCTTTGCCACGACGCTCCGTACGCCGACGTGACGTTCGATGGGTACGTCGCCCCCAGTGTTCTCCAGGTTCCCGGCGCGGCCGACATCGCGGTCGAGTTCAACTCGGTGTCGAAAACGTTCAACATGGCCGGATGGCGGGTCGGGATGGCCGTCGGTCAGCCCGATGCCCTTGCGCTGCTCGCCCAGATCAAGTCGAACGTGGATTCCGGCGTCTTCCTCCCAATCCAAGATGCCGCGGTCCGAGCGCTGAGCGTCGATTCCGACTGGATCGCCGCGCGCAACGAGGTCTATCGTCAGCGTCTGGCGATGCTCGTCGAAGCGCTGAACGCCGCCGGGCTCGATGCTTCCCTCCCGCGTGCCACGCTCTACCTCTGGGTTCGCCTGCCACCGGGTGTGGATTCCGAGGCCTTGGCGTTGCACTTGCTTGAGGCCACGGGCATCTCCGTCTCACCGGGCACGTTCTTCGGGTCGGCGGGCAGAGGCTTTCTTCGCGTCTCGGCGACGGCGTCGACCGACCGGATCGTTGAAGCTTCGCAACGCCTTCGTCGGCTTCCGAGCGACTGGATGGACAACGTGTCCTAGCATCGGCGGAGTCGATCTGCTCATCAGAGCGGGCTTCGCTCTTCGTCATGCTATCTTGCGATCCTCCACGGCTGTCCCGAGCTTGAACGTGGATGGGGTTTCCTGGGCCGACAGGCAGTCCCGAGACCGGGGTGCGCATCGCCGACTCCGATTCCGCCGGCGACGCCGAGGCGCCTGCTACAATGCTGGGGATAGCGTGCATCCTCTCGATGGGGTGACGCAGGCGAGGGCCGATTGTGCGGCAGGAGAGAACCGAGAGAGGCATCCTTGAGGCCGTGGGGCTGTCCGTAAGCTTCCCATCGAAGCCGGGACGGACGGAGGTCCTCTCCGACGTCTCGTTCGCGATGGAGCGCGGGACGTGGACGACGTGCCTCGGACCTTCCGGGTGCGGGAAGACCACACTGCTACGCGTTCTCGTCGGACTGATCGAGCTCGATCGAGGACGAATCACGGTCGGTGACTCGGTCGAGCCGCGCGCAAACGCGATGGCCTATCTTCCCCAACAGGACACGCTTCTTCCGTGGCGGAGTGCCTTACACAACGCGGTGCTCTCCTCGGAGATCGCACGGCACCCGCGCGCTGAATCCCTCTCCGAAGCGCGAAGTCTGTTCGCCCGGTTCGGCCTTTCGGAGGCCGAACGCCTATACCCAAACCAGCTGTCCGGCGGGATGCGTCAGCGCGTGGCTGTCATCCGAACCTACCTGGCGCACCGCGACATCCTCCTCCTCGACGAACCGCTCGGTGCTCTCGATACGCTCACCCGCACCACGCTCCAGGGTTGGCTTCTCGATGTGTGGCGAGAGCTCGGCAAGACGGTCCTGTTGGTGACGCACGACGTGGAAGAGGCGCTTCTTCTCTCCGACCGCGTTCTCGTCTTCTCGCCGCGCCCGGCGCTCGTTCGCGCGCGAATCGAGCCAACTCTTGCGCGCCCGAGGTCGAGAACCGCTCCCGATTTCGTCACACAGAAGGAGACGCTCCTCGAGCTTCTCACCGGGGAGGGAATATGAACGAGCGCGTGAAGCGGACTGTGGCCCCGATCCTGCTTCTGGTCACCCTGTTCGCGATCTGGGAACTCGGAGCCAGGGTCGCACATGTGCCTGGGTACATCCTGCCGCCCCCGAGCCGAATCGTCGCGACCTTCGTCCTTCGCTTCGGTCTGCTGTGGTTTCACAGTGTCACCACGTTTGCCGAGATCGTGTTCGGCCTGCTCCTCGGGAGCGCCGCCGGGTTCTTGCTGGCGGCGGCCGTCGTCTACGTCCCCGTGCTCGAGTGGGCGTTTCATCCGCTGATCATCGCCTCTCAGATGGTGCCCGTGTTCGCCATCGCGCCGCTCCTGATCGTCTGGCTGGGATATGGGCTCTGGCCGAAGGTCGTCGTGGCGGCGCTCATCGGCTTCTTCCCAATCGTGATCAACGGCGTCGACGGCCTGCGCTCGGCGAACCGAGAAACGATTGACTTGTTCCGCTCACTGGGCGCGTCACGCTGGCAGGTGTTCGTCAAACTTCGTCTGCCGGGGAGCCTGCCGGCCCTCTTCAGCGGGTGGAAGATCGCCGCAACGCTCTCCGTCGTCGGCGCCACGATCGGGGAGTGGATCGGCGCCTCGCGCGGACTCGGCTTCCTGATGCTCCAGTCGAACGCGCTGTTGCGCGTCGATGTGGTCTTCGCGGCGATTCTCGCCCTCACCCTCGTCGGCTTGCTCCTGTTCGGGATCGTCCGGATAATCGAGCGTTGGGCGCTTCGCTGGCGGCGCCGAGTCGCCGGGTAGTCACTAGCCAGGACGAGGGGGCACATTGCGCAGAGGACTGATCGCGGCCGTGCTCATCGGGGTCTTCCTCGCGTTCCTGTTGATCGGCATTCTGCACACCCCAGAGGAAGCGAGAGCGCTCCGCATCAGCCTTGACTTCTTCCCGAATCCGAATCACGTCCCGCTGTACGTGGCCATCGAGGATGGGCTGTTCCGAAATCGTGGCGTGGACGTGGAGATCATCGTACCGGCGAACCCGAGCGATCCCGTGAAACTCGCCGCCGCACGGGCGATCGACGTCGCGTTGACGCCCCAGATCAACTACCTGATTGCGCGGTCGGAAGGCCTTCCGCTGGTGTCGATCGGCGCGCTGATCAACCGGAATCTCGGCGGCCTTCTCGCTGTACTCAACACCGGAATCGCTGCCGCAGAGGACCTTCGCGGTCGTCGGATCGGGTACTCGCTCGCTCCGCTCGAGCCGATCCTGTGGGAGACGATGCTTCGCTGCGTCGGGATTTCTATTGACGAGGTCGAGCTGGTCAACGTCGGATACGCGACGATCCCGTCGCTCCTGGCGGGGTCGATCGACGCCGTCGGCGCGTTCCGGAACTTCGAACCGATCCAGATCGAATTGCAGGGAGCGGAGCCGATCTTCTTCCCGCAGGAGGAGTATTGCATCCCCGCGACCTATGACATCATCTTAGTGGCGCACCCGAGTGTGATCGAGAAACGCGAGAGCGACCTGCGCGCGCTGCTTGATGCGCTTTCCGAGGCGGTTGCGTATACGCGGGGCAATCCCGCAACGGCGTTCTCCAGATTCTCGGCCGCAAACCCGGACCTGGACGACGAGCTGAATCGCCGCTCGTTCGACGCGACCCTTCCGTTGTACGCTGCGGGGGCGCGGCACGATGATCCGGAGATCTGGCGTGCGATGCAGGCGTACCTTTTCGAGAACGGATTGATCGCGACCGAGTTTCCACTCGATGCGCTGTACACGACGGCACTCCTGCCCGAAGACTGAGAGGGGGCGAAGCGATGGACGGGAAAGCGCGGCAGCTCGAGGTGATCACCGGATGCATGTTCTCCGGGAAGACCGAAGAGCTGATCCGAAGGCTGGAACGAGTGAGAATCGCGCGGGGAAAGCTCCTCCTCTTCAAGCCCACGATCGATGATCGCTACAGCACGAACTCGGTGATGACCCACTACGGGCGAGCGTTCGATGCGCATCTCCTCGAGCCGGGCCGCGAGACCCTGGAGACCCTGATCGCCTCGGTCGGCGCCGAGGCGCTCGATCTGGCCTCAGTCATCGCATTCGATGAGGGGAACTTCTTCTCCGACAAGCTGCCAAGCTTGTGCCAAGTGCTCGTGGGATCGGGGAAACGCGTGATCGTGGCCGGTCTCGACCTCACGTTCGCCGAGGAGCCGTTCGGGCCGATGCCGCGACTGATGGCCCTCGCCGACCGCGTCGACAAGCTTCAAGCCGTATGCGTGAAATGCGGAGGCATGGCCACTCGGTCCCAGCGCCTCGTCGATGGGCAGCCGGCGCCGACCGACGGTCCCGTCATTCAGATCGGGGGAGCCGAAACGTACGAGGCGCGTTGCCGAAGCTGCTACCAGGCTCAACGCGAATCTCCGCTAGTCTGACTCACGCAAGGACGCCAACAAAGCAAGACCGCACCACGAAGCACCCAACTACGAACTACGCATAGTAGGTCTCGCCGTCTTCGCAGATGGTGATCCCGCTGATCGGGTCTGGCGTTCCACTCATGTGCGTTGCCAGCACGAGGGCCCCGCGGTCGCGGAGGTCAGCCGTCAGGTGGACGACCTCGTTGATATCGAGGTGCCCAGGGTCTTCCGAGGGTTTCGGATGGGTCAACTCAATGATGGCGACATCGGCGTCGTCGAGTAGGCGACTGACCTGATCGCATTCGCCCGTGTCGCCGGTGTATGCGACCGTCCTCCCCTTGTACGCGAAGCGATACCCGAACGCGTCGAGTCCGAAGTGTTCCACAGGCACGGCCGTGAAGCTCAGATCGCCTGCGCAGTACTCACCTTCGTTGTGGATCTCCACAAACCGCAGGGGAACTCTTGGACGGAAGTCCTTCGCTCGCATCTCCGGCCACGCGAGCTCGCACATCTGCTCCGTCCTGTCCTCCAGGCCCGTGGGGCCGACGATGAAGAGCGGCTCCGATCGCTCGTAGCGCACGCAGTACTCGAGGAGGAGGAACGGAAGTCCGAAGTTGTGGTCGGCGTGGTGATGGCTGATGAAGATCACGTCGATCGCCTTGGGATCGACGCCCAAACGGTGCATCTGAGGAATCGCCGTTGGAGGAAGATCGAGGAGGAATCTCCCATCGATCAACAGGGAATTCCATTGCCGGCCATCGGTCAGGGCAGCCCCTGACCCAAGACAGAGGATGGGGATCCGGTCTCTCAAGGCGTCAGTCGCAGGGCGTGTGCGCCTCGTCGGTCGCGCGGAGCCGCCGTGCGAGTTCCTCGAGCATGCTCAAAGCGATCTCGGCGTGAGAGGAGATGATGCTGCGCATCGCCCACTGGGACACGACGATGCACGTTGTGTCCGTCAAGGCAACGACGTCGGCCGTTCGCGGCGCTCCGTCGATGACTGCGAGTTCGCCGAAGAAGTCTCCGGGGCCGAATTTCGCGAGCTTCTCACCGCCGGCGATCACCTCGGCCTGGCCCGCGAGGATCAGGTAGAATCCCGCTCCCGTCTCTCCCCTCTCGACGAGCTTGTCGCCCGCCTGGACGGCCTTCTCGATCGAAGCCTTGAGCATCGTTTTCAGGCTCGACTCGCTCGTCTTGGCGAAAATGGGTGTCTTCTTCAGGAGAGGGATGATCTTCTTCTGGTCCATGTGCGCTCCTCCTCGTTCTGTCTGGGAGCGCAAGTGCGCTCCTTCGTCCGGCCCCAACCCGGGTTCGATTCGGTCGGAAGTGAGTGCTCCCTTATCCGGCCCAACCCGGGTTCGCGTCCGGCCCCAGGCCGGATTCGATAGTATAATACGGCGATTCCCCTTTCCAGTCAGGAGGCCGATTCTCGTGTCATGGAGCCGAACGCTGAAGATCCGCCAAGTCCTGCGCGCGCAGATCGACGCGGGTGAGACGATCGCGCTTCTGTTCAGCGATCTGCGTGGGTTCTCCGCGTTCACGGCCAGCCAAGGAGATCAGGCGGCCTTCCGCCTTTCGCAGCTCCACGAGGGAATCCTCCGCGCGCGGATCGACGAATACGGGATCGTCGTGAAGTCCCTCGGCGACGGTATCATGGCCGCCTTCGAGCGGCCGATCGACGCCATTCAGGCCGCCGTCGGCATTCAGCGAGCGGTCCGAGAGCGGAATCGCGCGGCGTCCGAGGAGCCGATCGACGTGGGCGTCGGCATCTCCAGCGGAACGCCGGTAATGACCGACATCGACTTCATTGGCCACTCCGTCAACGTCGCCCAGCGCCTGTCCGCCCTGGCAAAGGGCGGACAGATCCTTGTGGCGGAGGAGATCTGTGAGGCGACTACGCTTCCCCCCGAGCTGCGGTTCACGCCGCTCGGCTCGAGGAGCATCCGGGGCGTCGGATTGGAGCGAATCGCCGAGGTTACGTGGCTGCGAGAGGTTGCACGCGTCTCGGACGCGAGGGATCGGCTGACGCTGATTCTCACGGAGGGAGCGTCGGTGATAGTCGAATTCGCGAAGGATCCGAAGAAGGAGGTCCGGGAGGCGCTGGAGACGCTTCGTGCTGCCAGGTCCGATGAGGATGGCGTATTATCGGCGCTGTTGCAGCGAGCCATGAGTCGGCTCCTTGGGCGCCTGCTGCGAAAATCGGTCGAGGCGTCCGAATTGGCCCGTGAGTTGAAGCTCGATCGGATCAAGTGGGGCTTCCGACGTGGGCGGTTGGTGATCCAGACTCCGGGCGGACGCATTGCGCTTTCGGGCACACGGCGGAGCGAGGCGGAGCGATTCGTCCAAGAGATGGAGAGGCTGAGAGCAAATGGCCAAGATTGAGTCAGGAACGAAGAATCCAACATCTCGGTAAGCTTCACGCCGTAGTTCATTGGCGCCGTTGAATAACGCACCGAATTATCCTAGAATGTCGGACAGACAAGAGGTAGGGGGCATCAAGCATGGGTAAGCGGGAAGTTCTCGAAAGCACTCTCAAGCACATCAAGAAGACCTACGGCGACGGAGCGATCATGTGGCTCGGCGACGGGGCGCAGGTTCTCCAAGTGGAGTCGGTCTCGACCGGGTCGCTCGCTCTCGACATCGCGCTCGGCGTCGGAGGCGTGCCGCGGGGTCGGATCATCGAAATCTTCGGCTCGGAGTCGAGCGGAAAGACGACCGTGGCGCTTCACATGATTGCCGAAGTGCAGAGGCGCGGCGGCACAGCCGCCTTCATCGACGCGGAGCACGCGGTCGACCCAACGTACACTCGCGCGCTCGGCGTGGATCTCGATCATCTTCTCCTGTCGCAGCCGAACTCGGGAGAGCAGGCGCTGGAGATCACCGAGCAGCTGACTCGGAGCGGCGCCGTCGACATCATCGTCATCGACTCCGTCGCCGCCCTGGTGCCGACAGCCGAGATCGAGGGACAGATGGGTGACTCCCAGGTCGGGCTGCAAGCCCGTCTCATGAGTCAGGCGATGCGGAAGCTGTCCGGCGCGATCTCGCAGTCAAACACAATGGTCGTGTTCACGAACCAGCTCCGATCGACGATCAGCGGGGCGCGTTACGGCGCGACGACGACGACGAGCGGAGGATGGGCACTCAAGTTCTACGCGTCGATCCGGCTGCAGCTGTGGAACTCGGGCAGGATCGAAGATGGAGCCGAACGGGTCGGTACGCACGTCAACGTGCGCGTCGTCAAGAACAAGGTCGCCCCGCCGTTCAAGGAGGCGACGTTCGACGTCATCTACGGCCGCGGGATCGTCCGTGAGCGCGATTTGGTCAACACCGGAGCGGCGCTGGACATCGTCTCGCGAAGCGGCGCGTGGTATTCCTTCGGAGACGAGCGCCTGGGACAGGGAATCGGCAACAGCGCGCTGGCGCTCGAGGAGGATCCGGCGCTCGCTGCGAAGCTCGAGGCGGAGATCCGCGCCAAGGCCGGCCTTCCGCTCGCGGTCGCTTCGTCGGAGGACGCGCTCAAGGAGGACGCGCCCAAGGAGGACGCGCCCAAGGAGGACGCGCCCAAGAAGGATGCGCCCAAGAAGGAACCCTCCAAGGAGGCCGACGACGAGTGATTCCTGGACGTACCTCGTCCGACTTCTGAAGGTTCGCCCTAGGAGCGAGCACGAGGCGCGCAGTCGCCTCGAGGGACGCGGCTACGCCAAGGGAGAGATCGAACAGGCGGTGGCGGTGGCGAAGGATGCAGGAATGATCGACGACAGCGCCTTCGCGCGCCTGTGGGTCGGTGATCGCGTGCAGTATCATCCGCTCTCTCGCCGCGCGGTGGCCCGAGAACTCCACGAGAAGGGCGTCCCGAAATCGATCGCCGAAGCTGCACTTGCCGAGCACTACCCTGAGCCGATGGAGAGGGATCTGATCTGGCGCTTGGCGCGGGAGCGCTACGAGCGGCTGAGCGGGGTCGACCCGGTGAAGCGGGAACGTCGGACGGTCGGCTTTCTTACCCGTCGCGGATTCTCGCTTGGCCTTGCATGCGGCGTCGTCCGCCAGCTGGCGAAGGGAGAGACGGATGCGTGACCAACGCGTCGGACTCGGCATCGACTTCCACCGATTCGGCCTCGATCGTCCGCTCGTCCTGGGTGGCGTCAGCGTGCCACATGACCGGGGCCTTCTCGGTCATTCCGATGCCGACGTCCTGACCCACGCCATTTGCGACGCCCTCCTCGGAGCGGCCGGCCTCGGCGACATCGGAACACACTTCCCGGATACCGACGAAACCTATCGCGGGATCTCGAGCCTTCGGCTGCTGTGCGACGTCGCGAGGAAGATCGAAGCCGCCGGCTTCCGTTCGGTGAACATCGACGCAACGGTCATCGCCGAGCGTCCGAAGCTGACGCCTCACTTCGCGGAGATGCGCGATCGCCTGTCGGAAGTGCTCGGGATCGACCGTGAGCTCGTCGGCCTCAAGGCGACGACAAGCGAAGGGATGGGGGCGCTCGGCAGGGAAGAGGGAATCGGCGCAATCGCCGTCTGTCTCATCGGAAGAGCGCTAGCAGATCCTTGTATGTAATCAGGACCATCACGGCGATCAAGACGAGGAAGCCGATGGTGTGGATGAGGCCCTCGCGCTCGACCGGGATCGGCCGACCCCGAATCCGTTCGTAGAGCGCGAACGCGACGCGGCTTCCGTCGAGGCCGGGGAACGGAATCAGATTCAGCAGGCCGAAGTTCAGGCTGAGGAACGCCAGGAGCTGGAAGAAGACGGCGGGGCCGAGGCGGAATCCCTCGCCGAGCGTGCGCGCCACGCCGACCGGCCCCTGAAGGGCGTCGCCCGCCGCGACGCGCCCGCTGACGATCCCGCCGACCACGTCACCCATCATTACGACATACTCCGCGAACTGCCCCGAGCCGAGGGCGACGCCTGCAGCGAATCCGGTGTGGCGATAGGCAACGCCAAGATCGGCGAACGGCAGGGTCTGGAGAAGCTCCTGCGCGAACGCGGGTGCATCAACGATCGAGACGTCGAGCAGTTCGCCACCTCGGCGCACGGACAGAGAGGCCGAGCCGGTTTGGGACTCAAGCTCGACCACCAGTGCGACGGCAGTCGTCGTCTCCTTTCCATCGACGGCCGTCAGGAGATCGCCGTTTCTGAGGCCGAGGCCTGCGAGGGACGAATCAGGATCGAGGGCGACAAGTTCGTTGGTGAACGTGATCCCCTGGAAGTACGCACCGACGACGTAGCGAGCCTCCTCTTCGACGTAATCCGGTCGGAGGGGAATCGTCTCCCTCGTGCCCTCGCGGCGGATGTCGATGGCCAGTTCCTCTCCCCGCGAGTGCTGAATCGCATCGATGATCTGATCCACAATGTAAATGTCGCGCCCATCGATCGCCAGAACCCTGTCGCCGGGTACGAGGACGCTGGCGGCTGGAGCGTCCGGGATGACGCCCGCGACCTGAAGGATCGGGAAGTTGTAGGACCAGATCACGGCGATCGTCACGACGAGAGCGAGCAATAGGTTCACGGTCGGGCCGGCGAGGCTGATGACGGCACGTACAAGGGGCGGCCTCCGATAGAGAAGGCGATCGGCGGGAATCTCGTTGCCGTCCTCGCGTCGATCCTCCCCTGCCATCCGGACGTAGCCGCCGAAGGGGATCGCGCGGAGCGAATAGCGCGTCTCTTTGCCCTTCACCGTCGCCAGGCGCGGGCCGAAACCGATGGCATATTCGATGACGTATACGCCAAACGCCTTGGCCGCAACGAAATGCCCGGCCTCATGAAACCCAATCAACAGAAGAATCGACCCGGCGAAGATGAGAAACGTGGTCATGAGACGCGCTCCATCCGCATGATGAGTAGACGTCTCGTCGCCTCGGCGAGACGGATCTCGTTCGACAGCCTCACGCCGACGACCCAAAGGATCTTCTCACGGTCACAGAGGAGTGGAACGTTGTCTCGCGTGAAGAACGGGACGCGCTCGTTGATCAAGAAGTCCTTCAACTTGATCGGTCGGTCCATGCCCAGCGGGGTGAAGCGATCGCCGACGCGGCGACTGCGGACATGCAAGGGGAATGCGATCCGATCGGCGTCGGCGGCCTCGATGGCAGGGTCGGAACACGCGATGCCGCCGTCGCTCGATCCGTGGTCAACGAGTTTCAGATCGAGGGCGAACCCGCGCTCGGCGAACGTCGTGCACCCGATCTCGACCGCCGCCTCCCACGCCGTGGATGCCGGGAACGGGGAGGCTGAGAGGCTGACGGCGGTGCGATCGACCCGCACGTGCACACGGGGCAGATCGACGTCTCCGTGCCCGTCTCGCCCGAGGAGATCAAGGACGGCGCGGGCGTGGCACCGTTCGATTCCGTCAAGATCTCCACGAACGCGGCGAAAGCCGTCGCGAAGAACGAGACATTGGACTTCCAGCGGCAGCTCGGCGAACTCTGGACGGCGAAAGCGAACTTCCCCAGGTTCTTCGAACAGCGCCACGTCTTCCCAGAGAGCTGACACGAGGAACGCTTCGGCTCTCTGGGCCTCAGCAGCGAGATCCCCGGCTCGACAGATCGCCTCTACGGCACGCGCATTGACCTGCTCCAGCTCGGGCAAGACGCGGTGGCGGATGCGATTGCGCGCGAAGGCGAGATCCTCGTTGGTGGCATCCTCCCTCCAGACAAGGTTGTTGTCCTGCGCATAGGCTCGCACGTCGTCCCGCGTCACGGCAATCAGCGGCCGGACGATCCGCTCGTTGATCGGGTCGATCCCGGCCAAGCCGGCGGAACCCGTGCCGCGCGTCAGATTGAACAGGATCGTCTCCGCCCGGTCGTTCGCCGTGTGTCCGAGCGCGATCCGCGTTGCGGCGACGGCGTCGGCGGCCTCCGCGAGGAAGCGACGCCTCACTTCGCGGGCGGCCCCCTCCGACCCTCGGCTGCGATGGACGTCGAGTTCGGCGGCGTCGATTCGTTCGGTCAAGATCTCGAGTCCGGCCTCTTGCGCGAGCGACGCCACGAATCGCGCGTCGTCGTCTGACGTGTCCCCGCGCCATCCGTGATTGAGATGCGCGATCACCAGCGACAGGCGGAGATCGTCCGACAGCAGTCGCAAAACGTGAAGCAAGACGATCGAATCGATCCCCCCGGAGACGGCGACGAGAACGCGGTCGTCCGGATCGAGCATCTCGTGCGTCCGAAGGGTCTCCTTCACGGCTTTCAAGAGCATGAAGCGATTGTGTGGTTCCTCTCGGAGGAAATCAACGATTGGCGACATCCGCCAGGTCGAGTACTCTGGTGCGTCATGAAGATGGGACTCGTGATCCTCCTCGCGCTCTCGTGGTCTGTCTGCGGATCTGCGGCGCCTCACGTCGCGTTCCGGGATCTGCCGGAGGCGATCTTGGGCGGCGACGCCGGGAGAACCTCGCTCGCGTGCGAGCTGTCGCTGCAGGGGTGGCGGGGATCGATCACGAGGAGCCTGTCACCGCGGATCGACGTGTCGGCCTCGACGAGCCCCCGGAACCTGTTCGATCTCGAAGCGCGCGTGCTCGTGGTGAAGAACCTCCTTCCGTTGAACGTCGTCGTCGCCCTGAGTTCGCAACGTCTCTCGTTAATCTCCACGCTCTTTCTCGGGCCCGTGCACGTGAACTACGGGCGAACGTGGGGAGACGAAACCGTTCGTTGGGGCTACCTGCAACACGCGTTCCATCAGACGATGTCACTCGTGCTGGGGCTGGAGCAGCGAAACGACACCCTCGGTGCGATCCTCGGTCTCCGGATTCACCCCGGGCGGACGCGCCTGTGGGGCGCGTCGCTCCTGGTGACGCCAGGCGGAGCCCGGCTCACGGTCGGAGGGACCCTGTGACCCGCGCCGCGCGCCTCGGGTTGATCGTCCTCGCAGGGATCGCGCTCGCTGCGGGCGGCGTCAGCGGGCTCGCGCGGCCGCTGGAGATCCTCTACACGAACGATCTGCATCTGCGGTTCGCGCGCCTCGACTCCATTCGCAGGATGATCGAACACGAGCGCGCCAGCGGTGAGCCGATCCTTCTCGTCGACGGCGGAGACGCTTGGCAGGACTTCCGCACGCCCTTGGCCGCGGTCTGGGGCGCCGACGAGATGGTGCAGTGGATGAACGACGTCGGGTACGATGCGATGGCCATCGGAAACCATGAGCTCTACTGGGGATCGGACCGACTCGCCGAGCTTGCCGAGCGTGCGTCGTTCTCGATTCTCTGTGCCAACCTGGAGGCGCCCCCCGGCTTCGCGCCCCCCTTCGTCTCGTCGGTCGTTCGCTCGGTCGACGGCATCAGGATCTTCCTCGTCGGTGTGGTCACCGCCTATCACATTCCCTATCCAGATTTCCCTTGGCTGCGCTACATCGCGCCAGCGAGGGCAATCCAGGCGGAGATCGCGGCAATCGCCGAGCCGATCGACCTCATCGTCGTCGTCGGTCACATTCCTGTTGCGCAGGCGGTCGGGATCGTTCGCGAGGTCCCGTCGATCGACGTCTTCGTCACAGGCCACTCACACGAGGAGACGCACGAGCCCGTGCGCGTCGGGAAGAGCCTCGTCGTGCAGTCCGGGAGGTTCGGCGAACGGCTGGGTCGCTTGGTCATTGACATCGACGAAGCGACGGGAGAGCTGAACCTCGTCTCCAACGATCTCCTGAAGACAGAGAACGCCCCGACCGCTTCCGGCCGGGGCGTTCTTCAGTTCATGACCGTTGTGACGGCGCTCGCTCTGACGATTCTTCTCGTTCTGCTTTAGCCTACGCCGGATTGACCCCTAGAAGCTGTACGAGGCCGCGATCCCGTTCTCCACGAAACCGATCGAGAAGCCGGTGTCCTTTGCCACGTTGTAGGCATCGAAACCGCTGAACAGCGCCCACCCGAGGTGAAGCGCCGGGATCGCATAGAAGCCGACGAACGGGACGATCAACCCGAGGTAGTATCCGGCGGCAATGATGGCGACATCCACGCCGAAGTGAATGATCGCCTTGTCCACTTCATCGTTCAGCAGCTGCCCGAGCCCCGGGAGGACGAACGAAGCGAGTCCCGGGATCCAAGCATCGTTGTCCTGCGCCATCGCTCCGAGAGCGACGAACAACAGACTGAGAGCCACGACAACCACCACCACTGCCTTCCTCATCTTCTCCTCCTTAGCGAACTTGATTCCCCTCAGAGAACGATCTGCAGTCCGACGGAATACCAGATGGTTCCGAGGATGTCGATCGAGGCTCCGAGATCGATGTAAATCGCCCTGCCCAAGCGGAGCATGACGCCTCCGCCGACGTCGGGGATCACGAGGGCGTTCGTGCCAACGTGCAGATACGGGAGGAGGAAGGGCGTTACCTCTTTGCTCACGGCCTCCGTCAGCTCCTCGAGATCGAGAGACGGATCCTCCGTGGCAAGTTCTAGAGCCGCTTCCTCGACGCGCTTCACGGATGGTCCGAAGTAGCTTCTCCAGACCGGTCCCAGGAAGAGGAAATCGAACCCGAGCGTCCAGCGGGGGATGCCCAGTCCGCTCTTGGATGTGAATCCAAGCTGCAATCCGGTGTCGAGTCCGACGGTGACCCCGGCTCTCGCGGACTCGTGGATGCCTACAACCTCAGCGACGAGGCTGTCGACGTTGCGAGCCGCGGGCGCAGGGGTCGCGGCGGTCGGGGCCGGCGCGACCGGAGCTGCAGACTGGACCGGCGGCGGTGCAGCGGCAGCATCGAACCGGATCTCGACGATGCTCGACAGCTTAACCGACTGCACGTCCCCACTTGCTGTTCTGAGACCGATCACCTCCGGCACACCACCGAGTGCGCCAATGAGGATGTTCCCGTCGAACGTCTCGACCGTGAGATCGGCGCCCTCCTCATCGGGGAAACGGATCGATTTCAGATTCGTCCGTTGCACGGTGAACACATCGCCCGTTGCTGAGGTCACGCTGAGGACCGCTGGGATTCCGAACTCGATCGTTCCCTGAAGGACTGACCCGCCCGACGTAATGACAGTCTCTGCGCTCACAGCAAGTGATCCGCAGGCGAGGAGACCCACCAGCCCAGCGATTGCACCCCACCGATATCTCTTCATCCTCCGCTCCTTTCGTTCAGCTACTCGCTCAGTCGTTCCAGCACTTCGTCGTCGACATCGAAATTCGCGAAGACCTCCTGTACGTCCTCGTTCTCGTCGAGGGCCTCGATCAACCTCAGGACCTTTCCCGCCGAATTTTCCTCCACGTGAACTGTGGACTTGGGCAGCATCGTCACTTCGGCTCGAATCGGGTCGAGGCCGCGCTCTCGGACCGCACTTCCGAGCTTCGGTAGATCGGTCGGCTCGCACGTGATCTCGATCGTCTCCCCCTGGTCGTCAAGATCGACGGCGCCGGCGTCGATCAGTGACATCAGCAGGTCGTCGCGATCGATGTCGTCAGGAAGGTCTTCGAGGACGACGACACCCCGCCGCTCGAACTGCCAGGCTACGCTGCCTGCGGCGGCCATGCTTCCGCCGTGCTTGCTGAAGATGTGGCGAACGCCCGCCGAGGCACGGTTTCGGTTATCCGTGACCACGCGGACCAGAACGGCGACACCGTCGGTCGCGTACCCCTCGTAGGTCCCCTCTTCGTACGATACGCCCTCGAGGTCCCCCGTGGCGCGTTTGATCGCCCTATTGATGCTGTCTTTGGGCAGATTGGCGGCCTTGGCCCGCTCGAGAGCCTGGGCGAGTCCGGCGTTGTTGCCCGGGTTCGGATCGCCGCTGCGCGCCTGCAACGTAATCTCCTTGATCAGCTTGGCGAACACGTTGGAGCGCTTCTTATCTTGCCGCTCCTTGCGGTATTTGGTGTTTGCCCACTTCGAATGGCCGGCCATCGCTGTGTCCCCCCAAACCAGAGTTCGCATCGATCATAGCATCCGTCCTTGGGGCGGGCAAACAGGTCCTCCCATCGGGCAGCGCTACGGGCGGCGCTTGGCGGGACCGCGCCGTTGGGCTTGACAGCCGGATTCCCTTTCCGGCAGAGTGTTCTGATGTACTTCGAGTCCTGAGGGGGGCACTATGCGCAAGAGAGTACGAATCCTGATGGTCGTGGGGTTGTTGGCGGGCGTTCTCGTGATGTCCACCGGCTGCCTGTTCAACCTGTTCCAGACCGCGAAGATGATCGGGGCCGGAAACGCTGCGATCACCTTGGGTACGGGGTTGATGGACGTGATCCAGGACGGCGATCCGAACTGGAATCTCACGCCGCAAGCGAGATTGGCGTTCGGGCTCTCGGACAAGATCGATCTCGGGATGCAGACCGGGGCGTTAGTCCCGCTGTCGACCGGCGACTTCGGGTGGATGGGAGCGAAAGCCGACCTGAAGTTCTCGGTCATCGACGATCCGGAGACCTTCTCGCTGGCAATGGGCTTCGGGGCCGGGTACGGCGTCGAGTTCCTCAACTGGGGACTGTTCGGCGAGGTTCTCTTCAACATCAACTCGACGCTGCCGCTGTTTCTGGTGTATCAACCGACGATCCCGCTCGAGACGGGCGAGTTCGCCGTTTGGCACCACATCGCCGGTGGGTTGAGACTTGCGATCTCGGACACGGCGGCGCTCATCTTGATGATCGACTACCGGAACCCGTTGTTCAGCTTCGGCCTGGCAATTGAGATTGGCTTCTAGGTCGCCATAGGCAACCTAGAAGCTCACGAGAAGGCTTCGCCTTCCCCTGGTTCGTGACCAAGCACAGTGTGCTCCTGGGACCAACACGAGAAGGCGGTTGCTCAGCGAAGATGAGCACCCGCCTTCTCGCTAGCTGCCCGTAGGGCAGCCATGATTTTGCGGTCGGCGGTGGAAAGCGCGAAGGCATCGAGTTCGTCCAGGCCGACCCAAGTCCAGTCCGCGCACTCGATCGTCTGGGGTTCTCCGCCCGTATGGCGGCAATGATACGCGTGTAGCGTCATTCGGAAGTGTGTGTAGGCGTGATCGAGCTGCATCAGCGGCTCGATCACGTCCACGTCAATCGCCAGCTCTTCGCGCAATTCGCGGATCAGGGCCTCCTCGCGTGACTCGCCCTCCTCGACGCGTCCTCCTGGGAATTCCCACACTCCGCCGAGCATGTCGTCTTCCATCCGCTTGGCGATGAGCATCCGGGCATCCGGAGCGAACGGCGCTCCATCCCAGATGATCCCGGCAACGACGACGACGTGCGGGATCGCCTTGCGCGCTCGCCGCTGCGGGTAGACGACCTCTTCTCCTGTGTGATGTGCGTCACACGTTGCACCGAGCGGACATTCGTGACATCGAGGCGACCGCGAACGGCAGATTCGGGCGCCGAGGTCCATCAGCGCTTGGTTAGTGGCTGCGGCCTTGCCGAAGCCAGTGAGAAGCTTCGCTTCTTGGAGAAGGCGCTTGCGTGTTGCGGCTCGGATCGGATCGCCGCCGATGCGGAAGAGACGGGCGAGGACACGGACGATGTTTCCGTCGAGAACCGGTTCATCGAGTCCGAACGCGATCGAGGCGATCGCGCCGCCCGTGTAGGGCCCGATGCCGGGAAGCGCTCGAAGCTCGGAGACCGCGGGCGGGAGTCGACCTCCATGTTCGTCGACGACGATCCGGGCGGCCCGATGAAGGTTCCGTGCCCGGCGGTAGTAACCGAGACCCTCCCACGCCTTCAAAACGTCGTCGAGGGAAGCGGTGGCTAGGGACTCGATCGTCGGGAAGCGGTTGAGGAAGCGGTCGTAGTACGACAGCACGGTCTCGACACGCGTCTGCTGCAGCATGATCTCCGACACGAGGATCGCGTACGGGTCCCGCGTGTTCCGCCACGGGAGATCGCGCGCCTCAACGGCGTACCAGCCGAGGAGCTTGTTCCGGATCTCGTCGACCTTCGTGGCGTTCATTGCCAGCGCATTTCTCGCCCGAAGGCCGGGCGGGAAACCGCTAGCTGATTGCAGGGCACTGCAATCAGCCGCGATCCCGTATCAGAAGTCTCGTGTACTCACCGACGTGGTCGATCTCGTCCAGCGCGAACGTCGCGTCGATGACCTTGTCCATCGCCCCGTCGGTCATCGCGTGCGATGCGTTGGCGCGGAACTTGGCGATCAGTTCCTCGTCGGTCAGCGGATTCTCCGCGCGACCCTTGGCGTGATCCTCTTGGACCGTGTGCGATTGGCCGTCCTCGGTCGTGATCGTGACAATGGCCCGCTTCACCCCCGGGAAGAGCCCGTCGATCTCCGGATCGGCGACGACCTTGATCTTGGGGAGCGTCTCCCAGACGAACGGATCGGCGAGCGCTTCCTCTTCGAAGTCGGACGGGAGGACGTTCCCCTTGGTGACGGCGACGGCGACGCAGTACGGGAGACTGTGGTCGGCGGTCTCTTTCGTCCGCGGCTCGTACTTCGTCGGGTCGGAGAGGATGTCGGCTCCGCGGGTCGTCGTCTGGATAAGTACTTCGGTGACCTTGTGCGGATCGATGCTGTTCGCGCTCATGACCTCGAGGACGGCCGTGATCGGTTGGTGCGTCAGCGCCTCGGTCGGGAAGGCCTTGTAGCCGCACTCGGTGATCAGGAACTCGCTGCCGAGACCGTCGAGCATCTTCGCTGGGTCGAATGTCACGTTGCCGATGACCTCGAACACGCCCTCCTTCCCTTCGAACAGCTCGACCGGCCCGGAGTATCCGGTGGCGGCGAGCATTGCGGCGCGGACGCCGGCCTCGGTCGCCATCGGATCGGCCGTGTTCTTCATGTTCGTCAGGTGCCCGGCGACGACGCCCCCTAGAGTGAAGTGGCTCGATCCGGAGATCCCGCAGGCGGCGACCGCCTGGTTTTCGGTCAGGCCAAGCATGCGTGCTGCGACGAGCGGGCTGACGAACTGCGTCAGGGTGGCGTGATGCCAGCCCACCTCGCGAACGCCCGGATCGGCCGCAAGACAGAGGCGCATCTCGAGTTCGTAGCAGATCAGAATCCCGACGAGAAGATCCTTCCCGCTGCGGCCCATGTACTCGGCCGGCGCGAGCGCGGCGGGGATGATGTCCGACGGGTGCGACGGGTCCTGCTTCCAGTAGATGTCGTTGTAGTCCATCGCCCGGATCAGCAAGGAGTTCATCAGCGCGGCGTTGCCGAGGTTCGTCTTTGTCCCGTGGCCGATAATCGTCGCCTGCTCGATCCCGCCAAGCCCAGCGACGAACTCGTACGCTTGTCGCATGTCCTCGTGATCGACGGCGGCGAGGGCGCAGCCGACCGAGTCGAGCAGGAAGCGCTTCGCCTCTTTGCGCGAGGCTTCCGGGATCCGATCGTAGGTCAGCGACAGCGCGAACTGCGCCATGGTGCGGCTGATCGAGCGGCCCGAGCCTGTTGTCATCTCAAGCCTCCTTCGCGGCCTTCGCGATCGCCTCGGCCATCTCGGATGTCGTCGTGGCGCCACCCATGTCGTAGGTCTGCAGGCGGCCTTCGGCGATCGTTCGCGACACGGCGGTCTCGATCTTGGCCGCCATCTCGATCTCGCCGAGGTAGTCAAGCATCATCTTCGCGGAGCGGATCGTGGCGATCGGATTGACCTTGTTCTGGCCGACGTACTTCGGCGCCGAGCCGTGCGTCGGCTCGAAGACGGCGTAGTCGTCGCCGATGTTCCCGGCGCACGCGAAGCCGAGCCCACCGACGATCTGCGCCGCCAGGTCGGACAGGATGTCACCGAACATGTTCGAGCTGACGAGCACGCCGTAGTCCTGGGGATTCTTGACGAGCCACATGCACATCGCGTCGATGTTCGTCTCCCATAACTCGATGCCGGGGTATTCCTTCGCCATCTCGCGGGCCTCGCGGATCATCAGCCCCGAGGTCTCGCGGATGACGTTCGGCTTCTCGGCGACGGTGACGGTCTTGTAGCCGTGCTTCTTGGCGTACTCGAAGGCGCTGCGAAGGATGGCGCGGCAGCCTTCGCGGGTGAAGATGCGGGTCGAGATCGCCATGTCGTCGTTGGCAACGCTTCCGAATCGCCTCATCTTCGGGTGTGCATCGAACGCGGCACGGACTCCCTCCGGCACCGGATGCCATTCGACGCCGCAGTACAAGCCTTCGGTGTTCTCGCGGAAGACGACGAGATCGATGTCATCCCGCAAGTTGAGCGGGTTTCCCGCGTACGCCTTGCACGGACGCAGGTTCGTGTGCAGACCAAACAGCTGCCTCAGGCCGACGATCGGGCTCGAGTAGACGATCCCTTTGTCCTGCAGCTCGGGGGCCAGCTCGGCCGCCGCCTCGTCCTTCGGCTTCGACGTGATCGCGCCGAACAGGCAGCAGTCGGTCGACTTCAGAAGGTCAATCGTTCGCTCCGGAAGGGGTTTCCCTTCCTTCTTCCAGAACTCCCAGCCGATGTCACCGTAGGTGTATTCTGCCTCGAAGCCGATCGCATCGAGGACACCCTTCGCCGCTTCGAGCACGTCGCCGCCGACGCCGTCGCCGGGCAAGAGCGCAATCTTGTAGCTCATGAACCCTCCCGCACCTCGCTTGATGGCCGCATTATACTGGGCGCATTCCGGCAATCATCCCATCGTCTGAAGCGTGTGTGAACGTTGATCCCAGCCGGCCCGAAGTGCGTTCAGTGGCCAAACATCGTTGGATCGAAACCTCTCCTTCGTTAGACTCATCCTGAAGCAAGAGAGAGGAAGGAGGCGTCCGGTGTTTCGCATCTTCCTGAGCACCTCATGGGCGAGAGTCGGCAAACGGCCTCACGCGATCTCGACAAACTGGTCGCGAAGGGCGTGCTGCGGAGAATCGGCGCAGGGCGGGGGACCCACTACGAACGAGTGAAAGAAATGCCTCAGAAATGACCCAAATGACTCATGGATCGACGCTGCCAACGCCTCAGGATCGCCTCAAACGCCTCAGCGGAAGAGATCGGAACGGCTCGACGGGGTCAGTATGAAACGCGCGGCAATGAGGGAACGTGGCGCCAATGGGTCACAGGAGACACACTGCTTGAGAACCGAACACGAGCAGCGCCCGATGGAAGCTTCTCGCAAGCAACCCGAGGGAAGAGTGATGAACACGAGAAGCCACCCATTGAAGCTTCTCTCAAGCGACCCGGGGGGTCGCCAATGACCGCGCAGGAATTCGTCGACAAGTGGCGGCGCTCGAAGCTGAAGGAGAGCGCGGGATCGCAGTCGCACTTCAACGACCTCTGCCGAATGCTCGGGCATCCGACGCCAGCGAAGGCCGATCCGGAAGGCGCGACGTTCACGTTCGAGAAGGGCGCGACCAAGCGGACCGGCGGCGAGGGCTGGGCCGACGTCTGGAAGAAGGGCGCCTTCGCCTGGGAGTACAAGGGCAAACACAAGAATCTCGACAAGGCCTACGAACAGCTCCAGCTCTATCGCGACGCGCTCCTCAACCCGCCGCTCCTCATCGTCTCCGACATGGAGACGATCGTCATCCACACCAACTTCACCAACACGATCAAGCAGACGTTCACGCTCACGTTCGACGATCTGCTGACGAAGGACGGGCTCCAAATCCTGCGTAACGCGTTCGAGCACCCGGAGCGGCTCCGCGCCGAGCAGACGACCGAAGGCGTCACCAAGCAGGCAGCCGCCGAGTTCGGAAAGCTTGCCGAGTCGCTCCGGACTGCCGGGCACGATCCCGAGAAGGCGGCCCACTTCCTGATCCGCATTCTGTTCTGCCTGTTCGCCGAGGACATCGGCCTGCTCCCGGAGAATCTCTTCACCAAACTGATCGGTAGCTCCAAGGACGATCCGAGTCGAGCCCGCGAACTGGTCGAGGAGCTGTTCGGCCACATGGCCGACGGAGGGTACTTCGGACTCGAACGGATCCCGCACTTCGACGGCGGGATCTTCGACAGCCGCGAGACACTCCCGCTCGGACGCGACGATTTGGAGATCCTCTCCCGCGTCGCTCGCCTCGACTGGTCGTCGATCGAACCGTCGATCCTCGGGACGCTGTTCGAGCGCGGGCTCGATCCGGGGAAGCGCGCCCAGCTCGGCGCGCACTACACCAGCCGCGACGACATCCTGCTGATCGTTGAGCCGGTCCTGATGCGCCCGCTTCGGCGACGTTGGGAGGAAGTGCAAACCCAAGCCGCCGAGCTGCACGAGAAGTGGCAGGCGGCCGATTCCGCCGGCGGGGCAAAGACGCGAGCGCGGAACCGACTGTCGAAGTGCCTGACCGGGTTCGCCGACGAGATCGCCGACACCAAGGTCCTCGATCCCGCCTGCGGCAGCGGGAACTTCCTTTATGTTGCGCTGCGCCAGATGCTCAACTTGGAGAAGGAGGTCATCGCCTTCTCGGCCAACGTGGGTCTCGGCATGTTCTTCCCGACCGTCAGCCCCGAACAGCTCTACGGGATCGAGATCAACGAGTACGCCCACGAGCTCGCTCAGGCCACCATCTGGATCGGCTACATCCAGTGGCTGCGCGAGAACGGGTTCGGCCAGCCGTCCGAACCGATCCTGAAGGCCCTCGACAACATCCACGAGATGGACGCGATCCTCGCGTTCGACGAGGACGGGAACCCAATCGAGCCCGAATGGCCCGAGGCCGACGTCGCCATCGGAAATCCGCCGTTCGTTGGTGGGAATCGGATCCGCCAGGAACTCGGAGACTGCTACGTCGATAGCCTCTTCCGGAAGTACGAAGACCGTGTTCCTGCTTTCTCAGATCTCTGCTGCTACTGGTTCGAGAAGGCACGGTCCGCAATCCAGAGCGGCAAGCTCCGCCGCGCCGGTCTCCTGGCGACGCAAGCGATCCGAGGAGGCGTGAACCGGACGGTTCTCAAGCGGATCAAGGAGACCGGGGACATCTTCTGGGCGCAGTCCGACCGGGAGTGGATCCTCGAAGGCGCGGCGGTACACGTTTCGATGCTCGGCTTCGATGACGGAAGCGAACCCGAGTGTGAGCTGGACGAAGAACCTGTTCAATCCGTCAACTCCGATCTCACTTCCATGCTCGACTTGACGAAGCGTGCGGTCCTAGCTGAGAACCTCGGCATCTCATACCAGGGACCATCGCCAAAGGGGCCGTTCGACATCCCTCGTGAAACTGCAATGGCGATGTTGGCTTCGGCAGGCAATCCAAACGCCCGCCCGAACTCAGATGTGGTGCGCCGTGTCTACAGTGCTGTTGATATCGCGCGAGGGTCGCGTGGGGTGTGGACCGTCGACTTCGCCCTGATGTCCGTCGAAGAGGCCTCTCAGTACGAGATGCCATTCGAATACGCCAGGAAGCACGTCTACCCGATCCGCTCGAAGAATCGAAGGCGCGCCTACGCGGAGAAGTGGTGGCAGTACGCAGAACCTCGCCCTGGAATGAGAGAAGCTCTCTCGGCAAAGAGCCGGTTCATCTGCACGCCTAGACACGCCAAGCATCGCCTTTTCGTCTGGCTGGCGCAGGAAGTTGTGGCCAATGATGCCACCATCGTCTTCGCCCGCGAAGACGCCTACTTCTTCGGCGTCCTCCACTCGAAGGTTCACGAGCTGTGGGCCCGTCGGCAGGGCACCCAGGTGCGTGAGCGAGAAAGCGGCTTCCGCTACACGCCGACGACCTGCTTCGAGACGTTCCCGTTCCCGTGGGCGCCTGGAACCGAGCCGGTCGACGATCCGCGCGTCCAGGCGATCGCCGCAGCGGCGAAGGAACTCGTCGCGAAGCGCGACCGTTGGCTGAACCCCGAAGGCGCGAGCGAAAGCGAACTCAAGAAGCGCACCCTCACCAACCTCTACAACCAGCGCCCCACCTGGCTCGACCTCGCCCACTGCCGCCTCGATGAGGCGGTACTCGACGCCTACGCCTGGCCCCACGACCTCCCCGACGACCAGATCCTCGAACGCCTCCTCACCCTCAACCTCGAACGGGCGACTGCTTCAAACGAGGAGATCAGCAAGTGAGTGTCAAACGTGGTCAAGACAGATGCAGCGACTGCGAAACGTGGTTACCCGCTGAGGATCCTCGGCCTGAAGGAGCGAAGCGTATGCCCTGTCCCAATTGCGGGTCGACGAAGCGAACCAAGTTCGGGGAGATGCACGCGCAAGTGCGGGTAAGCGCGTCAGTGGATGCGAAGCTCATCATCGGCTGGCAGGAGGTCGATAGGCTGCTGGCGAAGGCCGAGCATGCAGCGGCGCTGCTCGTCGCGGCCGTCAACGTGGAGTTCATCCTGTGGGAGAACCTACGGAGCTTCACACCGACATCGAGCCTGACTGCGGCGACTCCTAGGGTCAGCTCAATCTGGGGGCAGATTCCGAACCATCCCAAGCAGGTCACTCTCTCCGGCCTCCTTGCGGTCACAGAGCACATGACTCGGAGTGACACACTTGTGCTCTCACCAACCTGGGATCCGCTAGTCCGCGAGATTGACGATGTGCGGAATCGGATCGCACACGAACGCGGCTACTTCGCCAAGCTCACACAGCTCAAGGAAGCCGATTGGCCTGAGACCAGAATCCGTCAGGTTCTGGAAGACGCCAAGGCGTTTTGCCACGGTAACGCACCATAGAAAGGAGGAGATCTGCATGTCAGTGTTCCTCTCCGCCGGAGGCCTCGCACTCACGCTCACGGGAGCATGTCTCTTGTTTTTCTACGGACTGCCTACGAAGAGAATCGGGAATGTCGTCATATCTGGCATATCCATGATAAAGTTCGCAGATTCAGAGGTGCCCGACGTTCCTGACGGCGAGTGGCAGCCAATTGCTAATGCTTATCTGAAGCGGGCCAAGATACTGAACCGCAGTGGCTTTGCCCTGGTCGCGCTGGGCACAATCTTGCAGATCGTGGGTGTCTGCATGTAGCTGAAACGCCGAGAACGCACACCTCGACCCGTTGCTGAACGTCGCAGAGCTTGGCTTGCTGGCTGCACAGGCGGAATGGGGTTGCCCCGGTCTCTTGCCTCCTGTGGAATCCCTCGAGCGCAACGCGCCGGTCCTCAGGAACTAACCAGGAACCCGATCCTCATTCCCCTGGCGATATCAGATCCGCGATCTGCGGGCGCAGCTCTCCGATCACGGTTTCGAAGGGCGGCAGTTCGGGAACCAGCGGACCGAGCGACTGCTCCCATGTCGCTTCGACGTACGAGAGCATCGGTTCCTGGAAGAAGTTGCTAGGGCCTTCGAAACTGACGTTGCGTGCGGCGCACTTCTCGTGGAGGAACGGCACGAAACCGGAAAGATGGAATCGATCGCCATAGGTCCCGATGATCCGCCAGAGATCGTAGTAGTCACGAGCGCGCGAGCGGCTCCATCCTCGTGTTTGAAGCTTCTCCATATGCTGGAGGATCGCACGGAGCTTTTCCGCAACGATTTCCTCCAAGGCGTAGGTCTGGACCTCGGCATCGAAGGGCTCGCCGTATTCGTGGATGACCTGTCGCGTTGCCGTGGGTTTGAGGATCTCTTCGTCCTGGGTGATCTCGATCTTGACACGCGTATGCAGTTGCCTGTGCCATGGGAAACGCGCGCGAATCGTGAAGGCTTCCTGGCCTTCCGGGTGCGGATCGGTCTCGGTGTATCGCTCGGACACGATCTCTACGGGCGCGTACTCATCAAGCAACTCGGCGGCTGCCTGACAGCTCTCTCCGATCGCGTGTTCCATCGCATCGCCGATTGGGGCGCCCTGCAGGGTGGAGAAGTCGAGATCCTCCGAGAAACGATAATCGCCGAAGTAGCACTTCTTGAGTGCAGTCCAGCCCTTGAAGACGAGGGTCCCGCTCAGCGAATCGACCAGCCCGATGCCAGCGAGAATCCAAGAGAGGAGGTAGTCGCGTTCAAGAATCTCCCACGGCGTCCCGAGTTTCCCTCTGACTTCCTGCAAACGCGTGTAGAGCGGCTTCATCGCCGAAGCCTTCCTGGAAGGTTCTCCTGGATCATCCAGCGACGGTTGAGCGGGCCCGCGCGTGGCCCGGTCGGATCGAGCTTCCGATAGCCTTTGATGGCAAGCTCCCTGAGGGCCTCAAGTCGTTCTGTCTGGGTGCCTTGATTCTCAAGCACCCACCCCAAGCGCTTGGAGACCGCTGCGTCCAATTGGCGCGCGTAGTTGATGAGCCGATCGATCCGCAGGTGATCTCGCCACACCTCGAATGCATGGAGAACTTCGGCGAAGTCGCCACAATACTGAGGTCGGGAGAGTCCGTCAAGCAACGTGCGTTCGGGATCGGTGACGGGCACGCGGGAGTCTCCAATCCACGCTCTCCCTGTCCCGAAGAACCTCTCCGGCTTGACCTGAACGAATTGATAGGTCGTCTCGCCAATCCGATAGGCATTGCCGTCTCGTGCGGTGTGCGTTCCACGTGCCCGGGGAACGGACGTCTCCGTCGTCGTCAGCACGAACACTCGTCGCGGAAGCTGCTCCGTCATGCCGTGGTAATGCAGGGCCGACCAATGGCTGATGGCCGCGGGGGCGACCAGCGCTGCGGCGATCTCGAACTCATGGACAGGGGTGACTCCTGGGACCGATGCTGACACCGCGTAGAGACCTCGGCGCAGTGAGACGATCCACCCGTTGTTGCGCAGGTGGTGCAATGCTTCCACAAGGTACGAATCGCTCAAGCCAACGCGAGGGGCAAGCTCCCTTGCCCGCTTCGTCGAGAAGATGCGATCGCCCTCGGAAACCAGAACCCGGATGAGTTCCACTCCGACCTGCGACCTCTTCAGTTTCTTTTCGGCTTTCATTGGATGGTCTCCAAGGTTCTACAGAGAGAAGCGTTCTTCGTTGTGTGGCTATTCTACGGCATAGATTGGAGGCGGTCAAATAATCGCCGTACTGGAGCTACCGACGCGTCAGAGGGAGAAGATTGCATGCCGGGAGTTCCGGGGGCGAACCCGCGTGGGCACCGTGCCGGTACGCAGGGACCAGTCAGCGGAATCTGGTGCTACGGGAAGGTCTTCTTCCCCCAGACCGAAATGAAAAGGCCCTTGCGGGCCTCCTCACGCTCGCCCTGCACGGGCGATCCGCCTCCAGATAACTGGATTGCTCTCACTGTATCGGCGGCCCCGTCCGTGTGACAAGTGCGAATCCTGGCGCCTCGGCTTCTTGGCAGCCCCGGCGATGCACGCCGGAGTTGGCATCGTACGAAGAGGAGTTCAGGGACGCATACCATGTCTCTGCACCGCGCGGCCCGAGACTGGGCTTCCGGTCCTCGAATCACCCGGACTTGGGTTGATGGAGATCGCTGCTCGATCTGCCATCTGTTGCTTATCCTTTACCAATCTGGTAAGGTTAACGGCGCCGGGCGAGGTGCGTGGGATGCATGGAGATCCTCTTCAAGTCGTCGAAGCTTCGGAAGATCATGAGCTCGGAAACCCTTCTGGTACGTGAGTTCGGGAAGGAGAACGCTCGGTTGATCATGCGGCGCATGATCGTTCTGGACGCTGCTGAATGCTTGGCTGACGTGCCCTCGAAGCGTCCAGAGCGTTTGCACGCGCTCTCTGGGAAACGGCAGGGCCAGTACGCCGTGGACGTCAAGCACCCGTACCGAATCATCCTGCAGCCAGCAAACAACCCGATCCCGTTTCTTGAAGACGGCTCCATCGACCTGGAGCGCGTCACGTCGATTCGGATTCTCGGAGTGGAGGACTACCACTGATGAGCACCAACAAGCAGCAAGTGTTCAGCCCAGACTACTCAGTTCATCCGGGCGAGATCCTTGGCGAGACACTACGAGCGCGATCCATCTCGCAATCGGAATTCGCCTCGCGTTGCGGGTTATCGGAAAAGCATGTGAGTCAGATCATCAATGGGAAAGCGTCGATCACGTCGGAGACTGCGTTGACGTTCGAGCACGTTCTGGGGACGCGTGCGAGTTTGTGGATGAACCTCGATCAAAACCATCGGCTCCACATCGCAACAAGAAAGGAGCAAGATAGGCTGTCGTCCTATGTCGAGTGGGCAAAACGCTTTCCCCTACAGGCGCTCGCGAAGCGCGGCTGGATTCCCTCGCGTTGCAGCAAACAGGAGAAGGTTCGGGCGTTGCTGCAGTTCTTCGGAGTCACGAGTCCGGACGCCTGGGAGAGGCAGTACGATCGGCTCGTCGTCGCCTACCGCAAGTCGCCCGCGTTTATCAGCTCCAGAGAGGCGGTTGCGGCGTGGCTACGGATCGGTGACCTTGGAGCAGCGGAAGCCAGCACCGAGCCGTTTGACAAGACCGGATTCCTCGATGCGCTGAATGAGATCCGCCGTCTCACGCGCCTTCCGGTGTCCGAATTCGAGCCACGCATGAAGCGGCTCTGCGCCGAGGTGGGCGTCGCGCTGGTCTTCGTCCCCGAGCTGCCGAAGACGCGTCTCTCGGGCGCTACGCGATGGATCTCATCGGACAAGGCGCTGATCGTCCAGAGCCTCCGCCACCGGAAGGACGATCACTTCTGGTTCACCTTCTTTCACGAGGCGGCTCATGTGCTCCTGCACGGGAAACGAGCCGTCTTCATCGATGAGGAGTCGATGGACGCGTCGGACGAGGAGCAAGAAGCGGACGCGTTTGCGGCGAGGCACTTAATCCCAGAGGACCAGTTCCTTTCGCTAGTCCGCAAGACGCCCCTCTCCAAGGCACGAGTTCGCGCGTTTGCGGATGGACTCGGGATTGCTCCCGGAATCGTGGTCGGCAGGCTACAACATGACGGCATGATCCCGTTCGACTGGTTCAACGACCTCAAACGTACGTTCGTGTTCTCTGAGGAGGAGAGGAACTAGACCCAATCAGTCCCCGCGAGCCAACCGTAGTCTGGGTGTCTTCCGCGTCCTCAGAGCCCGGCGCAGAGATCGTCGAGCGGTGGGTCGTGAGCCTCGCCGAAGATCTCGAAGGCGACGGTTCGGTCGAGCGACTCGCGAACGCCGATCTGTTCGATCATCTCACGATAGGTGACGTAGCAGTCGAGGGCACGGCGGAATACGGCCATGTCTTCGTCGTCGACGTTCATCAGGCAATCGATCTCCTCCGGCGTTGAGCCGGAGAGCCGGTGGACGCCGGAGGCGGCTGTCGCCTGCTCCTCGGTCAGCGTGACGAAGGCGAGGCGCCGGAGGTACTCAGCGCCTGCGTCGCGAAGCTCGAGGAAGATGCGCTTGACGATGGCGTGGGTCACCAAGTGATCGTGGAATCCGCTGATGCCGTGGACGGGGTACGTGACAACGATGACCGGCCGCACGCGCTGGATGTTCTCGGCGACGACGGTCTCGATCTCACGAGGATCAAACTCCTTGAGACCGCTGTCCGGAAAATCGAGGACGGTCAGATTTGTGAGGTTGAGAACCCTCGCAACCTGCTGCATCTCAGAAAACCGAGCGGCGCCCATCTCGTCGACGGAGTATCCGAGGCGATGCCGCTCCTTCGTTGCGCCGCCTCGGGTGAGGGTCAGGAGAAAGACTTCGTGGCCGGCGCGGACTTGCGCCGAAATCGCCCGTGCCGGTCCGAACGACTCGTCATCCGGATGGGGAAAGACATACAGGATCTTCATCGATTCACCGCATCCCTGCTAGACGCTCGCTCGGTGGTCTTCTCAGCACTGGGACCGATGCGAGCGCCTGGTCGCATGGGTCCCGACCCTTTCAGCGATACGCACGCATTGCCTTGGTCCGAAGGACCTAGGAAATGCGCAAGATCTCCTTGGCCCGATCGACTTGGTCGACCGTGATGATGACCTGGTTCTTCTCCACCCCCGCGTAACAGGAGAGGACGTTGATGTGGTCGTGGCGAAGGCGGTCGAGGAGCGTGGCAAGTTCGCCCGGATGGTTCGGGAGGTCAATAATGATCGCCTCCCGCTCTTCGTAGTCGACGTTCTTCTCTTTGAGGATCTTGCGAGCCTTACCCGCGTCGTCGGGCAGCAGGCTGACGACGCCCTCTTCGAGCACGGTCAGGCCGGCGATGCCTTCGATGTTGACGTGTTCGTTTCCCATGGCCTCAGCGATCTCCACGAGAGCGCCTGGGCAGTTGCCGATCAAGAAGGAGAACTCCTTCACGTCGATCACCTCCAGTGACGCCATGCTATCACGTTGCAGGGGAAGTCGGAAGGTGGTGCCGGGAGGTCGACCCGCTTGAGTCGAGAGGGGCTCCGCTGTGGAGCCCCTCTCGGGGCTGAGAAAGGAGGACTAGGGTGTGAGCGTCTCGATCAGTTCCGGTGTCAGGCTCTCGGCGCCTTCCTCACCAATCTCGATGAACACGTCGCCGACAGCGATGATCACGCGGTCACCGAGCGCCAGATGGGGACCGATCCACGGAAGAATTCCGATCAGATCGAAGTACGCCGCGCTGTACAGGGCGATCGCGATCGTCTCTTCCTCGTCGTACTCGCTGTCCGTCCAGATGCCGTCACGCAAGTAGTACGTGTGGGTCTCCACGACGCGGAGTCGCTCGACATCGGCCTGAACGGGAACCGTCTCCGCCTGCGCCAGACCCTGAAGCATCTGGGCTCCCACGACCGCGGAGGCGCCCGTCTTCGGCGCGGTGGCGGCACGGAAGGCGTCCGCCATGTCCTCATCGGAGAGCGCGGTCTCATCGACAAGGAAGGACGTGTACGGCGTGATGATGCCGTGGCTCTTCGACAGCGCGATCACCTCGTCCACGAGTTCATCCGATTCGCCGTAGAGGCGGATCTGGCTCAGCAGGTGGGCGATCTTCCTGCCTGCCCAGAGTCGCGGGAGGAATGAGGATTCGAGAGCGACGTCCGGGAACGACTGGAGCGTCGTGTAGGCGGTCGGGACGCCCTCGACTTGCCCCGACACGGTGACGCGTGCGTCTCCGGCGTCTCGGTATCGACCGAGGACGACGAGCTGCGATCCGCGAAAGAGGTCCGGCAGCACGCGCGGGAAGACGTCGAACGTCTCGATGCCCGCGATCTCCAAAACCGTGTCCGCGAGAACGGGCGATGCGATCTTCTTATAGAACGTGGACAGCGAAACCTCGAGGTTCTCTCCGGGAAGGACGTAGGTCGTCGTCCCTCGATTCTCCTCCGCAAGCTGGTCGAGGAGAACGGTGTTGACGTTATAGCCGACGCCGAAGACGAAGACTCGGACATCGGCGGTATTGGCGGCGAGAGCGTTCTCGGCGATGACAACCGGATCGGTCTCGCCGGCGGTCGCCTCACCGTCGGTCAGGAAGATCACGAAGCGCGGGCGGTCGCTCTGCTCGAAAAGCGGAAACGTGACGGAGAGGGCCTCGTCGATGTCCGTTCCCCCCGTCGCGTGGAGCGATGAGGACCAGGCGATCGCGCCTGCGATCGAGTCCGGCGAAACGCTCTCCAGCTCGGGCTGGTAGGCCGAGACGTAGTCGGAGAAGGCGATCACGGCGAACCGATCGTCGGGATTGAGGTTCTCGAGGATGAACCGGAGGGCTTCCTTCGCTTGCTCGATTTTCTCGCCACTCATGCTCCCCGAGCGGTCGAGAACGAAGACCAGATCCTTTGGAAGGGCTCTTCCGTTCGCCTCGACTTGCGGGGGCGTTGCGATCAGAAGGAAGTACCCGTCCTCACCCGGGTTCCGATACGTGAGCAGCGTCATCCCCAGCTCATCGGCCGTCACGGCGTAGTAGAGGAGGAAGTCCTGCGAAGGCAGGAGATCCTGATCCTCGTAGACGCCGGTCGCCGCGTATTCGCTCGTCCGTTCGACCGTCATTCGGTGTGTGGGCGAGTAGACGGCCGACAACGGGGCGCTCGTCTCCACATCGACCGTGATTCGGACCCGTTCGAGCGGCCGCGCGGAGAACCGCTCCGTATCGAGAGGATAGCGGTATCGATAGACGCCGCTCTCGGACGCCAGGAGCTCGCTGTACGTGATCTCAACCCGTCGTTCGCCACCGGCCGGAATCGGGAAGATTCGAGCCGAAAGCGCGTCGCGGCCGACGTACTCCAGCAACGCGGGGTCGATGGCTCGGCGGACGAAGTCCTCGTAGATGGCGCGCGCCTCGTCGGCGTCGAGGATCCGTGCCTCGAGGGCCGCGTCGTCGACCCACATCGTGAAGCTAGAGACGACGGCGCCGGGCGGAAGCGGGAAGATGTACTGCCCCTCGACGTTGCGCCCGGTGTCGTTTCGGAACAGCTGATCCACGTGTGTGGTCACGACGCCGTCGCGGATCGTCACCGACACGTCGTGATAGACGATCGTCAGCCATCCGTGTTCCGGGTCGTCCGGCAGGATGACGCCATCGGCCCAAACGTGAGAACCGACGAGAACAGTGAAGAGAAGGCCAAGAACGGCAGCCAGGTAGAGCGTCCTGCGCTTCATGAGAATCCCCTCCGTGCAAAGGGTGCTGATGGACGTACACGCGCGCGCCGAGCGTGGTTCCCGTCCGCGTTCGGATCTGCCGTGCCGAGCTCTCGGCTTGGTCGTCAATCATCGATGCATCTCGTCGCTGGATCTCAACGGCATTCGAACGCGCCGAGTCCGGCGTTGGCGTAGCTGCGGAAGTGCTCTTCTCGCGGGCATTCACCTCACGGCGCGTTCCGGAGAGCGCCATTCCGGGAGAGCATAGCACGAAGCCGATGAGGCGTTGACCTCTGCCTCGTCCGCGCTAGGATGGGTCGGAATGAGAACTAGGGATGCGGCGCTGGTACAAGCCATCGGATGGGGTCTTGTCCTCACCCTCGGTCTGGTCTTGCTGACGGCCGCCTCCGAGCCTCTCGGCGGGGACGGACGCGATTCGATTCCTTGGGGTGCGATGTACACGCCGAACGAGCATCTGACCGACGGCGGGATGACCGGGGCGATCAAGCACTACCGTGGCGACCGCGGGGCGGCTACTCTCATCGCCGACCTGGCTCCTGCGCAGGCATGCGGTGTGCGCCTGATCCTAACGCTGGGCAGCACCGCTCCCGCCGATTACCTCGGTGCTAACAGGCACTTGAGCATGGACGCGGTGCGGCGTGAACTCGATCCGATCCTCGCGCTCGCCTCGGAGATCCGTCCGTTCATCGCCGACGGGACAATCTGGGGAGTCCGCTTCATCGACGAGCCACACGATCCGGCCGGCTACCCACCTTCGTTCGAGATCGATCCGGGAGAACTGGGCGAAGCCTTCGCCTTGGTCCGCTCTTATCTTGGGGACGTCCGAGTCGGGTCCACTGCGCCACCCGCCTACATGGCCCTCGTCCCGGGCGCGGGGTTTGCGTCCGGGCAAGTTGTCCACGCCAAGCTGCCTTCCGGATACAGCGACCCGGTCGCTTTCCACCGCGATCAATCCATATCGGCGCACGAGCACGACCTCGCCTACGTCGCTTCACTGAACGCGAACACGAACGCGATCGATAACGAGACGTTCTTCCGAGACTACCGGCGGATGTGCGAGATCGAGACGGTCGATTTCGCCACTGCATGGCAGTGGCCGCAGGGGCACCATCCGATGCCCTCCTTCGGTGCTCGATTCGAGGATGCCGACCTGCTTGTCCGGGCTGAGATCCTTCGGATCCCGGCCGCCTGTGAACGCTAGAGGCCGCTCGGTGGATCGTGCACGAGGCCTTTGCCCTTCAGACCGGACCGGAGTCCGACGTCGTAGAACCAGAAGCCCCCGCCCGTCCACTCCGTCCGCAAGCTGTCAGGCAGTTCACCGACGCGCCAGTAGCCGGGCGGGTCTCCGGTCGTCTCGGCGATCACGTAGTAGTTGCCCTGGTACTCGTAGTATCCGACCGTGTAATCCCGGCTGTCGATAAAGCTCCAGTCTACGGGGACGGCGGAGGCGACGTGTGCTGAGAAGAAGAGCAGGTGCGTGCTTTGGACTTGAGGCCGGACGATCGAGCAGTAGAGGATCGCCGTGTCCTCACAGTCTCCGACGACTTCGACAAGCGTCTCCAACGGATAGCGCGGCCACTCGTCCGGGAGCGAGTCAACCGTGTACGGGATGGCCGCGGAGACGAAATCGAGGGCGAACTGCAGGAACCCGTGGTAGGTCGACAGGGAGCCAACATAGTGCGGGGCGATCGCGCCGAGGAGATTCTCCGACAGCGTCTCGATGAACGGATCGTCATCCGGGTCGGTGACATACTTGTACCAGTCACAGTATCCCGTGTCGGAGCACCAGTATCGCGGCACCAGGTTCGTGTAGTGCGCATGAAGCGACCGCGGGACGGCGATCTCCCACGTCCACGTGTCTCCGTGAGAGTTCCAGGCGAAGGTTTGGTCGTAGGTGGCGAGCTCGTAGACGACGATCGTCATCGTAGCACTGTCGGTTTCACCGTATGCGTCTTCGACGGTCAGCCGGACGGTGTAGGTCCCCGGATGCGTGAACGTGTGCTGTCCCGTGGTCGTCGATGCCGCCCAGCCGTCTCCGAAGTCCCAGAGAACGGACGTGATGCCCTCGTCGTCGTACGAGCCGGTCGCGGAGAAGGCAACGGTCAGCGGGCAGTTCCCCTGCTGGGGCGACGCCGTGAGCACGGCGGTCGGCGGGGCGTTCAACAGGAAGAAACAGCCTGAAAGGAGAGCGAGGATGGCGAGCGACGTAAGAACTGCGAGTGTCCAGGGCCGTTTCATTCACCATCCTACGGGCGGTGACACCGATGTGTCAATCGCGCGTTTGCTCAACCCTTCAACAGAGCCTAGAGTGGAACGGTCAAAGGACGAGGGAGGGCGAGACCATGGGAGATGAAGGCGGCTTCTGCCACGAGCGTGGCGGGAATACGTTGGAAACACGAGCACTGAGCAAGACGTACAAGCTCGGCGCCGAGGATGTACATGCCCTTTGCGGCGTCAACTTCGCAGCACAGCAGGGCGATTTCGTCGTTGTCAATGGTCCGTCCGGCAGTGGGAAGACGACCTTCCTGAATCTGCTTTCCGTCATTGACCGTCCAACGGAGGGCGAAGTGCTTATCCACGGGGAGCCGACATCGAAGAAGTCTGAGCGACAGCTGGCGATGCTCCGACGATCGACGATCGGCCTCGTCTTCCAGACATTCAACCTGGTTCCCGTCCTGAGCGCGGCCGAGAACGTCGAATACCCGCTCCTGCTTCAACAACTACCGAAACCGGAAAGACGCACCCGCGTCGCGGCGATGCTGGAAGAAGTCGGGCTGGCTGACATGACCAGACGTCGGCCGAACGAGCTCTCCGGCGGTCAGCGCCAACGGGTGGCAGTCGCCCGAGCGTTGGTCTCGGGACCGAACATCGTCCTCGCCGACGAGCCAACGGCCAATCTGGACTCGGAGACTGGTGGCCGCGTGATGGCGCTTCTGCAGCGGCTCAATGAGGAGCACTGTGTGACGTTCGTCGTGGTCACGCACGATCCGGCCGTCTCAGCCTATGCCCAACGAAAGATCCGCATTCTCGACGGTAAGCTCAGTGAGGAGGCCGTCGATGTGGCTGTCGGTTCCGCTTCGTAGCCTCTGGCGCAACCGTCGCCGGACGATCCTGTCGATCGCGGTTGTCTCACTCGGCACAGCAGTCTCTCTCATCGTGCTCGGCTTCGTGGAGGATTCGCGGGGGCAGATCCAGCAGACGACGGTCGCGGAATATGGCAACCTGCAGATTGCGTCCGCCGACTTGTGGAACGAGACGTCCGACGACTACGAGTACCTGATTCCGCCGGAAACGCTGGAAAAAGTCGAACAGCTACTGACCGTCGATCCGGCGTACGTTGGGCGAACGGCCCGGCTTCAGTTTCCCGGCCTCCTCGCAAGCGGTAGCCGGACACAGGTCGTCCAAGCGGTGGCGATCGAACCGGGAAATGGAGTGCTCGATTCCTCTTCATCCATCATCTCGGGGAGGGATCTGGCCCCTGAGGACACGGCGGCCGTTCTCATCGGGCGGAGCCTTGCCGATCGCCTGTCGCTCGATGTTGGCGATCCGCTGATCTTCACGCTGACGACGGCGGCCGGCGCCTACAACGCGACGCCGCTGATTGTCACAGGCATCTACCGTTTCCAGAGCGAGGACGCCGAGCTGCGGACGATCTTCCTCCCGTTGGTGTTCGGCCAGCTCCTGTTCGGCACGAGCGGCGTCGATCGGGTTGTTGTCGGGTTGTCCGATCTTGCGAAGACGGATGGGGCGCGCAATCGAATCCAGGCGGGGCTCGATGGCTCTGGGATCGCGCTGGAAGTCAAGACGTGGTATGAGCTGTCGCCGTTCTACGAACAGCTGTCCGGATTCTTCGACGCACTTTTCGGCTTCCTCTCGTTGGCGGTGACCGTCCTTGTCTTCTTCATCATCCTGCAGGTGTTGACGCTCTCTTTCCTGGAGCGCACACGCGAGATCGGCACGCTGCGCGCGCTCGGAACCACGCAGGGCGAGGTCTTCCGAATGTTCTTCGTCGAGAGCGCGTGGCTGGCGCTCCTCGGAGCACTGGTTGGCGTCGTTGGGGGCGTGCTCTTCTCGATCGCCTTCAATGCCGTCGGCATCGAATGGCGGCCGCCGGGGACGATTGATCCGGTGACCTTCTCCATCGTGATCACGCCGATGACCGTTGTTCCCCCGTTCGTCGTCGGCCTGGTTGCGACGCTGATCTCGGGGCTCTTCCCATCGATCCGGACGTCGCGGATCCGCGTCGTCGACGCGTTGAGGGTTGAGTAATGAAGAGAGCAAGGGGCGCGAGATGACCTGGAGATTGGCTCTGAGAAACGTCTTCCGGAATCGGCGCCGAACCGCCTTCTCGCTGGCGGTGATGATCGTCGGCATCTCGATTCTGTTGTTCCTGCTCGGATTCATCGGCGAGGCGCTCCGCTCGACGAAGCAATCATTCGCTGACGAGACGGGCGCGTTGCAGATCGCCGATGCGCGCCTGTTCGAGAACACCGGCGAGGGCTACGAGTACCTCATTGCGCCGGAGATCCTGGATCGAGTCATCGAGATCGTACGGGCCGAGCCGGGCGTCGCGAGCCTGACCTGGCGGCTCGATTTCGCCGGGCTGATCGGGGATGCAACCGGTAGCACGCTGGTCATCGGGCAGGGCGTCGTGCCCTGCAACCCCGTTCAGGACTACGAGTGTGTCATCACCAAGGGTATGGCTCTGCCGGAGAATGGCGGCTCCGACCGCCAGGCCATCCTCGGTCGGGCGCTGGCACGCAAGCTGGGCGTGACCACCGGCGATCGAATCAGCATCGCCACCGGAACGGTATCCGGGGCATTCAACGCCGCAAGCGTCGATGTCGCCGGCGAGATGGTCTACAGCATTGAAGAGGTCGAGAAGCAGCTAGCCGTCTTCCCGATCTCGTTCGTTCAGCGTCTGCTGAAGACGGACGGTGTCGAGCGCATCTTGGTGCGTCTGAGTGATCTCGATGACGCGGACGCCGTCGCCGCCTCGTTGTCGGAGAAGCTGAAGGCTGAGGGCATCCCGCTCGTGACGCGCACCTGGGAGATACTCAATCCGAGCTACGAATCCCTCCAATCGTTCTACGCCGGCTTCTCCGGTTTGGCCGGGATCGCAGTCTTCGTCCTCGTCTTCTTCAGTGTCCTCGAGGTGTTGACGATCGCCTTCCTCGAACGGACGCGCGAGATCGGAACGCTTCGAGCCCTCGGGACGCTTCCATCGACCGTCTTCCGAACCTTCCTGGCTGAGGGTGTCTGGCTTGGGCTGATCGGTGGCCTGGCGGGCGTGGGCGTGGGCGTGGGCGTCGCGTTGATCTTCAACGCCGTTGGCTTCGCCTGGACGCCGCCCGGGGCGGCGATTCCTCAAGCGATCCGGCTCCGGCTCGATCTGTCGACACTCATGATCCCGTTTCTCACCGCGCTGGGCGCGACCCTGGTCAGCGCCCTCTATCCATCCAGGAAGAACGCGCGCACGCGAATCGTTGATGCCCTTCGGAGTGTATAAGCAGCGTGAACCGGGAGGACTGAAAGGACCATCATGAAGATAACGACCATGACACAGACGAAGATAACGACAATGACAACCCTCCTCTTGATCAGCCTGCTGGCGCTCTCACTCGGCGCAGCTTCCCAAGAGGTCCTAAGCGATGCCGATCTCCTCGCGACCTTCGACGACTTCCGCTTCTTCGATGCCGATGTGACGTCGCTTCGAACGCGGATCGTCTCCGAGACAGCCGACGAGATTCGCGAGGCCGAAGTGCTGCTTCTGTTTGGCGAACTGGATGGCGCCGACGCCAGCCGGATCGAGTTCCTGTCGCCGGAAGAACTAGCAGGCCAGATCTACATCGCGATCAGTGATGGAGCCTTCTTCTTTGGCCCCGATCTCGACGAGCCTCTCAAGGTCGGCGGGAACACGGCCGTGTTCGGCGACTCTGCTGTGGCGCAGACGGCAGGCATCCGCTTCGCGGACGACTACACGATCGAGGAACGACGTACGGTGACCGGAGAGGATGGTGTCGAGATTCTCGAAATCGATCTCGTCGCCGTCGACTTCACTGTGGCCTTCCAGGCCGCTACTGTGAAGGCCGATCCGGAGACGTTCCAACCGAGCTCCGTTGTCCTCTATGCCATCAGCGGACTTGCCTTCTACGAGGTTTTCTACGGGAAATACGTCACGCGGGGTGACGAGGACGTCTACGTCAGCGTGCAGCGGATCGAGAATCGCATCCTCGTCGACCGACTCACGGTCTCCGAGATCCTCGAAATCGGCACGGACGAACTCGATCCAGCCCTGTTCGATCCGGCACAGCTTGGCACGGGACCCTAGTTCCTCGGCTCGAAGGATGTCAGGCGACTAGCCGCTGGCGAGGTCATCCGCTTTCAGATCCCACCATGTCCGCAGGCCTCTGAGTGTAAGAAACGGAACGTACTCGTCGATCGCATCGAGTTGTCGCGCGAAGAGCTCGCCATTGCCCCCGGTCGCAATGACGCGGCCGATCGTCGGGAGCTCCTGTCGGAATCTTCGGATGAGTCCGTCGACGAGGTCGAGGAAGCCGAGGACGATCCCCGCTTGAAGATTCTCGGTCGTCGTCTTGCCGAGGACGGAGGCGGGGACTTCGAGCGGGATTGAGTGGAGCTGCGCTGCGCGATCGGTGAGCGCTTGCGCGGCGAGCTGCATCTCGGGAGCGATCGCCCCGCCTAGAAATGCTCCGTCCTCTCCGACGAGGTCGAAGTTCGTCGCTGTGCCGAAGTCGATCACAAGACAGGGGCCGCCAAGGAGGGCATGAGCGCCGATCGTGTTGGCGATCCGGTCGGCGCCCACCGCGTGGGGCTCCTTGACGTCAAGGCGGATGCCGCAGTTCGCGGGCGTGAGGAAGCGTGGCTCAATCCCGAAGACCTTCGAGAGGCCTCCGTGGAGAGCGCGATGAAGCGAAGGGACGACGGAGGCGACTGCGATGCCGTCGACCTCGCCGGCAGAGTGCTGCCGTTCCCGTACAAGCCCGCGGACGAGAATCGCCAGCTCGTCGCACGTCCGATTCCGGTCGGTCGTGAGGCGCCAGTGCTCGACAAGCTGCTCTTCGTCGCACAGACCGAGGACGGTCTGCGTGTTGCCTACGTCTCCGACGAGAATCATAGGAATCCCTCCCCTGGCGGCAGCACGGTATTGTCAATGAGACGGCGCGCTCTTCGAGCGCGCATCGCCCTCTCACACGTTCGCAACTTCACAGCAGTCCCTCTCCAGTTGGCAGGACCACATTGTCAATCAGGCGAGCGTTGCCGACGCGCACCGCGAGGGAGACGAGCGCCTTGCGGTCGATCGTCTCGAGTTCCTCAAGGGCCAGTACGTCGGCGATGCTGACGTAGATTGGCTGAAGCAGAGCTTCAGCTTCGAGAATCTCCATCATTGCGTGGTGGAGATTCTCGGCATTGCGTTCCCCCCCGGCGAACAGGTTCTCTGCGTGTCTTAGAGAGCGGCAGAGAGCGGTGGCGGCCTCCCTCTCCTCAGGCGTCAAGTACGCGTTGCGGCTGCTCATCGCAAGTCCGTCAGCTTCGCGCACCGTCGGCGCGACGATCAGGTCGATGTCGAATCCGAGATCTCGGATCGCTCGGTGGATGACGAGCGCCTGCTGCGCGTCCTTCTGCCCGAAAACCGCGATCTGCGGCTGGACGATGTTGAATAGCTTACAGACGACGGTCGCGACGCCACGGAAGTGAGTCGGCCGGGACGCCCCTTCGAGTCGCTGCGTGAGTTCCTCGACGTCGACCCAGGTATCGAACCCGTTCGGGTACATCTCCTCCACCGTCGGGACGAAGACGAGGTCGACGCCCTCGGCTTCGAGAAGCTTCAGATCCCGATCGAGATCTCGGGGGTACGCGGTGAGATCCTCCGAGGGCGCGAACTGCGACGGGTTGACGAAGATGCTGGCGACGACGGACGCCGCGGCACGTTTCGCATGCCGAACGAGGGACAAGTGCCCCTCATGCAGATAGCCCATCGTCGGCACGAAGCCGACCGGCTCCGGGAGGTCGGACCGCAGCTTCCGATAGGCCTCGATCGTCCCTACGACGTCCACCTAGCCGTCTGCCTCCTCTACCGCTCGGATCACGTCTTCGGAGACGGAGACCGACTCCTTTGCGGTTGGGAACGTTCCTGCCTTCACTTCGTCAACGTACTCGCGTAGCGCGGAGGCTGCTACGTCAGCGAGCTTGGCGAACTGCCGCGCGTGCTTGGGCACGAAGTCGGAGAACCAGCCCAGCGTATCGCTGACCACTTGGATCTCGGCATCGCAGTGCGGGCCGGCGCCGATGCCCACGGTCGGAATGGCCAGACGCTCGGTGATGAGCTTCGAAAGCTCGGCAGGGACACACTCGAGCACGATGGCAAAGGCGCCGGCCCCCTGCAGTGCGAGCGCATCCTCGAGCAGCTCGCGTGCCCGCTCGACGCTCTTCCCCTGAGCCTTGAATCCGCCGAGCTGATGAATCGACTGCGGCGTCAGACCGAGGTGCCCCATCACGGGAATGCCCGCCTCCGTCAGACGGGCGACGGTGGCGGCGACCGCCCTGCCGCCCTCGAGTTTGACGGCCTGTGCGCCGCCTTCCTGGAGACAGCGCCCGGCGCTCTCGAGCGCCTGCTCCGCCGACTTCTGGTACGTCATGAATGGAAGGTCGGCGACGATCAACGCACGCTGACTCCCGCGAACGACGGCGCGGGTGTGGTGAATGATGTCGTCGAGTGTGACCGGAATCGTGCTGTCGTACCCGAGAACGACCATCCCCAGGCTGTCGCCGACGAGAATGAGCGGGATCCCGGCCTCGTCGACGAGACGTGCCGTCACCACGTCGTAGGCGGTGATGGCTGCGAACCGCTCACCCTTTTCCTTGTACTTTCGGATGTCCGCAATTGTGACGCGCATCACGTTCACCTCGTTTCTTGGACGTCGAGCGGCCGCTTCGCAGCCGCCTTCAGGTACTCGAGAAGCCTTTTGGCGTCAGACTCAGTGAGTGTTCCCTTTGCCCGAGCGATGGGAATCGTCCTTCGTGCGAGTTCCGTATACAAGTCGACCTGTTCCGGCGAGAACTCTGCGAGCGCCTTGAGATTCCGTTCGATGGTCCCAACATCACCTCGTGCGACGGGGCCCGTTAGCGCATCGGGCAGGCCCACGGCTTCCAGGTTTTCGATCGTTCCTCGGACGAGTGGGAGGAGGGCGCGCAGGCCCTCCTCCTTCGTGAGACCCAAGTGTGCCCACAGGCCGGCCGCGGCGTCGAGGAGCGTGACCAGGTAGTTGCAGGCGATGACGGCGCTCGCGTGGTAGAGCGCCTTGTCTCCACGCAGAACGAGCGGCTTCCCGCCGAGGGCAGTCGCCATCGCGGCGAGCGATCTCGCCAGAGCCGGAGCGGATGCCTCGATCGCGAAGGCTGAGCCGGGAAGGTTCCTCTCCGCCTGTCCCGGATTGGCGAACGTTTGCAGCGGATGAAAAGCCCCCACGTCTGCGCCCTCTGCCCTCGCGTGCTCCAGAACATCGAGCGAGGTTGCGCCGGAGCAGTGAACCGCGCTTTTCCCGGGAGCCCAGGCGAGACGCTCGGCCACCGATTGGATCGCGTCGTCGGGCACCGTGAGGAAGACGACATCCGCAGCGTCGACGACATGCTGCGCGCTCGCAGCAGCGTGCGCTCCTGCGATGTCGCCGGCGACGCGCGATGCACACTCGGTGTTTCGTCCGAAGATCGCCACGACGCGGTAGCCGACCGAGGCGAGGCAGCGAGCGAGCGCGGTGCCTGCCGTGCCGGGGCCGACGAATCCGAGACGTGGCGTGTCCGAAGGTGTCATGGCCTTCCTAGCGTGCGTCGAGAAGATCCCGGACCCGGTCGAGGATCCGGTCCGCGAGATCGCGCTTCGAGAGGCGAGGCAGTTCTTCTACTTCGCCTGTTGCGTTGATCAGGAACGCTTGATTCGTGTCGGACCCGAACGGGGAATCCGGCCCGCCGACATCGTTAGCGACGATCAGGTCGAGCCGCTTGGCCTCGAGTTTCTTCCGCGCACTCCCGACGAGGTCGTCGGTCTCCGCGGCAAACCCGACGCGAACGGCCGGTCCTTCAATGGACCCTAGCACATCGTCTGTCCGGACCAGGCGCAGGAGAAACTCAGCCTCTGATTTCTTGAGTTTGGACGTCGAGGGAGAAGCAGGAGTCCAGTCCGCGACCGCGGCGGCCATGATCAGTGCCTCTGCGTCGCCGCAGGCGGTGCGGACAGCCTCAAGCATGTCGGCTGCCGTCTCGACGTTGACGACGTCGACGCCCGACGGCGAGGCGAGTTGCGTCGGCCCGGCGATCAATGTGACCTCGGCTCCTCGATCCCGCGCGGCCTCGGCCAGCGCGAAACCCATCTTCCCTGTCGACCGATTGCCGAGGAAGCGTACCGGGTCGATCGGCTCGCGCGTTCCACCGGTACTGACGAGGATTCTTCGTCCCGCGAGGTCGCCCGAGCGCCCGAGGATTCGGAGCGCCTTGCCGAGGATCTCGGTAACAGGGGAGAAACGGCCCGATCCGTATCCGCCGGAGGCGAGTCGTCCGACCGCCGGTCCGACGAAGCTCACGCCGCGGTCGCGCAGCGTCTTCACGTTTGCCTGGGTTGCCGGGTGCTCCCACATCGCCGTGTGCATCGCCGGTGCGACGAGGAGCGGCGCCCGCGTGGCAAGTGCCGTGCAAGTCAGAAGATCGTCGGCGATCCCGTTCGCCAGTTTGGCCAGGACGTTGGCCGTAGCAGGGGCGATCAGCAGCAGATCCGCGACTTCGGAAAGTGAGATGTGCTCGATGGAGTGCGGGTTCGTGAGTTCGAACATGCGCGTGGAGACAGGGAGCCCGGTAATCGCACGGAACGACGCCTCACCGACGAGCTTCGTCGCGCTCTCGGTCATCACCGTGTAGACCGAGACGCCGGCCTGCGTCAGCTTGCTCGCCAGATCGACCGCCTTGTAGGCCGCGATCGACCCGGTGACGCCGAGAACCACGTTCCGTTCTAGCATTTCTCTCCCCTCACGATGCGCGCGGATTGTACAAGGGGAGCGAAGAAATGCAACACACGCACCCTGCTGATCCACCTCATGTAGATTCCCTCCGTCCGCGGGGAGCAATCCTTCGTCACGCACGCTTCAGGAACTGGATCGAGAAGTCTCATGGTTGTAGGATGGCAAGCAAGGATACCAATGTCAATATGAGAGGATGGGAGTGAGGGAAACAACGAACGAGCGAGGCGAACTGGGCGAGGGGTCGCCGCGATACTCGTATGCATGGGCGTACACTAATCATTGTTGGGCATTGACATGAAGGAAATGCAATATGCCGCGTACTGCTGACTACACAATCCAAGGCTTCTTGTACCAGTTCAACAAGACTGCCTTGGAAATACTGAAAGCCCAAGATGAAGACACAATTACCATTGAGGGCATCGTCGAGGACATCGAGGTGGCCTCCCCCGCGTCCCTTACGGCAATCCAGTGCAAGTACCATGAGGCGAGCACAGCTTTCACTGCGAGCGCGGTCTACAAGCCGTTGCTCCAGATGCTCAAGCATTTCTCCGACAATCCGACCGCGAACATCCGCTACGTTCTCTTTGCCCACTTCCCAGGGGTCGGTACACCGCCCCCCACTGTGGACAAGACCATATTGCAGGCAGCGTTGGCATCCAAGGACAAGGAGCTTGCGAGGCACGTCAAAGCAGTTCCAGCAGGCATTGACCTCGACAGCTTCGAGGGTCGGTTTGCCATGAAGTTCGGGCCCGGCTACGACGAAATCACAGAACACGTCGCGAAGGAACTGGAGGCGGAAGGGATTCCGGCAGGCGAGATCGAGACCCTGGCATATCCAAACGCGATCCACATGATCGCCACGCTCAGCGTGAAGCATGACCCAACCGACCGACAGATCACGAAGAAGCAATTCCTTTCTGCTCTCAAGACTATCCGCACAACGGCCATCTCCCGATGGACGCTGGCGCTCAAGACCCGGAAGAGGCTGCTCGAAGCGCGGCGCAAGCAGCTCAAGGTTCATCTCGACAAGAATGCCCGGCTCCGCTACTTGGTTATCGACCCCCGTAGTATTGAGGACTACGACACTGAAGTCGTCCTCTTCATCACCGACTACATCGACAAGTATCACTTCAAACCAGCTCACATCAGCACGCCCATCTTGTGCCTCTGCGCCAATCGGGATCAGGTTCAGGACATTCAGCGTCGCCTATTCGCGAAAGAAGTCATCGCGGAAGACGGCTACATCGGTGGAGAGTTCCAGGAGTCCCGTTTCTTCAGAGAGCCAATGTGCTTGAAGAAGCCAGGTGCCAAGCTTCAAAGGGAGTTCGCCCTTCGCCTTCTGAGCTGGGAAGACCACGGCGAAGTGCTGAACAACAGAAAATGCGATGACCTTTTCATGATCGGCGAACCAGGCTGTGATTCACTCGATACAGTGGACGTGAATGTCGAGCCATTGGCGGGCGTGACAATGAAGGAAATCAAGTACGTCATGGGGGTAAGAAATGTCCACGAATAGCATCGGCCAGGTTCTCTCCTGTTCCCCCGAGGCAATCATCGTGCTCGTTGACGATTTGAAGGTGTTCGAAGAACACAAGGCGGCCCTGCAAGTGGGGCGCTACTTACGGATTGCCCAGGGGAACAACGATTTCACCGTTGCTGCTATCCGCAATGTCCGTGGCGTTACCGACCAGGCTACTGAGGGGAAGCCGAAATGGCAGTTTCACATTGAGTGCCAGGCGGTCGGCACCCTCGTTGACGGCAAGACATTTGAGCGTGCGAGTGTTCTCCTGCCTGTGCCAACTGAGCTGGCGTTTCCAGGAGACGAAGACACCCTCGACAAGCTCTTTGCTGAAGATGTCGACTATCAGTTTCCTCTTGGCAAGTTGTCGTTGAACAAGGCAATAGGCATGAAGATCCATGGCGACCGTTTCTTCAGCAAACACGTTGCAGTCGTCGGGTCCACCGGCTCCGGGAAATCCTGCACTGTCGCTCAGATCCTCCACGACGTAGTGGGAATCGCCGATGAGAAGAACACGCGCATCGGGAAACAGAACAACTCCCACGTCGTCATCTTCGACATCCATGACGAGTACACAGCCGCGTTCACATTGCAGAAGAAGCAGAGCTTCACGCTGAATCGTCTGGACATTGACAGTCTCCAACTACCCTACTGGCTCATGAACTCCGAGGAGTTGGAGAGCATGTTCATTGAGAGCAACGAGCAGAGCTCCCACAATCAGGTCAGCAAGTTCAAGCAAGCGGTCATTCTGAACAAGGAGAAGCACAATCCTGGGATTAAGGAGATGACCTACGACACCCCGGTGTACTTCTCGATTACTGAAGTCTATCAGTACATCGAGAACATGAACCGAGAGGTGATCGGTCGCCTTGAGAACGAGAATCGGCCGAAACTGGCGGATGGCACCCTAGTATCTGATCGTCGTATCTACTTCGATGCAGCCGTATCCTTCGCCATCGCTTCAACTTCCAAGGCCGACAAAGCGACAAACGGGCCGTTCAATGGTGAATTCAACCGCTTCGTGTCGCGCCTGGAAACCAAGCTTGCAGACAAACGCCTACGGTTCTTGCTTCACCCTGCCAGGCCTGACAAGAAGCCTTTCAAGAGCGGGGATTTCGAGGAGATCATGAAGCAGTTCGTGGGCTATCTGAACAGGGCGAATGTCACGATTGTGGACCTCAGCGGCATTCCCTTCGAGGTTCTGAGCATTACGGTGAGTCTCGTCTCACGGTTGATTTTCGATTTCTGCTTCCACTACTCGAAGCTACGCCACGAGAGTGATGCTCTGAACGATGTGCCTGTCATGATCGTTTGCGAGGAAGCCCACAACTACATCCCGCAAAAAGACGACGCCGCGTATCGGTCATCACGCAAGTCGCTGGAGCGGGTAGCGAAAGAGGGAAGGAAATACGGGCTCAGCCTCATGGTCGTGAGCCAACGCCCGTCAGAAGTCTCCGAGACGATTTTCGCGCAGTGCAACAACTTCCTGGCGCTCCGGCTCACGAACAACGCCGATCAAAACTACGTGAGGAGGCTATTCCCGGACAATTCAAGCGGGATTACAGACATTCTTCCTAACCTTGCCCCCGGCGAATGCGTTGTGGTGGGCGATGCTGTCTTGCTTCCGGCCGTTGTCCAGATGCCATTGCCGAAGCCCGAACCGCATTCGCAGAGCGTTTGTGTCCACAAGGAATGGAAAGAGCCGTGGCGGGATGTGACGTTCTCGGATGTGATAAGTCGTTGGAGAAAGGAATAGAGTGCCCAGCAAGGCGCTTCACCGGACAGCAATCCCGCTACGCTTCATTGCTGCCGCTGAGCTGTAGCGTTATCCTGAAGAGCAGTAGAATGGAGCCCAGTAGGTGACAGACAACCTAAAGACGTTCGCTGAGACTGCGAAGGGACTCACGAGAAACCCCCTTGGGATCATCGCCCTGTTCATTGTCCTTGTCTACGGCGTCGCGGCTCTCGTAACGGCATTTGCCCGTTCGATGGAAGCGGGCGAGCGCCAACCCCTCATCTGGTTTCTTGTTCTCTTCCCGCCGATCGTCCTCGCCGTCTTCGCGTGGCTTGTCAGCAAACACCCGGGCAAGCTGTACGGCCCGGGCGACTATCGGGATGAGGAGAACTATAGGCAAATTTTGTTGGGCCAGCTTGAAGCGAAGGTGGTCTCCGCTTCAGTGCGCTCCGAAGCGTCTGGCTCCACCGCTGCGGTTGCTGTGGGTCCCGCCACCCACAGCGATCCTCGACTCGCTATCGCTCAGGTGAGGCTTGAGATTGAGAGAGAGTTGTTTCTGCTTTCGCGGTCGCACTATCCCAAGGGAGTCGACTTTCAGGAGCAATGCAGGGTCAGTTCACGCGCGCACCGATCTCGACCGGTATCCGAGTCCATCTCCCTTCTCGAGAAGGAGGAGGCCATCGATTCTGGCCTCGCCTCCAACCTGCGCGAGTTCATCCAGCTCGCCAACGCTATCGTTCACGGGCAGCGCGTAGACGATGCCGAGGCCCAAAGGGCCGTAATGGTGGGCGGCACTCTCGCCACGGAGCTTCGGCACAAACGACTTGTCGCGGAGCTCTTGCGGGACTTCGACGGTCACTTTCTTTGGCACCATCAACGGAAGATGGCCACCGATGCCAAGGTCGACGAGAGGTATGCTTTCTGGTCTGCCGTGGCCGCCTCGCTGCCAGATTTCGAATACGACTACGATGCATATGCGGAAGCCGCGAAGGCCCACAACGAGAAGCAGGAACGGCTCGGCCGAGATAGAAGTCTGCTGTACATCCTGTCGCTCTCCGAGTTCATCTCTGTTCTGGAGTTTCGTAAGAAGGAGCTGCTGAGAATCTGTGAGTTGTGGGGATCGGGCGGCTGGAAGAACGACGAGGAGATCTACTGGCAATGGCCGAAGGAATGGGGCGACGTAGGTTGGAACGGACCCATCCTTCGAGAGCGACGGCACCTCCAGGGCGCGGAGGAGGATCTGATGCGCACCCAAGCGGCGATTGAGCACTACAGGCCTCGCCTTGGCAAGGACGGTCGATCCTAATGCCACGAAGTGAGGATGAGCGAAGACCGGATAATGGCAAGGCGTTAGGCACACGAGGACCACGCCGGCGAGGTTCGTCGAGGCAACCATGAAGCACACAATACTCGACCCAGCCTACGAGGCTGCCTTCATTGATCACACGGAGTACCCACCAACCACGCCATTCCAACTGAGAGGTCTCGCTGCGGCGATTCAGGACAGCCACGATACGTGGCGACCAACACTTTCCGAACTGGCTGATCTCTTGCAGAAGAGGGAAGACTACAGATCCATCGTAGCAGCAGGGGCGTCCTACGGGGCAGGCAAGCAGATCATGGACGTCTACGAAGGACCGGCCATTCTGCTGTTCGGTGCGGCGCTCAACGCGGTCGGGAGAATGCCGGATGTCGAGTTGTCAGCAGCCATCGCCTCGGCAACTGAAGTGCTTCAGAAGGCTGGAGTCTCGGACCTCCCTGACGTCGCTGCTACCCTGGAGGCGGCGTGGCAGCGGGCGCAGTTTGACAAGGTAGGTGCGATGCTACGGGCAGAATTCGAGGTAGGGTTGTCGAGAAGTGGACAGTACAGTCCCCAACAGATTCGTCGCCTGGTTCCGCAGATCGTTGATGCGACGCATGATACTCGACACCGCGCAGTGATCGGTCGATGGGCTTGGAGTGCGACATCTGCCGAGAATGGAAGGTACATAGCGAATGCGTCAATGCTCACCGAAGCGGTTGAGCGCGAGAGCCTCTTCTATCGAAAACCGCCCGGCGATACGATGATGTTTGGAACTTCCGTTCTCGGCCCAATTGCGAAGGCCGCCCAGGTCGGATGCGCTTTCGCGCTACTTCAACGTGTGGACGCGATTGAGCGGCGCCGTACCGCGAGCGGTGCCTAGCATCGTGATAATGACGGAAGTGAACATGGAATTCGTTTCGGAACTGATCCAGCCTGTTGTCTCGACCGTCGATCCGAGGGCCATGGCCGTTGGCGGGCCGGGCCTGCCTCGCGAGTTCGTCTGGTGCGGCGAACGGCTCGGGACTGTCGCGGTGCTTCGCGCCTGGCGGGAGACCGGACCGTGCACACACGGCAATTCGGAGTCGTACGTGCGGAAGCACTGGTTCGAGGTCCAGACTACGGACAACCGGAGAGCGAGAATCTACTTCGAGAGGCAGCCTCGTGGTCGCGACCGGACGAAGCGGTGGTGGCTGTTCAGCATTGAACAAAGGAACGATGAGACCCAGTCAACTGGTCCACGCGGCGGCTGATTGCAGGTTCGGTGGTGGGAAGCCTGTCGGGATCTACGGATCCCTCTTGCGTCGAGAAGCATGCGATGACGACCTTTACGAACTAGACGCGACTTACGGAAATCTGATAAGATCCGTTTAGTCTGTAAAGGAGCGGTCATGGATCCACGAACAAACCCCTATGCTCCCGGAGCTGGGACCAAACCTCCGGCTCTTGTCGGTCGTGACGAGCAGATTGAATCGTTCGACATTCTCCTTGAGCGTCTCGAGAACGGATACGCGGAGAAGTCGATGATCGTCACCGGCCTTCGAGGCGTCGGGAAGACCGTTTTGCTCGATGTGTTTCGCGAGAAGGCAGAGGATAGGAACTGGGCAACCGTAGAGTGGGAAGTCGAGAAGGCGACATCGCTCGAATCGAAGATCGCGACCCAGACGAGGCGGGCGTTGCTCCAGATTGCGCCCAAGGCCCGTTGGACGGATCGAGCAAGACGGGCCGCCGCCATCCTCAAGTCATTCACAATCACATTCAACCCTGACGGGGCAGTCACCGCGGGCCTCAATGTAGATGCACTCGCAGGCGTTGGCGATAGCGGCGCTCTGTCAGAGGACCTCTCGGACCTGTTCGTTGCGCTGGGGGAAGCAGCACGCGAGCGAGAGACCGGAGTTATCTTCCTTCTCGATGAGATCCAGTACCTCGAATCGAGAGAACTCGAGGCACTGATCACAGCTCTCCACAAGTGCTCACGCAGGTCCCTTCCGATAACCCTGGTAGGTGCCGGTCTGCCCCAAATCCCTCGCCTGGCAGGTGAAGCGCGCTCCTACAGCGAGAGGCTGTTCGAGTTCCCGATAATTGGGAAGCTTGGACTGGACTCGGATGCCCGTGATGCGCTGACGTTGCCGGCCCAGGCACTGGATGTTGAGTATCAGAATTCCGCAGTGGACTTCGTCGTCGGGTATACGCAGGGCTACCCATACTTCTTGCAAGAGTACGGCAAACTTCTCTGGGATGAGTCCTCCGATTCGCCCATCACAGGTGATGATGCGACCCAGGTCCTACCCTTGGTTGAGGCGAAGCTGGATGAGAGTTTCTTCCGCGTTCGCGCGGATCGTACGACCAATCTGGAACTAAGATACCTCTGCGCCATGGCGGAGCTTGGACCAGAAGCTCAGCGAGCAAGCGAAGTCGCCAGGCGAATCAACCGCACGTCGGAGCAAGCAGGTCCCATTCGCTCGAGGTTGATCGAAAAGGGGTTGCTCTACACGCCGGGGCACGGATACGCAGCGTTCACGGTTCCGCAGTTCGATCGGTATCTACAGCGAAGATACCCATCTGGGACTGACGACGCGGACTAACGAGCTAGCGCTGCCTGTATGCGCCTGCCGCCGGCTACTCATCGCAGATGAGTAACAGAGAGAAGCCCCAGCTGATGCCAGGGCTTCTCTTAGTCTGAATCTTCTCCAGGATGTCTAGCCTCGAATGGCTGCTTGAGCTGCTGACAAGCGTGCAATCGGCACGCGGTAGGGACTGCAACTGACGTAGTCGAGGCCGACCTTGTGGCAGAAGGCGACCGACTTCGGCTCGCCGCCGTGTTCGCCGCAGATCCCTAGCTTGATGTCAGGGCGGGCCTTCCGCCCGAGCTCGCAGGCCATCGAAAGGAGCTTCCCGACGCCGTCCTGATCGAGCACCTGGAACGGGTCGTACTCGTAGACGCCCATCTCGACGTAGTCGCCGAGGAACTTCCCGGCGTCATCGCGTGAGAAGCCGCAGCCCATCTGGGTGAGGTCGTTCGTTCCGAAGCTGAAGAACTCCGCTTCCTTCGCGATCTCATCGGCGGTCACCGCGGCCCGCGGGACCTCGATCATCGTGCCGATGAGGACGTTCAGCTTGACGCCTTTCTTCTGTTCCACGTCGGCGATGGTCCGTTCGACGATCGCCTTCTGGTTCGCGAGCTCCTTCACGTGCCCGACGAGCGGGATCATAATCTCGGGCTTCGAGCCCTTGACGGCCACGGCGGCCTCACAGATCGCGCGCGTCTGCATCTCGGTCACTTCAGGGTAGGTGATCCCGAGTCGGCAGCCCCGATGGCCGAGCATCGGGTTGAACTCGTGCAGGGCCTCGACGAGGCGTTTGATCTCGATCGGCTTGACGCCCATCGTCTCGGCCATCTCCTTCTGCCCTGCCGCATCCTGCGGAAGGAATTCGTGGAGTGGCGGATCGAGCAGACGGACGGTGCACGGTCTGCCCTTGAGCGCCTTGAAGATCCCGGCGAAGTCCTTGCGCTGCAGCGGGAGGAGTTCCCGCAGTGCCTGTCGGTACTGCTTGATCGCCTCGACGGCCTTGGCATCCTTGCCGCATGCCTTCTGCAGGGCGGCCAGATCCACGATGCCGTGGGCTTCACGGAGTCGCTTGACCGTCTCGGCGACGAGGATCAGTCGCCGGAAGGAGACGATTCGGCTTCCCTCGAAGAACATGTGCTCGGTTCGGCAGAGGCCGATTCCTTCGGCGCCGAACTTCACGGCCACGGCCGCATCGTGCGGGGTGTCCGCATTCGTGCGGACGCCGAGTTTCCGGTACTTGTCGGCAAGCTTCATGATCGTGCCGAACGGACCGGTCAGGCTCGGGTCAACGGTGTCGATCTGACCCTTGTAGACGAATCCCTTGGATCCGTTGAGGGAGATCCAGTCGCCCTCTTTGATCGTGACGCCACTGCAGGTGAACCGCTTCGTCTTGTAGTTGATGTTGACGTCCCCGACGCCAGCCACGCAGCATCGTCCCATGCCTCGAGCGACGACAGCGGCGTGGGAGGTCATGCCGCCACGCGAGGTCAGAATCCCGTTGGCGGCGTCCATGCCGCCGATGTCTTCGGGGCTCGTCTCGGTACGGCAGAGGATGACGCGCCTGCCCTTGGCGGCCCACGCCTCGGCGTCCTCGGCGGTGAACACGACCTGGCCCGTAGCGGCGCCCGGCGAGGCGGGAAGCCCGACGGCGATCTGCTGGGCCTTGTCCTCGGATGCCTTGACGAACACGGGATGGAGCAACTGATCGAGCGACGCGGGGTCGACACGGAGCACCGCCTGCTTCTCGGAGATCAGCTTTTCTTTGGCGAGGTCGGTGGCGATTCGCACGGCGGCCTGGGCCGTCCGCTTTCCGTTTCGCGTTTGCAGGATGTAGAGGCTTCCGTTCTCGATCGTGAATTCGAGATCCTGCATGTCTTTGTAGCGCTTCTCCAGCTTGACGCGGATCGCGTCGAGTTGCTTGAACGCCTTCGGCATCACTTCCTCGAGCGACGGGAAATTGGCTTTCCGCTCCCCTTCGCTGACGCCCTGTGATTTCGCCCACGCTCGGGATCCCTTCAGCGTGATCTCCTGAGGCGTGCGGATGCCGGCGACCACGTCCTCGCCCTGGGCGTTGACGAGGTACTCCCCGTAGAAGTACTTGTTGTCCCCCGTCGACGGATCGCGCGTGAACGCGACGCCGGTGGCGGAGTTCTCACCGCTGTTGCCGAAGACCATCGTCTGCACGTTGACCGCGGTTCCGAGGAGGCCGCGAATGTCGTTCAGCTGGCGGTATTTCTCTGCGCGCGGCGTGTTCCACGAGCGGAAGACGGCGTCGATCCCTGCGTAGAGCTGCTCCATCGGACTGGTCGGGAACGCTTTGCCGGTGGCCTTCTTGTAGACCGCCTTGTAGCGCTCGATGACCTCGACGAGGCCGGCCACGCTCAGGTCGGTGTCGAGCTTCGCTCGCTTCGCCTTCTTGACCGCCTCGAGCTCGTGCTCGAACGCGTGGTGGTCGACGCCCATCACGACGTTTCCGAACATCTGGATGAAGCGCCGATAGGAGTCCATCACGAAGCGCTCGTTGCCGCTCGATTCGATCAGCGCCTTGATCGTCGCCGGCGTGAGGCCGAGGTTGAGGACCGTGTCCATCATCCCCGGCATCGAAACGGCGGCGCCTGACCGGACGGACAGGAGGAGCGGGTTTGGCCCTACCCCGAACGTCTTGCCCGTGGCCTTCTCAAGCCGCTTCAGCGCTGCGTCGATCTCCGGCTTCAATGAGGCGAACAGCTTCGTCTTCCCAAGCTTGTAGTACTTGTCGCAAGCCTCGGTCGTGCACGTGAAGCCCGGGGGCACCGGGAGGCCCAGACTCGCCATCTCAGCGAGGTTGGCTCCCTTTCCGCCGAGCAGTTCCTTCATCTTTGCGTCGCCATCCGATTGGTCCTTGCTGAAGAAGTAGACGTACTTCATCCTCCGTGCACCTCCGTGCGTTCTTCGCCCGTATGCCCATGTCGTTATGTCGTGAACAGCGCCTCGGCAAACTCCTCGGCCGAGAACGCGTGCAGATCTTCCGCCGTCTCGCCGACGCCGACGAACAGGATCGGGACGTCGAGCCTCTCACGAATCGCGAGAATCACGCCGCCCTTCGCCGTGCCGTCAAGCTTCGTCAGAACAAGCCCCGTGAGGTCGATGGCGTCGTGAAACCGCTCGGCCTGCGAGAGACCATTTTGTCCGGTCGTCGCATCGAGCACAAGAAGCCGCTCGTCGGAGCTGCGTCCGAGTTTCTTTGCGACCGTTCGCTCGATCTTCTTCAGTTCCTCCATCAGATTGTGCTTCGTCTGAAGACGACCTGCAGTGTCGATGAACAGGACGCCGCCTTTGCAGATGGCGTGGTCGACCGCGTCGAACGCGACGGCCGCCGGATCCGCCCCTTCCCGCTGCTTGATGAGGTCCGCGCCGATCCGCTCGGCCCAGACGGCGAGCTGCTCGACGGCCGCGGCACGAAACGTGTCAGCCGCGGCAAACGTGATTGGAAGTCCCGGATCTTGCTCGCGGAGTCGTGCGGCAAGCTTGGCGATCGTCGTCGTCTTCCCCGCGCCGTTGACCCCGGCGACGAGAAAGACCGTCGGCGTCCCATCGGCCCGCAATGTCTTCGCACACTCAGATTCTTCGAGGCGCCGGCAGACGAGACCCTTGAGCGTCTCCAACGGATCACGGTTGTCCCGACGAATCGCGTCGCTCAGTTCCTCGACGAGTCCGGCCGCGACCTGCGCGCCGACGTCGCCTCCAATCAAGATCTCTTCAATCCGCTCGAGCTCCTCCCCGGACAGGCTGGAGCGACCGCGGAGAAGCTGTCCGATCGAATCGGTCAGACCGGAGCGCGTCTTCGAGAGCCCGTCTCGTAGACGGTCTAGCCAGGCCACTACATCTCCTCCGGGACGGCCATGCCGAGGATCTCGAGGCTCTCACGAAGGACGATCCGCAGTCCGTGAAGGAGGGCGAGCCGAGCGGCTGTGAGTTCCGCATCGTCCGACAAGACGCGGTGCCTGTCGTAGTAGCCGTGGAAAGCCCTCGACAGCTGAAGGGCGTAGTCCGCGAGGAGATGAGGGGCGAACGACAGCGCCGCGTTCTCGGTGACTTCGGGGAAGCGGTCGAGCACTTTGATCAAGTCGAGTTCCTCCGTCTCGGTGAGCGGAGAGAGATCGGGTGTCGCCTCGGCGATCGTTTCATCTCCCGCTTTGCGGAAGATCGACGTGATCCGTGTGTGCGCGTACTGGACGTAGGTCGCCGGATTGTCCCGCGACTCGCTCCGCGCCAGATCGAGATCGAAGTCGAGGTGAGCCTCGGGCTTCCGCGAGATCATGAAATGGCGGACGATGTCCGACCCAAGCTCGTCGATCAGATCTCCCAATGTGACGAACCGGCCGGCCCGCGTGGACATCTTCAGCGTCTCGCCCCCCTCCTTGAGGCTCACGAACTGATGCACAGCGTAGGAGAGCCAGCCTTCCGGAAGGCCGAGAATGCGCAGAGCCGCCAGGACGCACGTCTGCTCCGCGTGGTGGTCGGACCCCTGCACGTCGATCACGCGATCGAATCCGCGATCGTGCTTGTTGAGGTGGTAAGCGATGTCGACCATCAAGTAGGTCGGGCGGCCGTCGCTGCGGAAGAGCACTGAATCCTTCGCGCCTCCGTGGTCCTCGGCCTTCAGCCAGACGGCACCGTCCTGCTCGTACACGCCGTCGTGTTCGCGGAGTGCGGCGAGCGCCCGGTCGACCTCGCCGGAGCCGTGAAGCGTGGCCTCGCTGAACCACTCATCGAATCGGACGCCGAGCGCCCCGAGATCGGCCTTGATTCGATCGGTCATGCGATGAACCGCTTCGCGGCGGAACCAATCGCTCGTCTCTCCATCGAACTCGAGGAATCCATCACCCAGCTCGTCGCGGACGGTTCGGGCGACGTCCTTGAGGTACTCGCCGCGGTACCCGTCCTCGGGGATCTCCCGATCCTCGCCGAACAGCTCTCTGTACCGGATCCACAAAGACTCCGCGAGAAGATCGATCTGTCGTCCTTCGTCGTTGAAGTAGTACTCGCGGCTCACGTCGAAGCCCAGGCGCTCGTAGAGGTTGGCGAGCACATCGCCCAAGACCGCCTGACGCCCATGGCCAACGGTCAACGGACCGGTCGGGTTCGAGCTCACAAACTCGATCTGGATCCTTTCTTCCTCTCCGCGGTCGGACCGCCCGTAACGGTCGCCGAGACCCAACAGATGCGAGAGAGACGACTGGATCGCCGTTGGCTGGAAGAAGAAGTTGACGAAGCCAGGGCCGGCGACCTGTATCTCTCGGAAGCACGAGCGACCGTCCGCCTGCGCGATTCGCTGAGCAAGATCCGCGGCGAGGTCACGCGGGGACGTGCCCGCATTCGAGGCTGCCACCAGTGCGGCGTTCGTCGAGTAGTCTCCAAACTCGGGCCGATCGGTCGGCCGGATCTCGATTGCGCTTGCCGGGAGATCTTCTCCGAAGGCGGCCGAGTAGGCCGACGCAACAGCGCCCGCGATCAGGTTTTCGAGGTGTGTCGCCATGGGGACAGAAGGATACTGGAAAGACTACTTCTCGACGATGAACCGCATTCCGGTCTTCGTCGCTCCATCGATCTGTAGCTCTATGAATCCGGGAACCACCTTGATCGGAGAGGCACCGTCTCTCTCGATCAACCGACGAGCGATGGCGATCGCTTTCACCGTCTGGTTGACGGCTCCCGCGCCGATCGCGTGCACCTCGACGGCGCGGTCCTGTTCGAGCGCACCGGCGATCGCGCCGGCAACGGAATTGGGATTGGACCGCGATGCGACCTTCAGGATCTCCATGGCTTGCCCTCCGAGGCGTACCGACAGCGCTCCCCATGATGTGGCTAATGCCGACCCAGCATAGTGATGCTCCGAGAAGCCGTCAATTGCGCCGAGGAACAGACGGGCCTTCTGAAAGGACGTCTGCTTGCGGGCGGAGACCCTGAGCGTCAACAGATTCTGTCGTATTCCTTGGAGTTCGTCTCGATGAGGATTGATGCTCCCTGCACCCTCGTGTAGTGTATGCAGGGAACTCGCCCACGACTCGCCAATGGCGAGCCGATCGCTTAGGGGCGAAGGCCGGTGGAGCATCCAAGCCGAGGAGGGTGAATGGCGCGACTGTGGCTTCGTTGCACGTGCTGGGTCCTCGTGGGGACGTTGGCGGTGTCTATGTTGAGCCATTCCCGCTCCGTAGCGGAGTTGGAGAAGATCGTCGGCTCGGACGCGATTCGCGAAGTCAGCATGGCCGCTGGACTGGCGCTCGCCGACCACTACGCGCTGACCAAGACGGCTGGGGATCTCGTGGCGCTGGCCGAGGCCGGCCGCACCCAGGGGATTCGACTTGCGGCTCAGACGGCGCTCGACTCGCTGGCCGATCCGCTCCAACCGCTGATCATCCTAGCTGAAGAAGAGCTGAAGGCTCTTGCGATTTCGGCCGTATCTTCCACCGAGCGATTGAACGCGGCGCGTGCGTACTACCTCAAGATCCGCACGACGCTGTCGGCAGACAGACTCGAGTCGGACGCGACGGAGAGCCAGAGTGCTGAACTGGCATTGGCGGCCGGAGAAGCGCTGGCGGGTTTCTACGCTTCATTCGATCCGATGAGTGAGGCGGACCTGATGGACCAGGCACTTCACGGAGTGAGCCACGGGATGCGAGTCGCGGCCGGGCTGGCACTGGCATCGCACCTCATTCAGACGTCGTCGCTAACGGAGGTGGAGATCACGGTGAAGATCATGGAGCACACGATGATCCACACGGAGCTTGCCGAGGCGTACATGCGGGTTCTCGCCCACCGCTTCACCGTGAGGAGGGGGGACGTCGGATGAGGCGAAGAGCTTTCGTGCTGACCGCTCTGGCATGCCTCTTCGTCAGCCTCCTTGCCTGCGGACAGGGCTATTCCGAGATTCCGGCCGACGCCAAGGTCCTAGCGCTCGGCGAACCGGGGACAGCCTGGGCGGATCTGGAGCCCGGCGTCCGAGGAGGCACGTTCTACCAGTTCGCTCTTGGGAACCCAAAGCGCTGGAACCCGACGACCGCGATGGAGACGTCGACGACCCTCTACACGAACCACATCTTCCACGGCCTTGTCGGCTTGAATCCGGTCACGGGCTCGCTCGATCCCGCGCTCGCCAAGAGCTGGGAGGTCTCCAGCGACGACCAAACGATCACCTTTCATGTCCGCCGAGGGCTTCGCTGGTCGGACGGAGCGCCGTTCACGGCGGACGACGTGTTGTTCACGTTCAACGACGTGATTCTGAATGAGGACGTGACGACCGGCCTTCGCGATGGGCTGCGTCTTCCCGACGGATCGTTCCCCACGATCGCGAAGGTGGACGAGTACACGGTGACGGTCACGACGTCCGTGCCCTTTCGTCCGATCCTCTCGGCGATGGGACAGAAAATCCTGCCGAAGCATAAGCTGGCTCGGTTTGTCCACAAACTGAATCCGGACGTGGAGCCGGGGACCTTCGACTCCGCCTTGGGACTTGACACAGAACTCTCGGAGATCGTGGGGATGGGACCGTATGTCCCATCGAGCTTCGTGCCCGACCAGCACGTTGTGCTGAAGCGGAATCCGTTCTACTACGTATACGATGGGCAAGGCACACAGCTGCCGTACTACGACGAGCGGGTCTTGCTGGTCGTGCCGAGTGACGACGTTGCGTTGCTCAAGTTCCTCAACGGGGAGATCAACGGATTCGCGCCACGCACGAGCGATCTGCCGTTCCTCATGGGGAAAGCGGCGCTGCGGGGATTCAGTGTGGAAGTTGACCCTCACATCGCGACGTACGGGACGTCCTGGCTTGCGTTCAACCAGGACATCGGTCTCGCCGACGGAACGGACGCGAGCAAGCGAGATCTCTACCGGAACCGGACGTTCAGACAAGCGTTTGCTCACCTGCTCGACAAACAGGCGATGATCGACTCGATCTTCCATGGACTCGCGCTTCCCCAGTGGAGCCCACTCAGCTTCGGCTCGCCCTTCTACGCAGGCCGTGACCTGTACGGGGGGCCAATCACCGAGACGGGCGCCGTGATCTTCGAGTACGACTTGGACAAGGCGGCTCGTCTGCTCGATGGAATCGGGATCGTCGACCGAGACGAGGACGGCTGGCGAGACTATGAGGACGGCGGGCGCGTCTCGATCACGCTTGCCACGGTCTCGGGATTGTCTGACTCCGAAGGGATGGCAATCATCATCACCGATCGCGCGCGCCTGATCGGGCTGGACGTCCGATTCGTTCCGGGAGAGGTGAACGCTGTCCTCACGGCGATGTACACCGGATCGTTCGACGCGCTCCTCCTCGCGTTCACGGGCGGGAATGAGCCGAACAGCCTCGCCGGCGTCTACGGGAATTGCGGGCGGCTCCACTTCTGGCGCCGCAGTGCATGCGACGAGCCGACCGAAGTGGATCTGGAGATCGCCGAGCTGTTCGAAGCGGGGGTCGCGACGTTGGACAACGAGGCGACGTTTGAGAGCTACGAGGAGATCCAGCAGCGGGCGGCCGAGGATGCGAGCATGATCTACACGGTCTACGGGGCCTTTCGCTACGCGTACTACGACTACGTGGGAAACGCGGAGATGGCCAACCCGAACGGGCATCCGACCGGGCACAGCGGCAATGCGTCCGACTTCGTCTTCGATCGCCGACTCCTGCCGTAGATCGTTCGTTGAGCGGCCGCTGTCCAGCGCCCGTTCGTCCTCAGGTCGGGTGGGATCGTGAGCGGCTTCATCCTGCGTCGCGTGTTGCTCATGGTACCGCTTCTGCTTCTTGTCTCCTTTGTCTCGTTCCTTGTCGTCGACCTAATGCCGGGCGACTACGTGACGCGCCTGGAGGCGAATCCGGACTTCTCGCAGCAGACGATCGATCGATTCCGCGCGCAGCTGGGCCTCGACCGCCCGGTTCTTGTTCGGTACGGCCACTGGCTCTGGAATATCGTAACCCGCGGAGACTTCGGGGATTCCATCGAGACATCGCTTCCCGTGTTCGAGACGCTGTTCATGGGAAGCCGGCTCACTCGGACGATGCTCGTCTCGGCGACGACCATCGCTTTCATGTGGCTGTTGGCCATTCCGCTCGGCGCCTACGCGGCGACCCATCAGCACCGCCCGGGCGACCACGTCGTGACGGTTCTTGGCTTCGTGACCTTGTCGATCCCCGGCTTCGTGATCGGGCTCGTCCTGATGTGGGCCATGGTCAGCTTGCTCAACGCCGGCGAATTCGGGTTGGGCGTGGGCGGTTTCCTCGATCAGCGCTTCATTGGAGCGCCGCTGTCGTGGGCGAAGCTTGCCAACATTCTCTGGCACCTGTGGCCGATCTGGCTCGTCGTCGGGCTGAGCGGTGCGGCCGGTTTGATGCGCTATACGCGCGGATCGCTGCTCGATGAGTTGGCCAAGCCCTACGTACAAGCGGCCAGAGCCAAGGGCCTGGGGCGGCATGCCGTCGTCTATCAGCACGCGCTGCGAAACGCGATCAACCCGCTGATCAGCATCCTCGGAATGCAGTTGCCCCGTCTGGTCGCCGGCTCGTTGATTGCGTCGATCGTGTTCGGACTTCACACAGTGGAGGGCGCGTTCTGGCTCGCTGTTCTGAGGCAAGATCCATACGTCATCATGGGAGGCCTTCTCTTCTTCGGCGTCTTCCTGATGCTCGGGAACCTGTTGGCCGACCTCCTGCTGGCCTTGGCCGATCCGCGTGTTCGGCTGGACTAAGATGAAGGAGACCGCGTGCGCCATTGCGATGGGGACATGAGCCGGAGTTCGCGAGGACAACGCGGGAGAACGGTGAGCGGGAACCGCGTCTGGCGAGCGTTTCACCGACATCACCTGGCACGGGTCGGAGGATCGATCCTAGCCGTCCTGTTCTTGTTGACCGCGTTCGGGGGGTTCTTCTCGCCGTATGCGTATCGCGATCAGGACAGCTCGCATGCGTACGCCCCGCCGACACGCGTACATTTCCACGACGAAGGAGGCTCCAGCTGGCGTCCGTTTGTCTACCGAACCACGATGTCCATCGATCCGGGCACCCTCAAACGGGACTTCACTGAAGATCGGACGAAAAATTACTACGTGCGGCTCTTCGTGCGCGGCGCGTCGTACCATCTGCTGGGGCTCTTCCCCACCGACGTTCACCTGTTTGGCGTTCGAGCCGCAGACGGCTTGAGTGACGCGCGCATCTGTCTATTCGGTACCGATCGTTTCGGGCGCGATCTGCTCACCCGCACGCTCATCGGGGGGCGGATCTCGCTTGCCGTAGGGCCGTTCGTAATTCTGATTCTTCTGCCGCTTGCCGTCGTCATTGGGGGCGTTTCGGGGTACTTCGGCGGAGTGCTTGATGCGGTGATCCAGCGGATCGGTGAGGGGTTCATGATGATCCCGGAGCTTCCGATCGTGCTCGTTGTCGGGGCCGCGCTCGCCGGGCGCAGCGCGCCGCCCCTGGCCGTCTTCTTCGGCGTGATGGCCGCGCTCGCGGTCGTCGGCTGGGCGCGCGTGGCGAGGGTGATCCGGGGACTCGTGATCGGCTTGCGCGAGACGGACTTCGTCGTCGCGGCGCGGGCGGCCGGATCGAGTGATCTGCGGATCCTGCTGCGCCATATCCTTCCTCATACCACGTCCTACTTGGCCGTCACGGCAACGCTCCTGATTCCGGGCACCATGCTCACCGAGGCCTCGCTCAGCTTTCTCGGATTCGGACTTCGCGAGCCGATGGTCAGTTGGGGCGGTCTCCTCAACGTGGCGATGGACGTGACCGTCATCGAGCAATACCCGTGGTTCCTGATCCCGGCCGGGTTCGTCGTCGTCAGCGTTTGCGCATTCACGTTCGTTGGGGAAGCACTCCGGGATGCCCTCGATTCGCTCTCCCGAACGGGGAAGGCGCGACGCGTACGATCGCGAGAGGCGCGAGCCGGAGTAGGCCCATGAGGCCGCGGTCGGAACCGGCGAAACCTTGCAGCAGGTCAGGGATTCAGGTATCCTTGACTGTCCCGGTTGGCCGCTGAAGCCGAACCGCGATGGGGGGGGGGTGAGTCATGGAACGCATCGAGCCGGTGTCCATCGAAGATGAGATGGAGCAGTCGTACATCAACTACGCAATGAGCGTCATTCGAGGGCGAGCGATCCCTGACGTTCGTGACGGACTGAAGCCCGTGCAGAGGAGAATCATGTACGGGATCCGCGAACTCGGCCTCACCCCCAACAAGCCCCACCGCAAGTCGGCCCGCGTGGTCGGCGAGGTGATGGGTAAGTTTCACCCGCATGGCGACATGGCGATCTACGACACGATGGTCAACATGGCGCAAGCCTTCTCGTACCGCTACCCCCTTGTCGACGGACAGGGAAACTTCGGCTCGATCGACGGCGATCCGGCGGCGGCAAACCGGTACACGGAGGCTCGGCTGACCAAGATTTCGATGGAGTTCCTCGAGGAACTCGACGAAGGGACCGTGGACTGGCAGCCAAACTTCGATGACTCCCTCGAAGAGCCGATCGTCCTTCCGGCCAAGGTTCCGAGTCTCCTCATGAACGGGGCGTGGGGGATTTCTGTCGGAATGACGACGCAGATCCCGCCTCACCATCTGGGCGAGTTGATCGACGGCACCATCGCGTTGATGGACGATCCGCTCATCTCAGTCAAGGACCTGATGCGCTACATCCCTGGGCCGGACTTCCCAACCGGAGGCCTCGTCATGGGGCGAGCCGGGATCGAGGAGATGTACCGGACCGGGCACGGGAAGATGACCGTTCGCGGCAAGGCCACGATCGAGGACGATCGGATCATCATCACCGAGATTCCTTACCAGGTTCGCAAGTCGACGATCGTCGAGTCGATCGCGGCCAAGGTGCAGGCCGGTGAGATCGACGGGATCTCCGATCTTCGAGACGAGTCGGACCGCGAAGGACTCCGAATCGTCGTCGAGATGAAACGCTCGGCGACGCCGAACGTCGTACTCAATCAGCTGTTCAAGTTCACGCCGCTCGAGCGAACCTTCGCGGCCATTCTCCTCGTCATCATCGACGGGAATCCGCGAACATTGTCGCTCAAGGAGATCCTCAATTGCTTCATCGACTTTCGCAGGGAGGTCGTCCGTCGCCGGACCGCGCACCGCCTCGAGGCCGCGAAAAAGCGTGCCCACATCCTTGAGGGATACCGGATCGCGCTCGACAACATCGATCGCGTGATCGAGATCATCCGGACGTCGAAGGACACCGAGACGGAGACTCGCCTCCTCCAGACCGAGTTGGCACTCTCGGACGAGCAGATTGAAGCGATCCTGCGGATGCGGCTCTCGCAGTTGCGCACCCTCGAGCGAGAGAAGATCGACGCGGAGTACGAGGAGAAGCAGAAGGCGATCGCCGAATACGAGCGGATCCTCGGCAGCGAGGTTGTTCTCGATGAAACGATCAAGCGCGAAATGCGCGAGATCAGTGAGAAACACGCCGACGCGCGCCGGTCGCTAATCACCGATGAGGACGGCGATGTCGACTTCTCCGAGCTGATCCCCGACTACGATTTGATGGTCAGCGTGACGCATCGCGGCTACATCAATGCCCCTCGCGCGATCGACTTCCGGAGCCAAGGTCGCGGCGGGAAGGGCGTGATCGGGCAGCGCACGAAGGACGACGATTACGTCTTGATCACGAGCCTCGCCAACGCGCGCGATCAACTGCTCGTCTTTACCGACCAGCGCAGGGTCTTCCGGACGCCGGCGTACAAGCTGCCTTCGCTGAATCGTGACGCAGCGGGGAAGAATGTGCGATCGGTCGTCGCAATGGAGCAGGATGAGCTCGTCCGCTCGATCCTCCCCGTGCCGAGTTTCGACGACGTCGAGGGCCAGCTCTGTCTGATGGCGACCGCGAACGGGATTGTGAACAAGAACCGTTTGTCGGACTACTCCAACGTGCATGCGAGCGGGATCAACGCCCTCAACGCCGTTGAGGAGGATCGCCTCGTGGACGTCGAGATCTCCGACGGGGGCGGCGACGTGATTCTGGCGTCACGCAACGGTCAGACGATCCGCTTCCACGAGGAGGAAGTGCGTCTGACCAAGCGACCATCGAAGGGCGTCATCGGGATCCGCCTCGACGAAGGGGACAGCGTGATCGGGATGGCCGGCCTCGGCCGGGAGATCACGATGGACAAGAAGCTCCTGATGGTGAGCGAGTTCGGCTACGGGAAACGCGTCTCGCTCGACGACTTCCCGATTCAGGGTCGCGGCGGGAAGGGCGTGCAGGGGATCAAGCTCGATGAGGACGCCGGTCCGCTTGTCTCCGTCGGGATCGTCTCCGATCAAGACGAGATCATCATCACGACGGAGCAGAAGGTGATCCGCATCCTGGCCGGCGACATCAACGTATACCGTCGGTACGCACGAGGTGTTCGTCTGATTCAGCTTGACGAGGATGACCGGATCGTCTCGGTCGTGCACGTGGGGAACTAGAAATGGCCGGCAGGATCGAGCAACTCGTCGACGAGACGCTGGCCATCGGCGTAGGGAACCTGGTCCCTCGAGAAGACCTCGTCCGGAAGCTCGAGCGGTTCGAGGAGACGCGCGAGCCGCTGCGGATCAAACTAGGCATCGATCCCTCGGCGCCACACCTGACCCTCGGTCATTCGGTCCCATTGCGCAAGATGCGCCAGTTCCAGGATCTCGGTCACGTTGGGGTCCTCGTCGTCGGCGACTTCACCCGCAGGATCGGCGACCCGTCCGGTCGATCGTCGACACGGTCCCTCATGTCGACCGAAGACATCGAGCGGAACATGGAGACCTACCGCGAGCAGGCGTTCAAGATCCTCGACCCGGACAGAACCGATTTTCGATACAACTCCGAATGGCTCGGGAAGCTCGACTTCGCCGACGTCATTCACCTGACGGCCAAGTACACGGTCGCTCGAATGCTCGAGCGAGACGATTTCTCCGGTCGGTATGCCGAGGGTCAGCCGATCAGCGTCCTCGAGCTCCTGTACCCGCTGGCACAAGCCTACGATTCCGTCGCGATTCGCGCCGACGTCGAACTCGGCGGGACCGATCAGCTGTTCAACCTGCTCGTCGGCCGCGACATCCAGCGCGAGTACGGCCAGGAGCCGCAGGTCGTGATGACCGTGCCGCTGTTGATCGGCCTCGACGGAGAGCGGGCGATGAGCCAGACGACCGGGAACTACGTCGGGATCAGCGAATCACCCGAAGAGATGTACGGCAAGCTCCTGTCGATCCCCGACTCGCTGATTGAGCCGTACTTCATCTACCTCACCGACTGCGAGCCGCCGAGCGGCCTTGCGGACGCACCGCGCGACGCGAAGCGCCGGCTCGCGCGTGAGATCGTGTCGATGTACCACAAGGCCGATGCGGCCGCTTCTGCGGAGGCCGAGTTCGACCGGATCCACATCCGGCACGAGCGTCCGTCCGAAGTTCCGCAAGTGACCCTCGATCGCTCCCTTCTCAAGGAGGATGGAACGATCTGGATCATCGATCTCCTGCAAGCCTCGGGCCTCGTGGCGAGCCGGGGCGAGGCAAAACGCATGATCACCCAAGGCGGCGTGCAAGTGAACGAAGAGAAGATCACATCCCAAGACCTCGACATCCCCTTCACCCCGCCCGTCCTCCTACAGGTTGGCAAGCGCGCGTTCGCGGAACTCGTGTAGGAGTCGGACAACCGTGACCGCAGAGAACGGCAGAGTTGTGGTTTGTGCTCCCCGTTCTCGCCCCCGTGGGAAAGGTGTGCCCAAGGGGCTCTACTTCTCCGGGCTCGGGAGGCGTGTGGCCGAAGCTCCGTGGAACGTGTAACCGCAGATCACACAGCAGAACGTCACGTCTTGCGGGTCGCCCGGATTGGTCCGAATGCATCGATGCGATCGACATCGCGGGCACGTCCAGCCATCCGTCTCGGGGGGCGCTCCGCCGTGATCGGCCTTCTGCTCACTTCGCGTCTCACGCAGCCACGAAACGCCGCGGACGATCGGCTTCGACTCCGTCGCCGGCGTCTCTTCTTCCTGGAACTGAAGGAGAAGCAGTTCCTGCAAGAGCAGCTCGAGTCCCGGCATTCCGCCAACCATGTTGTTGAGCATTTGGCTCGCCTCCTTCTTGGTGCGGTTACCCCACCTACGCGGAGAGCGAAACCATGTGTCGCCTCAAAGATGTAGATTCTGTGTAGGTTTCCGCGGCACGAGAAGAGAACGGGCGCCTGATGTGGCTCTCAGCGAGGCAAGCCGGAGATCAGAACACCGTGACCGGGTCCACCCTCTCCTCTAGGGTATGTGTCGCCCGATTCGGTGCGCCCTGCAGAGGCGACCGAACAAGTGTGAGGTAGAACGAGGCACCTGCCTGTTCAGCGCCGACAAGGGTGAAGCCAGCCTCCTGCGCCGTTTGAGCAATGGTGTCAGAGGACATCTCGTGCCCTCCCATCGGACGCCGTAGAGCGTTCGGATCGTTCGGTCGGGTAGCTCGGCTCGGACAGGAACGACGAACGTCTTGCGGGCTTTGGGGCCGGGAGCAGGGATGACTGCATCCCAAATGCGAAGCGTGCCGTCAGGCCGCAGCACACGATAGGCTTCTCTCAAGATCTCTGCGCGGTCGGATGCCGAGACGTACATCAGGAAGTAGAACGCAGTCGCCGCATCGAATGAGCCATCTGGAAACGGCAAGTCTCTGGCGTCGGCCACAACCTTTGGTGGGACCGGCAGGCGCTTCATCGAGCTCCTCTTGCCGAATGTCGACCGCAGTGACCTGTCGTCCGCGCAGCTGGCCGATGACCCCCTCGCCGCCTCCGCCCAGATCGAGGATCCGCTCGT
>CAZMYM010000002.1:59864-85592 GCA_964570515.1 uncultured Thermotogae bacterium | reverse complement strand
CGCAGCTGGCCGATGACCCCCTCGCCGCCTCCGCCCAGATCGAGGATCCGCTCGTCATCGCCAAACACGTCCTCGACACGGACCGTCTGCGGTCCGATGACGTGCAGCCCCTTCGCAAACCTGCTCACTCCCAACACGAGTCGCCAAGTCAGTGCGTTCACCGCGGCCTCCTCCTCCGACTCCGGTGGGTCGTGGACGCAGGCCACGCGGTTCAATCGACTGTACCATGAGCTCCTGACCACGGACTGTGAAGCCCGACAGAGATTCGCGACTCCCCCTCAGTCAAGAATCCGAAGAATGAAGGTCTGACCCCAGCTCTCTGCTCTTCGCCCTTGAGTTCAGTACTGCGTCCCCGGAACTCACACAACGCCCTTGACCCCAACGCCCTTCGGGTACTGTGTCCCCGGAACTCCGACAAGATGCGAATTGCAGTATCTCCACGGCAACTGCTATCCTGATCATATGCCAGATCCGAATTGGCTGTACTCAGCATGCGCCCAGACGGCGGGAGCGATCGTCGCCATTGTTGGCGGGTTTCTTGCGACACGGCTTGTGTCACTCGGATCTGAGCGAAGGGCGGCCAAGCATCGAATGGGACTAGTCCTTGAGCAACTCAGGGATGCCAAACGGAGGCTTCGGGAGGCACGGGTGAAACTCGTGAAGTGGGAAGAGGCGGACTACGTATCCTCGATACTCGATGCTTTGGTGGAATCAGAAGGCACTGTCAGCGCCCAAAGCCTTGCTGAGAGACACCAGACCTGGTCTATTGCGCCAAGACGGCAGCTAGATCTCGTTGATGACCTCAGTGACCAGTGCAGAAACGCGTTCCGGCTGTTCAGATCCTTGGCGACGAGCATTCTCAGCGCGGAATTCGATAGAGAACTCCGCAAAGCTGGAATCGAAGTGTCAGGCTCAATGCGCGAGCTCTGCAGGTCAGTGTTCTTTGAAGTGCAGAGGCAGCGTGCTCAGAGGCTACCGAGTGTCCTCGACAGGATCGGGTATACGATGGCTCCGTCTGTTGAGTCGATGGAAGCAACTCAGCTCAAGGTCAGTGAGAGAGACATGGCATTGCAGCACAAGGCGGCTGCAGAGCAACAACGGATGAGGGCAAGGGCGGAGCTTGAGAGCCTCTTCAGTCAGATAGCAGGACTGAAGAGGCCAAGGGGGCTGGTGTACGCCTGGAGCATCCTTGTGTACATGGCCGTGGTGGGGGTCGCGCTTCCGCTAGGGTTGCTGCCGGCCGGCAACGAGACAATGGGCTTGAAGTGGTTTGTCCTAGGCGCCTTCTTCGGAGGCCTTGGGTTGCTCCTGCACTACTTCGCGCTGCTGTTCACCAGGGAAGAGGACTAGCTTCGTTCGGAGGACGGTATGGCAATCAGGACGGCGGAAACGGAACACCACTGGAATTACTTCCTTGCACTTGAGGAGGATCTGGCGCGGTTGGCTCGCTACGTCGATTTCTCTGAGCAGAACTTCGCGACGTTCTCAACCGAGATGACGATTCTTCTTATTGCGTCAGCATCTGAGGTTGATGTTGTGATGAAGCTCCGATGCGGGCAGATCGGTCATCTGGCAGGCAACATGCGGGAGTATAGGGCTGCCCTGGCCGAAACCGAGCCGAGGCTTCGAGACATGGAAGCTGCCATCCCTCGATTCGGGCTCACGCTGCGCCCGTGGGCCAACTGGCGGGAAGATGTGCCCCCAGATTGGTGGAGCGACCACAACGCTGTGAAGCACAATCGAAGCAAGGACTTCGAGAAGGCGAACCTCAAGAACGTTGTGAATGCCATGGGAGGGCTGTTCCTGCTTCTACTTGCCTACTTCGGAGAGGATGCTGGACGCAGCCGCCTTGTGCCCGCTCCCATTCTCTTCAACCCACCTAGCGAGTACGCGAGAAAAGGGCACGCACTTGATGGCGAAACCGGCCTGTTCTTCGATCGCGAGTGACTTGGAGGTCTTGAGGGGGTGCTGACAGGTGCAATGGCCGGATTCACTTCTCGCCAGGCCGAGCGAGTGCGAGAGAGTGAGAAGAGCGGGCGCCGGATGGCGTCCGCCCGCTTCTTTCCTGCAGTTCTCGCCGAGGTCTGTCGGCTGAAGCCGACAGATTGCGGAACGGCGGACGTTGATACGCCCGCCGCTCCCTCCCGTTTCCGTTGCGACCTACTGAACGATCAGATTTGCCGAGAACCGATCGGTGTCGGTGAGGAGGAATTCCTCCATCGTCCACAGCGCTTGGACCGGACATGCGTCAACACACTGCGCGCAGAGCCCGCAGCCGATGCACGTCTGATCGCAGGCGGTGCCCCTCGAAAGCCCTTCGGGGACAGCGACGGGGCCATCAGGTCTTGCCGAACAGCTGCGTCGTCAGCGTTTCCCCGGCGTTTCCGCGCTAGTGATCGACGAAGAAGTCGGAGAATCCGACCGACTTGGACGGGGTCACACGAAAGTATGGGGTTGTGTAGCGCAGCAGCACGTTGTGGTCGACGGTGAAGTAGGCGCGCACCGTCAGGCGGGGCGCTTCGCCGAGGAAGATGCTGAAGTACGGGTCGCTGAACGTCACGTGATCCCACGTGCACTCGACCACGTACACCTCGTACTCGCGACGCCCGACGCGAAGATCCATGGGGAGGGTCTCGATCCCGAGCACCTCGCCCCGAGTGACGAAGAACGGATCCTCTCCCCACGCGAGGAGTTCGTGCGAGAAGACGTGGAAGCTGTGCGTCTGCCCAACCTGTAGCTCTTTGGCGTAGACGTGGTACGGCCAATCGGACGGCGTCATCGACGGGGTCAACCAGGGGATGTTCGCCTCGAACAGCCCGTGGGACGTCGGCAGGACGATCTCGGCCGTCGCAAGTTCCTCGTCCAGTGCGTAGTGGCCGAGGGCCGCCCAATCGGTTTTCGCCGGATCGCAGAAGTCTCGACTCATTCCGAATTCCGCGCCGACGAGGACGAAATCCGTCAAGTACGCGTTCCAGTCGATGGTGATGACGTCGCACACCTTGACGACGACCTGTTGCACAAGCTTCTCTCCGTCAGGCGTCTCGTGAAGGCTAGCATCGACCGTGGTGACGTCGTAGAGATCGCGGTAGGCGAGGCGCTGGGGAAACGCGTCCTCCGCATCGAGAAGCCCGTCCCCATCCGTGTCCTCCCTGAGCGGGTCGGTGAATCGCTCGAGGTACTCCTCGCCGTCGCTGAGTCCGTCGCCGTCGCTGTCCGGATTCAGCGCGTCGGTGGATAGGACGGCCTCCTCGGCGTCGCTCAGCCCATCACCGTCGGAATCGGCGGCCAGAACGCAGAGCGCCCCGCCGATCGTCAACACGAGCAAGAGAAGCAGGAGGGGGCCTCTTTTCATGGTCGATCACTCCTTGTCTTCAAGCGGTTTGACTACCAGATTGAGCATGGCGGGAAGGATCATGACGGTGACGGCGAACGCGTACAAGACCGCCGTTCCGGCGAGAAGGCCGAAATCACGGTTCCACAGGATGGTACCCAGAATTAGAGCGAAGAACGCCGCGATGGTGGTGACGCATCCACTGAACAACGCCTCGCCGGTTCTCGATGCGGCCATCCCTAGATTGCGCTCCTCGCGGAACCTCTGGACGAGGTGGATCGCGTAGTCGACGCCCACGCCAATGGCGATGGCCGCCACCATGGCGGTCGACGCGTTGATCCGAATACCGAGCAGCTTGATCGTGGCGAGTTCGAATCCCATCACCAAGGCCATCGGCACGACGCTGACCGCCGCCCACCGCAGGGAGCGAAAGACCAAGGCGATCACGGCGAAGCACAGAAGGAATGCGATCCCCATCGACATGAAGAACCCGTCGCGCAATGAACGCAGCGACAGCTCGGTGAGGTAGGGGGACCCGGTCACCACGACCTCCAAACCCAGACCCTCCAACTTCGCGACCAGGGGCACCGCCCGAGTCGTGATGTCCTGTGACACGGCCTCCGCTTGCTCGTGGTTGTGGAATCGGAGGACGTCTGCCCGAATCACCGTCGCCGTGTACTCCCCGCTCTCGTCCCGGTCGACATACCCGGCGGCGCGGGTGCGCAGGTCCGGGTCCGCAAAGACCGCATCGAGCAGCTCCTCGTAGGCCTCCGCGGCTCCTGCCTCCAGGAAGCGGCGCATGAACTGCGCTTCCAGCTGCAGATTCACACGGCGGGCGTCGTCGAGAAGGTGGGCGATCGACGTCACCTTGCGAACGTACGGAGAAGCGGACAGCGCGGTCGGCGCGGTGTCGACAAGCGCGCGCATGACCTCGAGGCTCGCGATTGGCCCCTTGACCAAGACGCTGACCTCGTCGTAGACGCGGAATTCCTCATTGATGTCGTCGTACAGCTGCACAATCGGGAAGTCAGGCGGAAGCATCCGACGCAGGTCGAAGGCGTAGATCTCAAGATCCTGTCCGATAATAAACGCTCCGACCCCGAGCAGCACGGCGGCCGCCACAACGAGCGGTCCGATCTTGGATCGAGCGACGAAGGTCGCGTACTTCCCTAGCCACCGGCCGAGGCGTGTTTCGTCACCCAGCGGATCAGCACGCTCAGCGGCGGATTCCCGCATCAGGTGCTTCGATGCGGGGATCACCGCCATGGTTACGATGAAGCTCGTCAGCATGGCGAAACCGGCCAGCAGGCCGAACTGCTGGATGGTCGGACTTCTCGACACAACGAGGGAGGAGAATCCGACGACCGTGGTCAGCGTCGTGAGGAGGAGCGCGCGTCCGGTTCGCGTGACCGCGATGTCGATAGCGCTTCCACCGGCATGGCCGAGGCGCCGCTCGCCTTCATAGCGATGGAGCATGTGAATGGCGTCATCGATTCCGACGCCGAGCAGAAGAGGCAGCACGGCGATCATCAGGAAGTTCACGGGAACGCCCCAGAGTCCGAGCAGCCCGAACGTCCACACGGCGGTGAGGATCACGATCAGCAACGGCAAGTAGAGGTTCGAGAGCCGGCGGAAGCTGAACGCGACGGCCACCAACGACACGATGCCCAATCCCAGGCCACTGTGGAGAAGGATCAGCAGAAGCGCGAGGGCGGCCCAAACGGCGATGCGCAGCGCAGACGTGCGCCGGCTGGTGAGGATCATGGCTCCGATCAGTCCGAAGCCGCAGGCGAGTTGAGCGCCAGTCGTTGCTCCCACCGGGATATACGGCGCGAGGGCGATCGTCGCCAGGGACAGCAGGAGTGTCAGGAGCAAAACGAGTTCTCTGCGGTCCCGGATGCGGAAGATCCACACGAGCACGACCACGGCGATCACGGCGGTGAACGGACCGAACAGGCGCACGTCTCGTCTCGTAACCTGATCGAAGATCGAGAGGGACGTTCCGTAGCTGACGAGGCCAATCTCCGTCGCGCTGGGCTCGAGCTGCTCCAATGCGGCCTCGGCGGCCCGCGAGACCTCGACGAGGTCTGCGTCCGCATCGACGGACGCGAGGGCAAGGGCGGTCCCCTCAGACGACGTGAAGCTCTGAAGGAGGGTCATCCGCTGGAAGGCCATCCGAATGACGTCCTCGAACGCATAGCCGAGGTCGCAATCATCGACCGGCAGCACGCTGTAGGCGGCGTCGCCTCCGTGCAGCCCGGCGTGAATGGCCCTAACGAAATCCGGAACGCCTTCAGCGCTGGTGATCCCGGGGATTCCTCGAAGTGCGGACAACGCGGCGTCCATCTCCAGGATCGCTTGCGGCGAGTCGACGCCGAGACCCGGCCGCGGCGAGAAGCGGACGTAGAGCGTGCCCGAGAAGCTCACACTCCCGAACCGCCGCTCGATTTCTTCGTGCGCATCGACCTTCTCATGCGTCGGGAGAAACTCCTGCGGGTCATTGGCGACACGAAGCCGAGTCGCCGAAAGCGCCATGAGCCCGGTGATGCTCGCGACGGCGATCAGCACTGCCACCGGGTGCCGCGCGGAGAGTGCCGCAACCGATCGGAGGAATCGACGCATGGGTCTCCGAGGACTACAGGATCGGGACCGTCAACATGAGGAGTCCGACGATGCCTGAGAGGTCCGCGCTCACATCGAACAGGAGCGTGTCCCCGGCCGGCGTGAGCTTGACGAGTTCACCGTTGTAGAGATCCTGCGCAAGATACGCGCTGGTTCCTGCGGAGATCTTCGACGCGGCGGTGGATGCCTGCGCGACCGATGCGAAGCGCACGATGAAGCTCACAGTCGCCGAGTCATCGCCGAATCGGACCGCGTAGCCCATCGCCTCCTCGCCCGCCTCCGACGGACGATCGACCGCCGGATCGGTGATCCGCACGAAGGCAAGGTCTCCGCCCCGGACGCCCAACGAGATGCACAGCTCAGGGAAGATCGGAGTTGTGCCCGCCGCTCCGCAAAGAATCGACTCCGCGGACGCGCGCAGTCGGTCCCGATCCGGCGGAGCGATCAGTCCGATCTCGGATCCAATCCAGAGGGAACCTCGATCGGCGAAGTAGCTCCACTGCATCTCGAACGGCCCAAACCGTCCGCCGGCGATGACCACAGGCGTGTCGGCGATCGTCTCGAGATCCCAGTTTGCGTACGACGACTCGGGATTCGCTGCCTCGAGTTCGAGCGCCGAGGCGGCCTCCATTGCGGCAACGGTGTCCACGCCCCTCACCAAGGAGGTCGGCGTCATACCGCTTCCCGTCCCGTACGCCGCATACACGACGTCAGCGACGTCGAGCTCCAGCACACCCAGAGAACGCAGGATCCCATTGAGCGGGTGATTGGCCGCGGCCAGCGGGCCGATGACGCCGCTTCGCAGCCCATCGTCCGCGCTCATCTTGGCGAGATCGGCCGCGAGGACCTTCGCGTACGTGTCGGGGTACTGGATGACGATTTCGTCCGTCATCAGTCCTTCGGACGCGGCAGCGGCGAAGGCGATCAGGCTCGCCAGTGCAGCTAGACATAGTTTCCGGGACACTGTATTCCTCCTACGGTTTACCCCCGAGAGGGCGCGTTGTTTGGTGATCGAGCTTCCGAGTCGCGTCATGCGCCGGCCGCTGCTCCGAGGAACGCGCCGACGGCGTCGATTGCGTTATCGACCAGCGAATCCATGTTCCTTCCCGAAAGGGCCAGCAGATTCAGGCCGTGAATGTGCGTTCCCGTGAAGCTCACCAGCGTCGCCGGAGAGATCCCCGATCCCTCGAGCGCTTTCGTGACGTCGCCCTGCAGCTTCACGAGCCAACGGCGATGATGCTCTCCGAACGCACGAACTGCCTGACGCGCCTCTTCGGATGGGGAGACGAGAACCATGTACAGGAGGCGAAACAGCTCGGGCGTCTTCTCGTAGTTGGAGGCAAGGCCTTCAATGATGACCTTCGAAACCTCCAACGGACCGGTCGCCTGTTGTGCTCGCTCGCGAATCCCTTCGAAGTGATGTCCGATCGTCTGCTCGACGAGCGCGTGCAGGATTGTCTCCTTCGATGGGAAGTAGTAGTAGAGGGTCGCCTTTCCCAGCTCCGCTGCCTCGGCGATCTCCTCCATCGTGCCGTCATGCAGACCTCGGGAAGTGAAGACCTGGAGTGCAGCGTCGAGGATGAGCGACACGCGTGCCTCGCGTTCACGAACCCGTCTTGCAGACACTCCCATGAACGCACCTCCGCGATTCGACCGAACGGTCGAGACTAGTATATCCGGTCGAATTGCAGCCGCAACTGCTGTCCCTGACGAGCTTTCTCACATGCGATGCGCTCAAGGCGGCGTGCACTGAGAAAGGCGTTTCGCGCCTAGACAGGTTTCTCCGACGCAGGGTGGTCCTCCGCCTGTCGGGGCGCTTGTGGCTGTGCTGAACGCGGGCCTAACGGTTCTCGTCCTTCAGGGTCTCCTGTAGGGCGCAGATCTCCTGTTGGAGGCGTCGTTGCCGACGGGCAATGCTGAACACGTAGAGAAACGTCAAGCCCCAGAACACGCCGTAGGCAGCAGCAAGGTATGTCATCTTCCTCTCCTTGTCCTAGTGAAGCGCACGGCGCTTCAACTCCTCGACCTGGTCTGCCATGGCTGACAGACGGAACCGCTGGATCAACAGCACGAAGTAGAGAGCCGTGAAGGTCGCCAAACAGAACAGGAACGTCCACAGCATCGCGGGAGCCAGCCCGCCTCCTTGGCTCGCGAAGGCCACGGGATGGACGCTCTGCCACCATCGGATCGACAGGAACGTGATCGGGACTCCGGCAAAGGCAACGATGCCGTATACGGCAGTGAACCGCGCCTTCTGCTCCGCCTCGCGAAGAAAGGCCCGCAGCATGTGATACGCGAAGTAGACTAGCAGAAGAACCGTGACGAGGATCAGGCGGGGCTCCTGTTCCCACGGCCACCACGCGTTCCAAGTCGGCTTGGCCCAGATCGACCCTGTGATGACGGCCATGCCCGTGAACACGATGCCGATTTCGGCCGACGAAACCCCGAGGATGTCCCACCGTCGCTTCCGGGTTCGTAGGTAGCCGATTCCCGCGACAAAGGTCACGAAGAACGCGAAGAATCCGACCCACGACGACGAAACGTGGAAGTAGAAGATCCTCTGCACGTCTCCCATCTTCGCTTCAGTCGGCGCAAACAAGAAGACCAGATACAGCGCCGCGATCATGGCTGCAGCGGTCAACCACAGCAACACGTCGGTGCCGCGAATCTTCTTCTTCATCGTAAGGACCTCCTCTCCCATACCTCGACTCGGGTCATCCCTCAACCACGAAGCGAAACGTCATGAGGGAGACGACAAGGAAGACGATATCGAATGCGATCAAGAACCGCACCCACGGCACCAGGCTCTGCCATGCCGCTCCGTCCAGCACGCCGGCGGTCAGCTTAACAGCCGAGATGATGATGGGCAGAACGATCGGGAACAACAGGACAGGCAGCATGACCTCGCGTGCTCGGGAGTTGGCAGCCATGGTGGACAGAAGCGTCCCCACGGACGCGAACCCTACGGTCCCCAAGAAGAGAGCGAGGAGAACGAGAGGCCGGAACAGGTTCACGTTGAACATCGCGGAGAAGATGGGCAGCATGATCGCTTCGGTGACGGACATGAACAGCAGGTTGCCCAGCATCTTGCCCAGATAGATCGCCGATCGCGGGACAGGCGCCAGCAACAGGCCGTCCATGTGGGAATCCTCGATCTCCAATGAGGACGAGCGGCCGAGCTGGAGCGTTCCGGCAAAGGTAAGCGCCGCCCACAGGATGCCGGGAACAAGGAGCGTGGCATTGGTGGTGCGAAGGTCGAAACTGAACTTGAAGACCACGATCAAGAGAAGGATGAAGACGAACATCGAGCTGAACATCTCCTTGGTTCGCCACTCGGAGACCATGTCCTTCCACACGATCGTCAGCGCCTTGCGCAGGGCGTTCACTCCGAGCCTCCCTGCGCTGCGCTGCTCGCCTCTTGCGTCTTCTCCCAGTAGGCAACACGAAGCTCACTCAAGGACAGCCGTGCGCTGGTCGCCTCGTAGGCCACCCGGCCCTTGGAGAGAATGCAGATTCGGTCCGACAGGCTGAGGCCTCGCTCGAGATTGTGCGTTGTCATCACCACGGTGCGCGTCTCCGCACGAACGGCGGCGAGCAGCTCCTCCAGCATCCTGGCCGCCTCCTGATCGAGTCCCGAATAGGGCTCATCAAGGAGGAGGATCGGTGGTTCATGGAGGATGGCGCGAGCCAACGAGAGGCGCTGCTGCATCCCGCGAGAAAGCGTACGTGCTCGGCTGTGTCGACGCGGGCGGAGTCCCACCAACCGGAGGACCTCTTCGACGCGCTCCTTCCGCTTGCTGATGCCGTAAAGCCTCCCGTAGAAGTGCAGGTTCTCCTCCACGGACAAGTCGTCGTAGATCAAGGAGTCGTGCGAGGAGAAGCCAAGCTGCCTGCGAGCCTCGCACGTACTCGAATGTAGATCCGTGCCATTGATCCGGACCTCGCCCCCCGTAGGCTTCAGCAGGGTCGCCAGAATGCGAAGGAACGTTGTCTTCCCCGCGCCGTTCGGGCCGAGAATCGTCAGCGATTCGCCGTCCGCGACATCCAGATCCAGGCCGCGCAATGCATGCGTGGGGCCGAAGGATCTGACGAGACCCCGAACCTGGATCATCCCGCGCGTCTCCCGCGACGGCGAATGAACGGGTACGTCAAGACAGCGAGAATCAGCACGGCCGCGACGGCGATGATGACGCCGGTCGGCAGCATCGAACTCCCTTCTGTGGGAGCGAGCTCCGGCGAGTCGACCCGATCGAACGTCAGGGCAAGCACTGCGCCGCTCGCGAGGTTCTCACCCGTGAAGTGCGAGTAGCTCGCTTCCATCATCGACACGGGCCCGGCATCGGTCAGCTGGGGGGCGGTAAGCGAGACGACGCCGGAGCTGGCGAAGATGTCCACATGGCGCGTGGCATACGCGAGAACCTTCTCTAGGGAGTACGAGACCTCGGGGAGCGGGAGCGTGTAGCTGAACGTGAACTGCGCGGTCCCTGGGAGAACGGGAAGAACGTAATCGAACCCCTCGGAGGAGATCACAATCGATCCCTCGGGGAATCCGCCGAGCCACTCAACGTTGGCCGCGTCCTCGGGCAGGATGAAGTGGATCGTCGTCCACATCTCCGCTTCGGCGTGGCCAAGATAGGTTCTCCCGCTCTCGTTGGCGAAGACGTGGACCTCCTGGACATGGAGATAAGGCACTCCCACCTCTCGCGAGACGATCAGGTGGACCCGATCGTCGACCAGGCTGTCATCGGCCGTCGTGGTCTCATAGACGGTCAGTGGGACCGAGATCAGAGTCTCATCCGGGGGGAAGCTCCTCGGCTCGAAACCGTAGGTGATCCCTTCGTATTCGGCGACGAGTCGGTACACCCGTCCGGCGGTCTCCAAATCTGCGAATCGGAACAGGCCTTCCCCGTCGGTTGTCGCCATCCGCGGCTCCAGTTGCTCGTCCCCCCGCCACGCGAGCAACATGACGGTCGCATCCGCGATCGGGGCATCCGATTTCGTGCCATTGAGAACAGTGCCCTCGATAACGCCGGTCTCGGCGCACAACGCAACCCAGCACAGCGCAAGCGTCACGAAGAACGCGTTGCCGACAACAGCCAGGCGCCTAGCCATCCCGACTCCTTTCCGCCCGTCCGGATTTCGTTTTCCATCCCGCAAGCAGCGCGCCGGCCAGCAGCAACGCGCCGCCGATCCAGAGCCAGCTGACGAGCGGGTTGAGAATCAGCTCGAATCCCGCTCTCCCGTCCTCATCCAGGTTGGCGAGGACGACGTACAGATCCTCCAGCAGGCTGCTTGAGATGGCCACTTCCGTCACCCACGGGCTCTGCATCGCCCAGTGGTAGTTCTTCTCCGGCCGGAGAATCGTCACGAAGGATCCGTTGCGGGTCACGGTGAGCGCTGCCTCGTAGCGGATCCTGCTTTGATAGGTCGCCGGCTGGTCATCGAGCGTCTCCACGGCGAACCCTTCGTATGTCAGCTCGTAGGCGTGGAACTGCGTCGACTCCCCGGGCGTGAGCGATACGAGACGTTCCGACTTGTAGGCGGTGGATCCGGTGATCCCGACCAGAATCAGCACAATCGCCAAGTGAGCGAGATGTGCGCCATAGCGGCGACGGCCTCGCCGTAGCTGTGCGGCGACCGCGCCCAGCCATCGGGAGATCCGGTCGGCCTTGCGGCAGCAGGCCGCCATGTCCTTCGCGACAACGCCGACCAGGGATGCGGTCACGAAGGCGGAGACGAAGGTCGAGACCAACGAGAACGGGTCGCGAATGCGAAGAAAGGCCATGATGAGGACCGCCAGGAGCGCCACGATGCCGGAGAGGACAAGCCGTGCGGCCGTCGCTCGCGTGGATCGTCCCCAAGCGAGCACGGGACAGATGCCGATCAAGAACACAGCAAGGAGCATGAGCGGACCGGCAGCGCGATTGAAGAAGGACGCACCCAGGCTGACCGACACACCGCGGATCGCCTGAACCAGGGAAGGGTAGACCGTCCCGAGGAGGACGACGGCCCCCGCGCCGCAGAGAAGCACATTGGCGGTATAGAAGCTCGTTTCGCGGGAAATGATCCCCGCACTGGCCGCGTCTTCAGCGAAAGACCCGCGACGGCGAATGACCAGCGCCACCGTCGAAACGAGCGTGATACCGATCGCCGCGAACAGGTAGTAGGCGATGGGCTGCACGTTGCTGGCAAACCCGTGAAGCTCGGAAACGATGACGCCGCCGCGCGTAACCAGGGTGGCGAACAGGCAGAGGGAGAAGACAAGCGCAGGGAGGACGAGATTCCATCGGCGAAGGAGCCGTCTGCGCTCCTCGGCGATGGTGGAGTGAAGGAGCGCAGTGCCGACGAGCCAGGGAATGAGAGACGCGTTCTCCACCGGATCCCACGCCCAGAATCCACCCCAGCCGAGTTCCACGTACGCCCACCACCCGCCGATCAGGATTCCCGCTCCGAGGGTGGCCCAGCTGAATAGACTCCAACGGCGCATCCTCACGATCCAATCTGTCGTTTTCCCTGCGGCGAGCGCCGCGAAGGAAAGGGCGAACGGAATCGTGTAGGCGGCGTACCCGAGGAACAACACAGGCGGATGCAGGATCATGCCCACGTTCTGGAGCAGCGGGTTCAATCCTGTTCCTTCGGTCGCCGCCATGGGGAGAACCGCAAACGGGTTGCTCGTGAGAAGGAGGATCAGAGCGAAGAAGCCTTGGACCGTCGCCAAGACGGCCACAAGATGCCCTCTGACAGGATCTCTTCCGTCCCGTCTCGCAATGGCGGCGAACGACAGGAGGCCCACGAACCAGAACCACAACAGAAGAGAGCCCTCTTCACCTGCCCAGAGGGCCGAGATCCGATAGATGACGGGAAGACTTGTGCTCGAGTGCTCGTACACGTACTGGATCTGGAACTGGTGTGCCAGCAACCCGTAGAGCAGGATTGCGCAACCGGCCGCCGCCAGGCCGGCGACCGTCCAAACGGCCTTTTCGGCGCTTTCCGTCAGCCGCTGCGAGCGCCTGCGCACACCGATGAGCGCCGCAAGAGCGCCGTAGGCCGCGACCACGACCGATAGAATGAGTGTCCACGTTCCGATGCTCGCCATCGGCTACTCCTCCTCGTACTTGGACGGGCACTTGAGAAGGATCGCAGAAGCATCGAACGTGGTCGCATCTCTGAGGCTCCCCTCGACCACGGCCTGCGTTCCGTCTTCCAGGAGATCGGGTCGTACGCCGCTGTACTCGACGGAGATCGATGCGCCGCTTTCGTCGGCGATGTCGAATCTCAGCTTCAGATCCTCTGCGTCCCAGACGATCGTCTGTCCGACGACGACGCCCGTCGCCCGAACCAGGCGATCCGAAGGGCCCTCGGCGAGAAGCTCGCCCACCGTCAAGTACGGCGCGGTGGCGTTGAGGATGTTGCTGTACAGAAGCCACCCGACCACCGCGACGACGATGGCTCCGCCTATGTAGTACGGGAGTCGCCGTGTGGATCGGGCGCGCTCGGCCTTGTTCTGAGAACGGGTCTGCGGTTCCAATGCTCCATGCCCCCTTGTCTGCTGACCGCGGATCGGAAGAATCGTACCTGTGGGTCGATGCGATATCAAAACCCGTCAGCGCGCTCGAAGGTCGCCACGCGGAACCGAAATCAAACATGCGACGCCGGGTCCGAGAGTCAGACCCGATCGCTGCGCCGCTTCCTCCGAAGAGAAACGGGGACAGGACACTCTCGCATCCTGCCCCCGCAATGATCTACTCCAAGGACGGATTCGTTTTACGGTCGGGCGTAGCCGCTCACGTCCGCGCCGAGGTCGGCGAGACTGTCGATCAGCAGCTGAATCGCGTACTTGGGATTGTGCGCGTAGAAACCGGCTTCCTTGGCCACCAACTGGTAGTTGTACGCCGCCTTCAGCAGGCGAGGCGTCCACGCCGCGAAGCTCGCCCCGGCCGCGTCGAACCAGTAGGGATAGCTATGAGCATCGTAGACGATGCCGGTCGATCCGATGGCAGCGAGAAGCGCTTCATGCAGCGTCTCGATCTCGTACTTGACGCCCTCGGCGGTATCGCCGTCGCCGTCGTAGTCGGTTGTGCCACTCCGGATCGTGCCCGGATCGGTGGCGCCGGGATGACAGACGCAGGCATCGATCAGCAGTTCGAGCGAGTGCGAATCGTGGCACTTGGCACAGGCATCGAAGCCGCCGGAGTGGGCGAACAAGCCGACGTAATCTTGCCCATCGTACTCGTAGCCGACGTTGGCAACGCTTCCCTCACGGGTTGCGCCCGAGGCCGCGTAGTGGACGTTGATGAAGCGTTGTCCCTCGATCACGGCATCTGCGTCAACGCCCTCAGCGGCAGCGTCAACGGCACCACCGTAAGAACGTCCCTGGTGACACTGGACGCACGGCGCTTCTGCCGAAACAACGTCGACGACCGCACCGGACGCAAACGTCACGGAGTCAAGCGCCTCGACCGCGGGGTCGTGGCAGGACTCACACGTGATCACGCCGGGGGCGGCGTCCTCGTCCTCCACGCCTGCGAGGAAGTTGATGAAACCGGCTCCGCTGTGGCACTTGGCGCAACTTGCTGGCACGACGGCCGGATCGTCCTCGTCCCAGTGTGCGAATCCTTCGGATTCGCGGTCTGCATGAGGAGACCCTTCCCAAGCCTCTTGCGGTGTGTCTGCGAAGGCGACGAAGACCCCGAGACAGAGGATCGTCGCGAGCAGTATCGCAAGTTTCGTCTTTGCCATAGGTACTATACCTCCCAGAAATAGTAAGGCTAGCCTGTTGTGAGATTGTCAATCGACAGCCTAGGATTGCTCTCGGTTGCCCCCTTCTCCGCGGACCGACCCCTTGCAGCACCTATCGGGCACAAACCGGCAAACCACCATTGTCAAGCAGTGTACTTCAGCTCCCCGCTAGGTGTCAACGCAAATCGGCAGTCCTGAACCAGCGTTTGACAGCAATCCTGTGAGGTTCCCCGGGGAGTACCTCTGCGACGAATCCCCCTTTTCGCCTCGGCGTGCTTCGGCGCTCTCTACAACTCTCCCGGCAGATGACAGCTCGTGCAGCCTTCGTCTGCGAGCCCGACGTGGGATTCCGGAACCCCCAGAGGGCCTGATCCATGACACGTCAGGCACTGAGCGCGCCCCTCCAGGGTGTGAGAGATGGTCGGGACGACGACGTGCGCCGCTGTCGGCTCCTCGGCCGTCGGGGCTTGCTGCCCCCGATCTGCCGGCGCCGCTGGGAGAGAGTGGCACGAAGTGCAGTCCCGCGAAATCGAGTCTCCTGTCGTGCCCACGTGTTTCCCATCGTGACAGCGGAAGCATCCGGGAGAGTCGCTGTGGCCCAGGTTGTCCGGGTACACATCCCAGGTGAGATTCATCTCGGGGAAGACCGTGGTGTGATAGATCTCTTGCAGGACTTCGACGGCGGTGTCGATCTCGTGCTCCATCCCGGCCAAGGTCGCCGCATACTCCGACGCATAGAACTCAGCAAGGCCGGTCATCTGCTCGATTCCCTCGTCCTGGGAAGCGTAATCCCCCGAGAGAAGCGCCATGCCTTCTCTCTTGACATAGGGCAGATCCGGATTGACTTCCCCGGCGGCCAGCGCCTTGTCCAGCTCGAGCTCCGGATCTCGGAACTGATGCGCCGCGCGATTGTGGCACGTGAGGCAGTCCATCTCCTCGCGGTGCAATGCTCCCAGCTCGTCCTCGGAGAGAGATGCCCCGGCTGCGATGTACTCGATCAGGCTCCCATCCTCCTGCTCCACGGCGACCCAGGGGATCTCCTGCTGCACTTCGTCGACGCTGGCGAACAACACGGTGTTCTCGACGTGCCAGTGCGCACCGGGCATCCCCGCCTGATTCGCGTCGCTAACGTAGACGGAGAAGACCGTTTGCGTCTCCGTGTTCTGCTCGTCGCTCGCGAATCGGCTCGTCAAGTGCACGCTTTCCGGGTAGTCCTTCTCGGCCCAGTGACACTGCTCGCAAACGACGTCGGCCGGCTTCATGCGCTCCACCGGCAATTCGATCGGACGCTCATAGCTGTTGGCGATGGTCGACACCAGTTCGCTGATACTGAGGATCTTCGCTTCGACTTTGGGCCACAGGCCGGGGCCGATGTGACAGGTGCCGCACTCGACGTTGGCGTGACTCGACACCTCGAGCGTGATCCCCTGAGGCCGGTTGGCGTGGCAGAGCTTCCCGCAGAACCAGTGGCCCTCCGTGAACTGGTCGAAGTAGAACGCAGCCGCTACCACTACCACGGCTCCGACGACGACAATCGCCGCCCAAAACACGAAACGCCTAATCTTCCACAGTCCGCTCATCTCGCCCCCCTGGTTAGGTCGTTCTTCATGCTCCATCCATCCAGGCGATCCGCAACGCGCTGATCGCCTGTGCTAGGCCTCTCGTTTCACGGCCGTATCGGCCAGCGTCACCAGTTCCTCGCGAGCCGAGGAACTCGGTAGGATCGACAATTGCTGCTTCGCCCGTTCGCTATACTCGCGCGAGCGCTGCATCGCGTACTCAATGCCTCCCGCCCGCTCCAAGGTCTCGATGACCGAGGTACGTTCCTTGCCCGCGAGTGCCTCGCGGGCCTCGTCCGCTGTTCCGAACGCGTAGAGCGTGGCAAGGCTCATCTTCTGCTGATCCAGATCCCGAGCGATCGGCTTGCCCAACCGATCACTGTTCCCGATAAGATCGAGCACGTCGTCGCGGATCTGAAACGCGACGCCGAGGTTGTACCCGTACCCTCGAAGCGCAGTGTGCTGCTCCGGAGTTCCTCCCGCCATGAGCGATCCCAGTTCGGAGCACGCCGAGAACAGCGAGGCTGTCTTCCGCTCCACGACTTCCAGGTAGTCCTCTTCGGTGGTGTTGCGCTCGCCCTCACTGGCCGTCTGCAGAGTCTCACCCTCAACGAGAGCGATGCAGGCTCTGGCCAAGATCCGTATCACATCAGGGTTAAGTCCTGCAACAAGGTTCAGCACCTTGATGAAGATGAAGTCTCCGGTGAGGAGGGCCAGCGTGTTGCCCCAACGCGCGTTGATCGTCTCCGTTCCCCGCCGCAGGTCGCTGTGGTCATTGATATCATCGTGAACGAGAGAGGCGGTGTGTATCAACTCCACACCCGTGGCTACGGGAATCGCCATGGAAACGTCCGCCCCACCGCACGCTTCGAACGACAGCAGGAGCACGCGAGGGCGAAGTCTCTTCCCGCCCGACCGCACGATGTGGGAACTGGTTTCCGTCAGCACAGGGACTTCGCTGGACGTGAGGTCGCCGAGCATGGTCTCCACCCGTGCGAGAGCGCTCTTGAGGTTGCTGCTCGTTTCGATCGGCATCAGAGAAGGGGGGCCACGACGTAGCCAACGCACAGCAACAGGCCGGTGACGAGATGGATTCGGATCGTCGACGCACTGACCGAAATCAATCTCGGTGTATCACTGTGGTGGCGAAACGCTCCACGGACCGCTCGGCACGCGAGCGGAAGCGGGAGGAGCGCGAAGAGAACCGCCAGCGGGAGGACCCTCATACCCACACCGACGAGGATCGCCGTGAAAGCGGCGCCAAGAAGGGCAGCGTATCCCCACACTGCGCGCGCTCGCCCGAGCAGAACGGGAAGCGTCTTCTTCCCGACACTACGGTCCGCTTCCACGTCGTGGAACTCGTTGATGTAGAGAAGGGCCATGATCAACAGGGCGATCGGAACGGAAGCGACGAAAGCCTCCACCGACAGCCGCTGAGTCTGCACGAAGTAAGCGCCCAGCACCGTGATCGGTCCGCATCCGATCCCCACGGCGATCTCCCCCGCGCCCGGAAAACGCTTGTAGAGGTTGAACGGGGGCGCATTGTGGAAAAACGCCAGAAAGACACCGACCGCCCCGAGCGCGAGGATCGGCCAACCCCTCGTTGCAGCAAGATACAGGCCAATTCCGATGCCAACGGCGTAGAAAGCGATGGACGCCATCAAAACAGCTCTCGGCGATAGGAGACCGTCCTGAATGGTGCGGCTGCCGCCGCTGAACGGCGTCAGATTGCGGTTCGCCGCGTCGTTCCCCGATCGGTGATCGAAGTAGTCGTTGCTCATGTCGAACGCGGCGTTGATCGCGATCGCCCCAAGGAGAGCCGCGGCGAAGAGGCCCCAATCGACTGCCTGATGGCGCCACGCGACCGCGGTACCGAGGAGAACCGGGACGATGGTAGCGGTGAAGAAAGGGGCCCGCGTAATCCGAATCAGATGGCCAATCCGCACCGGTCCCTCCCTCCCCCAAGAACGTCGAAAGGTTAGACCGGAACGCAGATCATGTCAAGCTTCCGGCCTATCGGAGCCCACCTAGGATGCCCTCTCTCGAAGTGACACGGAGCGCGTTCTTTCTACTCGGTCCTGCCGCGTGACGCCGGCGGCGCGATCCCCAACCGCTTGGCGGTGTGATCGCGACCCATGTAGAAGTTCAGCCAAGACGACGTGTGACGGAGATCGTAGTCGACCGGCGGGACCTGGCCTTCCGCCAGGCTGCCCTCCTCGGCATAGTGCTTGAGGCGGCGGTATGCCCGGACATAGATGCACTCCTTCTCCTCCGGGTAGACTTCGCACCAGCCTCTCACGCTACCTCCGCACGGGCCGTTTCGCTGGCCCTTCGGGCATTGGCTCATCGGGCAGATGAACGCGGTATCGAACAACCCGCAGTCCCCGCAGTGCTGGCAGTCGTTGGTGAGCAGCTTGGCCATCTGTTCGAGGCGAACGAACGGGTGCTCGAGGAACGACCCGTCCACGGCCCGCGCCAGTCCCCGCATCGGCCTGAACAGCAGCCCGTTCTTCTCGAACATCAATCTGTGCAACAGCCGGAATACTCGGTTGCTAAGTGGGGAGCGAGGTCGACTCTTCGAGCGGTCGGTCGGCGAATCGGTGTTGAGCCCCGTCTCCGGGTCCTTCTCGAAGAAGTACCACCCGTCGGCCTGTGGGTAGGAGAATTCGCCGACGAGCTGCTGCCACTCGGGGCGAAGCTCCTCGCTGCGGTCGAGAATCGTCTCGACCTGTTCGTACTTCAGCCCGTGTCCGCCGATATGCACCCCGGCGAATCCCATTCCGCGCATCATGGCGACCATCTTCGCCGCGCGCTCGAGGCGGGCCGCTTTCCCCTTGTCCTCGGCCTTCGCCTCGGCCGTGATCTCCTCGAGGAGCTTGTCGGTGACCACACAGCCCGGCACACCGTTCTGGTTCATCAGCCGCGCCGTCGGGCGCGACAGGACGTACACGTTGCCGATGACCGGGATGTCGCCGAAGCCCAGGTGCTGCATCATCGTCAGCACTTCGTGGAACTTCCTTGCGTCGTATCCGAGTTGGGGCACGATGAACTTCGCGCCGGCGACGAGTTTCTTCTGCAGCTTGTAGTACTGGGTCACCAACTCCGCCTCGGTCGCCTTGAACGGGCTGACGACCGCACCGGCGAAGAAGTGGGTTGGCGCCAGCGTCGCGGTTCCTTTGAATGTGGGGACTTCCAGCCCCTGGTTCAACTCAGCGATCAGCCCCAGGAGATGGGTGGAGTCGAGGTCGAAGACCGGCTTTGCCCGACTGAGATAACCGGAGTAGGTGTAGTCGCCGGTCATCACAAGGAGATTGCGAATCTCGGCCCGCTCCATTCCGTGGAGCAGCGCCTCGAGCTGGTTCCGGTTCTTGTCCTTGCAGCTGAAGTGAACGAGAGGCTCGATCCCCAATCGGTTGATCTCCGCACCGAGCATCTCCACTGAGATCGCGGGGTTGCCGCCCGGGTTGTCGGTGATCGTCACTGCGTGAACCCGGCCCCCGGCCGCGGCTCGCTCGGCGTCGGCGATCGCCGCCTCTTGGCTCTTTTCGTGGGCGCCGCGTCCAGGAACAAACTCCCAGGTCACGCTGAATACGTCCGGGTCGATGAGCGATTGGTAGTAGCGACTCAGGTTTTGTGGCACCGGCCCCTCCTAGAATACTGCGATAAGACACAGGATAGGCAATCCGCTGCGTAACTGCCAGCGTGGACCGCAGAACGGTGAGCACCGTCATCCGCCGCTAAGAGCAGCCGTGCAAGGAAATGGCGCAAGCGCGCCGCAGAACGCGGCGCGATCTCGTCGAGTACCCGTTCGGCAGGCCCGTCAGCTTCGCCGAAACAGCGCGCTCCGAAGCACCCGTAGCGGGCTGAAGCGATAGAACCTGGCCGGCCACTTCATCTCGTTCTTGTCACAAAGCGTCGACGGGCCGATGTGGTTGAACCGTCGCATCAGATCCTCGATGCGTCCTTTCTGCTCATCTCTGGGGGCCGACGCCAGGATGGCGTCGATCCCGTGCATGATCTCCCTCTCCGCCTCGATCCGTTGTTCGACTTGATTGGCGACGTGCGGCTGGATCACGCCGTAGTTCGCCTTCAAACGGTTGAGAGCGTGAGCCGCCTCGTAGGTGGAGAGGGCGATCTCGTCGCGCGTCATCCACTCCGTCTCGTAGTTCAGCACGCGCTTCCAGCTCGGTTCCAGCAGGGCGCGGCGATGCTCCTCGAGGGTCCGGCAAAACAACCGATAGCCGAACCGATCCGGCTCCTCGAACGCGTCGCTTCCCGGGTCGAGGAACGGAGCGAGGGGAGAGATGAACGGAAGAAGCCTCTTCGGAAACCGCGCATCGAAGCGCGACAACAGCGACTCGCAGTAGTCGATCGTCCCTCGAACCGATTCGACCGTCTGCTCTGGCAATCCGATCATGAAGAACACGTCGAATCGACCACAGCCGAGTTCGAACGCATCCTCGATCACGGCTTCCAGGGCGTCGTTGTCGTAGTTCCTCCCAAAGCGTCTTCGGACGTTCACATCATGAGATTCCGGAGACATCTGGATGTTGAAGTTGGGGACGGCGCGCGCGGCCTCCTCGAGCAGAGACCGGGGAGGAGGCGTGAAGAACTCGAATGCCACGTGGTTCGTCACCTTCTGAGCCCCGAGGGCGCGCAAGAACCGGATAGCCGAGTCCTCACCCGCCTGGAGGATGTCTCCGAGGATGATGATCGGGGCCTTGATCGTCCGCGCGGTCGTACCGATGTCCTCCGCCAGCTTCTCCGGACCGCGAAAGGCCGGCGAATGGCGCTCGCAGATTCGCACGAACGCGCTCGCGGACCCACCGCAGGTGACGCATCGGTGGACGCAGCCACGGCACGACAGCCCGACCACGATCGGGTAGTTCAACCAGTCTTTGAACGGCAAGTGGCCGAACAGGTCGCGATGCCTGACCGTCGAGCGCATCATCTTGCGGTAATCGAACGAGACCGCGTCCAGATCCTTGGGGGTGTGCGAGATGGCGTTGACCCGTGTTTCGCCGTCTTGTTGCCACGTCAGGTTCGCAACGTCGGCCGGCGATCGATCCGCGGTGATGCTCCCCATCAACTGGCGAAGCGGCTCCTCGGCCGAGTCGCCTCGAATGACGTAATCGATCTGGGGATAGGCGATCAGCTCTTCGTGGTAGTACGAGGCGGACAGCCCGCCGAAGATCACGGGCGTCGTCGGATGGCATCGCTTGACCAACGAGGCGAGCTCCAGACTTCCTTGCGCGTGGACGAGCCAATGGAGGTCGATTCCGAACGCCTTCGTCCGTAGAGACTGGATCAGCTTCTCCACGTTGAAGCGCCGACTGCGCAGCATTTGCAGTGCGACGTTGATGATCCGCACGTTGTAGCCATGCTCCTGAAGGTGCTGCAGCATGGTCATGAAGCCGATCGGATACATCTCGAAGATCTGCGTCGACGGGATGACGTCGCTGACCGGGCCGTACAGGATGGCCTTCTCGCGGAAGTCGTAGACGCTGGGCGCGTGGAGGAGTACGAGGTCGGTCTTCGCCAAGATGGCGGGGATTGTAGCTCACCCTCGGGCCGTTTCCACACCCGCCTAGGCGCAGGTGTCTCCTGTGCCGCGCCGCGTCGTGCGCGGTATGAAGACCTTCAGGCCGGTGCGGATGGCGGACGGTCTGCCGGCATACGCCAGCGACAGCTCCACGTGGGCGGCGAATCCGCAGTCTTCGCACGAGATCGGCCCGCGATTCCGCAGATAGCAGCCTCGAGTGAGCGCTCCGTCGGGATCGACGCTCGCAACCAGCCATGGTCGGCATCGCCAGCGGCCGTCTCGGAGGGCGCGCAGGCACGCGAGCGAGTCGACCAGAGGCGCGCCCGCCTTCTTGAGCCGGATCAGCTCGTTCAGCACCCTCAGGCGTTCCTGCTGAGACAGCCTGAGCCCGTCGTCGGATTCGACTCCGTAAGGGTAGTGCAGTTGTAGCGTGATCCCGCGCACGCGCGGGGCCAGAAACGCGACAAGCTCGGGAATCTCCTCCTGGTTCAGGGCGTTGATCGTCATGTGTGCGTAGAGGTTCGGATGCGTCGAATCCTCGATGTGGCCGATCGCCGTATCGAAGCTCTCACCGCGGATCCGATCGTGCGTCGCCCGCAAGCCGTCGATGCTGACCCAGGCTGCGTCGGCATCGACATCGATCGGGAACGTCCCGTTGGTCGTCACCCCGACGAAGTCGAACCGCGCCCGTGCCTCTCGGATGACGTCGCAAAGCCGATGGTCCCCGTCCCGCCACAGAAACGGCTCGCCCCCCTCGAAGATGACGAACCGGACGCCGAGCCGGCGCAGCCCGTCGAGTGAATCGAGCACTTGCGGGAACGTCAACGATTGCTGATCTCGCTTCCAGAACGGGCAGTGCAGGCACGAGAGGTTGCACTGGTGAGTCAGCTTCACGCCGCCGAGGAGCGGCCGCTTCCTTCCCGCGTACGATGCCGCGACTCTGCCAACAATGGAAGCCACTTGGATGACCCTGTTCATGCCCGATTCCTCCGCGGGGATCTTACTCGATGAATCGGGGCGACCAGAGGACAGCCCGGTGCTGTTGGAGTATGGGGCTTCAGGCCACAATAGAGATCGGGACACGGTCAGAGTCCCCTGAGCTCCGCCAAGCAGTACCGCAATTCGTACTGTGTCCCCGGAATTCCTCGGTTGCTCAAACCGGCTTGTGAAACGAACTGTCGGAGCTGTCCGATACCCTGATGAAGGACATATCGTCGCTGTGACACCCTCTCCGCGGTAAAGTCGGGCTAGATCTTCATGGGTTTCATGTTCTTTATGGTCCGCAGGATTCGAACCGACGGATGCGCACGACGAGGAGAAGCTCGCTCAAGTTCACCGTCCGCCTTCGAAGAGGCGCTCGACGACCCACAGGATCTCGATTGCGTCAAGCTCGTCGAGTTTGCCGCTCGGGCGACCGCCGACGAACTTCGACCACGCCTCGTCCATCGCCCGGATGATGCCCTGTTGATCGATCACCAACGCACTGTAGGACCTCCGATACAACCGAACAACATCTGGATCGCAGACGTAGGAGATCCGTTCCTCTGTCAGAGGAAGCTGCTCCGACGAAAGGGGCGACTCGGTGACGACGACCATCCGCATCCCCTCATCGATCCGATCCAACGCCTGCCAAATGTCGGTGAGCCGCGAGACCCAGGGAGATGGACTCGGAGAGACGCAGGTGGCGCAGTCCACCGGGGAAAGATCGGGAAGGAACAGGAGAACGACGACGTCCCCTCTGAAGTCCGACAGCGCGAACGGATCGCCTGTGACCGTCCTTGACTGGAAGTCAGGAGCCGGTTCGCCTCTCGCGATGACCGGAGGCGGGGACGCGATCCCGGTGGCCTCAACGGCGATCGATCTCCCGTCGTCCGATGCGAACGAGATCTCGTACACCGCCGTGCCGACCTGGATCGGCTCGCCCGGGCGGAAGACCTCGTGCGCACCAGGGAGGTCGTTCAGCTCGCCGTCTCCGTCGGTGTCCACCACGACGACCAACTGGGAGGTGTCGCTGTACACGCCGTTGGAAAGCTGACTCGTGATCGAGATGGGGTACAGTTTTCCCTCGAGCTCGATGAGGCCGTTGCGTTGGCACCATCCTGAGTAGCCGTAGATGTATGACCCTGAACTGTACAAGTACATCGCCTGAATCAGGACGTGGTACGGAGCGCAATGAGTCGCCCCATTCTCCTCGTATTCGACGAGAACAGTGACGAACCAGCCGTAGGAACGGGCGTCGCTCCACTCCATGTCATAGCAGCCCGTCTCGTCGGCGAGATCCTCGTCGTTGTCCGTGTCGATGATCAGTCGCGGCGGTTCGCCGGGAAAGATCAGAAGGCTGACGCCAGGATCCGTTCCTGTTCCAACGGGGAGGAGGCCGAAGGCCATTTCGTCTGCTGTTTCCCATGCCTCCAGGCCGGTGATGTTTTCGCTTGGTTGATCCGCGAGCGCCAGCTCGACGACCGACAGGGCGGCGCTCATCGCTGGCCAGGGAATCATCTCGCCGAGGAACCCGGTGTGTGTGCAGACTGCAGCCAGGGAAAGGATCGAGCTAAGAAGACAGGCCAGCGCGAGCTTGTCTAGTAGAGTTCTTGGCATTCGCACCCTCCGTAGTTGATTCCGGTGCCGGCAAAGATGACTGGAATCCAGCATTCCGCTCTGACTTGTACGACTCCTTCCCCACACCTGCTTTCATCAGACTCGCAACTAGACACCCAGAGATGATAGACCCTGCAATCCGCGATCGCGGTGACGCAGATCGGGAGGTCGTGCCATCCCTGTTCCGGATCGTATCCGTATCTCTCGTACTTGGCGTCCGTATAGCAAAGCCATCCGAAGTCCGTGTGGGTGCAGCGCTTGGTGCAGTAAATGAGGCTGCACCCAGTGTCATAGCCGGCCTTCTCAATGATTGCTTCTTCTTCCGACGTTTCAGGATCAACTGCATTTTCAGTCTGCCCCGGACCTGCGCCGAGAACTGCGATGCAGCCGATCAGGATGAACAAGCTTGTGAGTGCGAGGATCCGTGCCTTCTCCACACCTACCACCTCCGCTAAGAACGAAACACATTATAGGAGCATTTCAGATGTGAATCAACTACAGCGTCAATTTGCTGCGATCTCGACGCTGCGCAGGTGGCGAGGTTTCACATTCCTGCCACAGGTCTGGACTGGCTTCTTCACTCTCCGGACGTACCTTCGTGGCGTGAACTGATCGAAACAGAGGGGATCATACGTCCGTTGGCACCCCACACAACGCAGAACCATTCCCTTCTCACGCATCGTCGAACCTCTCCGGCTTGTCGTTCCTGACTTGAGCAGACGTGGAGACTGCCGAGCCAGACACTACCGTCTCCGCGTTCGCGATTCCACGTGCCATGAACGCTATTCTCTTGCGGACTCGGACCGTGCCGCATCAGACAATGGGACAAGATGGTCCCGGGGTCAAGTCTTGCATTGCCACATTTGAGATCGGGAGCACACACCTCGTTCGGGCGGAACCGGAGTCCTCCGGTTCGCTCCACAGCAGATGACGCGGCTGGCCGGGTACCTACGTTCCGGCCTCGGTCGACTCGGCGGCGACCGGGGCTGTCTCCGGCTCGTTCTCGCAATCGGGGATCAGGCGTTCGAGGTTACGGATCGAAGGGATGATGAACCCGGCCAGCCCCAGGATCACGCCTACCGCTCCGGCGAAGACCATCATTAACCCCATCCCGGCTCCCGGTCCGGTGCCTACCAGCCATCCGAACAAGCCCTCGCCCCATCCGCCGGACTGCATCATCGGCTCGAACAGGTAGTCGGCCAGTGTGCCGGCGAGCATCATCCCGATGGGCGACGCGATCGAGGCGATCATCCCCCGATAGGCGAAGACCCGCCCTTGCACGTCGAGTGGGACCTTCGTCTGCCAGATCACGCTACTCGTCGAACTGGCGAACTGGG
>CAZMYM010000002.1:0-59764 GCA_964570515.1 uncultured Thermotogae bacterium | reverse complement strand
AAGACCACGCGGATCGGATGTCGGTACTGCCGCCTGCCGAGAGCTTTCGTGATGGGATTTCGCGACAGCAGACGGAAAACACCGGTGATGGGGGCCCAGATCCTGTACGGAACGAGATAGGCGTTGCGATCCGTGCCGTCGATCTGCGCAAGGTGGGCGATCAAGAGACCGATTCCCAGATGCCACTTCGCCCTGGGATCACGTGAGTCCGGAGCGATGAGAAGCGCCGCACCGCCTCCAACGTGCTCGGCCGCCTGAATCAATGACGTTCGGTTCCGCTCTCTCGCGACGTCCTTCTCCACTGGGGATTCCAGCCTGGAGGTGAGCCATCCGCTGATTCGGGGCAGGATTCCCATCCTCGCCGCGCTCCGGAACGTCGGCATCGGCAAGAGGACGGGGTACATGGAGCGGGCGATGTTCGGACCGAGTTTCGCCACGTAGCTCACGCCGAGCATCTTCAGGTCGGGCCGGTCCAGGGATGCGGCAACGAGGAACGGCGTCAGCATCGAGCCGTGCTCCCCGAAGACGATGATCGGGCACGTCTTGATCTCATCTTCTCCCCGCTCGGGAAACTCCGCCAGCCATGGTGTCGGGAGCCTGTTCAGTATCGCTCTTGATCCGCCGGCCACGCCGAGTTCCCCCACGTGACGGTCAAGGTCTGCCGCGATGTCGAGAAGCGTGGTCGCCGGGAACAAGAAGTCGACAAGTCCGCACAGGAGGCGGTAGGGGAGACTGTTCTTCATGGCGGCTGAGTGCGTCTGACGCATCGCTTCGATCCCACCGGCCGTGAACGAGGCCTTCAGGTCTGCGACGATGCGACGAATGGGAGTCAAGTCGTTCCTTCCCCTGTGCCCCAAGACTCATCGCGCGAGAGAGCACCGGCGGCGCAGTCCGCACGCTGTCGTTGATTGTATGAGCCGAGGGCATCCAGGAGAAACGCTTCCACCCTACGGCATGGGGCTCCAACTCCCCTCGGACGTCCGGGGACGCGTACCCCATTTGGGCGGAACCAGGATCCTGCGATTCCCTCAACCGGCGGCGTCGAGTGCAGTCCGCAGTTCTCCGACGAGTTCGGCGATGAGCTCCTTGACGGTGACGATCTTGTCGATTCGGTGCGCGTTCTGACCGCAGAAGACGAGCCCGTGGTCGACGTCTCCGCGATAGGCGTTCAGCAGAGCCTGGGCAATGCAGAACTTGGCCTCCGCGACCTTGCAGACGGTCAGACAGTGGTAGAGGCAGTTGATGTTCAGCTTGTCGACCGTCTCCAGGTCCCTGAGGAACTTGTTTCGGACGGCCCGCCCGGGCAATCCAACGGGGCTCTTGATGATGACGATGTCCTCTTCCACGGCATCCAGGTACGTCTGCTTGAACGCCTGCGCGGCGTCGCACTCCTCGGTGCAGACGAAACGCGTCGCCATCTGAACTCCGGACGCGCCGAGAGACAGCATGCGAGCGATGTCCCTTCCGTCGAAGATCCCGCCGCCAGCGATGATCGGGATCTTCTCTCCAAAGCGATCCTCGTACGGCTTGACCGCCTCCACGAGCTCCGGTACGAGTGCCTCAAGCGTGTAGTCCTCCAGATGATCGAGCTGTTCGACGGTGAAGCCGAGATGCCCCCCGGCAAGAGGGCCTTCGAGGATGATCGCTCCGGCCGTTCTCTCGAAGCGCTTGGCCCAGCCACGGAGGACCAGTTCCGCGCCTCGGGCGGAACTGACGATGGGCACCAGGTTCACTTCCGGATCGTCGACAATCCTCGGGAGCCTCATCGGCAGTCCGGCTCCGAAGACGATGATCCGGATGCCTTCTTGAACAGCGGCTCGGAGCAGGTCCTCGACATTGCTGAGGACGCCCATGAAATTGACGGCAAGGACTCCCTGGGTCATGGCTCGGGCCTTGCGGATCTCTTCTTGCAGCGCCTCGCGGGAGATCCGTTCGTACTCATGCCGCGTGTCTTCGAAGTCCCCAAGGCCGATGCTCGAGATGGTGCCGATTCCGCCTTCTTCGGCCACCGCGGCCGCCAGCGATGCCAGCGACACCCTCACACCCATCCCGCCCTGGACGATCGGGATGTCCGCGGTCAGGTCGCCGATACGAAGCTTGGGGATGTTCATCACGATCTCCTGTTCTCGTAGCTCTTGACAACCAGACAAGCATTCCCGCCGCCGAAGCCGAAGGACTGGCTCATCGCTGCGCCGAACTCAAGCGACTCTGCCCCGTCGATGACGTAGTCCAGCGGACAGTCCGGATCGGGCTGCTGGTAGTTGATGGTCGGCGGAATGCGCCCGGTCGAGACACTCAACACGGTGGCCGCGAACTCCACGGCTCCGGCCGCGGCCAATAGATGGCCAATCATGGACTTGATGGAACAGATCTTGAGCCGCGCGGCGTGATCGCCGAAAACCCTCATCACGGCCGCGCTTTCGGCCTTGTCATTCAGGACCGTGGAGGTGCCGTGGGCGTTGATGTGGCCGATGTCCGACACGGCGAGGCCTGCATCGCGCAGCGCTTCCTCCATGACACGGACCATTCCGTCGCCCTCGGGATGGGGCGCCGTGAGGTGGAACGCATCGGCCGTGTTACCATATCCGGCCACTTCGGCGTACACGGGCGCACTTCTCTCGAGTGCATGGTCGAGCCTTTCCAGGACAACGACGCCGGCCCCCTCGCCCATGACGAAACCATCGCGGTTCTTGTCAAACGGGCGGCTGGCGTGCTCCGGATCGTCGTTGCGGGCGGACATCGCGCGTGTCGCGCAGAAACCGGCAAATGGTAACGGGCTCACACTGGCCTCGGTTCCTCCCGCCAGCATGATGTCGGCGTCTCCCCTCTCAACGATACGGAAGGCGTCGCCGATGGCGTTGGTGCCGGTTGAACAGGCGACGGAAGGGGCGGACAGAGGTCCCTTGAGTCCAAACGTGATCGATGCCACGCAGGCGGCGGTGTTGATGAGCACTCTTGTCACGACGAGCGGCCCCACGGATCTTGGACCCTTCGCCAGGAGTGCGGCATTTGCGTCTTCGAGGGTCTGCGTCCCCCCAATGCCGGATCCGATGATCACGCCTGCCCGGCGCCCATCGAAGGGAAACTCGTCAAGGCCTGCGTCCTTCATCGCCAGATCCGCAGCGACCAGAGCGAAGTGGGTGAACCGGTCCGTACGCTTCGCAAGCTTGGGGTCGATCCAGTCCTCGGCGTGAAACCCCTTGACCTCCCCGGCCATCTGCGAACGGTACTCCGACGGGTCGAACGCGGAGACGCGGGAGATGCCGTTTCGCCCGGCGAGCAATCCTTCCCAGAAGGCCTCCCGCCCGATGCCGATCGGAGTGATCACCCCAATGCCACTCACAATGACTCGATTCATCACGAATCCTCCCTGCCGCTGATCGCGAGGAGAATATCAGACGAGCCCGGGCGAGTACAGTTCGAGTGGACGTCTCCCAGAGCGTTGTGGTTCCGTGTTTGATCGCCAAGGGGCTTGATCGCGGCGGCAGGGTTCGCTGATGGTCTACAGCACGGCTTCCGGTATCTCTTGGAGTTGGGCGTATGTGAAGACGGGGCCGTCCTTGCAGACGTAGTAGGAGCCGACGTTACAGCGACCGCACTTGCCGATCCCGCAGGTCATCTTCCGCTCGAGCGAGGTGATGATCCGCTCCGGCGGGAAACCGAGTTCGATCAGCGGCGGCATGGTGAACTTGAGCATGATCGGCGGTCCGCAGACGAGGACGTAGGCATCCTCGGCGCTCGGTGCAACCTCCTGCAGCACGGTCGGGACGAAGCCTTCGCGCCCACTCCAGCCCTCGTCGCCTTTGTCGACCGTGATCACCATCTCGATGCCGTCTTGTGCCTCCCACGCTGCGAGCTCGTCCTTGTAGAGGAGCTCGCCCGGACTGCGGGCGCCGTAGATGGCGGTGATGTTGTTGAATCGACTCCGCTGGGATTCGTGCAGCAGGTAGCGAATCGTCGAGCGCAACGTGGTGAACGCGAAGCCCCCACTCACGATGACGATGTTCTTGCCCTCCATCTCGGCGAGCGGGTAGGCGTTGCCGTACGGCCCACGAACCCCCATTGTCGCGCCTTCAACAAGGTTGTGAAGGACCGTGGTCACGACACCGGTCGGGTATCGCTTGACGGTGAACTCGATGTAGCCTTCATCGAGCGGCGATGAGGCAATCCCGATCGGGCTCTCGCCCGCGCCGGCGACCGACAACATCGCGAACTGGCCGCATTCATACTGAAACGCGGCGGCGTCTTCTTCCCGCTCGAACCGCAGACGGAACGTCTTGAGATCCTTGGCATCGTTTTCGATCGTGATCTTGTCGATCGTGACAGGGAGTGGCAGATACGGGTTGGTCATGCGCCCACCTCTTCGAGAATCTCGCGGATGTCGATGTTGACCGGGCAGTGGCTGACACAGCGCCCACAGCCGACGCAGAAGGTCTCCCCAACGTTGCTGACCGTGTAGGAGAACTTGTGCATCACCCGCTGGCGGGCTCGTGCACCTTGAGTAGAACGCGGGTTGTGGCCCGAGGCCTCGAGCGTGAACAGCGGGAACATGCACGCGTCCTGGGCTCGAATCCGCTTCACGTTCCCGTCCGCTTCCTCGTCGTAGAGGCCGAAGCAGTGACAGGTCGGACAGAGGTACGTGCAGGTGCCGCATCCGACACAGCGCTCACCGATCGTCTCCCAGACCGGTGCATCGAACAGACCGGCCAGCTTGTCGGCCACCCCGTCGATGGTGACCGGCTGCAACTTGGCCTCCGCATCGGCGATCAGCTTCTCCTTGGCGGTGTCGTCCGCGTTGGACGGTGCGGTCAACAACCCGTCGTGTTCAGCGAGGAACGCCTCGCCCTTCTCAGTCACCGCCTCGAACAACAGCTCACTGCCAAGATCGAACGCGACCACGTCGGCGCCTGAGCTCGCTCCAGGTCCACCACCGACCGAGGTGCAGAAGCACGCAGGATCGGGATCGTTGCATGCCAGCGTGATGATCGTCGTATTCTCGCGTCGAGCCTTGTAGTACGGATCGAGGTAGGCCTCGTCGAGGAAGATCTTGTCGAGGAGTTCCAGAGAAGCAGCATCACACGGTCGTAGGCCGAACAACACCGTCGCTTCCTCTGGAAGCGGTGTCGCTTCCAGTGTTCCGTTGCTGCCGCTGGCGATCACTTCGCTTCGTGGGAAGAACCACAGCTTGGGCGAGAGACGGAAGTTGTCGTAGTCGAGTGCAAGCACGCTGTCGGCCGTCAGTTCCTCCAACTTCACTCCGACACGGTCAGCAACCGGGCCGGCGCACCGTGCCTTTTCCGAAGCTGCGGCAAGCAGCTTTCTAAGATCGGTCTTGTCGATCTTGCCTCGCTTCATCCCTCTCCCCTCACGGCTCGCTGATGAAACCTTCGTCGTCGTTCTCGGTGAACGTCAACAGGGCGGGGACGCCGTCCGCACTCATCCCGGCGACGTAGCCGTAGAGCGCTTCGACGTCCTTGGGCATCTTCTGGGTGAACACCCGCAGATCGATGTCCATCGGACAGGCACGGACACAGGCGTCGCACTCGACGCAGCGTCCGGCCTGGTGGAGGATCCGTCCAATATGGAATGCCATCAGATCCGGGAGCTCGTCCGCTGCTCCGATCCAGCGTGGCTTGGTCTGATCGGCGAAGCAGGTCACACAGTAGCAGTTGGGGCAGACCTGGCGACAGGCGTAGCAGCGGATGCAGCGTGAGATCTCGTCGCTGAAATACGCCCAGCGCTCCTCACCCGACATCTGCTCGAACGCCGCCACACGCTGGTAGCGCTCGTCGGCGGGAGATCGCGCCTCGCCCTCGATCGCCACGTCGGCTTCGTCGATCGTCGGATGGGCACACTCGAGGCAGCCGTCGGCCAACATCTCGGCCAAGCCCAACGTCTTCTCACCACCCGGCGTCTCCACCGTCAACGATCCGGCCTCTTCCCGTGCGCCGATGATCCGCGCGCCATCGAGTGCCGCTTCGACCTTCTTGGGGTCAATCATCCCGGTGCAGGGCATACCGATGATGACGACCTTCTCGCGCGGCAGCTGATGTTCCTTCACCAGGCCGAGGACGGAACGCGCGTCGCACCCCTTGGCGATGATGCCCACCGTTGGCGGTGCGTACTCCTCCCGCAGATTCTTCGGGTGCGCGAACAGCCGCGGCAGGTAGACGGCGAGGTTGTTGGTGCAGTTCGGTCCCCACACCAACCGCTCGATGTCGGCGGCGTCACGGACGAAGACCGGACGACTGCGGAGCGGCAGGCTGCCCGCCTCGTGCCCGATGACCAGATCGATCTCACCACGCTCGAAGAGCGAAGCGACCGCCTCACGCAGTTTCGTTTCTAGTTGGCGGCTCATCACTCCGCTCCCACCGGCGCGCCCACCGGCGCTTTCACCATCTTGGTCGCCGGTCCGAGGGCGCGTACGTCGTCGACGACCTTCTCCATCAACGCCGCAAACCGAGTACCCTCCGATGCGGACACCCATGAAAACTGCACCCGTCCCGGCTCGATACCGAGGTATTCGAGGTAGCTCTTGAGCAAGGCGAACTTGCGTCGTGCGACGAGGTTGCCGCTGATGTAGTGACAGTCCCCGGGGTGACATCCCGACACCAGCACACCGTCCACACCCTCCTGTAGCGCCCTCACGATGTACAGCGGATCGATTCTTCCCGAACAGGGAACGCGGATGATGCGTACGTTGGTCGGGTACTGCAACCGGCTAACCCCGGCCAGATCGGCACCGGCGTACGAACACCAGTTGCACAGGAACGCCACGATTTTCGGCTCCCAGCCGCCCGCTTCGTTACTCACCTGATCGGCTCCTTTACAGCGCGGCAAGCGCGCTCAAGATCATCTCGTTGCGGAATCCCTTGAGGTCGATCGCCGAGGCACGACACGTTGCCGCACAAGCGCCGCAGCCCTTGCACAACGCCTCGTTGACCACCGCAATGCCCTTGACCTCGTCCAGCTCGATTGCGTTGTAGGCACAGACCTCGACGCAGGCGCCACACCCGCTGCAGCGCTCCTCTCGTATCGCCGAGACCTTGCCTTCCGCCTCGATCGTCTCCTTGCTCAACACCGTTGCCGCGCGTCCCGCAGCCGCCTTTGCTTGAGCGATGGCCTCGGAGAGATCCTTCGGGTAGTGAGCCAAGCCGCAGACAAACACCCCGTCGGTCGCGAAGTCAACCGGCCGCAGCTTAACGTGGGCCTCGAGGAAGAACCCGTCCGGCCCCAACGGTACCTTGAGCATCTGCGACAGCTTCTTGTTATCCGGATTCGCCTCGACGCCGGATGACAGAACAAGGAGATCCGGTTCAAACGCTACGCGTCTCCCGAGAATCTCGTCATCCACTTCGACCAGCAGTCGACCCTGTTCGACATGTGCCGTCGGCTTGTCGTTCACGCCGTAGCGGCAGAAGAGCACGCCCTGCTCGCGAGCGTCGCGATACCTCAGTTCTTTCAGGCCGTAGGTGCGCACGTCGCGATAGAGGATGCGGACGGCAGCGTGCGGGTTGATCTCCTTGAACTTGAGGGCATTCTTCACCGCGGCAGAGCAGCAGATGCGACTGCAGTACGGTCGATCGTCGTCACGCGACTCGACGCACTGAATCATCACCACGTCTCGTAGTGCTCGTACCGACTCATCGTCGGATGCGAGGCGCTCCTCGAACTTGCGCTGGGTGACGACTCGCTTGTCCTGGCCGTGGAGGTACGCGGTCGGCTCCACGGCAGACGCTCCGGTGGCGACGATCACCGCACCGTGATCGAACGGCTCCGTGCCGTCGGACAGGGTGGTGACGAAGTTGCCGACGTAGCCGGAAACTTCCTCCACCCTCGTACCGGTGTGCACGGAGATCAGCTCGTGGTCGCGAATCCGCTCTATCATCGCTTTCAGCTCCGCGTCGGTTCGCTCCCCATCGAAGGAGAAGTGAACATGACGCAGGTTGCCGCCGAGTTCGTCTTCCTTCTCCACCAGGTGAACCGGAAAGCCCTGCGCGGCAAGCTCGAGCGCCGCCGCCATGCCGGCGACTCCGCCGCCGATCACCAGCGCCGCCTTATGCACGCCCAGCGTCATCTTGCTGAGGGGCTCCAGCAGAACGGCCTTGCTGAGTGCCATCTCCAGCAGTTGCTTCGCCTTCTCCGTAGCGCGTTCCGGCTCCTTCTGGTGGACCCACGAGCACTGCTCGCGGATGTTGACGAACTCAAACATGTACGGGTTGAGGCCCGTCGCCTGCAGCGTCCGCTGGAACAGCGGCTCGTGCGTGCGCGGTGTGCACGCTGCGACGACGACCCGATTCAGGTTCTTCTCGAGGATGACGTCGGAGATGATCTTCTGGGCGTCCTGCGAACACGAGAACAGGAACTCCTGCGCATGTTCCACGTAGGGCAGTCTCTCGGCGAATGCGACGACATCCGGCACGGCGACCGTCGCTCCGATGTTGATTCCGCAGTTGCAGACGAAGACGCCGATCCGCGACGGCTCGCCGCGGATGTCACGCTCCTCGGGGTACTCGACCTTGAATTCGGCGTTGGGAAAGCCGGCGACGACGCTGGCCGCCTCAGCCGCGGCCGCCGACGCCTCGACAACCGACTCTGGGATGTCCTTCGGGCCTGACAGCGTACCGCAAACGAAGATCCCTGGACGCTGCGCCTTGACAGGCTCGAAGGTCGAGACGCGGACGAACCCGTATTCGTCGAGGGCCAGGCCGAGTCGCTTCAGCTCGCTACGCTGCTTGGGGTTGTTCACCAGTCCGAGCGACAACACGAGCATGTCGAAGGCCTCGGTGACGACCTCGGAGCCGTTCGGCGAGTACTGGAGCACGATGTTGTCCGTCTTCGGATCGATCTCCACCGACGAGACCCGCGCACGAATGAACCGGCATCCTTGCTCGGTCTCCGCCTTGTCGATGAAGCGATCGAACCCCTTGCCGAACGCCCGGATGTCCATGAAGAAAACCGACGTCTCGACGTGGTCGAGGTGCTCGCCGAGGATGATTGCGTCCTTGGCGGCCTGCATGCAACAGATCGACGAGCAGTAGTCATTGCCAACCTGGCTGTCACGCGATCCGACACACTGGAGGAACGCGATGCGTGCCGGCTCCTTCTGATCGGACGGGCGAATCACGTGACCGCGGCTCGGACCGCTGGCGGACAGGATTCGTTCGAATTCGATGCTGGTCACGACGTTGGGGAACGTCTTGTAGCCGTACTCGTCTTTGGTGATCGCGTCGAACTCGGACGAACCGGTGGCAAGCACGATGCTGCCGACTTCGACCTCCTGGGTGACCGGCTTCTGCTCGAAGTCGATCGCGTCCGCTTCGCAGGCCTTGGCGCAGAGTTGGCACGCCCCGCGCGTGAGGTAGAGGCACTTCGTGTCGTCGATCATCGCCGCCGCCGGAACCGCCTGAGGAAACGGCAGGCTGATGCACTTCGTGAGGTCGAGTCCCATGTTGAAGGCATCGGGCACCTTGACGGGGCACTTGTCGGTGCAGGCGCCGCAGCCGGTGCATTTCTCGATGTCGACGTAGCGCGGGCGCGTGAGAAGCGTCACGTTGAGGCTGGGCGCCTCACCGTCAATCCCCAATACATCGGTGTTGGTGATGATCTTGATGTAGGGGTGAGATCCGGCCTCGACCAGCTTTGGCGACAGGATGCACATCGCGCAGTCGTTGGTGGGGAAGGTCTTGTCGAGTTGCGCCATCCGCCCGCCGATCGACGGACCACGCTCGACCAGCAGGACTTCGATTCGCATCTCGGCAAGATCCAGGGCCGCTTGCACGCCGGCGATTCCGCCCCCAACAACCATCACTCGCTTGTGCTCCACCTTAGCCCCCCAGTCTTTCTTGCGCTCGCTCCCGCTTCCGGCTGCTGAACGCCACGATCTTGGCCATCATCTCGGTGATGTGATTTCGGCGGCTCTCCGGCGCGTCGAACGTGAGTTCGACGATCGCGTCGCCAAGCCGAGCGCCGTTGTAGACCTTCTCCCCAAGCGAACTTCGCACGACCACTGTCGTGCAGTTATCGGGCGATCCGAGACCGCCGCACGAGATGTCGGCGAACTCGTTGGAGAAGTCGGAACAGGCGAAGCATGCGGGGCGCGCGAACTCGTCAACAAGACAGAACGGGACATGGACCGTCTTCCCTGCGCCCGTCTTGACGATGACGTCGTCCTTCACGTTGAGAGCGTCGATCTGGTCGAACTTCGTGCCGAGCGCCGATTCCAGTCGCTGGCGTGCCGCCTCGTCGAACGAGAAGCTCTCCATACAGAACAAGCCGATCGTCAGCGCCACGGTGTCCGAGGGCAACACGCTGAGCAGCTGCATCTTGCGAATCGTGTGAATCTGGCAAGGCGTGCCGACCAACGCGATGCGACGGATGTCGCGCTTCCGCAGGTCGCGGATCTCGCGAACCGTGGGGGCGAACGTGGTGTATTGCCGCCCCGCCTCATGCAGCTGGCGAGACTCATCAAAATGCGAACCTGCCGCGGCAACGATCTCCTCGGGCGTCGTAGCGATCGTCACCTCTCGCTCGAATGCGCCCGTCTGTTTCGATACGACGGCCGCCTGAATAATGTGCTTCTCCAGCGCGTGGACGAGTAGCGCCGTGACCACGCCGCCGTCCGTGCCGGCTTGCCGGATCGACTCGTCTGATGCGTGTGCCGACGTGAGCTTCCGTACCGGCCCGATCGGCCCCGTCCATCCGCAACGCTCGCGCAATTCGTTGTCGAGCACGTCGATTTGCGGGCAGATCAGATAGCAGATTCCGCACTTGAGACAGCGCTCTTCGTCCGCGTAGATCGGCGCCCCATCGGCGTCGATCGTCAGCGCATTCAATTCGCCCGCGGAACAGAATGAAACGCACCCGCCGCATTTCCCACAGATTCCACGTTCTTGGACCTCAACAATGAGGTCAGCGAAGGTCTTGACGTCGCTAGCCATCACTCGCGGCTTCCTCTGTCTTCTCATCCGTGGACTCCGTCGCAGGCGCTTCGCCCGTCTCCTCAGGCTTTCCTACTGCGTTGGCTTCCGCCTCCGCATGGAGCCGTTGTTCAGCAAACTTGGAGAGTTCCGCCTCGAACGTAGATTGGACCTTCTTGCAGCGCGCTTCTTGGAGCTCGCGATCGATCTCGGCCACCTTGGCGATGATGTCCGTCGGAGCATGGTTGCCCTTCACGGCGAGATAGCGCAGGGCGCGCATCACGTCGGTGAAATTGACGTTCTGCGGGCATCGCGCGTAGCAGCGGTAGCAGACGAGGCAGTACCAAATCAGAGGCGAGGAGAGCACTTCCTCTCTCATTCCGAACAGGATTTGCCGGATGATCTTCCGTGGGCTGTACTCGGGCGCCACCTCGCTGACGGGGCAGCCCGCAACACACGTCCCGCAGGCGAAGCAGCGGCGGATGTGCTCGCCGCCCGGCTGGGACGCCACCTCTTCGCAAAACGTCGGATCCAGCTTGCCGACTTCCAGCGTCTCCAGAGCTTCGGGCATTCCTCTCACCCCTTCATGTCGAGTTCGTTTTTCCGTTTCGTGCGGGTGACCGCCACATCCTCAGTCGTTGGGTGCGATGTCGACCAGTTCCTTCTCCTTGAACACCGCCACCGGAGGATCGGCCGCGGGGTCCTCTCCCGGAACGTATTCGAACATCGCCTGTAGCTTCTCGCCAAGCGAGTTGAACAGGCTTGAGACCGGCACATCGTTCGGACACGCGCTTTCGCACACGCCGCAGCCGACGCACGACGTCCCCATGTGACTGAGGCGCGTCAGGTGGAACATCAGGGTCTCCGTCGGGACGCGCAACGCGCCCTTCCGCTTCGCCCGTGAGAGGAACTGGTCGGGTCGATGGTCGAAGACCGTCGACGCAAAGACGCACTCCTTGCAGTAGCAGATCGGGCAAACGCTCATACAGTTACGGCACCCTATGCAGGCCGACAAAGCCCCCATCAGACCGTCGATGCTTGCGGTTTCCTCGGCGAATCCGCCGAGCGCCTTGTCCCGGTACTCCTGTCTCTTCGCAACGAGGGCTTCGATGGCGGCCGCCCTCCCCGCGGGCTCACTCTCCGTGATCTCGAGGGACAACGCCTGGGCCAGTTCATCGGCGAAACGACCGCTCACGGACAACGGGATCGAGTCGGACGATGCGCTCATCAGACCCACGCCAAGATCGGCCCCGATCGGGATGGGGCGAATGCACATTCGGCATGCCCCTCTCATTTCGCCCGCCTGCGCGTCATTCGAGTCTCCGCCCAGCGATTGCAGTGCGGCGGCGCGCTGATCGGCCGACATGTCGGCGTAGTCGGTGACCTCGTAGGTTCCGTAGCAATCGACGCCGATGGTGACAACATGTTCCAGATCGACCTGGAGAAATTTGGCCAGCTCGACGGCGGCTCGAAGCTCGCACGGCTTGAGCACCGCCGCGATGCGGCCCTCGTTCGGAGTCGCCGTCAGGTCCGAGAGGATGCGCGCCGACTGCACCGGCATCGTCGGTGCGATCGGCATGGCGTCTTTCAGCTGTTCAGGATCGACGACCAGGCTCTGCACCACGGCACTCCCGTCGGCCAGAGGCTTGGGGACCAACACCGCTTGCACGAAGTTGCTCGTCAGAAGCCGGGCGAGAAGCCCTCGCAAGGCCTCGTCGCGGCTCTCGCCGTTCAGGTTTAGCGTCGCGTATCTCATGACTTCGCGGTCCGCTTTTTCCATGTCGATTACACCGCCCAGCTTGCCCGCAGTGCGTTGGGGCCCTTCTCCCGCAGCACTTCGACCATTTCGGTCACCGTGTCGGCGAACAGCTTCCCTTCCGAGGCGCTGATCCACCGCAGCCAGATCCGATCTTCGTCGAAGCCGACTTGATCGAGGATCTTCTTCAGGATCGCGACGCGCCGGCGTGCTTTGTAGTTCCCGTGCTGGTAGTGACAGTCCCCCGGATGGCAGCCGCCGATCAGGACACCGTCCGCTCCCTCCATCAGCGCCTTCAGCACGTAGATCGTGTCGACGGCGCCACTGCACATCAGGCGCACGATTCGCACGTTCGGCGGGTACTGAAGCCTGCTGGTTCCCGCGAGGTCCGCGCCGGTGTACGTGCACCAATTGCACAAGAACGCGATAACCTTCGGCTCGAATTGATCCACTGCCTCCTCCTTACCACAGGACGCGGGCGGCTCACGCCGACCGACGTCCCGGCTACGTCATCACCTCGTCGAGTACATCCATGACTGTCGCTCGTTCGTAGCTCTCCTGCTGGCTTGCAGCATTCGGGCATGTCACGACACACGTTCCGCATCCCTTGCACAGTTCCACCAGGACCTTCGCCTTGCCGCTGACGTCGTCGATCACGCGGGCGTCGTACGGGCACGCGGTCACGCAGAGTCCGCACCCGGCGCAGCGCCGCTCATTCACCGTCGCCAAGTTCTCGGCCAGCTCCGCGATCCCTCGCCACAGCAGGGCCGAAGCTCGAGCCGCGACGGCCTTCCCTTGAAGGATGGCTTCGTCGATGTGCTGCGGGGAATGGCACAGTCCGCAGAAGTACACGCCCCGGTCGACGGCGTCGAGAGGGGCTGACTTCGGATTCGCCTCGGCGAAGAAACCGTCCGGATCCATCGCCAAGCCTGCGGCCTCGGCGAGTTGGACGGCATCCTCGTTCGGGCGAATCCCGGCGGAGAGCACCACAAGATCCGCTTCGAGGGTCAGCGTGTCGGCGGCGACCGGATCGCGGAACGTGACGCTCAGACCTTCGCCGGTCGTCGAGACGGACGCCTTGTCGGTCGGTTCGTATCGGACGAACAGGACACCGCGTTCCCGCGCCCGACGGTAGTACTCCTCGTACGGGCCGTAGGTCCGGACGTCGCGATAGAGAACGACGATCGTCGCCTCCGGATTCAGCTCCTTCAGCTTGAGGGCATTCTTCACTGCGTGCGTGCAGCAGACGTGGCTGCAGTAGGGGCGGGTCTCATCGCGCGAGCCAACGCATTGGACCATCACGACGCTGTTCGCGCCGGCGGCGACGGGATCGCCGTCGGCGAGCATCCGCTCGAAGGCTCGCTGCGTGACGACGCGCGCGTGCTCTCCGTAGAGGTACTCGTCGGGAACGACCTCAGCGGCGCCGGTCGCGAAGACGACGGCGCCGTGCGAGAGCTCCTTCTCTCCCTCCGGCGTCGACAAGACGGACCGGAATGCCCCCCACGTTCCATGGAGTCCGCGCAGTTCCGAGTTTGTCAAAATCTCGATTCCCGCCTCGTTCCTCGCGCGATCGACGAGTTCAGTGACGAACGCCTGCACGTCCGCACCATCGATGGTAAACCGCCCCTGGCGGGCGTTCCCACCGAGTTCCTCGGTCTTCTCGATGAGCGTGACCGGACTGCCTTGTTCGGCGAGGCTCAGGCTGCAGGTGAGGCCCGCGACCCCTCCCCCGATGACCAGGACTCGCGGCTCAAGGGAGCGGACGTTGACCGGTTGCGGGTCGGCCAGGGTGACTTTTCGGATGCTGGCCCGAATCTGCCCTTCCGCAATGTGAAGGGCCGCCTCGGGGTGAGCGACGTGCACGCTGACGCACTGTTCTCCGATACTCGTGTACTCGAACACGCAACCTGCGGCCCTTCCGGTTGCCATCCGCCGCAGGACGTTGCGCAGCGACATCACCCGATAGCCCGCCAGGACAACCCGATCGAGTTCGTGTTCGGAGACCTTTCCCGCGATCTCTTCGGCGCCCTTTCGCAGTCCGGTGACGTCGATCCTCTCGACGTGTCGAACGGCCGGGTTTACCCTGATGGATGCGATGAGGGCGTCGGTCTCGATCCCATCGCGAAGCATTCCGCGGCTGTCGCAGAGGAAGACGCCGACATTCGCTGCCTCGTCGGTCGCGGTCAGATCGACAGCGTTTGGCGCCTCCCCGATGGGCTCCGGGGGTTCAGGGTGAAGGAGCACGGACGCCCTCCCGGCGGCCGCTGACGCCTCGACGACCGTCTCCGGAATGTCCATCGGCTGCCGGAACGCCCCCGCAACGAGGATTCCAGGTCGCGAGGTCTGCGTCGGATCGAACGGCTCGCTACGACAGAAGCCAAACTCGTCGAGCTCGATGCCGAGGATTCTCGCCGTCTCCACGACGCTGGCCGGGGGCGTGAACCCAAGCGAGAGCACGACGAGGTCGAACTCCTCGTCGGTCAACGTGCCTGCGTCGGCGGCGTAGCGGATGCGCAGATCGCCGGTCTGCTTCAGCTCCCTCAACGTCGAGACGGCACTTCGCACGTAGCGGATTCCGTACTCGTCTTTGGCACGCTCGACGTAGCGTTCGTAGCCCTTCCCCATCGGTCGGATGTCGATGTAAAAGATGGTCGCCTCGAGTTCGGGATTGCGGGATCTGGAAAGCATGGCTTGCTTGGTCGCATACATGCAGCAGATGGTCGAGCAGTACCCGTGCCCGCAGGAGGTGTCCCGCGAGCCGACGCACTGGATAAACGCCACTCGGCTCGCTCGTTGGCCGTCCGAGCGGCGCGTCGGGAATCCCCGGGTCGGGCTTGACAGGCTGAGCATCCGCTCGTACTGCACACTCGACAGGACGTTCTCGTATCTTCCGAGTCCGTATTCGCCCTTGTGCTCGCCCCGGAACGGCTCGAAGCCAAATCCGAGGATGATGGCGCCGACGTTCAATCTCCCTTCTGTCGGTTGCGCGCCAAGGTCGACGGCATCGGCCGGGCAGGCCTCCGCACAGGCTCCGCAGCGTGTGCACGTCGCCTCGTCGATGACGTAGGAGCGCGGGATCGCCTGAGGGAACGGAAGATAAATCGCCTTGCGCTGCTCGAGCCCGGCGCCGAATTCGCGATCGACCTCGACAGGGCAAACCTCGGTGCAGTGATCACACATCGTGCAGCGGTCGGGATCGACGAACCGCGGCTTCTCCGTGTAGGAGACCTCGAAGTCTCCGACCTCTCCGCTGACGCCGGCGAGTTCGGCGTGGGTCAGCAGCGTGATGTTCTCGTGAAACTCGCTCTCGTAGATCGGGCAGAACGCTGGTGGCGTCGGGCTCATGAAACAGACGCCGCATGAATTCGTCGGGAACGTTCGGTCGAGGAGGGGAAAGAATCCACCGATCGCCGGAGCGCTCTCGAGCAGCCAGACGTGATGTCCCTTCTCCGCCAGAAGCAACGCCGACTGCAGGCCGGCGATGCCGGCTCCGACGACCAGGGCGTCTCGATTCGCGTTCGGTTTCACGTTCGGCCTCCACGGCGTAGGATCTTCAGTGTCGGTTTCGGATTGACGATGTGCATGCCCCACCATTGGTTCCGCTTGGGCAGATCGAGGGCGACGCCCATCAGCTCCGTGAAGTAGAACGTGGGAAGCTTCTTCTGCCCCCTTCCCGTCTGTCTCATTTCGAGGTTGACCTGACAAAGGCCGCAGCTGGCCATCAGGCAGTCCGCACCTGCTTCGATCGCCCCAGCGACGATGTAGTCAGCGATCTCGGCCGCGATCTTCCCATGGGTCATCGCCAGATCGGCTCCGCAGCAGTCGGTCTTGTACGACCAGTCGACCGCTTCGGCGCCGAGGGCAGATACCAACTCGTCGAGAAAGACGGGATTCTCGTGATCGCCCATCTGAACGATCTCTGGGTCTCGAACGAGTGCGCACCCATAGTAGGATGCCACCCTCAGGCCGGAGAGGGGCCGTTTCAGCGCCTCACCGAGCCGCTTGAGCATGTCCGGTTCGAGGAAGATCTCGTGCATCGACTTGACGTCGAGACCCGGCTCGTACTGGAACTCCACGATCTCTTCGAGTTGCGCTCGCATCTGCGGATCGTTCGACAGTGCATTCTGGGCCCGCTTGGTCGCATTGAAGCAGCCGGGGCAAGGGATCGCGAGGGAGAGATCGCGGGACTGCGCCTTGGCGATGTTCCGCGCGGGCAGGGCAAGCCCGAGAAGATTGCTCACGCTTCGCGCGGCCGCGCCGCCGCAGCAATTCCAGTCATCGATCTCTCTCAATTCGATACCCAATGCGTCGGCCACAGCGTGCAGCGAGAGGCTGTATTCGAGCCCGGTCGAATGCGCCGTACAGCCGGGATAGAACGCGTATTCCACCGTCACTCCTCCTCCGCCAGCTGGCCCTTGGTCTTGTAGGCTCTCTCGTAAAGCCGCTTGATCTGCTTCGCGCCCTTGATCCGCTTCGGAAGAAACGGGAGCTTGCCTCTCGCCAGCAGCGTCAGGCCCGCGGGTAGGCTGGCCAAAATGTCGAGGCTGCGCGCCATGTAGCCGATGTAGAATGTGACCTCGTGAAGCCGCCCCCACAGCTTGATCGACCGCACGAACTCCTCGTGCAGCTGCACGACCTTCTTCTCCGCTGCGTAGGCGTAACCGGCCTCGATCGCCATCTCGCGAAGCGTGTCCATGATGGCGCTGATGTCGATTTCGTTCGGGCAGCGCACACCGCACGTCATGCACGAGACGCAGAACCAGATCGCGTGGCTCTTCAGAACGCGTTCACGCTGCCCGTACTGAATCATTCTCAGGATGCTGTTCGGCTTGAGGTCCATGTGAGACGACAGCGGACAGCCGGCGGTGCACTTCAAACAATGATAGCAGACGGCCAGATCCTGGCCGCTCCGTTCTTGCACCGCCGTGGCAAAACTCGTGTCTAGGGTCATTCCCACTCCAATGCTGCGCTGACCATCTCGGTGATCTGTTTCGGCCGGAACCCGAGCTGCTGAATCGCTCCCGACGGACAGGCGCTGGCGCACGCTCCGCATCCCTTGCAGAGCGCCTGATTGATCCGCGAGACGCGGCGACCGCGCACGGTCACGATCTCGGGCGCGTCGTAGCTGCAAACCGACGCACACAGCCCGCAGCCTGCGCAGATCTCCTCATCGACGCAGGCGATGATCGCCTCCGGAGTGTACTCGTCCTTGGAGAGGATCGTCGCGGCTCGAGCGGCGGTTGCCTGGGCCTGGGCGATCGACTCATCGATCCCCTTAGGCGAATGCGCGAGCCCCGCGAGGAAGACCCCGTCGGCCGAGAAGTCAACGGGCCGTAACTTCATGTGCGCTTCGAGGAAGAAGCCCTCACTCGTCAGCGGGACCTTGAGCATTTGGGCGACGTCGGCGGCGTCTTCGTGCGGAACGACCGCCGGCGCCAGCACGACGAGATCGGCATCGATCGCAAGCGTGGTTTGCAGAATCGGATCGAACGCCTCGACATGGAGCCGCTCAGGATCCGCGGTGATTGCCGGCTTGTTCTCCGGTTCGTAGCGGACGAATCGCACGCCCTGACGACGGGCCTCGGTGTAGTACTTCTCCCGGAAGCCGTACGTCCTGACGTCTCGGTAGAGGACGAACACGTCGGTCCCCGGATGCTCCGCCTTGATCTTCAGCGCGTTCTTGATCGCCTCACTGCAACAGACGCGACTGCAGTACATCCGTCCGTCCTCGCGCGAGCCGACGCATTGGACCATCACGACCCGTTTCGCGCCCAGCTCGCCGCTCGCGAGGCGTTCCTCCAGTTGCCTCTGGGTGATCACTCGCTCGTCCGATCCGTACAGGTACTCCGTCGGCACGTACTCGGTGGCGCCGGTGGCGACGATGATGATTCCGTGCTCGACGACGTTCTCTTCCCCGTCGCGCACGATGGTCGAGGCGAAGTTGCCGACGAACCCGTCGACCCGGGCGACGTTTGAACTCAACCAGACGGTCACATTCGGATGGGCCTCGATCTTCGAGACCAGCTTCTCAAGCTCCGATTGCGGGTCGTCCTCCTCGTTGAGGAGGTAGTAAATGTGTCGCAGGTTTCCGCCCAGTTCCGGTGTCCGTTCGACCAGGTGAACGGGGAATCCTTGGTCGGCCATGTTGAGGGCCGCAGACATCCCCGCGACGCCGCCTCCGATCACGAGCGCCACGCTGGTCACCGGCACCGGAGTGATGTACAGAGGCTCCAACAGGCGCGCCTTGGCGACGGCCATCTTCACCAGGTCCTTCGCTTTCTCCGTCGCAGCCGCCGGTTCGTGCATGTGGACCCACGAGCATTGGTCGCGGATGTTGGCCATCTCGAACAGGTACGGATTGAGGCCCGCCTCGCGTACCGTGTCGCGGAAGAGCGGCTCGTGGGTGCGCGGTGTGCACGACGCGACGATGACGCGATTCAGATCGTGCTCCTTGATGAGCTCTCTGATCTTGACCTGCGTGTCGCTCGAACACGTGTAGAGGTTGTGTTCGGCGTAGACGACGTCGGGCAACGACTGGGCGAACTCGGCAGTTTCCGGGACGTTGACGACCCCGCCGATGTTCCTTCCGCAATGGCAGACGAAGACGCCGATTCTCGGACGTTGACCGGTGATGTCCTTCTCGGGCGGATACTCCTTCTGCGTCACGAGCGTGTGCCGACCCTCGGCGAGAAGGGACATCGCTTGGGCCGCCGCACCGGAGGCGTCGGTGACCGTCTCCGGGATGTCCTTCGGCTCGGAGAATGGGCCGCAGACGTATACGCCGTCGCGAGATGTGACGACGGGTGAGATCGCTTTCGTGCTGGCGAAGCCGTACCCGTCGAGTTCGATCCCGAACTTGTCGGCGAGTTCCTTCGCCTCTTCCGGCGGTTTCAGACCTACCGAAAGGACCACGAGATCGAAGTCGGCGCTCGCAGTGTGTCCCTCTTCATCGACGTACTTGACGCGAAGACCGTCCGAGCCTTCGATCTGCTCCACCGACGACGGGCGGCAGCGGATGAACCGGACGCCGAGCTCCTTGGCCCGCTCGTAATAAGCGTCGAATCCCTTACCGAACGCGCGGAGATCCATGAAAAAGATGCTGCACTCCAGCCCGGGCTGGTGCTCCATCGCGATGATCGCCTCTTTGGTGGCGTACATGCAGCAGACAGACGAGCAGTAGTCATGGTCGTCATCGCGTGAGCCGATGCATTGAAGAAAAGCGATCTGCTTAGCGTGCTCTCCGTTCGACGGTCGGAGGACCTGCCCCTCGTACGGACCACTTGCGGAGAGGATTCGCTCAAACTGAAGGCTGGTCACGACGTCCGGAGACCAGGCGTAACCCATCTCGAGCTTCTCAGCGGCGTCGTAGAGGCAGAATCCAGGAGCGAGGACCACGGCGCCGACCTGCAGGTCGACCATCTCATCCTCTTGGGTGTAATCGATCGCCCCGGCGGGGCACGCGCTCTCACAGGCTCGACACGCGTCGACCTCCGCCGGCTTTAGGAAGTGCATGCACGTCGAACGATCGATGACCGGAATCTTGGGAATCGCTTGCTGGTACGGAATGTAGATCGACGACCTCGCCACGAGACCGGCATCGTAGTCGGCCCCGACTGGACGTACCGGGCGCGCCGAAACCTTGGTTAGGTCGACCGCATTGGCCGGACATATCTGTGCACAGGCACCGCAGGCCATGCAGATCGACGAGTGCTTGTCGTACGCCGGGCCGACGCGCCGGGTGTCTCCTCGCCCGCCGAAGTCGATCGCGCCGGATCCCATCAGCATCGAGCAGACGCGTGTGCAGAGGCCGCAGAGGATGCAGTCCTCGTTCTTCTCCTCGAAGCGGGTATCGGTTACCCCGATCTCGGCCGCCACTTCACGGACTCGATCGGAGCCGGGACATCGCGCCAGCAGGAGTTCGGCCATCACGCGCCGCGTCTTTGTCACCCGCTCGGTGTCGGTGCGAACGATGAGCCCCTCCGATACCGGAAGCGTGCACGAGGCTTGAATTCGCGTCCGGCCTCCCAGCTCGGTCTCGACAAGGCAGAGGCGGCACGCGCCGTAGGCGGGGAGCGCCTTGTGATAGCAGAGGGTCGGGATCTTGATCCCGATCTCGCCGCACGCCTCCAACACGCTTGCGTCCGCTCTCAGCGTGACCTGCTGCTGGTCGATCGTCAGTGTGATCTCACTCATCTGCATCCCACTTCCCTCGTGTCGAATACGTCGAGGTCCTTGCCACTCCGCCGTTCGTATCGGAAGTCGACCCCGGGATTCCCGGCGACCAACGCCTCCAGCGACGCCGCGATGTTTCCGGTCGGCTTGCGATCCGGGTGGGAGAACCGAAACGTCGCGGTGATTCGCGTTCCCCCGCCCGGCTCAGACGCGATCTCGAGCCGGCCTTCGGCCTCTTGGGTCGCCTGCTCGAGGAGCGCCACGCCGAGTCCAATTCGCCGGTTGGGCTTGCTGGTGAAGAACGGGCGAGCGGCGCTTCGCCGAGTTGCCTCGTCCATCCCGGCGCCATCGTCTCGGATCTCCAGGGAGAGAAGGTCCGACGCGAGGTTCTCAGCGAGCGAGATCTCGATGCGCTTTGCCCCGGCACGGATCGAGTTCTCCGCGATGTCAAGGATGTGAAGCGAAAGGTCTCTCATCGTGTCCTCACGATCCTTCGGCCTCCTTCGCCCTTCAGCGCGAGGGCGATCTCCTCCAGGGTCCCTTCCTCGAGCAGGAACTCGGTGTACCGGTCCCCGATCTCGCGCAGGCGATGCGCATCGGACGACCGGACCATCGGGAGGTCGGCGACGCACGGAGCGGCGGCTTCGGAGCACGTCTCCGCCGCGTCGAGGCTCAGATCTCGCGGCACGAAGCCAAGCTGGCTCAGTAAGCTGTAGCTCGGCCGCTCGATGTGCGACGCGATGACGATCCCGCCGTGCTCGTGGACGCGATCGGCGATCTCGTTCAGCGTGAGTTCGGTTGCGCCGATCAGCAGCCGCGGATTCTCAGCGACGACCCGATCGTCGTCGTCGACGACCCACTGCTCGCCGAAGTACTCCGAATCGTTCTCCCCCCGGAGATGAGCGTAGACCTCATCCTGCATCGCCGCCGCGCTCTCATCGTCAGGGAAGAGAGCGAGCAGGTGAACCTCCTCACGCGACGTGATCTCCATTCCGCCGATCACGACGAGTCCGGCCGCCTCCCCGACGCGGCGGAAAGGGGCGGCGTTCTCGGCCGAGTTGTGGTCGCAGATCGCGATTATGTCCAATCCGCGCTCCTTCGCCGCCGACACCACGGCGGATGGGAGCATCGTGCGGTCCGCGCACGGCGACAGACAGGTATGGATGTGTAGATCGCCATTCAGCACGTTCACGCCACCGTTCCCGAGAGTCCCAGCCCGTACAGCCGCCCGACCAGCTCGAACGCCGGGAGGGGACTGACCATCAGAGGGATCCCCTCTTCCTGCGCCCGCGCCAATGTCTCCTCCTCCGGTCCGCGGCCGTTGACGAGGACGATCCCCGCCAACCCCTTCATGCTGGCCACGGCGACCGTGTTCTGGTGCGTCTGGAGCGTGACCCAGAGGTCTCCCTCGTTGGCGTTGGCGAGCACGTCGCTCATCAAGTCGCTCGCGTAGCCGCCGGTCACCTCGCGATCGAGTGGGGCCCGGCCGGTCCTGACATCGAGCTCGAGCTTCGCGACGATCTCACTCAGCACCATGTTTCGCCTCCAACAGGAAGTCCATCACCAGTTTCGTCCCGACGCCGACCGTCGATTCCAACTTCATGTCGTCGGCGCACGTCTTGATGTTTTGAAGCCCCATCCCGGCGCCGAACCCCATCTCGCGAACCCAGTCGGGGGCGGTGGAGAACCCGGGCTCGAGTGCCTTCTCAACGTCTGGGATGCCGGGGCCGTTGTCCTCGGCCTCGATCCGGATCCGCTCGGGATCGATCCGCGCCATGATGCGGCCGCCGCAGGCATAGAAGATCAGGTTCATCTCCGCTTCGTAGGTGCCGATCGCCACGCGGCGGACGACGTCGGGCGAGAACCCGAGCCGCTGAAGCGTCATCTTGAGTCCGGTGGCGCTTGCTCCGGCCTTGCCCACGTCTTCTCCGGCGACGGTGTACTCCAGGTTCAACGCGCTGTGCTCGGAGATCACGTCCTCGAAGATGTGGCGCGACCGGCCGCTTCGCATCTCGGCGAGGCGGTAGTCGACGTCAAGCTTCTTCAGCATCCCGGCGATGACGTCGCCCTTGGTGATGACACCGGTCAAGCGCCCGGTCTCGCGGGAGACGACGGGCAGCCGGCCGAAGCCAAAGCGCTCGAGCTTGTTGACCGCTGCGACGACCGGCTCGTCTTCGTAGACGCTGACGACGTTCGTGCTCATCCGCTCGTCGACGCAGCACTCGGGGGAGCCGGCCACGAGCCAGTGGATGAAGTCCTCAACGCTGATCATCCCGATCGGCTTCCCGTCCGCGACAACCGGGCAGCCGGAGATCCGGTTGTCACGCAGGATCTCTCGCAGGTCGCAAACCGGAGTTGTGGGAGCCAACGCAACCACGTCTCGCTTCATCACATCACCGATTCGGAGCTCATAGACGAGCTCTTGGATCCGGGTTGCCTCTCCTTCGGGCAATCGTCGAACTCCTCCTTCCCCGCGCTCGCGGGCAGACCTAGGGCGTACAGCCGTCCACTCGACTCGTACATCGACAGAGGCGTGACAAGCAGTGGGATCCCCTTCTCCTCAGCGAGTCGCACCGTCTCCTCCTGTGGCCTCTTCCCGCGGACGAAACAGATGGCGACGAAGTCGAGGATGTCGGCGGTTCGAATCACCTGAGTGTTCGTCAGCCCTGTCAGGAGCAGGGACCCGGGTCCACGCAGGCTCAAGATGTCGCTGATCAGATCGCTTGCCTGGCACGTCGTCGCTTCGTGGTCCTCGAACGCAGTGAAGTCGATGCTCCATGCAATTTGCGCCTCCAACGCCTGGCGGATGTCTCTCAGTTTCATCGCACCACAACCGCCTCGAACTTGCAGACGTCCTTGCAGACGCCACATCGGATGCAGAGCTCCTGGTTGATCTTCTGGGGTTGTTTTTTCTCCCCGCTGATCGCCTCCTGCGGGCAGTTCTTCACACAGAGCATGCAGGCCTTGCACTTGTCTGGATCGATCGAGAAGGTGATCAATGCTCGGCAGACGCCGGCCGGGCAGCGTCGTTCGTTGATGTGAGCCTCATACTCGTCCCGGAAGTACCGCAGTGTGCTGAGGACCGGATTCGGCGCGGTTCCGCCGAGGGCGCAGAGAGAGCCCTCCTTCACCGCCTCGGCCAACTCCTCCAGAAGATCGATGTCGGACTCCTGGCCGTTCCCTGCACAAATACGGCTCACGATGGTATACATCGCGTCAACGCCTTCCCGGCACGCGGTGCACTTGCCGCAGGACTCGCTCCGCAGGAACTCGAGGAAGTAGCGGGCCACGTCGACCATGCAGTTGTCTTCGTCGAGGACGATCATCCCGCCCGAACCCATGATCGAGCCGACCTCGGCGAGCCGCTCGTAGTCAATCGGTAGATCAAGGAGCGACGCCGGGAGGCAACCGCCCGAAGGTCCGCCGGTTTGCACGGCCTTGAACGCCTTTCCGTTCTCCATCCCGCCGCCGATGTCGAAGATGATCTCGCGCAGCGTGATCCCCATCGGGACCTCAACCAGGCCGGTGTTCTTCACTTTACCAACGAGGGCGAAGACCTTGGTTCCCTTGCTCGTCTCGGTACCGATCTGCGAGAACCAGTCCGCGCCGCGGCCGATGATCTCGGGGACCGTCGCCCACGTCTCGACGTTGTTGATGTTCGTCGGCTTCCCTTGGATCCCGGACTCGGAGGGGAACGGCGGTCGGACTCGCGGTTCGGGAGGCAACCCCTCGACAGAGCGCATCAGCGAGGTCTCCTCGCCGCAGACGAAAGCCCCGGCGCCGCGGAGGATCGAGACATCGAAGTCGAATCCGGAGCCGAGGATGTCAGTTCCCAGCAGCCCGTATTCGCGGGCTTGATCGAGCGCGAGTCGCATCCGTTCCACTGCGAGTGGGTACTCGTTGCGGATGTAGACGAACCCGCGGGACGCCCCGATCGCCTTGGCTCCGATCGTCATCCCTTCGACAACGGAGTGCGGATCGGACTCGATGATGCTGCGGTCCATGAACGCCCCGGGGTCTCCCTCGTCGGCGTTGCAGACGATGAATTTCTGCTTCTCCGGCTGCTTAGCGGTGAGCTCCCATTTCAACCCAGTCGGGAATCCGCCACCGCCGCGGCCTCGCAGCCTGGACGCCTTCACCTCGGCGACGATCTCTTCGCTCGACATCGAGGTCAGCGCCTTGGCCAGGCCCTGGTAGGCGCCGCGGGCGATCGCTTCGTCGATCTTCTCAGGATCGATCAGCCCTCGGTTGCGCAACGCGATCAACCGCTGCTTCTCGAAGAAGCCGATCTCGCTCATCGTCGGAACCGGCGCCTTCTCCTCGGGCGGCGTATACATCAGACGCGTCACGGGTCGCCCTTTGAGAAAGTGTTCCTCGACCAATTCGGGCACGTCGCCCTCGGAGAGCAGCTGATAGAAGACGTTGTCCGGCTGGACGACCATCACCGGGCCCTGGGCGCAGAACCCGTTGCATCCGGTCATCACGACCGAGACTTCATCCTGAAGTCCCTGTTTGGCGAGTTCTGCCTCCAACGCCTCCTTGATGCGGTAGGATCCGTTGGACACGCATCCCGTCCCCGCGCAGAGCATCAAGTGGGTGCGAGGCGTCGTCATGGCGTTCGCTCACTCCCCACGGCCAGTGCGTGATCGACGACGATGCTCCCCCCGAAAACGTGCTCGGAGAAGATGCGCCTTACTTTCTCCTCGTCGAGATCGATGTACTTGACCGGTGCCTCCCCGGAAAGCTCGACCGTCATCATCGGTTCGTGGCTGCAGAGCCCGGCGCAGCCGGACGCCGTTACGATGACGTCGGTTGCAGCGGATTCATCGATACACGCCATCACGGTCGACATGATCATACGTGCTCCGGCGGCGATCCCGCAGGTACCCATGTGCACGGTGACCTTGGCCCTGCTAGCCCCTTCGCGCAGTGACATTGCCTTCTTCATCCGATCCGCGATCTTGTCAAGATCCTCTGGACGAAGCTTGGTCATCTTCGCGATCCCTCCTCAGGCTTAAACAGGACAGGTATCGAGTACCTTGAGTATCTCTCCCGGCTTCATCTTGCCGTGAACGTGCCCATTGATCGTCACCACCGGAGCAAGTCCGCAACAGCCAAGGCACCGAACCGCCTCGAGAGTGAATCGCATATCCGGCGTTGTGCAACCGGCCTGAACGTCGAGTTCTCGCTCCAAGGCCTCGAGGATTCGGCCTCCTCCCTTGACGTGGCATGCCGTTCCCGTGCAAACCTGAATGATATTCTTGCCGCGCGGCTCCAGACTGAACATGTTGTAGAAAGTGGCAATACGCAACACGCGCGACAACGGCAGATTGAGCGTGTCGGAGACCCGCTGCACCGCACCCGGAGGAAGCCAATTGTACGTCGCGTTGACGTCCTGAAGGATCGAGACGATGGCACCGTCCTGACCCTCGTACTGCGCGAGGATTGCGTCAATTGCCGCGAGCTGCTCGCTACTCAGGTCGATTGGCTCCGGCGGAAGCGGATCGAGGTAGGCCCGATTCCGGACCAGACAGCTCTCCATGCACTCCCCGCAACCGGTGCACTTGTCGGGATCGACGGATCGCGCCTTCTTCCTCACCCGAACATCAAACGAGCCGGGCGCACCCGAGATGCTCTCGACCTCGGAATAGGTGAGCTTCTCGATGTTGATGTGATTGCCGCACTCGACCATACGCGGCGCGAGGGTGCACATCGCGCAGTCGTTGGTAGGGAACGTCTTGTCCAGTTGTGACATGACCCCACCGATCGCAGGGCCCTTCTCCACGAGGTAGACCTTGAAGCCCGAATTCGCCAGGTCGAGCGATGCCTGCATCCCGCCGATTCCGGCTCCGACGACAAGCACCGAGCCCGTCTTGCCTTCCGTCGCCTCAGCCACCAACTATCTCCTCACCTTCATGGCTCTTCATCCAGAATGACCAAGGAGTCGCAGCTCTTTGAAGCTGCTCCCAGCACCGAAGACAAAAAGCACGATGCTGGCGGGATTCTAGCCCTGAGTACCGCAGGCGTCAAGATAACCATTGGCGAATGCCACAGGGAAACCTGCCATGTGCAATTCAGGAAGCCCATTGAGGCGGGTCGACCATCTGAACGGCGGGTGGGGATCAGGCGCTGTACGTTGACGAACTCGAGCCGTGCGTATTGCGGGTCCACCGGCATCGCACCCCGGTCCGGCGACACCGCTATAGATGAGGCTTTCCTCCGTACAGGCTCACGCGTGGGCATTCTGATGGACCCTGCGGTAAGACGGCCCAGCAGTGAAGTCTCTTCGTCCGCGTCCTGGAGCGGCCGTGGCATGGCTTGGCGCCGAGATCCGACCATCTCGTGCACGGCGTCAAAGGCGGCGTCCCACGCCGGGCGGAAGTGAGGAGTCGCCGTTTCGCGTCTCTTGGAGCAGCCGCTAGCGCGTTTCGTTATTCGGAGGCCTCCGCCTCCGAAGACGGCGCACTGACGAGATCCGCCGGGAATGCGGCCGTCTTCAGGATGATCTTCCGAGGGCACTTCTCGATCGCTGCCGTAGCGGGGACACCGACGAATCGAGGGAGGTCCTTCGACTCGTCCCACTCGGTCTCGCCGCCCTCCGAAGAGCGAACGCAGATTCGGCAATGGATGCAGCCGACGGTGCACTTCTTCCGGCCGGCGACGTCCTTGGCGGCGCGGTAGTTGCAGCCGAGGTACTGCGGCATCTCGGCAGAGACGAGTTCGATCAGCTCGCGCGGGCACGTTTTCACGCACATTCCGCAGCCGATGCACTTCTCCCAATCGACGAACGCTACGCGCTTCTGCGCGTCGATCGATATCGCATTCGTCGGGCAGACGGCCGCGCAGTCCCCGTAGCCGACGCAGGCGTACGGGCACTCCTTCTCCCCGGCGCCGACCAACACCGCGGCCGCGCAGGTCCCGACACCGTTGTAGGAGCCGATCGCCGGGGAATCACCGGTGCAGTGAATGATCGCCTTCGATCCCGGGCCGGCGGACGCGAGGTCGACCCCCAGGTATTCGCCGAGGTTCTTCGTCGCTTCTTCGTCCTTCGCGAGAATTCGGCAGGGGCTGTCGTCGAGGATCTTGACGTCCTTTGCCAACGCTTGAGCGTAGGCGAAGCAGCCCGGCTGCCCGCACGCACCGCAATCCGCGCCGGGGAGCAACTCCTTGATCTCGCTCGCCCTCTGCAGCGATTCGTCTTCTTTCGGGAGGATCCGATTCGCGACGAAGATCGCGATCCCGGCGATCAGACCGACTGCGGACAGCGAGACTACGGAAAGAATCGTTGCGGTCATCCGACCATCCCCCCAAACGCGAGAAACGCGAGACCGAGAAGCCCGGCGATGATGAACGCGATCGGCGCCCCTCGGAACACCTTCGGTGTGTCGGCCAGATCGAGTCGTTCACGGATCCCGGACATGATGACGAGAACGAGCGTGAATCCTGCCCCCGCGCCGAGGGCCGCCGCGATCGAGCCGAGGAAGCTGTACTCGTTATCGATGTTGATGAACGTGATCCCGAGGACGGCGCAGTTCGTCGTGATCAACGGCAGATAGATGCCCAGCGCGTTGTACAGCGTCAGGTTCGTCCGCTTAATCGCCATCTCGATGATCTGAACGAGAGACGCGATCACCAGGATGAAGATGACCGTGCGCATGAATTCCACACCGGACGGAACGAGAAGGATGTGGAACAACGGCCAGGTTACGGCCGAGGCGACGAGCATGACCAACAGGACGGCGACTCCCATACTGAACGCGCTTGACAGGTTCTTGGAGACGCCGAAGAACGGGCACAGGCCGAGGAACTTCACCAACACCATGTTGTTGACCAAGGCCATGCCGAAGAAAATGGCGACCAGCTCACTCACACTCACTCACCCCCATCCAACGGAACAGTGCCAGAAGAATCCCGATGACGAAGAACGCCCCCATCGGGAGCAAGAAGATCGACGCCGGATTGTCCGCGAGTCCCGGGACCGAGAACAGCCGGATGCTGAAGACCTCGAGCGATCCGGTGCCGAGAAGCTGGCGAACCAGCGAGATCAGCAGGATCGCCACCCCGAAGCCGATCGACATGCCGATGGCGTCTGCCACCGATTGCCTCACGTTGTTGCGGCTGGCGAAAGCCTCCGCGCGACCCAGGATGATGCAGTTGACCACGATCAGCGGGATGTACATCCCCAGCGACTGGCTGAGCGACCAGGCGAAGCCCTGCAGCGCTAAATCGACGATTGTGACGAGCGTCGCGATGATCACGATGAACGTCGGAATCCGCACACGGTTGGGGATCCATCGACGGAGCAGCGAGACGATGACGTTGGCTGTCAGGAGTACAAAGAGGACGGCGCCCGTCATCCCGACCGCATTGTCGAGCGACGTGCTGACGGCGAGCGTCGGGCAGAGGCCGAGTAGCAGGATGAACGTCGGATTCGAACGCACGATGCCATTGGTCAGGTTCTTCACAAACGAACTCATGCTATGGACCCTCCTCTCCAACGGCTTCGAGGGCCGCTGTCATGTCCACGATTCCCTGGACGACGCCTTCGGCGACCGCCCGTGAGCTGATCGTCGCGCCGGTGATCGCATCGACCGCGCCGCCGTCCCTGCGGATGGCCAGTTCGCCGGTCGAAAGGCCGGCAAACTGATCCAAGAAGCTAAGCTGGGTGATCTTGGCGCCCAGGCCTGGCGTCTCCTGATGAGAGATAATGCGGATTCCGCGAACGGCCCGATCGACCTCCAGGCCGACGAGGATCCCGATCTTCCCTCCGTATCCGCGACCGTCGGTCATGAAGGCGTAGCCGATCGGAAGAGAGCCCGATAGGACGGACGTCTCTCCGGTCTCCTCGTCCGTGACGACCGCGCTCGCATCGAACAGGGAGTACAGACCGGACTCCTCGTCCTGGGTGAAATCGGCCATCTCCGGGAAGAGCGCGGCGAGCATCTGCTTGATCGCCTCGCGCTTGTTGGCCGCGATCCGCTCCTCGGTCACCTCGTTGACCAGCGTCAAGGCAACCACGGAGAACAGGACGACCAGCGTGAGGAACACAATCGGGTACGCGGCGCTTCGCTTCCTTGCCATCGCCTATCCCTTTCCCTTGCTCTTGACCAGTCCGAACGGTCGCGGGCGAACGTAGCGGTCGATCAGCGGGGTGAACGCGTTCATCATCAGGATGGAGTACGCGACACCCTCCGGCATGTTCCCCAATACGCGGATCAAGACGACGAGGATCCCCGCCCCGACCGCGAAGATCATTCGCCCTCGCGTGGTCAGCGGGCTGGTCACGTAGTCGGTGATCATGAAGAACGCGCCGAGCATCAGACCTCCGGCCAGAATGTGGAAGATCGGATCCTGGCCCATGATCCAGCTCAGGACGAACACCGTCGCGATGTAGGTGAAGGGGACGTGCCACTTGATGATCCCGAACGCGAGAAGGATCGCTCCGCCGATCAAGATCAACAGCGCCGACGTCTCGCCCACACTCCCTGCGACGTTCCCGAGGAAGAGCGCCTTGTACAGCTCGGGCTTGCTCAGTGCGGTGGTGAAGCTTTCGCTGAGCGGCGTCGCCGTCGTGGCCGCGTCGGCCATCCACGACGACGTCGGCGCAATCCATCGCGCGAGAGATCCAGCAAACGAGACCGACACGAACGCACGGCCCGCGATCGCTGGGTTGAAGATGTTGAATCCCAAGCCGCCGAAGGCTTCCTTGGCGATCGCGATCGAGAAGATCGACCCGACAACGACGATCCACAGCGGCGTCCTCGGCGGAAGGATGAGGACGATCAGGAGTCCCGTGACGATCGCGCTTCCGTCCATGAAGAACGCTTTGCGGCGCATCCGCTTGGCCACGTACTCGGTGAGCACGGCCGTCGATACGCCGACGGCAAGCATCAGAAGCGCATAGAGGCCGAAGAAGTAGACGGCGCCGGCCGCGGGGAACAAGAGCGCGAGGACGACCAAGTACATGTCGCGCGAGATGGATGTTCGACCACGCAAGTGCGGGGCCGAACATAGGATGAGCTGCTTGCCGTTCTCCATCAGTTCCCCCCCAGTTGGCGAAGCTTCGCCTTGCCCACCTTGATGTACGAAACGATCGGGATTCCGGCCGGGCAGTCGTACGTGCACGCGCCGCACTCGACGCAGTTCAACACGTGGTAGTCGGCCAGATCGGCGATCATCTCCTTCTTCGTGAGGTTGACGTACATCAGTGGCATCAACCCCATCGGGCAACGCTGGATGCAGCGACCGCAACGGATGCAGCCGCGCTCGGTACGGAGGCTCGCCTCCTTCGCCAGAACGCAATTCGTGCTCTTGAGAAGCGGGGCATCGCAGGAAGCCTGGGCGATGCCCATCATCGGGCCGCCGAACACGACCACGTCCGCTCCCTCGGGCATGCCACCGCACACATCGATCAGCATGGACGCTGGCGCTCCGAAGCGAGAGATGAGGTTCTTCGGCCGCTCGACGAGCCCGGTCACGGTGACGACGCGCTCCACGAGCGGCCTTCCATCGAGCACAGCATCGGCGACGGCCGCCAGCGTGGCGACGTTCTGGACCACGATTCCGATGTCCGTCGGGAACCCGCCCTCGGGAACCTCGACGCCGAGGAGCGCTTTGATCAGCGTCTTCTCCGCGCCCATCGGGTACTTCGCCGAGACCCCGACGACGCGGACGTCACCGGGAAGATCGGCTCGGGCGATCGCCGCGCGCATCGACTCGATCGCCTTCGGCTTGTTGTGCTCAATCCCGATGATGGTCTTCTCGACAGACAACAGCTTCATGAGCACCTGGATTCCGGCCGCGATGCGATCCGGGTCCTCGATCATCAAGCGATCGTCGGACGTGATGTACGGCTCACACTCCGCTCCGTTGACGAGGAGGGTGTGTACCGGACTCTCCGGCGGCCGATTGAGCTTCACGTGCGTCGGAAACGCAGCCCCGCCGAGACCTACGATCCCGGCACCTGCGATTCGCGCCAGCGCCTCCTCCGAGGACAGAGCGTCGAGGGAGGCTGCTTCGAGTTCGATCCAAGCGTCTTCTCCGTCTCCTTCGATGACGATGGCTTCCACGAGTGATCCCGTTGCCGGACTCACTACGGTCGTCGGGGCCTTCACTTCCCCGGAGATGGTTGCGTGAATCGGGGCAGAACAGCCTCCACTCGATTCCGCAACAACCTGCCCGACCAGAACCTGATCACCTGACTTCACCACCGGTTTCGCCGGAGCGCCGATGTGCTGCGAGATCGGAAGGATCACGCCCTCCGGCAATGGAGCACGCTCGATCGCCTGATCTGCAGCGAACTTCCTCCCCGGGGGATGGACCCCCTCGGCCCGCCGGAATCCAAGTATTTCGAGCAGGTCTACCTTCATACTCCATCCTTCTTCCGAAGCTCGTAGTCGCCCAGATGCTGAGACCGAGCAATCGACTGAGGATCTTCGAATCCCAACACCATGGCCTCCACCTCCGTCAACGCATTTACCAGCTCAATCCCCGCCGCCGGTCCGAGGACGAAGACGGCCGTCGCTAGAGCATCCGCCTCCATGCATGTCGGGGCGATGACCGTCGCACTCGACGATTCTCCCGCCGAGTATCCGGTTCGGGGATCCATGATGTGTCCGACCTGCTCTTCCGGATCGAAGAAGCGTCGATAGTTGCCCGACGTGGCGATCGCTCCGCTATCGAGCGCGAAGCGCGCCACGGCTTCGGCTTCGTCTTCCGGATTCAGCAGGGCGATCTCCCACTTCCCGCCGCCGGGCTTTCCACCGATCACCGCGATGTCGCCGCCGGCATCGATCAAGGCATGCGCTATTCCTTCGGCCTGAAGCGCCAGAATTCCTTGATCGACGATGTACCCTTTGGCGATTCCGCCAAGCGTGATCTGTGTTCCTGGCGCCAGCGCGATCGTCGGCTCGGGGTCCTCGCTAAGCGAGATTCGATCTGCACCGACGACGCTCATAGCCTCGCTGATCGCCGCCTGCTGATCGGCCATCGCCAGCTCCCAGAACTGCGTCTGAGCATCGGGGTCGTATTCCCACAGAGCCAGCAAGGGGGCGATCGTTACGTCGAAGACGCCGCCAGAGAGTGCAGAGATCCGCTTCGAAGCGAGGAGGATGTCGAACAACTCACGCGATGGTGACATCGCGAGGCCCGCGACGTTCAGCCGCGATGCCTCGGCATTCGGATCGTGCACGGAGGCAATGCCTACAACGTCTTCCATTCGCGAGAAGGCGGCAGCGATGGCCGACTCGGCGTGACGCTCGTCCGTGTCATAAACGGTGATCGACACCCACGTGTCCATCATTTCGCGCCGGGCCTCGTAGGGCTGCGAGTTGGCGATGAACAGGGTGCGCTCGATCAGGAATGCGCCCGCCAGGACCGCAATGAGAGACAGAGGCCACCACCGAATCAACGGATTTCGGGTCCCCGCGCTCATTGACTCCCCGCCTCCACAGTCCCCTTGGCTTGGGCAAAGATTCTAGTTGGCCCAACGAGGCCTTACAACTTCTGACACGAAAGTCCGTAATCTCCGTAAGGCTTGGCGCGCTTCATTCCACGGAGATCGTGCGAGTGAACGTGTCGGTGAGCCCGTCGTCGTCGGTGACCGTCAACCGGGCATCGTAGCTGCCTGGCGCACCGTACACGTGAAGGACGATCGGTCCGCTGGCGTCGAACACGCCATTGCCGTCGAAGTCCCATGCATAGGCGACGATCTCGCCATCGATGTCGAACGAGGACATCCCGTTGCATTCGACGGCCTCGCCGGCAACCGGGGCGTCCGGTGCGTAGGAGAACTCGGCGATCGGTGGGAGGAAGGTTCCGGAACCCGCGTCGGGCGGAACGGCGACGACGATGTCGACAATGTACGCGACCGTGTCCGAGGCGCCGTCGTCGTCGATCACCGTCAGACGAACGGAGTGTTCGCCGGAGGCCGGAAACACGTACTCGACGATCGATCCGGTCGCGTCGACGAGTCCGTCCGCGTCGAAGTCCCACGCGAACGATGCGATTGCGCCGTCGAAATCCGTCGACGGCGTGGCGTCGAAGATCACGGGCCCTCCCGCGACGGGTTGGCCGGGGGCGTAGGAAAAGTCGGCCGTCGGCGGCTGGAGCATGGGGCGCACGTCGGCCGGCGCCGTCGTCTCTTCGACGACCTCAACGATGCGTGTGAGACTGTCCTTGTTCCCAGCGTTATCGGTGACCGTCAACTGCACGTCGTAAACACCGGCGGCTGCGAAGACCCGGAGGGCCGCGGAGCTGGCGGCGTCGACCGTTCCGTCGGCGCCGAAGTCCCATGCGTAGGCGACGATCTCACCATCGAGGTCGATGGAGAGGGTTCCATCCAACGCCACGGCTTCCCCGACCTTCGGACTCTCGGGGGAGATGGAAAAATCGGCGATCGGGGGCAGGATGCTGGAGGCAGCGATCTTCGCACTGTCATCCCCGCCGCCTATGTTGATGATCCGGGTCGCCGTATCGCGATTCCCCGCGTTGTCGGTCACGGTCAGGCTCGCGGCCGTGTCGCCGGGCACGGAGAACGTCCACTCGGCGGTCGAGGCGATCGAGTCGACGACTCCGTCTGCATCGAAGTCCCACGCGTAGGAGGTGATCTGCCCGTCGAAGTCGGACGACGGGGTTCCGTCGAAGGTCACCGACTCTCCGACGACCGGATCGGCCGGCGTGAAGGAGAAGTCGGCCGTCGGGGGCTGGAACGTGACGACCACCTCGCGAGGACGGATGTAGGCGCCGAATTCGATCGGCTCGAGTCGGGCCGAGGCGATGTCGAGGATGCGTTCCTCCGGCGTGGTCGGGGTGAAGCGCGGCGGAAGCGTGGCCGGATCGAGCGCCACAGTGTACCGGCCGGGGAGAACGTCGACGACCGCGAACTGCCCCAGCGTGTCGGTCACCGCAGCGTAGACGGTCCCTGTCTCGCCCACGAGAACGACGCGCACGTCGGCGAACCCGCCCTCATCGGCGCCTCGGTTGCCGTCCTGATCGGCATCGTCAAACACGACGCCGTCGACTACGGGAACCAGGCGGAGGGGAATCTCGATGACCGTCGACCGGCCGGCGGCGACGTGAACCTCAACCGCGTCCGGCGGTGCGGCATCTACAGGAAGCCGCTTGACGGCGAGCGAGTACGCGCCTTCGGAGAGCGGCGGGAATCGGAAAAGCCCGTCACGGTTCGTCGATACTTCGGCTCCATCTGCGGAGACCACTCCTCCGATCACTGGTCGATCGGAAGCTCCGTACGTGCCGTCCGCGTCCACGTCGACGTAGAGGCGGCCCTCGACCCGGCCCTTGGTCACGAGGAACGGGAGCGGAACTTGAAGATCCGCGCTGAATGTGATTCCCCAGCCGAACGAGACCGGCGAGGCATCCGCCCGATCCCACCCGATGGTTCCGTCGAAGATGATGTCGAGCCCATCAAGAAACGCAATGAACAGCGATGTCGAGAGGTCGAGGGAGTCGCCCGTATTCCGCAGGCTGATGGTTGCCTCGTGAAGTGTTCCTTCGGGGCGGAAGAGGAACGAGACGTCGGTCGCTCCGGACAAGACGAGGTCGTTCACAACGTCGACGTGTTTCTCCTGGGTCAGCTGGAGGAAGAGGTAGAAGGAATCGACGGAAAGCCCCGCCCCCTCACTGAACGTGAGTGTACGGCTGTGGGTGCCGAGGACGCGATCGATCCGGTCGGCGATCTCGCCCGAGAGTGCGTACGGGAAGACGCCGCTCGTCTCGCGGACTGCCGTCGAAAGGAGGAGAGCGATCTCGCTCATCTGCAGTGGGTCATCCTCGCGCTCCCACTGGAATTCCACGGTCGAACTGAATCTCGGCCCGTCCTCGATCGGTGTGGCCGAGACATTGAGCCCCAGCCGATCGTCGATCCGCGTGGGCAGGAGCGGATCTCGCACGACGTTGTCCCATACGTGAGAGATCGACAGACTCAGGGAGAGATCGCTCATCCTGAGTCGCTGGGACAGACGGATCCCGGCGCTGTCGCTGAACGAGCCGGGGAAATCCGTCCCCACGGAAAACGCCTCTCCACTGAGGAAGTAGCCCTCGGTGTCGATCTCGGTCCCGAACAGGAACGCGTGGCTCGACAGTCCGTCGTGGGTCCCGAGTGCGCCTTCGATCAGAATTCGCCAGTCTTCGAGTGGCTCAGACTCCGCGGTCGCGCCAGCGATCGCGCGTCGTGCGGTCGGCGATCGGGCATCGAAGTAGGTGAGCCCGACGTTGGCAACCTCCGGTCCGACGGCCAGCCGCCCGCCGAAACGAGCTTCATCGTCGCTCAAGCCGGCGACGACAATCAGGTCGAAGAGCTCCTCATCCACCTCGACGCTGCCCCCTTCGCAGGTCAGGCTGACCAGGTCGGTCAGCCGCTTGGACAGGTTGCCGAGCGTGGTCGTCGTCGGCTCGCGGCGATAGAGGATCGAGTATGACGTCACGTCGAACGGATCCGGCCCAAACGGGTTTTCCGTGCTCACGAAGGACGAGAAGAACCCGTCGAGAACGCGCCCCGAGAGGGAGAGCGTCAGCCGACTGCCGAAATCCCCGGTGAACACGTCCTGGTTCAGCGAGAGGCGAACGCGACCAGGGAGAACCTCCATCAGCGTCCCCGAGACCGTGTCTGGCGACGGAGGGAGCACCGTCGTGAAGACCGTGGCATCATCCTGCGCGCCATCGTACAGCACCGACTTTGCCGTCAGCGTCAACGCGTCTTGGCCGGGCTCTGCGTCGGTCGGGATCTCAAGGTACACGCGCGCCGCGGCCCGCTCCTGGGGGGCAAGATCGAACAAAGACTCCGATAGCGCGATGGCAAATCCCCCCGACGAACTGGCTGCCAGAATGATAGAGTCTTGAGCATTTCCGTGATTCACCAGTGTAATCTCGTATTCGAGCCTCTCACCAGGTGCGGCACCCTTCCCGTCGGGAGCCATCAGCTCGAGTTCGTTGATCGGCGCCACGCGAAGGGTGACGACGGCCGTGGATCGATCGCTGGGATTGCTCTCGGAGACGGCGGTAAGCGACACCTCATACGCACCTGGCCGCGTGCCCGCAGGGATCACCACGGTCGCAAACACCGACGTCTCTTCTCCCGGAAGGAGGGCCAGCGACTCCTGCGCTCCAAGGACCTGCCAGCCCGCCGGGGCCTCGAACTGGAGAAGGGCGGTCAGCTCAGCGATTCCCGCGTTGAGAATGCTGAACACGGAAGTACAGGACGCTCCAGGAGCGGCCTCCTGATCGCCTGATAGGAGACCGACTTCCACGTCCGCCTGGCAAGAAACACCCAAGGCAAATAGGCCGACGGCCACCCAAGCGGCCATCGCTCGGAAGGCGCTCCGTCTCACCAGCATGTCGGAACGAGCGTAGGCGAACCCGCCTGTCTTCCGAAGGGACCGGATTATAGGCGAACCGAGACGTTTGTCTGATGCACCGGTGCGTCGAGTCCCGTGCGAGTCCCCGCGAGGCGGATGTCTCATCGGGACTGGTCAAACGCCGTTTCGAGCCTGAGCTTGCGTAGTAGCGTGGAACCGCGAGACCCGGGACCGTGTACATCCACGGCAGCCAGGGAAGGACGTTTTCCGAAATGGTCGATGTGCGATTGCAGAGCGAGCTTGTCGTCGAGACCGAAGATCGCGTCGGTCTCCTCGCTGAGGTGAGTCGCCTTCTCGGCGACATGGGGATCGGTATGGTCTCAGTCGTCGTGCGAAGGACCGGCGGGTCTGCAAGCCTTCATCTGGTGACGAGTTGCCAGTCGCACGCAGCGGAAGCGCTTCGAGACACCGGGTTCGCGGTCGAGGAGCGCGACGTCATCCTCATGGAGATCCCCAATCACCCGGGCTTCCTCGGCCGGATGAGCGAAGCCCTCGCCCGGAAAGACATCACCATCGAGGAACTCTACGCCACCGTTTCGGACGACTGCCGAAGCCGTGTCGTCATCTTCCGTTGCTCGGACAACGGCAACGCGGTGCTCTGGCTCCGAGGTCGCTAGCTCCGTTTTCCAGCTAGTCCTCCACGACCTCCCGCTCGATCACCCTGAAGACTCTCCCGTCGGATCGACCGAACACCTCCGGGAAGTAGAACTCGTATGCCGCGGTCGGAAGGACGCGGTATGCACCCGGGTTCACGCCGCGGAGGGTGTACGTGTACGTGTAGGTTCCGGCGGAGAGGAAGTCGGCGAAGAGCACAACCTTCTCGTCGCGGAATTCCGATCGCGAGAACCACCGCGACCACCAACCCGGCCACCAAGCCCACTCCGCATCTTCGCGGGAGAAGCTGGGCCCCGGCTCGATGATGCTCGTGGTAGCCAGCGAGGGATCGACGGCCTCGCAGCCGGCCGGGATCGGATCCTCAACGACAACGTAGTACAGGTCGTTCGGCGCGATGATCGTCAGCCGAACCTGGATGGTCTCTCCCACGTCGATGGCCGTTCGCTCTTCGGCCGTCTCAATTTCCGTCTCGTCGATCGACAGGTACTGGCGGCGGACGTAGATGCCTCTATCGAGTGGCTCGACCTCCTCGACGGGGAAGCCGAGCGTCCAGTGGGCCGTGTAGTAGAGGACTCCTTCGCCCGGCCCGCGTGCGATCGAAAGCGTGTGCGTCCCGGTCTCGACGAGTTCGTTTCCGGCGATGCTGAGCTCGCGTGGCTCGCGGATCGTCTCCGGAGTGACGGTATCGAGCAAGACAGGTTCTTCGTCGAGGCCGACGCGAATCTCGTAGGCTCCCCGGAGTTCACCGGTGAGGACCATCCAATCGGTCAGCGCGATCAGGGCCCACGCCGTCTCCTGTGTGGTCTCCCAGATGCCGGCTTCTCTCGCAACCATCAACCAGCGGACGACGTTCGGGACAAGTGCGTTCTCCGGGTCAACGCGAACGAGCGCGTCGAGGATAACCGCTGTCGACCGCGTGTCCGTGTTCATCGCCCACCAGTCGACGGTGGATTCCTCCCAATGGGCACCCGTCGCGCTCAGGATCGCGTCGTTGACCAAGTCGGAAACAAGCGCGTCGAGGGCTCCGGAGGCGTCGCCGAGTTCCGAAAGGGCGAGAGCGAGATAGGCCTTCGCGTAGTGGCTGAGCTTCGCGCGTTGCTCGAACAGCGACCCCGCGGCCTCGGCTGCGGCAGCCTGGCGGCCTAGGCTGAGGACGTAGACGAGCCAAGCCTGGCGATTCGCGTCCCACGTCGTTTCGAGATCGCGAGCTGGGAGGAGCGCGTCTGCCACGTAGTCGAGACCACGCTCGACGACGCGTGTGTCGACTTCGAAGCCGATCTCCCCCAGGCGGAGGAGACCGAAGACCGCGTACGCGGTCAAGTGATGGCTGGAGCGCTCGCCCTTCCACCACCCCCATCCACCGTCGCTGTTCTGGCGTTCGACGAGCTCGGCCAGTGTTTCTTGGACGAGGACGTCGAGCTTCTCCTTGAACTCCGCGTCTTCGATCTCGAGGAGCCTGAGTGCTCGGTAGGTCAGGGCATTGGGGAGGAAACGGCTGACGAGCTGCTCCGTGCACTCGTACTCGAAGTGCTCGAGGTACGACAGGCCTTCGGTCATCGCTGCCGCCAGCGACGGATCGAGGCGAACGGCGAGTTCGCTTGCATCGATGTCCGCCGCGGGGGGGAGCGCGATCGCTTCGACTCGGCTTCCCTCGGCAACCAGTTGTCCGGCCGTTCCGACCGTTTCTCTCGCGGTGTAGCGGAACACCGGAAGCGTTCCGTCGGGCCCGAGCGTCAGTCTCGGTCGCGCAGCGTCGCTCAGTTCTCCGGACACGGCGCTGAACACAAGATCGACGGCGTCCGTGTCGGCATCGGGTACCGATGCCCACCAGGTAACCTTCACCTCGGACCCGGCTGGGACAAAGACGGATTGAACGGCGTCTCCTTCCAGCAGAACACCGGTCGATCCCATCGTCACCTCGACCTGTCGATCCTCTTCGGTCTGGTTTGAGATCGAGGCGGCGAGCTGAACGCGGTCTCCGACGACGAGGAACCGCGGCGTCGTCGGCCGCACGAGGAGCGGCTTGGTGACGAGAATCTCTGTCAACGACTCCCCGACGAGGGTCGATCGGCTCGCGCCGACGGATCGGACGACCCAGGTGGTAAGGTTGTCCGGCAGATCGATCTCGACGCGGGCGAACCCGCTCTCGTCGGTCACGATGCTCGGATGCCAGTATGCCGTGTCGAGGAAGTCCTCCCTCAGCTCGACGTCCGCAGGTAGCTGCTCGGCCGCTCCGGCCTCCTCGGCGGCGCGCTCGGCGCCGGGAGGCGCCGGCGCTGCGGACATCAGGTAGTTTCCCCCGACAGCTTCTTCGCCATCAAGGGCCACCTTGTCTTCGACCAGGAGATCGAGGTCCTCGAGCTGTTCGAGGATCAAACGGGAGAGAGAGATGGTGAGACCGCTCGACGTCCGTACCCCGAGGCCACGTCGGCTGTAGAAGGTCGAGAGAATGGCGTTGGGTGTTCGTGGCTTGAGCGAGAGGATCGCCTTGTCCACGAGATCGAGCGAGAGCTGTGCCTGCGTCGGATCCCCGCTCGCATCTGTGACGAGGAGGTCGATCGAGATTTGATCTCCGGGCTCGAGACGCACGGCTGAAGGGACGACTGAGATGCGCAGCTCTCTCGGCGCCGCGTCGACAGACAACGCGATAGTGCCGACCTTGGTCCCGGCGGTCGCGGGTCCACCGTCAGCCGCGGCAAGAGCCGCCTGGCGCCCCTGGACGAGGACGACGCTGACGTAGACGTTCGGGATGTGCTCTTCTGTGATCGGGAGGCGGATGACGCTGCTGTTCGAAGGGAGCAGGACGACCTCGCGAGAGAGAATCCCTCCGCGCTCGGTGGTCACGAGCGCCCACTGCTCGCCTGAATAGGGACTTGGGATCAGGAGTTCGGCGGTTTCGCCGATCGTGTAGCTCGTCCGGTCGCTGATGAGCGAGATGACATCGTCGTTCGTCCTGCGCCAGGAGACGCTCTCCGGTCCGCTGACCCACACGAACAGACTCGAGAGGGCGGTCCGTCCGGCGGCGTCCTCCCCTTCCACGAGAACCTTGTACGATCCGGCCTCCGGCGGGATGAAGGCAAACCGAGCGTCGCCGGTTGTGTCGGTGACAAGGGATCCCTCGGCAATCCCGACGTCCGTCTTCGTCCACGTCCATCCTCCACCGCCACGCTCGTCTTCCTCGAAGACGTTCGCCCACTCTCGACGAACGATGGTGTAGCGAAGCGGCCGTTCGCCGACTCGTGCCCCGTCCCAGTCAACGCTTACCACGTCGACGTCCGTCTCCTCTCCCGCACGTCCGATCGATCGCCCTGCCGCGATCCCGACGTAGAAGCCGGCTTGGTGAACAAGCACGGTCGTACGACCGGAGATCGTGTCACCGCCCGGTCCGCGCGCGGTGGCTTCGATCGTCAGGACGCGGCTGCCAGCGATCGGGGTTTCCTCCGAATCCAGCGAATCCGGAGAGAGATCTGCGACGTCTAGGGGCAGATCGATCAACAGGTTCCCCTCCGCATCGGTCGTTCCGCTTCCGTCGAGGATCGCCACGGGGGAACTCACTGGAATCCACCAGCAACTCCAGCAAATCCACGGATCGTCGACGTCGTCGAACGTGTACCGTCCAAACGCCGGCGGCGCGAAACGGTAGTCCTGCGAGACAACGCGCCATTCGACCGGCACATCGACCACAGGCGCTCCAAAAAAGTACTCGGCATTGACGGTCGCGCGAATCGAGTCACCCTTTGCGACCTCGTCACGGTCCGAAGCGACGGTGACCGCGAACTCAGGGGCACGGTAGGCGGCCACTTGGAACCCATGGTGGAACGTCCGGTCCTCGGCCTCGACGCGAACGGCGTAATCGCCGAGCGTGGCATCGTCGGCAAGCTCGATCGCACCTGAGAAGCCTCCATATTCGTCGAGCGGCACGGTCTCCTCGAAGACGGTCTCCCAGTTTGGGTCCCGGACGATCACGGAGACGGCACGCAAATCCGGCAGCGTGTACGAAACATCCTCTTCGTCCCGAACGATGCCCCGGAAGAAGACAGTCTGCCCGAGCCGGTAGATCGGCCGGTCGGTGTCGACGTAGGCGCGGCGGTCGGGCGGTGTCTCAGCAGAGACGCCCAGCTCCCAGATCGAGATGCCGTCGTCCCAGTCGGTGCTGGCAAGGACGAACGGGTCTCGTCCGAAAACCGTGAGTCCGCGCCAGTCAATCCCCCCCTCTGCGCGAAATTCTGCCAGCCCCTGACTGTCGGAGACGGAGGAATCGAGGGCTTCTCCCTCGTCGTCAAATGCCCACAATACCAGACCTGGCGCGGGCTCACCCGTCTCCAGTTCGGTGGCCCATGCGAGGGCCTCGCCCTCGGTCGTCTTCAACGTGAGGTTGACGGAGCTGGCCACGAGGAGGTGGCGGTGGCTCCACCGATCCCAGTCGACGCCGCTCGCATGAAGATCGACGAGGTAGATTCCGGGCTCCAAAGGGCCGCCCCCATCTACGAGGTCGATCGGAGCATAGTCGAGGTCGTTCAGCGGAGCGGAGACCGAAACCGACCAGGAGCGGGCCGGTCGACCGGGTAGGTCGAAGTCGTACCAATCCGACATCGCCTCGAAGTAGTCGGACAGCTCAAGCCTCCAGAGATCCAGGCTCAGCCGCTCGGTGTTCCGATGGCCGACGACAAGCTGTGCTGGCTCGGACGCGTTCAGTGTGCTCACCCGCCCAGGAACGTGAAGCCACGAGATCGGGGAGAGCGGCGCAGTGCGGAATTGAACGGTCAGGTTCCGGCCCGTCGTGTTCCCGTACGGATCGGCGATCTGAGAACCGATGCGGAACGTGTACTCACGGCTCGGCTCGGCGCCAAAACGGATGACGAAGGTGTGATTCCACTCTCTATACCAAGTGTCTAAGTCTTCGGGATTCGGCTCCGGATGGATCGACACGTTCTCCATGACGGTCTTGGGATCGATCGGCGCGTTGAAGTGGATCTCGAAGGACGTGTAGGGATACGCGTCCTTCTCCCCGTCCGTCGGATCGGTTCCAACGATCTCTGGGAGCGGAACCGTTCGGAATCGCCAGCTGGTCTCCTCGGCCGTACCAAGCCCGCCAGCTTCTCCTGTGATCCCCGGAGCAAGGGTCACGACATACCGCCGGTCGAAGTCAAGCGGCTCGTTCGGTGTGAAGGCCAGCACGTCGCCCTCGGTCTCGACCGTCCCCGGAACATCACGGGAGAACAACTCGCCGAGCAGGCTCGCCGTGCGGACGGTCATCCGTCCGTCGACACCGGCCGAAGCGATCGGCATGTTGAACGTGACCCGAATCGAGGTGCCAACGGGGACAAGCTCGGCGTCGCGAGCGGGATCGATCCAGACGACCTTCGGCCGAATGGTCGTGAAATGCCAGGTGACATCTGTAGATAGGACTGCACCGCCCACATCGGTGAGCCCGGCGGAGACGGTCGCGACGTACGTGGTTCCACCGGAGAGCGGCCGGGTCGGCGTGAACACGAAGATCGACGTATTGAGCCACTCGCCGACGCCGTCGATCTGGGGGGAGAAGCGTAGCGGTTGCGGGAGATCCGCCGAGGCGGGATCGGAGATCGCGGTCAACGGGACGACGGGACGGTCGAACGTGACGACGATCGACGTATCGGTCGCGATCTCCTCCGATCCGTCAGCCGGCACGACCTGGGCGACGGCCAGGTCCGTGATGGTCGACGGCGAAGAGGAGGATCCCAAGTCGACGCCTTCTTCTGCAACGCTGAGCCCCGCTCCGACGAAGAGCGAAAGGACCATGAACCCTACAACAACCCATCGATGCATCCACGGCATCGGACGCGTACCCGCTTGATGACTCATGCCCGCCCCCTTGTAGCGTGATGTCGTTCGTACAACTGATAGCGGCAATGGCGGCCCGTGGCAAATCGGTCCGTCGTCGTCTTCGGATGAACACGCGCAGATGGCGTCCGTTTCACGAGGTTCGAGAACGTTCCACCGAATCCACAACGCCCCTTCACAGGTCCCTCACAATCCGCCGATACGTTCTTGATGTCACAACCAGCGAGTGGAAACATCTCGCACCCCCGATACCAGCCCTCCGGGAGAGGGACTCCAGGGTCCCTCTCCCTTGGCCTCCTCCTGGAACCCAGCAAGTCCGTAGTGGCCGTGGTTCCCGACAGCGTTCGATCGGATACAATGGCCGACGGTCTCGAATGTGAGGGGGAATGATGGTTCGCGTTCGCTTTGCGCCGAGTCCCACCGGGTACTTCCACGTCGGATCAGCACGAACGGCGCTGTTCAACTGGCTGCACGCGCGTCACTGCGGCGGAACGTTCGTCTTGCGGATCGAAGACACCGACCAGGAGCGCTCAACCGATGCCTCGATCGCCCAGATTGAGGAGTCCCTCCGGTGGATCGGACTCGACTGGGACGAGTACTACCGTCAAACCGATCGGCACGCGCAGCATCTCGCGGCGGCCGAGGGGCTGATGGAAAGCGGATTGGCCTACGAATCGGATGGAGCATGGTGGTTTCGCGTTCCGACGGAAGGCCAGACCATCGTTCACGATGAACTCCTGGGAGACGTCGCCTACCGGAACGATCACCTCAAGGACTTCGTCATCCGACGTTCCGACGGTAGCTTCATCTATCACTTCGTCGTCGTCGTCGACGACGCGGACATGGAGATCTCGGACGTCATCCGAGGAGACGACCACCTAAATAACGCGCCCAAACACATTCTCTTGTTCGAGGCGCTCGGGCGTCGGATTCCGCAGTTCCTCCACATGCCAATGATCCTTGGCCCTGATCGCGCCAAGCTCTCCAAGCGACACGGAGCATCCTCCCTGCTCGAATACCGCGACCAGGGGTTCCTCCCTGAAGCGATGGTCAACTTCCTTGCTCGTCTCGGCTGGGCCCACGGAGATCAGGAGCTGTTCTCGATCGATGAGCTTGTGGAGTTGTTCACGCTCGATGAGATCAACAAGTCAGGGGCCGTGTTCGACGAGGAGAAGCTGCGCTGGCTGGACCAGCAGCACCTCAAGCGGGCCGACCTCGATCGGCTGGTGGATCTGGTGAAACCCTATGTGCTCAGGCGCGGTCGAGTGGATGACGGCACATGGTCCTCGGCCGAGCCGGCGCGCCTTCGCGTCGGCGCCGGCCTTCTTCGCGACCGTTCTCACACGCTCGAGGATCTCGCCGAGACAATGGAGATCCTCTTCTCCCTTCCGCTTGAGCGAGTCGACGAGATCGAGATCACGCCTCGCCAAGGCGAGCTGATGCAAGTACTGGCCGACGCCCTGGAAACACTGGACCCATTCACTCCGGAGACTGTTGAGCAAACCGTCCGCGAAACGCTTACGGCTCACGCCGCGAAGCTGAAGGACGTCGCGCTTGCCTGCCGAATCGCGGTCAGCGGTCGGCGTGCCGGCCCCGGACTGTTTGACGTGATGACGACTACCGGCCCCGAGAACGTTTCGAATCGACTCCGCGAGTACTCGGAGAGGAGCGAAGAGTGAGGATTTCGGGGACCACGGCCCTGATCCTTCTGGTGAGCAGCCTCTCCTTGTCGGCGATCGAGGCGGATCTTGCGTATATGGATGACATCACGGCGCTGACCGAGAAGTGCTTCATCCGTGCGATCACGCTCGACGGCGTCCTGCGGACCGACGACACGGGGGAGACGTATGAGGCACTTGTCGGCAGCATTGGACTCGTAGACTGTGAGTACACGGTCCAGGAGTCAGGCGGTCCGATCAGCACCCTGTACCGGATCGGGGGGATCCCGATGGCGTACCTGATCGGCACAGATGGCGCGATCATCGCCCGCGGTCTGCGAGGGCAGCGCCTTCTCGACGCCGTGGCCGACGCACTTCGGGAAGGTGACGAGGAGGTCTCGGGCAAATGAGGCAACGCGCTGCGCCCTCGGGATTCACGTCAACGTTCCCGATGGCCCTGGCACTCCGCCTCGTGCTGGCTCTGGCACTCCCTCTGACGCTCGCCGCCGTGGCGGTGGCCCAAGGTCCGATTCTCTCCTTCTCGGTCTCCCCTGAGCCGGTCGCCCTCGCGCTGGGTGGATGGGGCGAAGCGCGCCTTCTCGTCGAGAACCCGTCGATTCGCGAGGCCGATGACATCGCCGTGTCGTGGCTCGGGCCCGACGCGTTCGCCCTCGCCTACGAACCGGAGTCGATCAAGGTTCTGCATCCGTTCGAGACGGGATCGATCCGGCTTGCGATTGCGGCATCGCCCGACGCGTCCGAGGGCGAGAACAGAGGGAAGATCGAGATCATCTACACCTACTGCATCGGCGAGGTCTGCTACCAGATTGTGGAAGAGATCGACGTGGGGCTCCTCGTGAAACCGGCGATCGCGTCGCCGGTGAACGGCGATTCGTCCCCGACCGTGGTCGAGTCCGCGGAGGATGCGCGCCCTCTTCCGTGGCCGTGGATCGGCTTTGGGTTGGGCGCGCTGATTGTGGGTGGGTTGCTCATTTCGTCGAGACGGACGGACGGGGTGCGCGCGGCGGTCCTTGGTCTGTGCCTGGTCGTGGTCGGCGGGCTCGCCTACGGCGTCGTCCGCAATCAGCACGAGCAAGCGCAGGCGATCGGCGCGGTCCTTTGCCTGTCGTGCGTGGGGATCGAGGAGGCCGGCTCAGCGGACGCTCGGCTCTCGCCGGCAGCGATCACGGCACTCGAGTCGCTCGACGAGGATGTTGAGTTGACCGTCTTCTACGCGGAATGGTGTGATTCATGTCCCTACGCCGAGGCGATGGTCGAGCGGATGGCCGAGGCGACCGATCGGATCGACTACCGTTTCGTCGATGTGGACGCCGAGCCGGGGTTGGCGGCCGCGCATGGGATCATTCGGGCGGGGCGAACCGTCGTCCCGGCGATCACCCGAAGCGGCGAGGACGACGTCCTATTCGGTATCGAAGACCTGGAGCGCCGCCTTCTCAAGATGCTTGGGGTGAATCGATGAGGTGGACGAGCGCGAGGCGAGGCGCGCAGGGTCTGGGCCTGCTGTTCGGGCTGTTCGGGATCACAGGGATCGGGATGACGCACGTCCTTTTCCCCGGCCTTCACTGTTATGCGTGTCCCCTCGCGATCACCGTCTGCCCGATCGGATTGATGCAGAACCTGATCGTCTTCGGGACGCCACCCTACTTCTGGCTCGGCACGATCGTCGCCTACGGGCTGCTCGCGGGCCGCGGCTTCTGTGGGTGGTTCTGTCCGTTCGGGACCCTCAACGATCTCCTGTCCTTTCGCAAGGTTCGGATCTTGAAGTCCTTCTCGTACACCAAGTTCGCGGTCCTCGTCGGGACGGCCTTCGCCGCGTGGTATTTCGCGGATACCGTCTTCTGCAAGCTTTGCCCGGCAGCCTCGATCGAGGCGTCGATTCCGTACCTACTTCTCGGCGTAGCGAAGGTGAATCGCCCATTCCTGATTCACATGGGAACGCTCGTCGGAACGCTCGTGGGGATGGTCTTGATCTCGCGGTTCTGGTGTCGCTACCTCTGCCCGATGGGTGGCCTCCTGGCGCTGTTCAACCGGGTCAGCTTCCTTCACCTGCGGTTGGATCCCGAGCGCTGCGCCGGCTGTCTCGCCTGCGCACCGAGCTGTCCGATGGGACTCGATCCGCACAACGATCACGACGATCACAATTGCATCAAGTGCGGGGAGTGTGTGGAAGCCTGCAAGATGGGCGCGCTCTCACTGCACTACGGTATTCGGAGACGTAGATGATTCGGTACGTCATCCTTGGCGTGGTTCAGGGGGTAACGGAGTTCCTGCCGATCTCGAGCTCGGGGCATCTCGTCCTGTTCCAGCGCCTCGTCGGGCTCGATCCGCCCGGCGTCCTTCTGGAGGCGCTTTTGCATTGGGGAACGCTCGCCGCTGTGGTTTTCGTCTTCCGCTCGGATCTCACGGCCCTTGCACGTTCTCTCACGCCCAAGGGGACTCTCGAGGGTCGAAAGGAGATCGGCCTGCTCGTCGCCGGGTCGATCCCGATTGCCGTAGCGGGGCTCCTGCTGCGTTCATCGATGGGCGGGCTGTTCGCATCGTTGCCCCTTCTCGGGGCGAGCTTCTTGGTGACGGGCCTGATTCTCGGGCTGACGGGGATCGTCCATCGCAGAGCGGAGCGCAATCAGGCTCATTTCACCGACGCCGTCGTCGTCGGACTCGCCCAAGCGGCCGCCCTCCTGCCCGGGCTTTCGCGGAGCGGGGTGACGATCTCGGCGGGGCTCTTCGCCGGCCTGACACCCCGGAGAGCGGCGCGATTCTCCTTCCTGTTGGCGATTCCTGCACTAGCAGCTGCGGGCGCCGTCAATCTGTGGGATGCAGTTCGCGCGGGCACTGCAGCGACGCCGTGGCTCGGGCTCGCCGTGGGGACGATCACGGCATTCGTGGTCGGGCTCCTGGCGATCCGAACACTGCTGGCGCTCGTCTCAACAGGGCGCCTCTGGGTCTTCTCGATCTACTGCATCGCGCTCGGGATTCTCGTTCTCGTGGGGGTGGCGGGGTAGCCCGTCGGAGCTAGTCGGCTTCGATCGAGACGAGCGCGATCACCGCGACGAGCACGGCGAGAAACGCAAGAAGGACAGCAGCGGTGCTCGCTCTCGACACGTTGACCTCCTCCGTTCCCTCAGTCGACGACGGCCCGTCGCCCGCCGATGGCAGGGGCTGAGACCCTGAGGAAGAGGGAGAGACGACGACGAATCGGTCGATGATGTACACACCACGTGTCCCGGCGTCAAGCGTCGTTCTCACGCCGCGCGGGTTCGTGGAATCGAGGTTGATCGGGTCGACGATCGTGTACGTTTCGCCGGCTTTTCCCGTCAAGACGACCCAGTGGCAGTCCTCCGTCTGCTCCGATCCGGCTCGGCAGAACGCGCCCCAGTGGACGCCGGCGACGACGGGGCGTCCGCTTCGGAGCGCGTGGTCGATCACGACCGACGCGACCGCATTGAGGCCAATGTCGCTCCGATTGGAGTGGTGGGTCAGCTCGACACCTCCCGGGAGGCTGTCCCAGGCGAGGCAGCAGTTCCCGACAGGGTCTTGCGCGCAGTGGCCGAATCCCCGGTTCTCGCGAAGCCAGTCGTTCAAGATGCCAGGATCCATGCCAGTTCGCGCCTCCCCTGTGCACGAGAACTCTGACGAGACGAAGAGGTCGATGTCGTAGTACCCGAGAACGGAAGCGAACGCCGTGATCAGACAGCCGGTCGTGCACACCTGGTCAGGGCAGCCCGCCGTCCCGAGTGGGCAGTCTCCCCACGCGCCGGGACCGTCCGTGTAGTTCTGGTTGAACGAGGGAACCGTTCGGGGGAGCAAGATCGTGTCAGCGACTGCGGCCGCCGATGCCAAGAAGAAAGCGAGGACGACGAGCCCGGCGACAAATCGTCTTCTCCCGGTCACAGCAGAAGCTCCCGTAGGCATCCCACGTGCTCGATGATGTGATCGGGCGTGAAGTCGACGCTTTCGACGCCGCCGTTCGAGTGAACCCAAACGGTCTGCATGCTGACACCGCGAGCGCCGACCATGTCGTGCTCGAACGAGTCCCCGACGAAAAGGGAGTCCGCCGGCGTCGAGCCGAGGTCCCCGAGGAGTTGGCGAAACGGTTGCGGATCAGGCTTGAAGACTCCGAGGTCGCCGGCGACGACGATGGCATCGACAGCGGATGGAAGGTCCAGAGTTCGAAGCTTCTCCCACTGCATGTCCGAGGGTCCGTTGGTCAGGATTCCCAGCCGATATCGCTTCCGTAGATCTGCGAGAAGAGACGAGACGCCCGGATACAAGCGAAAACCGGTCTCGGAGCGAATCTCGCTGTAGGCATCGGAGATTCGTGTGGCGAGTTCGTCGTCTTCGATTCCTCGGCCCCTCAGAATCTGGATCCATGCTCTACGGCGCAGCTCTCCGGTGGGTACACGAAGCTGTTCTTCGGCCGTCCACCAAGCCCTGTTGTAGTCGTCGGCCAGATCACTCGGCGTACCGAGGTGTTCATCGGCAATCCCGGCCCGGCTCAGCGACTGATCGATGACTTCCTCCACGGTGAGGGCGTAGCGGCAAAGCGTGGAATCGAGATCGAAGGCAACGGCTTTCAGCGGCTTTTGCATGGGCGGTTGAACGGCCTTTCCCCCTCTCGTATGCTCGATCGCCAATCCGAAGATTCTCTCGTTGGGATCGAGGTTGGATCATAGCTAGGGTGTCCGAAGCGTTCAAGGAGACAGAGAATGCGGATCATCGGCGGTTCGAAGCGTGGTCGACGGCTTGTCGACTGGGAGGAGAGCGGGATCCGACCGGTTCGCGATTTCGTCCGAACGGCCCTGTTCAGCATCGTCTCCGACTTCGTGCCGGATGCCGTCTGCCTCGACTTGTATGCCGGAACCGGATGTCTGGGACTCGAGGCCTTGTCACGCGGAGCGCGGAGCTGTCTGTTCGTCGACCAGGCACGAGAGGCGTGTGGCATCATCCGCCGAAACGCGGAAGCGCTCGGCCTCCTCGACGCCTCCGAAGTCTTCGAGGGCGACGCCGTGGCGGCCACCGATCGATTCGCCGGTCGAGGGCGTCGGTTCGATCTCGTGTTCATCGATCCGCCGTACTTCCGAGGCTTGGTGCCACAAGCGTTGATGGCTCTCGCTGAGTCTGGCGCTCTGACGACCGATCCGGTCGTCGTCGCCGCCGTGCACAAGAGAGAAACGGCGGAACACGCGTACGGTAGATTGATCCAAGTCGATCGGCGCCGCTACGGAGACAACCTCCTCTTGTTCTATCGAGAAACCGAAGAGGGCGAAACTCACGAATCGAAGACGGGGGACGAGGGTCCCTGAAGGAGGAGGAATGGACGACAAGCTGATCTTGATCACCAATGACGACGGTGTGAACGCGCCCGGTCTGCTGGCGCTGAACAAGGCACTCAGCGAACAGGCCGAGGTCGTTGTGTTCGCGCCGGACCGCAACTGGTCCGCCGCCAGTAGGACGCGAACCTTCCACAAACCGCTTCGAGTCGACGAAGTGCGCATGCTCGACGGGAGCGTTGCGCACGTCTCCAACGGAACCCCGTCGGACTGCGTTTCACTCGCGCTCCTCGGTCTCCTCGATCGGCGGCCCGATCTCATCGTCTCGGGGATCAACGCCGGCCTCAACTTGGGGCGCGATGTTTCCTACTCGGGAACTGTCGCAGCGGCGATGGAAGGGGTTCGCGTGGGGATTCCGGCGATCGCCGTCTCTCTGGACACCGTGAGCGATCCTGCCGAGGTGCCTGACTACGAGTGCGCGGCCTCGTTCGCGGCGCGCCTGGCCGATTTCATGTTGCGCGGCGCGGACCTTCCGAAAGGGATCCTCCTGAACGTCAACGTGCCATATCTCCCGAAACACCGTGGCCTCGCGCCGCGTATCACGCGCCTCGGGGGGGCGGCCTACGACAACTACCTCGTGACCGGACAGGATCCCCAGGGGCGCAACTACTACTGGATCAGCGGGGATCCATTGACTGTGGTTCCGCCCGAAGAGCAGGGGACCGACATCGGCGCAGTCGCGGAGGGATTCGTGTCGATCACGCCAATCCATCTCGACCTGACCGAGCACTCGCTGCTCGACGAGCTTCGGAGTTGGGAGGCGCGGCTCTCCGATTCGACCTAGGCCTTCCAGATCGTCCACACGCCGACGAGGACGAGGAGGCTTCCCGCAACGTAGTGGATGATCCGAGTCGATGAGGGCGGAAGGTAGCGCGTCAACAGGCCTCCGAGCGCCACAGCCAGTCCCGTCGATAAGAGCAGCGCAGCACTCGCGCCAAGAAAGACGGCCCACGGCGCCCGCGTCCTGCCGACCATTGCGAAGACGGCCAGCTGTGTCTTGTCGCCCAGTTCGGCGAGAAACACGAGACCGAATGATGTAAGCAGAGTCTGAAGCATCTTCCCTCCGTTGTTCGTCGTCTGTCTTCCGAGTCTATTCGGAGTTCCCGACGCCACCAACTTCCGGCCTTGCGTTGCGCGGACTTCGCACATTAGGATGTCAGACGATGAAGGGAAAACTGAGGAAGACGATGCAGGGCGGGAGCGCTCGACGGTTCGATGATCGGCAGGACGCCCAGACACGCGGTCTGCTGCTGGTGATCGGAGCGGCTCTCCTCGCCGCCGGAGTCGTTCAGGCCGTCACGGATCTTCGAATGCCGGTGCGAATCGAGGCGAAGGAGTTCGTTTACGAGAATGTTCGTGTCATCCTCCCGATCTTCGTCGAGCGAGGGCCCGTGAACGTCAACACGGATGGGCTCGAAGCGCTCGTCCGCCTCCACGGCATCGGCGAGGTGCTGGCGGCGCGGATCATCGCCGATCGAGAAGAGCACGGCCCGTTCTCGTCTCTCGACGAACTCGATCGAGTGAGCGGAGTCGGTCCAGAGACGATCAACGGGCTTCGGGACCACGCCACCGTTGGACCTTCGGATCAGTAGTGTGTGGTTCGCGTCCGGTGACGCGGTTGGGCCTTGTACTCCGGAAGCTGCCCGCGCGTCCACAGCGCAACGTCGAGATCCCTCGCCGTGATCTCCTCCCCCTCAACGCGAAGGCATTCAACCAGGAGCTCGGCGGCGTGAACGGCACAGGCGCGAATCTCCACTTCTTCCTCGGACCCTGGAGGGAGCAGGTCGCCACGGCGGATCCGATCGAGGAGGCGCTCATCGTAACGCAGAACGCCGTCCAGCCGGAGGACATGGGGGACGAGGTTGTCAGCGAAGATGGTCAGCCTCTCGAGATCCTCAAATCGTCCTAGTCCGCTACCGCCGAGCGCGCGGTCAAGATCCGAGACCAAGATCTGGGCCCGTTTGTACAGCGGGACGTTCATGCTCCGATACGAGGCGACGTCGCGAAACAGAGGCTGGGCGGAGAGCAGCTCGATGAGGCAAGCCGCTGATCGGCCTGCTCTCTCAATCAACGCGGTGAACCGACCTTCGAATCGTTCGACGAGATCGCGACCGAGGTCATTCCAGGATCGGGAGAACAGGCTCATCAGCTCGGCGACCGGCTCTGAAGCAGGCTCCTGGCCGAACAGTCGGGCGCAATCGATCGGGGCGAAGTCGCGGAGTTCGTCCGCCCGGAACGGGCCCTCGCGGCGGAAGCGCTCGGCCAGCTCCGACGCAATCGTGTAGTACCCCGACATCCCCACCTTCTTACGCAGATGAGGGAAATAGCCCGAGCCGAAGTTGACGGCGTCGAGCGTCACCCAGTAGGCGACGGTCGTGGATTCCTCGCCGACGAAATGATGATCTGCGTCGAATTCGGCGCGATGGCTACGGTCGCGCAGGCTCTGTCCGTACGCCGAGATGCGCGCGTACTCGACGTGGACGAAACGGGCGCGTTCGGCCACGGTTCGGCAAGACGAGCGGATCTCGTCGAAGACATCGAGTCTTGAATCGGTTCTCGCATCGTCCATCGTTCCGAGAGCCTACCCGTCGGTCCGGCGTGACGCACAACTAGGCACGCGTCGTTTCGCGTATATGATGAGGTCGGTGCTCGTCCCACCGGACGAGGAGAGCAGACGCGCGTTCCGGTGGACCAGGAAAGGAGGCGTTTGAGATGAAGGGAAAGCTTGCGGTGCTTGGGATTCTCATGGTTGTCGTCGTCGGTGTCTGTCTTGGTCAAGGAGAAAGCGACGGAGGGAAGCCGCTACCTCTGGCGACGGTACCAGAGCTACTGGGGTATCCGACGCCGATGTTCACGGAGGAGACGCTGCTGGCGGAACGACTGTTCATCGCGATCCTTCCGGAGACCGACCTTGCCGTGATCCTGCGGCCGATTACGGAAGGGGAGTTCGGATCGTTCCAGATCCAGGCGATCGGCGCGCAGATGATCGATCAGCAGATCCTGGCCGCGGCGATCGCCCTGCCTGCAATGGCTCCTGAGGACGTCGCGGGTTTCTCCGATGAACTCATCGCCTTCCTGCATCGGATGGTGAATGAGATCAGCGGATTTCCCGTCTTCGCCGACGTGCTCCTGCCGTAAGGCGAGTAGCTCCGGCGCAGAGGACTCCCAACCTTACGTTGAGGACTCCTCATCGTGAGCCGACTCCGAGTCATCGGTTCTTCCGGCACGGAACCGGAAGCGGGTGGCATCCGGCATCTCTGGCATTTCGGGCATTTCGGGCAGCTCGGGGATGTGAGGCATCCGGAGGGTTTGGCGGCTCGGGCGAAGCTGACTCTGTAGCGCCATGGCGTGGGTCATCGTCAGCGCACTCGCCTCGCGCTTCTCCATGCCGGCTTCAATCAGCGTCTTGTAGAAGACGGCGATCGCTTCCGCCATCTTCTTGTTTTGCTCGGGAGAGTAGATCGTCTCCTGAATCCCGCGCATCAGGTTCGGAATCCTCTCAGTGACGACATCCAAGACCTCTTTCACATCCCCGGCGCTGTCCAGCTCCTCCTCCAGTTCCTCGATCTCCTCTTCGAGATCCTCTAGCTCCCCTTGCCGCTCTTCGAGCCTCTCCTGGAGTTTCTCCAGTTTGGCGCGTTCGTGATCGAGTCGCTCCCGTTCGTGATCGAGTCGTTCCCGTTCGCGCTCGATCTGCCCTCGCTCTCGCTCGATGTCGTGTTCCGCGCGCACCTGCTCTTGCTCTGCGAGCTCCTGTTCTCTCTCTTGCTCCCGCTCAGCGAGTTCCTGTTCTCTCTCAGCACGCATTTGCTCGCGCTCCTGATCCCTCTGTTCTCGTTCCTGCTCTCGTTCCTGCTCGCGCTGCTCGCGCTCTTGCCGTCTATCGCTTCTGAACACGTTCTCTCTCCTTTCCGCGCCGTGCGCCAACGATCCGTACGTTGTGGCCCAAGACGCGAAGGCTTCCGTAAACCGGGTACCGCCTGGACGAGGCCGAGATCCCGAGCTTGAAGCCGATCAGGAACGATCCCACGTCGATTCGCGCCAGATCAACGATGCCCGCCTTCCGCTCAACGCGAGCCCAGATGTCCGCGCGCGGCGCCGCTGCTTGCGCGCTGTTCGTGACCAAGCGCCGCATCCACGCCGCCTCGACGAAATCCGTCTGACAGTCCGGGCAGCCGGACAGGTGATCCGCCATCCGCTTCGCGCAATCGACATCGATCTTCCCCGTCACGTACCACGGAATCAGCTCTTTGACTTCTTCGCACGTCATCATCCTGAAAGCTCCTTGGCAAGCGCCTTCCTGGCGTGATGCATCCTCGACTTCACGGTCCCCTCCGGAATCCCGAGCACCTCGGCCGCTTCGCGCAGGCTCATGTCCTCGTAGAAGACCAAGTGCATCACCTCGCGGTGGTGATCGGGGAGGGTCTGGAGCGCTCGCTCGACCTGAACGGTGGTCTCTACTCGCTTCGCCGGGTTCCCGTCGTTCGGCCTCTCCTCGGGCAATCGGTCTCCACGTTTCTCCTTCCGCAGAAGGTTGAACGCGAGGTTCCGAGCGATCCCGAGAATCCAGGTCGAGACCTTCGAGTCTCCCTTGAACGTTTTTGCCCGCTTCCAGACCACGATCATCGTCTCCTGTAGTACGTCCTCGGCCAGGTGCGCCCGGCGAACGATCGACATCGCGAACCGGAACACACGCTCCGCGTGGCGCTCGTAGAGCAGACGAAACGCTGCCCTGTCGTGCGAGGCGACCGCGGCGAGCAGCCCCTCATCGCTCCTCGGTGCGACTTCGCGTTGCGTTTCCGTGTCGCGGACCACGTGTTCCTCCACCTTCGTGACAGTCGCCATCAAACATCTGTGGCGCTAGCCAGGCATTCGGTTCAACGATCGATCTCCGGTCTCGGGTCGTCGGTGAGACGCCCCGGCACCCGACTATGCCCCAATGCGGATCTCGCGGCACGTGCGGTGATGACGCAGGCGGGATTGCGCAACCGGTTTGGGCGTTGTCTTGGATCGAGCAGCAACCCGCGGTCGATTCGCATTGGAGCATCGAGAGAGAAACGACCATGAGAACCTCACGATGGCAGCTTGTGGCAGGCCTCATTGGATGGATGACGTTCACCCCGCGAACTCGGGCGGAATCTCGGGAGTACGTCGGATGCGTGGGCCGATCGATTGCATCAGGCGCCATCCGGGCCGTCCGTGATAGAATGGATCGGAAGCGAATCGGAGAGAGAAGGGCTCACAAGAAGGAGAGTCGAAATGTCTCGATGGATTCCGAGGACAGGAACATACCTGGCGCTCTTGTGCGCGTTCACGCTGGCGGCTTTCGGGCAGACCTATCCAAACTGCAGATGGAAGTGCAACTCCAACGATGTCTCTCTCGGAAGCATCTACCTGGTGGGACCGTCCAGTTGCACTTCGGGCGGCACGGTCAACGGGACGCTGTACGGCGCGTTCTCGAACGGGACAGGGACCGATCGCTACGACGTCGCGCTGATTGCCGACCTCGTCGTGACCACGACCTCGGGGACCAAGACGACAGGTCTCAACGTAACAAGCCTCACAACCGTCATTCCTCCGGGGACGAGCAACCTTTCGATCGCCACGATCAGCTTCCCGTGCGGCGCCAGCGTGGAGCTTCGCAATGTCATCGTCTCCTGGGACACCAAGGCGGGAGGTGATCTCGGCTGCGGTTCGCGGGCGGCCAAGTGCAGCAAGTCGGCTCGCCTGGTTCTTGGTGGGATTCCCCCGGCTGCCGAGTTTTCCTCCACGGCGCCGGCGTGCGCGGGCTCTCCAGTGACCTTCACAGACGAGACCACGGGGGGATCTCCGCCCTACAGCTCGTACCTATGGAATTTCGGAGCAAACCAGGGAACGAGCACGAACGTCAATCCCAATCACACCTATCCAAACGAGGGAACCTACACGGTCACTCTCACGGTGACGGACGGCTCGGCATCATCGACCGTCTCGCATGCGGTGACGATCCTGCCGGCTCCCGGCGCTTCGGCATCGAATGGCGGACCGTATTGCCCGGGAGACACGATCGCATTATCGGCCTCCGGCGGCGTCACCTACAGCTGGATAGGCCCGAACGGCTTCACGAGCACGGAACAGAACCCAACGGTCGCAGGTGCATCTGCGGCAGATGCCGGGGTCTACACGGTGACAGTAAGCAACGTCTACGGCTGCACTGATCAAGCGTCGACGCTCGTTGAGATGGACGCGACGCCCCCCCCTTTGACCCTCCCGCCGGGCACGACTGTCGAGTGCGGAACCTCGACCGATCCTGCCCAGACCGGGCAGGCGGCGGCGACTGACGACACGGATCCTTCTCCCGCGGTGACGTACTCGGACGTCGAGGACCTCTCCGGTTGTGGCGACTCCGGAACGATCACGCGAATGTGGACAGCGACCGACGACTGCGGCAACAGCGCCTCCGGAACGCAGACGATCACGATCGTCGATACGACGCCTCCGGTTCTCACGGTGTCGAGTGCCCGGTTCGAGTGCGATGGGACCGGGAACACGGCCGACATCGCCGCGTGGCTGGCGTCAGTTGTCGGCACGGATGCGTGTGGCTCAGTGACGATCGTGAATGACTATGCCGGGCTCACCAGGCTCTGTCCAGGGATTGGAGCGGCGGATGTCACGTTCACGGCAACGGATGCCTGCGGAAACGTGACCGAGCGGACGGCCACGCTGACCGTCGTCGACACGACGCCGCCGACTGCGGTCGAGGATGCCGCGACGACCGACGAAGGCGCCGCTGTATCGATTGATGCCTTGGCGAACGACGTCGATACCTGCGATTCGACGCCGACGCTCACTTTGGTGGGAACGCCCACGTTTGGCACGTCCGAGATCGTTGCCGGACAAGTTCGCTACACGCCATCGGTCGGGTTCGGCGGAACCGATTCTCTCTCCTACACGATCGAGGATTGCAGTGGCAATGCCGCGTCGGCGCTCGTCGAAGTGACGGTGACGCCGGTGAACGATCCACCGGTGGCGAACGACCAGGCAGCGACGGCGGAGGAGGACACGCCGCTACCGATCACGGTGACGGCAACCGACCCGGACGGCGACATGCTGACCTACTCGATCCTAACGGGGCCATCGAACGGAACGATCTCCGGCTTCGATCCGGCGACCGGGCAACTGACGTATACGCCGGCTGCCAATTACAGCGGCCCCGACAGCTTCACGTTCGAGGCATGCGATTTGGAAGGACTGTGCGATACAGGCACCGTGGCGATCACGGTCGAGCCGGTGGACGATCCGCCGGCGGCCGATCCTCAAGTCGTGACGACGCCGGAGGACACGCCGCTTGAGATCACGGTGACCGGTACCGACGCCGACGTAGGCGATCCGATTACGTACGGGATCGTCAGCGGCCCGTCGAGCGGAACGATCAGTGGGTTCGACCCGGTGACCGGTGATCTGATCTACACGCCGGACGAGGACTTCACCGGAACCGACAACTTCGTGTTCGAGACGTGCGACCCGCATGCCTGGCACGGGTGTGCCCAGGCGACGGTGACGATCACGGTTGATCCGATCAATGATCCACCGATCGCGCGGGACCAGACTCGGACGACATCGGAGGATACGGCGACGGGATTCTTCTCGCTTTCGATCTCCGACCCGGACAACTCGCTTGCGGAGCTGTTGTGCGACTGTCTGACGCCGCCGCAGCATGGGACGGTGGAGCGTGGAGCGGACCACACGGTGAACTACACACCGGAGGCGGACTTCTCCGGGGCGGACACGTTCACGTACATCGTGTGTGATCCGGACGGGGCGTGCGACACGGCAACGGTCACGGTCGAGGTGACCAACGAGAACGACAATCCGACGGTGACGGCGGAGGATCAAACGACGTGGGAGGAGACGCCGGTCGACGCACCGGTGGAGCACACGGATCCGGACGGGGACGATCTGACGTGTACGGTGAGCGATCCGCTGCACGGCTCAGTGGATCCGGCGAGCCGTACGGTGAGTGGACCGTATCCGGCGGCCGGAACGATCAAGTACACGCCGGACGCCGGCTACGCCGGGGTCGATCAGTTCACCGTGACGTGCGACGACGGAAACGGTGGGACGGACGTAGCGACGGTGGAGGTCACGGTGCTCGGGGTGAATGATCCGCCGGTGGCGAACGATCAGGCAGCGACGGCGGAGGAGGACACGCCGCTACCGATCACGGTGACGGCAACCGACCCGGACGGCGACATGCTGACCTACTCGATCCTAACGGGGCCATCGAACGGAACGATCTCCGGCTTCGATCCGGCGACCGGGCAACTGACGTATACGCCGGCTGCCAATTACAGCGGCCCCGACAGCTTCACGTTCGAGGCATGCGATTTGGAAGGACTGTGCGATACAGGCACCGTGGCGATCACGGTCGAGCCGGTGGACGATCCGCCGGCGGCCGATCCTCAAGTCGTGACGACGCCGGAGGACACGCCGCTTGAGATCACGGTGACCGGTACCGACGCCGACGTAGGCGATCCGATTACGTACGGGATCGTCAGCGGCCCGTCGAGCGGAACGATCAGTGGGTTCGACCCGGTGACCGGTGATCTGATCTACACGCCGGACGAGGACTTCACCGGAACCGACAACTTCGTGTTCGAGACGTGCGACCCGCATGCCTGGCACGGGTGTGCCCAGGCGACGGTGACGATCACGGTTGATCCGATCAATGATCCACCGATCGCGCGGGACCAGACTCGGACGACATCGGAGGATACGGCGACGGGATTCTTCGCGCTTCTGATCTCCGATCCGGACAACACCCTGGCAGAACTCTCGTGCGACTGTCAGGTCCCACCCAGTCATGGAACGGTGGTGCGCGGACTCGATCACACGGTGAACTACATCCCCGATCCGGACTTCGCCGGCCAGGACGCATTCACGTACGTGGTCTGTGACCCGGACGGACTCTGCGACACGGCGACGGTGACGGTGAATGTGATGCCGATCGACGACCCGCCGGTGGCGAACGATGACACGGCGAACGTGGCCGAGGATGGGAGTGTCACGATCAACGTCCCGGGGAACGACAGTGACCCGGACGGCGATCTGGACATCA
>CAZMYM010000001.1:172422-175181 GCA_964570515.1 uncultured Thermotogae bacterium | reverse complement strand
GACGAGGCGGTGGATAGGATCGTCTTTCCGAGCGCCGAACGAACCGCGTATCCGTTCTTCGACCGCCTGGGTGAGCGGAACTTGGCCGGCGCGCTCGAGGCGCTCGCTGATGTCCGCGACGATCCCGGCAGGATGCTGGGCGGGGCAATCCGCCACTTGGCGCGACTGGCGATGGTCCGTGCCGTGCTCGATCAGCGGAGCCCGCGCAAGAGACTCTCCGATGCCATCGGGCTTCCCGATTGGCTCTGCAGGAGGTTGGCCGACCAGGCCAAACACTTCACTCTCGAGGGGCTATCGAACGCTCTGGGTGTGGGCGTCCGCCTCGACGTCCAAGTGAAGAGCGGGGACGTGTCGTCGGAAGACGCGCTCCTGAAACTTGTCTTCGCCGCTACAAAGTCGCCGTAGCGGGTACCCTTTGGGTTTCGGTTTCCACGCCAACAGGGAATGCTCTCGCCGGAGAGACCTGATTCGCGCCTTCGGCTGCCGCCGGCGCTATGCGCCCTCGGTGACCCGCACCGAGATGAACCTCGCGAAGCCGGCTTTCTCAAGCAACATCCGGCTCGCGACCAGCGCGCAGAACAGGCTTCCGATGACACCGATCCCAAGCGTGATCGCGAACCCGCGGATCGGTCCGGTCCCCAGCAGCAGCAGGATCACGGCCGTGATCAGGGTGGTGATGTTCGCATCGAGCAGAGTGGACAGGGACTTTTCGAATCCGGATCGAACTGCGGCAAGCGGCGATTTCCCGGTCCGGCGTTCTTCCTTGATCCGCTCGAAGATGATCACGTTGGCGTCGACAGTCATGCCAATCGTGAGGATGATGCCCGCGATCCCGGGCAGGGTCAGAACGGCCTTAAACAGAACCAGCGCCCCCAACACGATCAGCATGTTCAGGATCAGGGCGACGTTGGCCACGGACCCCAGCACGCGGTAGAAGCCGAACATGTAGGCAAGAATGATGATGAAGCCGATCGCGATCGTCATCATCCCGCGGCGGATCGAGTCGTCTCCCAAGGACGGTCCAATCGTCGTCTCTTCCACGACGCGAACCGCGACCGGAAGCGCCCCGGCTCGGAGGACAACCGCCAGGATTCGAGCCTCTTCCTGGTCCCGAATCCCCGAGATGCTCGTCTTGTCCTGAACCCCACGCCACCCTTCCGTTCGCGCCACACTGACGATGCTCTCCTGGATGACCGGCGCGCTGTAGACCGTGCTGTCGAGGACGACCGCCAGGAACTCGCCCGCGCCAAGATCGATCAGAAGCCGGGCGAAGCGCTCCGCGCCGTCCCGGTTGAACATCAAGCCAACGGTGAACTGGCCCGCCGTCTGCAGAGACTGGCCGGTCCGGACGGAGGCATCGGTCAGCCCCGCTCCCGTCAGCAGGACCTCCCGCTCGACAATGTACGGGACTCCCTCGCGATCACGTAGCAGCTCCTCCCTACCCGAACTCGGAACAAGGTCGTCCAACGGGCTCTGGCCAGCTTGGATCACACGGCGAAACTCGAGGATCGCCGTCTGCCCGATCAATCGACGGGCCTCCGCCGGATCGGTCGCGCCGGGGATGTTGACGAGGATGCGTATTCCGCCGAACCTGCGGATCTCGACGTTCGTCAGACCGTACTGGTTGGTTCGGTTCTCGAGGATCTCGATGACGCGATCGATCGTCTCGCCCTGCTCGCTCAGGCTCATCTGCTCGACCCCCTCGCCCTCAAGGACCATCCGGACACCGCCTTGTAGGTCGAGGCCGAGCTGGACGATGTCGCCCGGCGGCCAAAACGGGTAGAGGAGGTAGATCGCACCGATGGCGACAAGGCCAACGACGCCGAGACGCAGCCAATCGTTGCGGGTCATGCTGTGGTGTGCCATCCGCTCGCCTCTCCTACGCTACTTCTCTCGCTTCTTCACGATGCTGGCCTTCGATATGCGCAGCTTCGATCCGTCCTCGAGCGTCAGCACCACCGAGGTGTCCCCGATCGAATCGATCTCCCCGTGAATCCCACCGGCCGTGATCACGCCGTCCCCACGATGCAATCCCTCGATCAAGGCGCCCATCTGCTGTTGACGCCGACGCTGCGGGCGGATCAACATGAAGTAGAAAATCCCGCCGAACACGACGATCAAAATGACCAGGGGAAGGAAGTCCGTGATGCCAGATGTTCCCGTCGCCTCCTGCGCGAAGGCGGCCTGCGAACCCAGCAGCGCAACCCATCCGATTGCGCCGAGAATCGCTCGAATCATGCTATCACTCCTTGTCGGCTCGCCAGTGACGGAGGATCCCCAAGGAAATGAAGAGGATCCCGAACACACCGAACGCGACCGCAGCTATGATCTCTTCTTGCTCGCCAAACCCTCTCCTGATCGCTATGACACGGTCCAGCAGGGTGAACAGAGCGGCCCAAAGTATAGCGTATAGCCCGATCAAGGTCGACGTTCGCCCTATTCCCCTCCGAGCATTGATCGATACTGCGTCGTAGGCGACCGACGCCGCCGGAACGAGCGCCCAGAGGGAGGCGAGCCATCCCGGATTCGGTAGGAGTGAGACGGCGAGAAGCACCAACAGGTGCCCCGGGAAGAGCGACAGAACATTGGAGACCGGCTTCTCCGCTTCCGCGCGTCGGCGCGACCGCCAGACGAGATAGGCACAGTAAAGGACCGTCTCCGCAATGGCGATCGCGCTGTGCGATGATGAGAGATTCCCGGCCCAGAGGATGATCCCCAGAACAGCGAGCATGAGCGGAATCGACCAGATCGGAAGGGGC
>CAZMYM010000001.1:9237-172322 GCA_964570515.1 uncultured Thermotogae bacterium | reverse complement strand
GAGGATGATCCCCAGAACAGCGAGCATGAGCGGAATCGACCAGATCGGAAGGGGCTGCCTCATCGAAGCTCCATCGAAAAACGCAGTGCGATGAGGGGCCTCATCGTGGCTCCATCGAAGAACACCGTGTGATGAGGGGCTTCATCGAGCACCGCGAGAGAGGCGGAATCAGGACGACGAAGGGCCGCATGCGGTCTTCGGCATGGGGGGCAGTGCGTGGAGGCTTCATCAGATCCCCGGCAGGAGAAGCTTGGCGATCACGAAGAGCAGCCCGAAGCCGAGCACGTCGGTCACCGTCGTCAGGAAAATGCCGGAGGCAAGCGCCGGATCCTTCCCCACGCTCTGCACGCCCAGCGGGATCGCGACACCCGCGATCCCGGCGACGACCAGGTTGAGCCACATTGCAAGACAGACCGCCACCCCCAACAGGATCTCGCCCTTCCAGAAGTACGTGATCGCACCGACGGTCGCGCCGAGGAGGACCCCATTCGCGGCACCGAGCAACAGCTCCTTGCTGAGGAGACGCCACCCCTTTTGACGATCCATCTCTCCCAGCGCCATTCCGCGCGTGATGATGGTGACCGTCTGCATCCCGGCGCTCCCCCCTTGCCCGGCGATCACGCCCATCATCACCGCCAGCGCCGCGACCTTCGCGATCGTCTGCTCGAACAGCCCCACGACCACGGCCGCGGCAAGCGCGGTGAACAGACGAACGTACAGCCACGGAAGCCGCATCCGAAGCGACGCCCACCATGTTGTGTCGACGCTCTCTTCGCTCGGCACGCCCGCGAGGCCGTAGATGTCCTCGGTCGCCTCTTCACGGATGACGTCGATGACGTCATCGACCGTGATGACGCCGAGCAGCGCGCGCTTCTCATCGACGACGGGAAGCGCGAAGTAGTCGTACTTGTCGAATACGCGGGCAACCTCCTCGACGTCATCCTCCACGCGAACCGTGACCGCGTCGCGGACGACCAGGTCACTCAGATTCGTCGTGGGAGACGCAAGCGCCATGTCGCGTAGCGACAGGACGCCGAGAAGCGTTCCAACGTCGTCGACGGCGTACGCGTAGTAGACGGTCTCCGCCTCCTCGGCTCGCTGTCGCAGCAGGTCAATCGCCTCGTGCGCCGTCATCGACAGGGGAAGAGGGATGATCTCCGGCGACATCAGACCACCTGCCGTGTCCGGGGGGTAGGCGAGGAGATCGGTGAGAATCTCCGCGTCCTCCCGGCTCAGCCGGGCGAGAAGCTCCTGCTGCACTGGCTCAGGAAGCTCGAACAGCAGGTCGACCGCGTCATCCGGGTCCATCCGCGCCAGAATCTCGCTCGCCTCTTCACGATCGAGCTTCACGAAGAGCTCGGCCGACTCGTCGGGCTCCATCTCTCCCAGCGGCTCCGCCGCGGCGTGGCGAAGGAAGAGGCGGTGAATCAGGTCGGTCGCCTGCTCCTCGGACAGGTCGCTCAGGACCTCGGCAACGTCCGCCGGATCCTTCGTCAGCAGCTCCCGCAGGATGATCTTCCGCTCTTCCATCGATCCTCCTTGAGGCGCCTCAATTATAGGGCCCTTGGCCCCCAACGACATCCCCGGCCCGGCGAGTGAAGCCCGTCGGATGCGCGGGAGACACGGGCCGCTTCCTCTCGCTTCGCAGGTCGGGCATGATGGACACTGGGCGATCGAATGGCGACGCGGGGAATTCAGAGGTTGCGAGCGCGTAGCATCGAACACGTGATCCTCACGTATCGATACGTGAGGATGGGCGCGAGAATCGCCGCCGCCGCGGTCGGTCTTCCCGAGGAGGTCGTGCTGAAAAGCCTCGTCTTCCGAGCCGACGACGGCTCCTTCCTGTTCGTTCTCCTAAGCGCCAACGCCAGCGTCAGCACGAGGAAGGTCGGGCGAGCCACCGGACACAAGCACGTCGAGGCCGCGTCGCCGCGCGATGCCGAGCGGATGACCGGATACCGCGTCGGAGGGATCAGCCCGCTCGGCTCTCGGCGTCGACTCCCGGTCGTCCTCGACGAGGAGACCGCAGCGCACGCACGCCTCGTCATCAACGCCGGAGCCCGCGGAACGCTCGTCCGCCTCGCAACCGCGGACTTGATCGAACTGACCGACGCGACCCTCGCGGACATTCGAGCTGCGTGATCGTTTGGTCGGCCGCACCTCGCGTGCTGCGGAGCTCCTAGGACAGAGCCTCCAACTCGTCGATCATCCCTGCAAGGACGTCGAACCCGCCCTGCCAGAACCCCCGCGTGCGAATGTCGATCCCTGCCTCATCGAGGATCGCCATCGGCGCCTTCGAGCCGCCGTAGGACAGGATCTTCAGGTACTTCGGCACAAACGCGCCCCCTTCGGCCTTGTAGCGCTGGAACAGACCCAACACGAGCAGCAGGCCGAACGTGTATGCGTAGCAGTAGAACGGCGTAGCGTAGATGTGGGGAATGCTCACCCATTCCGACTTGAACTCGTCGGCCAGCTCGAGGCTGTCTCCGAACTGCTCACGTAGGTTCTCCAGGTATGCCTCGGAAAGCTCATCGGGCGTCGCCTCCTCCTCGGCGATCATCCGATGCGCCTCCCGCTCGAACAGCACGAAGAACGACTGCCGAAGGACCGACGCGTAACTGTCATCCACATACTTCGCCAGCAGCGTACGCCGAAGCTCGGGATCGCCATCCTGTTCGAGAAGCGCCTCGAGAAGCAGCATCTCGACGAAGTTCGACGCGGTCTCGGCCAGCGGAAGTGAAGAATGGAACGTGAGAATCGAGTGGTCGGCCGCGATCATCGCGTGCACGGCGTGGCCGAGTTCGTGCGCGAGCGTCGCTACGTCGTCAGCGCGGTCGTTGTAGTTGACGAGAACCCACGGGGTCACGTCCGGCACCACGCCGTAACAGAATGCCCCGGTGTCCTTCCCCGGCCGGGGGCTCGAATCAAGATGCCCTTCGGCGAGGACCCTTTCCGCTAGGATCGCTGCCTTGGGCGAGAACCCACGCAGGCTTCCCAGCACCAGGTCAACTCCCTTCTCGAACGGGTACTCGGTCGACGCGGATTCGAGCGGCGCGTAGATGTCGAACCGCCGCAGCTTCGGGAGTCCGAGCCAACCAGCCTTCAGACGGAAGAACCGCTGATAGAGATCGACGTTCTCTCTGCAGGTCTCAAGGAGCAGGTCGACGACCTCGTCCGGGATGTCGTTCGCCAGATTCCGCACTGAGATCGGCGACGCGATTCCGCGGAGGCCGACGTTCTCGGCGCTCCAGTCGCCGGCGACGTACTTGTAGATCTGTGAGAGCTCGCCGCTTCGCTCCTCGTACGTCTTGAGCAGCGCCCGATACGCCGCCTCGCGTCGAGCCGGAGACGGGTCCCGTGCGTAGACCATCACCTCCGAGCGTGTCAGCGTCCTCGTCTCCCCGTCGATCTCGAGGTCGTAGGTGAAGGCGTTGGTGATCATCTCGTAGAGGGTGACCAATCCCTCCACACCGTTGATGTTCTTGACGTTGATCACCTTTTCCTCGGGCTCGGTCAGGGTGTAGGGAGCGAACTTCCGCAGCGTCTCAAGGTAGTAGGTGACGTCACCGGCGACCGGGAAGAGACGTCGGGCGTTCTCATCGTCGAGCCGCTTCCACCATAGGTCGAAAAACAGGGTTCGGTTCTGCGCACCAGCGAGCGCCTTGTCGACCCGGCCCCGGAGTGCGAGCGCATCCTGATCCCCCGTCTGCTCCGAGAAGAAGAGGACCGAGTACCCGTACAGCTTCCGGCTCGCGTGAGCCAGCGTCTCGACCAAACCGAGAGTCTCGACGAAGGTCTCCTCGGAAATGGAGGGCACCAGCTTCGAGCGCGTCGCCTCGAGCGCGACGGCCGCCGCCTCGACATCGTCGAAGGCCCGGTCCATCTCCGGTCCCGTTCTCGCGGAGATCAGATCGTCAAGCGTCCAGTGCCCTTTCTCGTACGAACATCCAGCCATCAGCGCCTCCGTTTCCTACGTCTCGTCCGCCGTGGCCTCGGCCATCGACCCATCGAGCCCGAGTGCGCCGGCAACAGCCTGCATTCCCTCGATCACCTCGCCGATCAGATCGGAGATCTCTATCCCGAGCATCCCCGCGCCCTTCTCGATGATTTCACGGTTCGCGCCGGCGGCGAAGCTCTTGTCCTTCCACTTCTTCTTGACCGACTTCACCTTCAAGTCGAGGAGGCTCTTCGACGGGCGCACGAGAACCGTGGCCGTGACGAGGCCGGTCAACTCGTCGATCGCGAACAGCGCCTTCTCCATCACGTGCGTCGGCTCGACATCGCTGCAGATCTCCCACCCGTGCGAGACGACGGCATGGATGTATTCCTCGGGCCAGTCACGCTCGCGCAAGATCTCCTCTGTTTTCGTGCAATGCTGCTCAGGGTAGCGCTCATAGTCGAGGTCGTGGATCAATCCGATGACACCCCACTTCTCCTCGTCCTCGCCGCGAGCGAGCGCCATGTGGCGCATCACACCTTCTACCGCGAGGGCATGTTTGATCAGGTTCTCGTTGTGGTTGAACTCCCGAAGGAGGGCGAACGCCTCCTCGCGCGTCGGTCGTTCCATCGTACGATCACCTCCGTGCGATATCTGATCTCGAATGATCTACTCTACACGCCCCCCGAACGCCTCGCCACGTCCTCCCGATCCGATCGAAGCGAGCAAGGGATGCAGCCGATGGGATGGCGTATAGTCCTGAGAACTCCAAGTGACGGGTGATTGCCGGTGTCCTTCGAGATCGCGACGTTCCTGCCCTTGCTCTTCGCTGCCATCGGAATCGGAGCCGTGGCGAGCTTGCTGGGGTTGGGAGGCGGTGTCTTCATGACGCCGCTGCTGTTGCTCGGCGGGTTCGTGGCGACGCAACCGGACGCTGCAGGAACGAGCATCGCGGCCGTCATCTTCACAGGAGTCTCCGCGACAATCGCCTACCACAAGAGACACGCAATTGACTTTCGCATCGGACTGCTGTTCATGCCCACGGCGCTCGGCGGCGTCTTCCTGGGAACCTACATCGTCCGCATCGCCAAGTCGTCGTGGCTGACGATCGCCTTCGGCATTTTCCTCCTGTACCCGGTGATCCTGATGCTCTTCGGCAAGACGCCGAAGGAGCTGAAGCCGATCGCGGACGGCGAGGCGTCGGGACTCAAATTGTACTTGCTGATCGCCGTCCTCGGTCTCGTCGCCGGCACCGCCACGAAGCTGTTTGGGATCGGCGGCGGAACGGTGTTCGTGCCGTCGCTTGTCATGTTCTTGGGCGTCGACATCGTCACAGCGGTCGCCACGAGTCTGTTCGTCATGGTGCCAACCGCGCTCGTCGGTTCCGTAACGAGCTTCATCCAGGGGACGCTTCACCTCGAACTCGCCGTCCCGCTGATCCTCGGGATCATCGTCGGCGCGCAGATCGGCCCGCGAATTGGGGCCCGACTCCCGAAGAGGCGCCTCCGCCAGCTGTTCGGCCTCGCCCTCCTCTACGCCGCCGTCAGCATGATCCTCAAAGGGCTTCGCTAGCCTCTCGCGCGGTCCCCGCGGCCTGTCGAATCGATCCAGGGGTCTCGGTCGTGATGCACAGCCGCATTCTCCGCTTCCCGAGCATCGTCAGGAACCATGCGCTACTAGACTGCGAGCGAACGCGCGCCTGCACTCAGGAGGTACCTGCCGACGTTCGCCAGCCACGTAGCGTCCTTCAGTACGTAGATTTCGCACCTTTCGCCCCCGCTTGACATCCTACCGCGCGCGCCCTACACTGCCGATTGGCAGTCTCCATACCTGACTGCCAAGTCGAGGTGATGACATGATTCGATTCGACAAGATGACCGCTGGCGCGCAGGAGCTTTTCCGCGAAGCCCAGGACGTCCTCACGCGGCACCACCACAATCAGCTCGATGTCGAGCACATTGCGACCGTCCTCGTGATCAAGGAGGGGGTCGGGCGCGAAATCCTCCAAGAGATGGGCGTCGACCTCGACGCGCTGACCCAGGATCTTGACACGTTTCTGCGGGGCAAGCCTGCGGTCGCCGGGCAAGTCGCGGGTCAGATCTACATCACGCCTCGCCTCGACGCGGTCGTCCAGGCCGCCCAGATGGAGGCCGATCGGCTCCACGACGATTACATCGGAACCGACCACCTGCTTCTGGCAATGAGCCGCTCGACCGACCCGCAGCTGCGTCGCGTCCTCGGCCGCCACCAGATCACGCCGGAGGCGATCTACTCGTCCCTCAGGGAAGTGCGCGGCGAGCAGCGCCTGACCGATCAAGCATCGGAGGAGCGGTATCAGATCCTGAAGAAGTACTCGACCAACCTCACCGAGATGGCCCAGCGGGGCGAACTCGACCCGGTCATCGGACGCGAGGAGGAGATCCGCCGCATGGAACAAATCCTCTCGCGACGGCGGAAGAACAACCCGGTACTCATCGGCGAGCCGGGGGTCGGGAAGACAGCGGTCGTCGAGGGGCTGGCCCAGCGGATGGCAGCGGGCGACGTCGCGGAGACTCTGAAAGGCAAGGAGCTCGTCTGCCTCGACATCGCATCAATGGTCGCCGGGTCGAAGTTTCGCGGCGAGTTCGAGGATCGCCTGAAGGCGGTCATCAAGGAGATCGAGGCGCACGCGGGTCAGACGATCCTGTTCGTCGACGAGATGCACACGCTCGTCGGCGCGGGCGCTGCCGAAGGGGCGATCGACGCGTCGAACATGCTCAAGGATCCCCTCTCGCACGGGAAATTCCAGCTGATCGGCGCGACGACCCTCGACGAGTACCGCCGGCGCGTGGAGAAAGACTCGGCATTCGAGCGACGTTTCCAGAAGGTGTACGTCTGCGAGCCAACGATCGAGGAGACAATCGAGATCCTTCAGGGCCTGCGCGAAACACTCGAGGCGCATCATCACATCACGATCGAAGATGAGGCGATCCGGGCCGCCGCGCGCCTGTCCGAGCGCTACATTGCCGATCGCTTCTTGCCGGACAAGGCGATCGATCTCGTCGACGAGGCGGCGAGCCGTCTCCGCGTCGACGGCAGTGACGAGAGCGTCACCGACGCCGAGATCGCGGCGCTCGTCTCACAGTGGACGGGGATCCCGGCCGAGCGGATGCTCGAAGAGGAGCGCTCGCGGTTGGCAAACATGGAGGAGGCACTACACGCGCGGATCATCGACCAGGACGAGGGGGTCCGCGCTGTGTCCGAAGCGGTCCGCTACTCGCGCGCCGGCCTCGCCGATCCGAGACGCCCCGTCGGCACGTTCCTGTTTCTCGGCCCGACCGGCGTCGGCAAGACCGAGCTTGCCAAGGCGCTGGCCGCCTTCCTGTTCGGCAGCGACCACGCAATCCTGCGGGTCGACATGTCCGAGTACATGGAGCGGCACTCGGCGGCACGGTTGATCGGCTCTCCGCCGGGCTACGTCGGCTACGAGGAGGGAGGGCAGCTGACCGAGGCGGTCCGGCGCAGACCGTATCAGGTGATCCTGTTCGACGAGATCGAGAAGGCTCACCCTCAGGTGATGAACCTCCTGTTGCAGCTCCTCGATGAGGGGCGTTTGACCGACGGACACGGCCGGACCGTCGACTTCCGCCACACGATCCTGATCATGACCTCCAACGTCGGAAGCGAGATCTTCCAGACCGACCGTGGCGAGGAGGCGATCCACCAGGAGGTCCGCGCCGAACTGAAGAACACGTTCCGCCCCGAGTTCCTCAACCGAATCGACGAGACGATCATCTTTCATCCGCTCTCCGAAGAGGCGATCGAGAGAATCGTCGACTTGAAGGTTCAGGAGGTGAACGACCGACTCGCCGAACAGTCGATCACCCTAGCGCTGACCGATCAAGCGAAGCGCGTCCTCGCCAAAGAGGGGTTCGACCCGCACTACGGGGCCCGTCCGCTTGCCCGCGCGCTGAAGCGCCTCGTCGAAAACCCCCTCGCCTCCAAGATCGTCGGCGGCGAAATCGCGGAAGGCGACACGGTTGCGGTCGATGCGGCGGCGATGTCCGATGTCCTCGTCCTCCGCGTGCAGCAGGCCTAGACCTTCGCAGAGGAATCCTGGAGACCGTTCCTACGTCGTCACCAACGCGAGGAGCGCCATCCGAACAGGGACACCGTTCGCTGCCTGCCGGAAGTAGGCCGCTGCGGGAAGCCCGTCGACGTCAGTCGAGATCTCGTTCACCCGCGGCAGCGGATGCATGACGATGGCCGTCTTCTTCGCCGACCCAAGAGCCTCTCGTGTGACGACGTACGTGTCTTTGAGTCGGTCGTAATCGGCCGGATTCTCGAACCGCTCGCGCTGAATCCGCGTCATGTAGAGGACGTCGGCCATTGGAATCACATCGGCGAGATCCTCCGTCTCAGCAACGGAGATCCCCTTCGCCTCGAGGCTCTCCACGATCTCGCGTGGCATTCGGAGTTCGTCTGGAGCGACGAACTGGAATCGTACGTCGTAATTGGCGAGAAGATCGGCAAGCGAGTGGACGGTCCGCCCGTTCCTCAGGTCGCCGACCAGAGCGACCGTCAGCCCATCGATCTGTCCCTGCTCTTCGAGGATCGTGTACAGATCCAGAAGCGACTGCGTCGGATGCTGGCCCGCGCCGTCCCCTGCGTTGATCACCGGCACGTCGGTCGCGCGGGCCGCCTCTTCGGCGGCCCCGATCTGGGGATGGCGCAGGACGATGACGTCAGCGTACCCCTCAACCGTCTTGATCGTGTCATGCAGGCTCTCCCCCTTCGACGCGGACGAGCTCTTGGCCTCGGCGACGCTGATCACGCGTCCGCCGAGCCGGTGCATGGCAGCCTCGAACGACAGACGCGTGCGCGTGCTCGGCTCGTAGAAGAACGTCGACAGGACTTTGCCCCTCATCCGATCGAGAACCTCACCGCGTTCGAGCGCGGCAGCATGGCCGCGCGCCGTCTCCATGATCAGATCGATCTCGTCCACGCTGAACTGATCGGCTCGAAGCACGTCCTTGCTCGCCAGTTTCGCCATCGACGCTCCTCCCATCTCGATTCCGCCACGTTCGTTCTCGCCCCTCAGCCGGTCACGGGCTCACATTTGCCCGCCTCCGTGCGAAGGAACCGCCCCCGTCCCCGACGCCCCTTCAGCTCGCCATTCTCGACGACAACTTCACCCCGCTGCATCGTAAGGATCGGTCGCCCGAGGACCGTCCGGCCCTCGTACGCGGTGTAAGGGGCGTTCGAGTGCTGCGTTGAGTGTGAGATCGTCCACGCCGCTTCAGGATCGACGATCACGAGATCGGCGTCGCTGCCGACCTCTAGGGCTCCTTTCTTCGGATACATCCCGAAGAGCCGCGCCGGGTTCTCGCACATCACATGGACGAGCCGTGAGAGCGTCATTCGCTCCTCGGCGACGCTCCCGTGAAAGAGAAGCGGAAGCATCGTCTCCACCTGGGGCGACCCGTAAGGCGCTGCGAAGAAGTCATCGTCAATCGACTTCGCCTTCGGCGCGTGGTCACTGGCAACGCAGTCGATGGTCCCCTCGGCGACCCCACGCCAGAGGGCGTTCCGATCCTCTTCGGATCTCAGGGGAGGTCCGATCTTGAGCAACGGCCCCTGGCGCAAAAGGTCGTCGTTCGTCAAGTTCAGATACTGCGGGCATGTCTCGCCGTAGACACGGAATCCTCGCTTCTTCGCACGGGTGATCTCGTCGAGCGCCAGCCGGGCGCTGACGTGCGGGATGTAGAGTGGACAGCCTGCAACCTGTGCCATCGCGATGGCACGATGCACCGCCTCGGCCTCGAGGATCGCCGGACGCGTGTCGACGAATGCCTCCATTGCGTCGCGCTCCTCGTCGATGAACTTGTCCTGCAGATAGTCCGTGGCGAGACCATTCTCGGCGTGGACCATCCCCATCCCGCCGGCGCGCCCGAGGATGTCGAGAACGCGCATCAGTTGGTAGTCGTCGGTCATCCAGCCGAGCTTGGCGTAGGTCATGAACATCTTGAACGACGTGACGCCCTGGGCGATGGCCTCCGGGATCTCGCCGGCCTGCGTCTTGGCGTCGAACAGTCCCCCGTGAAGCGCGAAGTCGAGGACGGATCCGGCCTCGCCTTCCTCGCGGAAGCGAGCGAGCGTCTCTCCCAACCCCTGACCCGGCTTCGCGTACGCGAAATGAATCAGCGTCGTTATGCCGCCGAAGGCGGCGCTGATCGAGGAGTCCGACAAATCGTCAAGATAGACTGGGTGTACGTGAACGTCGATCGCGCCGGGGAGGACGTATCGACTCGAGGCGTCGATCACTCGATCGGCCGAGTCGGATAGCCGTTCTTCGACCCGAGCGATCGATTCGCCCTCGACGAGGATGTCCGCACGTCGGACGTCGCCGGTCGTCGCGACAAGGCCGCCTTGGATGAGGACACTGCTCACGATCCACCCCTTCGATGCCCGCGGACCTCGATTCTACCCCGCGAATGCGAGAGACACCCAGCGGTCACCGAGCGCCGGCCCCATCGAATGCTTCGTTCCACTCGCGTTGGTATCATGGCATGTCCGTACAGGCATACCATGAAGAACGCGACGTTGTGCTTCATTCTTCAAGACGGCCCGCCTCGCCTGATCCTTCTCGGCTTGAAGAAGCGCGGCTTCGGCGCGGGCAAGGTCAACGGATTCGGAGGGAAGGTTTGCCCGGGCGAATCGCTCGAAGAAGCGACGATTCGGGAGGTCCAGGAGGAGACAATGCTCGTCCTCTCTGCCGACGCTCTCCGGTCGGCGGGAGAGGTTACGTTTCTCTTCCCGTACGAATCGGCATTCGATCACCACGTTCATCTGTTCACGACGTGCGAGTACAGTGGAGAGGCTCGCGAGACGGCGGAGATGGCTCCGGCTTGGTTCCCCATCGATCGGATCCCCTACGACCGAATGTGGGCCGACGATCCGCACTGGCTACCGCTCGTGCTGGATGGACAGCGGATCGAGGCGACGTTCACGTTCGCCGCGGACAACGAGAGCCTCGCCTCGTGGACAATCCGCAGGAGGGATTGAGCCCGTCCGAGCGCCCGTTAGTTCTGATCCGAAGGGCTCTCTGGGAAGCTGAATCCGCGATCCCGAAAGACCCGAATGCAGGCGCCGACGACCTCGGCGTCGTACGAAGTCCCCTTGTTCTCCTCGATCTCGCGTAGCGCCGCTTCGATCCCGAGCGATGGCCGGTACGGGCGGTGAGAGGCCATTGCCTCCACGGTGTCGGCCACCGCCAGAATCCGCGCCTCAAGTCGAATCTCATCGCCGACCAGTCCCCGCGGATACCCTGACCCGTCGATCCGCTCGTGATGCTGGAGCACGATCTCGGCGACCGGCCACGGGAAGGCGACCGTCCTGAGAATGTCGTACGCAACCTGCGGGTGGGCCTGAATCAAAGACATCTCGACATCGCTGAGTTCGCTCGGCTTGTTCAGGATCTCGGCCGGAACCGCCATCTTCCCGATGTCGTGCATGGCGCCAGCCGCCTGGATTCCTTCAATCCGTTCCGGATCCAAGGCGATCTCCTCGGCGATGGCCGCGGCGAGCCCCGTCACCCTGCGCTGATGCCCGGCGGTGTACGGATCTCGCATCTCGGTCGTGAGGCCAATCGCCTCGATCGTACCGGTCAGCGCCTCACGAAGCGCTTGTCCCGCCTGGACCGTCGGGGTGATGTCCGACTTGGAGACCAGAACCCGATCGAACGTCTCTTCATGTCCGGCCGGTACGCTCCACCGGATCTCGACGTGCTTCTCGACGCCTTCGATCGTCCGATCGACCGTGGTGCCAGCGAAACTCGTTCGCCCTTCCCAGATCGCGAGGATCTGGTCGGCGAAGTCCCTCCGCGATGTGTCTGTGAGCACATCGTCGAGATTCCCGAGAAGCTCCTCCCTCGTGGAGACCCCGTGCATATCGAGCGTGGCGTCGTTCACGTCGACGACGCAAATGAGATCAATGCAGGTCTGAACGAGTTCGGGGTGCTCCTCGATGTATCCGGGCAAGTCGTTCACGCCATCCGCGCGGAGCCGATCCAAATGGTCCTTGACGCCGGAGTAGTCATCCTGCCAGAGGGAGACTGGCGAGTCCGAGAACAGCGTTCGGTACCGCGCTTCGCTCTCGGCAAGCGCCTCGTCCGCGCGCTTCCTTTCGGTGACGTCCATCCAGAATCCGACGATCTCAAGTGGGTTCCCCTCCTGATCTCGCACCAGCTTGATCTCGTCGCGAACCCAGATGTATGTGTCATCCTTACACCTGAAGCGGTATTCGTAGCTGTGAAGCCCCTTCTCAAGGAGCACTGCCACTTCGTCAGCCGCATGCTGGACATCGTCTGGATGGATGTGGTCCATCCAGAAACCCGAATCCTCAACGAATTCCCGTGCCTCGTGGCCGACCATTCGAATGACGTTCTCGCTGACATGGGTCGCTCTGTATTCGCCCGAGCACTTCGCCGTGTATATGACCGCAGAGGTGGCGGAGAGGAGATATTGCAGCCTCTCATTCGCTGCAGAGACGCGCTCCTCCGCGCGCTTCCTGTCTGTGATGTCGCTACCCAGATTGAGCGTGGCCTCCCTTCCTTCCCACTCGATCACGACCGGTCGAATCTCGATCCACTTGGTCGCGCCATCTGCGTCGACAATGCGAAACGTATGCTCCGAAGGGACACCCTCCCCCGCCAGCGGTCGTCGGTAGCGGTCGACGACCATTTCACGATCCGCCGGATGGATCAACTCCGAAAACGGCATCGACAGGAGCTGGGCTTCCGAGTAGCCGGTGATTAGCTGAGTCTTGGGGTTGGCGAATCTCAGCATGCCGCCTTGCACAACGAAGACCGCTTCGTTGGCCGTCTCGATGACCGTCCGGTACTTCTCCTCGCTGGCGACGAGCGCCCGAGCCTTCCACTCAACCTCCTCCTCAAGGCGCTCACGATAGCGGAGATTCTCCTCGGCAAGACGCGTCCGCTCGTCGGCGATTCGCTTTGCCCGTAATGCGCTCTCGACGATCGCCTGAATCTCCTCCCTCGCAACAGGCTTGGAGAGGTAGTCGAACGCCCCCTGCCGAACGGCGTCGGCCGCGGTCTCCACCGTCGGCTCTCCCGTGATCATGATCACCTGGGTGTCGGGGGCGATGCGATGAATTCTTTCCAACAGCGTCATCCCGTCCACTCCTGGAAGGATGATGTCGCTGAGGACCACGTCCGGGACCGAGCGAGCAACGATCGAGAGGGCCTCCTCGGCCTCGGCCGCTGTGAACGTATCGTGGCCACCTTCTTCGACGAACTCGCTCAACGTTTCGCGAATGCTCCGTTCATCATCGACAATCAGAACCTTACCCATCGCCCACCTCTGTCCCTCCGTCTTCGACAGGCAAGTCGAGGATGAAGCGCGTGTATGCACCGATCTCGCTTTCGGCCCTCAGCCTCCCGCCGTGGTCGCGAACAATCCCGTAGCTGACGGAAAGCCCAAGACCGGTTCCCCGATCCCGAGGTTTCGTCGTGAAGAATGGATCAAAGACTCGTTCGATCGCACCTTCGGGGATCCCCGATCCGTGATCCTCGACGATGGTTCGAACCCAGCTTCCGCGTTCTTCCGTGATCCGTCGCGACGTAATGCGCACGATCTTGTCCGCATCGTACTTCGGATACCGATCGTTCAGCGCGTCCCGTGCGTTGGTCAGAAGGTTGAGGAGGACCTGCTGAATCTGCTGGCTTCGGCACTTGATCGAGGGAAGGTCCTCTGGAACGTCTGCCTCAACCCCGATCTGGTCCTTCCTAAGAAGGGCCCCGACGAGCGTCATTGTCACCGCGAGAATGTCCACAAGGCGAGCCGGGCTCTGGGATTCCCTGTCCTGCCGCGAGAACGAAAGGAGGTTGCGGACGATCTTGGCGACACGGCCTCCTTCAGACATGATGCCTTCGGCAAACTCCCGCAACCGTTCATCCTCCACCCTTCGGCTGATCAACTCGGCGTAGTTGATCATCCCGGTCAACGGGTTGTTGATTTCATGGGCGATGCCGCTCGCCAGCGTTCCGATCGACTCGAGCTTCTGGGTCTGGCGAAGCTGCGCCTCCAAGTTCTCGCGCTCCTCCTCCGCTTCCCGTCGTGCGGTGATGTCTTCAACCGTCCCTTCGTAGAACAGAACATTCCCTTCATCGTCCCGGACAGCGACCGCGTTCTCGCGCACAACAAGCCGGTAGCCGTCCTTGCGCGTCCAGATGGACTCTACGCCCTCCAGGCGTCCTTCACCCTCTATCTGCTCCCTGAAGCGCTCCCGTGGCGTCTCCGGCTCGTAGCCACTCTCCTCGAGATTGCGGGCCGCGAGTTCCTCGAACGAGTTGTAGCCGAGCATCCGGACCAAGGCCGGATTCGCCGCCAAGATCCGTCCATCCGGCGTCGTCTGGTAGATCCCGAGCGCAGCATTCTCGAAAAGGGATCGATGCTGCTGCTCGCTGACACGTAGCGCCTCCTCGGCCCGCTTCCGCTCGGTGATGTCGATCAGGACGCCCCGAAGCCCGCCGAAGCGCATCCCACGCATCATCGGACGGCTCGCCGTCCGCACCCAACGGATGCTCCCGTCCTTGGCGACGAGTCGGTAGTCCTCGGGCCTGAGTTCCTCCGTTCTCCCGAAGCGGCCCCGCATCTCCTCGATGGACGGCGCGTCCGCCGAGTAAGCCAGAGAAAGGTACTGTCTGCCGACGATCTCCTCCGGCAGATACCCGAGCAGCCCCTCGACCGACGGACTGACGTAGGTGATGGCGCCCTCCTCGTCGATTGTGTAGATGACCTCGTTGATCTCTTCAACCAGCTCGCGGAACTTCGTTTCGCTCGCCTGCAGCGCCTCCTGAACCCGCTTCCGTTTCGTGATGTCCTGCACGATCACCTGAGCGCCCCAGGTCCGGCTCTCCCGCTTCAAGAGGACGACGCGCATCTCGCCTTCACGCGTCTCCCCATCGGACGTCGTCCAGGTCGTTTCGAACGGCCCAGGCGCACGGCCACGGAGAATGGAAGCGAACATCTTGATGTACCTTGGAATGTCACACGCCCGCGCTGGCGGAAGCTTGGTGAAGTGAACGCCGACAATGGCCTCTTTCGTGTATCCGGCGAGTCGCGCAAACGCCTCGTTGCAGGAAGTGACGATCCCGTCGAGGTCAACTGTGATGATCCCGGCCGGAGCGAGCTCCACGATGCTACGGTACCGCGCCTCGGACTCCTCGAGTTCTGCGGCCGCCTCCTTCCACTCGGTGATGTCGCGAGCCACGCCCTCGACGGCAACGAGGTTTCCTTCATCATCGAGAATCGGGAGGCGCCGGTCCTCGATCCACACGACCTGACCATCCTTGTGAATCCATCGCACGTCGTGCATCCCGGCCTCCACTGCCCCTTGTATCAACCCTTCCAGGTAGTGGCGATCTTCTGGATGAATCAGCTCCACTCCGAGCAGAGGATCCTCGTAGAATGCGGCTGGCGAGTAACCGGCGACGTCGAAGATCGCGGGGCTGATGTAATCGAACCCGGGATTCGGGGCGACCCGATACCGGTAGATGACGTCCGACGCATTCTCCAGGATACGGCGGAATCTCTTTTCGCTCTCCATCAGTGCGTTGTGGTCCGCAATGTGCTCCGTATCATCGATGCAGACGCCGATCCAACGCCGAGGTCGGTCAGAGTTGACCAACACCGGCACCCCGCGATCGATCCAGTGACGCCAGTCGCCGTCCTTACTCCGGATCCGATACTCCTCGTAGATCGGCCCGGTCTCCGTCCGGTGGCGCTCGACCGCGTTCGCCAGCCGCTCCCTATCCTCCGGATGGATGAGACCGATCCACCCCTCGATCGAGTGCGGGATCTCGCCGGGCGCGAAACCGAGCGCCCGATCGATGTCTCCGTGCCAGCGCAGCTCGTCGGTCTCGACGTCCCACTCGTAGATCAGATCGCTCGCAACTTCTGCTGCCAGGCGGAAGCGCTCTTCGGCTCGCTTGCGCTCGGTCACGTCTCTGGCCACACCCTCGATCGCCATCAGCCGGCCATCGCCATCGCGGATCGGCGTGTGTCTGTCTTCGATCCACACGACGTGTCCGTCTTTGTGAATCCATCGATGCACATGCGGCCCATCCTCCGAGACGTTCCCTCGCAAGAGCTCGTTCATGTGATGTCGGTCCTCAGGATGAAGTAGCCGGATTCCCGCTTGGGGGTCGTCGAGAACCTCCTCGGCCGAGTACCCGACGATCGCTTCGATCGCGGAGTTGATGTACTCGAATCCGGGCTCGGGGACGATCCGGTAGCGGTAGACGATGTCCGGGGCATTGTCAGCCAGCCGCCGAAACCGGCCCTCGCTCTCGGAGAGACGCCGAGCGGCCCGGGCTCGCTCGACGGCGTACCGGACCGTCCGGGCCAGGACCTCGGTCGTCAGTCCGGATTTCGAAAGACAGTCCTGAGCTCCCTCGCCGATCGCCTCCCGTCCAAGCGTCTCGTCTTCGGCGCCGACGAGAAGGACAACCGGAACCTCGGGAACCGACGCTACGAAGCCTCTCAAGGTCTCAAGTCCATGACTGTCGGGAAGGCCGAGATCGAGCAGGACAGCGTCCCACTCATTGGTGCGGGCCGCCGCTATCCCGTCGACGAGCGTGACGCGAACGTCGACCGTCTGATCAGAATCGTCGCTCCCGTGGAGGAGCTCGCGAATCGATCGCGCATCGCCTGGGCTGTCGTCGATGAGAAGGACCCTAAGAGCTCTCGTCATTCCGCCTCCTACGCGCCGTCGCCAACGTCGCTCAGCCTAACTTGCTCGGGGTGTTTCCCCTCCGCCTTCTCACGGTACATGTCTCGATCCGCAGCTTCGATCAGCTCGTCGAGAGTGGGAGCCGCCTTCGGATCGAACGGCGCAATCCCAATCGACACGGAGAGGATGACGGATCGTTTGAACGATTTCCCCTCGTCGGCAAGCCGCTCGCGGAGCCGACTCACGAGCGACGGCACCCCAGGCGGACTCGCTTCGACCGCGAGCGCCGTGAACTCATCGCCCGACAGTCGCGCCACGATGTCCGAATCGCGCATCGCCGACGTGAACGCCCTCGCCACGGCACACAAGGCCTGGTCACCGGTCGGATGCCCGTGCACATCGTTGATCGACTTCAGTTTGTCGACATCGGCCAACAGCAGAACGGATTCCCGCCCGTTCCGTTTCGCGAGGCGCAGGCTCTGTTCCGCGAGGAGTCTGAACCCTCGTCGGTTGTACAGACCGGTCAATGGATCACGCAGAGACATTTCCTGCAATTCGTGATGGAGCGCGTGGCGTTCTGCCGCGTAGCGCACGGCGTGGAGGAGTAGATTCTCGTCCAGTTGCCCTTTGACGAGGTAGTCCTGCGCCCCGTTTCGTACCGCCTCTCGCGCCGTGTCCACGTCGCGGACGGCAGTCAGGATGATGATCGGAACGTCTGGCGCCTGCGCGCGGAGGCGATGGAAACCCTCCAGTCCAATGCTGTCGGGGCGACGGAGATCGAGCAAGATAAGATCCGCTTCTCCGGCATCCAAGATCGGTACGGTATCGGCGACATACCGAACACACGCCACCGTACAACGTTGCTCACTTCTTGCCAGAATCCTCTCGATGAGTCCGGCATCTGCGGGATTGTCCTCGACAAGGAGAATTCTAGTCGACATTACGATTCCAAGACCTCTCCGAGGCGTCCACCCGCTCGACCGGAAGGACAAGAGGTTGCGAAGCCATGACAACTCCTCCACACACTCAGCTCACCTCCGTGTTCGGACATCCTACAACAGAGCCTCCTTAAGGCGCAGGCCACTTCCTCCGCAAGAGCAGCGAGCATCGTCGCAAGAACCAGTAACGTCACGATGGAGAAGACTGCCACGTAGCCCGGCCCTGGTCCTCATCGTAGATGGCGTCCGCAAAATCCGCCGCGATCGCTAAGGCGGCATCCGATACCTCCTCTGGACGGCTGATGACAACGGGATAGTAGCACGGAACGACCGCCATTCATCGATCCCTCTCCGCGTCGCGCCTCGGCGTAGTCCCAAGCCGCGACGCTCCGACGGCAACGCCTTGGAGAAAGACATCGTCCCTAGTCTGTGGGGATCGCTGAACGCTCGCGTGAGGGGTTCTCGACCGCGCTCCGATCGCCGCGGAGTCACCGGATTGCCGATCGTTTGCCAGCCAAGCCGGAAAGCGCTACGGTGCGGGGGAGGCAGCATGAGGCTTTGGCGGGCCGTCGGACTGGGTGTGCTGGCAGGCGCCCTCTTCTGGATCATCGATGCCGCCCTGGATGCTCAGTACTTCTACGAGCTCACATTTGTCGAGTCGGCGCTCACGCAAGTCCCTGCTCACGAGGTCTACGTCCGCCTGGTTGCCTTCTTCGGATTCCTGGCGCTCTCTCTGTCCTGGCACCGGCGATCCAAGAGTCGAGCTCGGATGGTGTCGGCGTTGGAACGAAGCGCCGGCGAATGGCGGCAGACGTTTGACACCATCGGCGACGCCATCTTCCTACTCGACTCGAAGGGGCGGATCAGTCGCTGCAACGCTGCGACGGAGAGGATCCTCGACAAGCCCAGCTCGGAGATCGTCGGCAAGCTCTGCTACGAAGCAATCCACGGAGCGGCCGAGCCGATCCCGGATTGCCCCATTGTCCGGATGCTCGAGTCTCGTCATCGCGAGTCGCTCGTCGTCGAAGTGGACGATCGATGGTTCGACGTCCATGTGGACCCGATTCTCGACGACCGCGGAGAGGTGACGGGTGCCGTGCACATCATGACGGATATCTCTCAGCAGAAGCGGGCAGAAGCAGTACTCGTCGAAGAAAGGAACAGCGCACAGCGGTATCTCGACCTCGCTGGGGTCATGTTCGTCGCCGTCAACACGGCTGGTGCCGTCACGCTGATCAACAAGAAGGGCTGCGAGATCCTCGGCTACGAAGAGGAAGAGATCATCGGGCAGAAGTGGTTCGAGCATTTCATCCCGCCTTGGCTTCGTGAGAATCTCATCCCGGTCTCCAAGGCGCTTCTCGCGGGCGATGTGGAGGTAGCCGAATACCATGAGAATCCCATTCTCACCAAGACCGGAAAGGTACGGCTGATCGCGTGGCACAACACAATCTTGACCGATGAAGCCGGCAAGATCGTCGGCCATCTGAGCTCCGGTGAGGACATCACCGAGCGCCGAGAGGCCGAGGAGGCCGTCGCTCGACGCGCTGCGGAATTGACCGCGGTTCTGGAGGCCGCTCGTGCTTTGGCCCAGCTGCGCTCACCGAAGGAACTATCGACCGAGATCATCAAGGTACTCGAGAGGTGCGTCGGATATGAGTACGCCGCCGTCTTGCTCGTGGACGAAGCCTCAGGAAAGCTGATCCCATTCGCGTTGAGCGACCGTGGAAGAGGTCCGGAGTTCGAGAAGAAGGACCGGCAATACGTGGCATCCCATGACATCCGCTGCGGCAAGGGGATCGTGGGATGGGTCGCTGCGCACGGAGAAGCGGTCAGATCCGGCAACGTTCGCGAGGACCCCCGATACTTCCCCATGAGGGAGGGAATCCGTTCGGAGCTCTGCGTCCCGATTCTGGCGGGAGGTCGAGTGCTCGGGGTCGTCAACGTGGAATGCGCGGGCCTCGATGTCTATTCGGAAGCCGATGAACGCGTGCTGGAGACCGTGGCGGTCCAGATCGGCGTAGCGATTCAGAACGGATACCTGTACGAAGACAGGCTGGCAGCGGAGGAGGCACTTCGAAGTAGTGCCGATCGGCTCCGCAGCCTGCGCACGCAAATGGAGCAAGCGGTGGAGGAGGAACGGAAGCGGATTGCCCGCGAGCTGCATGACCAGGTCAGCCAGAACTTGACCGCTCTATCGATCAACATCAGTGCGGCCGCAGCGGCTCTCCCCCAACAGGCGTCTGCCCCACGTCATCGCCTCGAGGAGTCAACGGCACTGATCGAGGGGACGGCCGATCACCTCCGAGACCTAACGTTCGACCTCCGCCCGCCTGTTCTCGATGACTTCGGCTTGGTCGCAGCGATCGAGTGGCACGCGGAGCGCACGGGCAAACAGGCCGGCTTGGCGATTCAGGTCAACGGCCGGGAGCCGGACCCACGGCTGCCTCCGCAGACGGAAATGGCTTTGTTCCGTATCATTCAAGAGGCCATGATAAACGTCGTCAAGCACGCTCGCGCAACGACCGTTTGCGTTCAGCTTGTCTCAAGCGAGGAGTCCGTTCGACTCGCCATCGAAGACGACGGCGTCGGGTTCGACTCGGAGCGGGCCGCAAGCCGAGGCGGAACGGCCGGCTGGGGTCTCCTGAACATGCGAGAACGGGCCGAGTCACTCGACGGGACGCTCGCTCTGCAATCATCGGACCGAGGCACGCGAATCACCGTCGAGGTCCCGCGATGACGATCAGAGCAATCCTCGCCGACGATCACGCGGTCGTCCGGGAGGGACTCCGGATGCTCCTCGAGGCCGAAATGGACATCGAGGTGGTCGGCGAGGCGGAGAACGGGCGAGACGCGCTTCGCCAAACGAAGAGACTCAAGCCGGATGTTGTCATCCTCGACATCGCGATGCCCGAGTTGAACGGCATCGAAGCCTCCGAGCAGATCCGCGCCTTCGATCCGTCGATTCGAATCATCGTCCTGTCGATGTACTCGACGAAGGAGCACATCTTCCGAGCGCTACGGGCCGGGGCGAAGGGGTATGTCCTCAAGGAATCGGCGGCAGCCGAGGTGCTCACCGCGGTCCGCGAGGTCTACAGTGGACGGAACTACCTGAGCAGCAAGGTGTCCGACGAGGTCATCCAAGGCTTCCTCCACCCGGACGCGCGATTGGACATCGAGACGCCACTCGAGCGGCTCAGCGCCAGAGAACGTGAGGTGCTGCAGCTCGTCGTCGAAGGCAAGTCCAGCGCAGAGATCGGGAAGCTGCTCTTCCTGTCGTCGAAGACCGTCGATACCTACAGAAGCCGTCTGATGAGGAAACTCGGGGTTGACGACATCGCGGGGCTCGTGCGCTTCGCGATCCAACACAAGGTCATCCCTGCTTCTTAGCCAAGCTTCCCCCACACGGTTCGTCGAGACTTCCTGACAGAATCGCGCTCTGGCTTCGAATATCGTGGCCTCATGCGTGAGATGGAACCAGCAAATCGTGCGTATGACGGTCGCACCGTCTTGATCGTTGACGATCATGCACTGGTGCGAAGCACGCTGCGTGGTCTGCTCACTGAGGAGTTCCCGGGCCTAACCGTTGCAGAGGCCGAGAGCGCCGAGCGAGCGATCGCGATCGCATCCACTCACTGCCCAAGCGCTGTCGTGATGGACATCAGCCTCCCTGGAATGGGCGGCATCGAGGCAACGGCGAGAATCAAGGAGCGATGGGCTCATGTGCCCGTCTTAATGCACACGATCCATGATCTCGATGCCTATCGGCAAGACGCACTGCAAGCGGGTGCGGACGGCTACATCGTGAAGGGAAAGGGATACGCAGGGTTCCTGTCCGCTCTCGGTCGCGCGCTCGAGACCGAAGCCAAGAACACGCACAACCATCCGGCGCCCCGGGGAGACGGATGAGCATGAAGAATCGAGACGCCGCCCTCGCGAAGATCCTTCTGATAGAGAACAGCGAGGGAAACGCGCAGCTGGCGATGAGGGCGCCTCGTGAAGCGAACGCGCCGAATCGTCTGGCGTGGGTCAAGGACGGCCGCGACGTTCTTGCGGAAATCGACCTTCACCAGATCCCAGTAGTGGTTCTCACGACGTCGAGACCCGTCGAAGACGTCACGAAAACTGATGACCTGCGCGCCGATTGCTGCGTACAGGAGCCGGTCGATCTCGAGGACTTCATCACGGTCGTCAGAGCGACCGGCGAATTCCGGCTGCCGACTGTCGGCCTTCCTCCGGGATTCCACGACTCCCGCGACGCAAAGAGGGCTCCGGCTGCATTCTAGCCGGGAGAAAGGGCATGTTGGCGAACCGCGAACTGCACGTGCTGCTTATCGAGGACACTCCGGGAGACGCCCGTCTGATCGGCACGTTTCTCGCTCACGGGAACGGTGGACCGTTCCGGCTCGAGACCGTCGACTGTCTGAGCACGGCGTTCGATGCGCTCGCGAGCGAGCCGCCGGACGCGATCCTCCTGGATCTAGGACTGCCCGATTCGCAAGGCCTCGACACACTCGATCGCCTACGTCAGCAGTCGGGCGGAACTCCAATCATCGTCCTCACCGACCTCGACGACGCGGCAACAGCCCTGCCGGCGATTGCACGCGGAGCACAGGACTGCCTCCCCAAAGGAGGATTCGACGAGCAGCTGCTCGTACGTACGATCCGTCATGCGATGGAACGCGCGCTGGCGGAGGAGACGGCCCGTGCCAGCGAGGAGCTCTACCGCAACCTGTTCGAGCAGGCGAACGAGGCGATCGTCCTGATACAAAGCGACGTCATCCGGCGAATCAACCCGCGCGCCGTGAAGATCCTTGGGTATCCGGGAGATCGAGACACACAAGGCCAAGCACTTCAACGCGCAAGTCGCCGAGGCTTGCTTCCGACTCTTCCGAGAGAAGGGGTTCACGTTCTCCGAGGAGCGCAACCCTTGAACGGGCGACAACGCAGTAGAGGCCAGATGCAGCGGCGGGAGCACGCCGCACTGCACGTTCTGGGTAGCTTCACGCGGCTCTACCGACACACCGCAGAGGACATCACACGACTCGTCGCAGTTCACGATGATCAAGGGACGGCGAATTTCGGAAGCCCGTCGGTAGGGCCGCTGCTCGGGCATGCACTCGGCATGCATCTCACCCCGTCAGAAGGAACGCCGGCATGAGTGAGAAACCTTGCGTCAGACCGATTGAGATCCTCCTGGTCGAGGATAGCAAGGGCGATGCACGGCTCGCAGGCGAGATGCTGATGGAGGCCAAGGTGTGCAACAACGTGTCCTGGGTCTGCGACGGCGTCGCGGCAATGGACTTCCTCGACGGCGTCGCGGCAATGGACTTCCTCCGGCGGCAAGATCCTTACAGGAGTGCACTGGAGCCGGACGTGATTCTCTTGGACCTGATCCTGCCGAAGATGGACGGCCGCGCCTTCCTCACGGAGATCAAGAACGACGAGGCGCTTCATCACATCCCCGTCGTCATGCTCACATCCTCTCGGGCCGAGAAAGACGTTCCCAAGAGCTACGACCTGCATGCCGACGGCTACATCGGCAAGCCGCTCGATCTCGACCGGTTCATGAAAGCCGTATGCTCAATCGAGGACTTCTGGTTCTCGATCGTCCGGCTGCCCAAGGGGGAGCCCCGCCGAGCATGACGCGCATCCTCCTGATCGAAGATCTTCCCGGCGACGCTCAGCTCGTTCGCGAGACGCTCCCAAAGGCCCCGAACGAGAACGATGTCGACCCCATGGATCGGCTGGCTCCGGCCCTCACCCGCGTTGCATCCGAAGACTACGACGTGATCCTGTGCGACCTGAGTCTGCAGGACGACGTCGGACTGGACACGTTCCACCGCGTGAGGAAGCGATTCCCCGATCTTCCGATCGTCTTCCTGGCCCACATCAGCGATGAGACCCAGCCCCTTCTCCCCGGCCGGAGCAAGGAGAAGGTTCTCGTGACCGACATGGACCTCAACACGGACCTGCTCCGACGCACGATCTCGTACACCATCGATCGACAGCAGGCCGTTGCCGACCTGCTGGAAGCGGGGCACAGAGACGACCTGACCGGGCTCCTCAACCGGAGCGGTTTTCTTGAACTCGCCGAGCAGGAGATGAGGCACGCGAACCGTGCCAACCGAGCTCTGGTACTCATGCTCTGCGACGTCACATGCTCGAAGCAGACCGACGATCCACAAGGAGATGGGAGCAGCGACATCGTCCTGCGCGAAGCCGCGGAGGTGCTACGAACGACGTTTCGCAAGAGCGACGTTCTCGCCCGGATCGACGGCGAAGCGTTCGTTGCCCTCTCACCCGAGGAGAACGCAGATCGCGTGCGGCTCCTCGAGACCAAGCTTCAAGCGAACATCGAGGCACGCAATCGCCAAAACGGCCTTCCCAAGACCCTCTCGATGACCTCGGAGACCGTCGAGATCCACTCCGGCAGCATCGGTTCGCTCCTAGCCGTCCTGGGGACGGCCGATCACAGGATCGACGCAGACCAACCCGCCGCGTGTGCCGAAGACTCGTCGTTCGACTTGGGATCTCCCTCTCTGAACCCATAACGCCCTCGCCCGCCAGCATCCGCCCAGCCCCTGGCACGCAAAGCCGGCCGCCTCGATACTCCACCACGACCGAAAAGGAGGAATCGTGCCGGCCAGACGGAAAGACGAGCGGCTGTGCTGTCAAGATCTCGGGATCGTGCCCGGGATCCTCGCACTTGACCACATCCCGCCCCTTCCGCGCGAAAGGGCGAAGGGCGTCCGATGAGCCGAGCGATCGACTCGGTGCTGCTGGAGGAATTGGGGCTGCGCGCTTGGCCGGCCCTGGAGGAGTCGCGCTACAACGGCTGGATCCTCCGATTCGCGGACGGACACACCAAGCGAGCGAACTCGGTCAATCCGCTCTACCCCTCCACGATCGACGTCGAGGAGAAGATCGCGGCGTGCGAGCGCGCGTACGAGCAACGAGACCTTCCGACAATCTTCCGGCTGACCGCGTTCTCGGAGCCCGCTTCCCTTGATCAAGCGCTGGAAGAGCGAGGCTATGCGATGATCGATCGAACGCTCGTGATGACCAAGGAGATCGTCGAGATGTCAGGGCAGGCGAAACATGCTGGTATTCGTTGTGTCGATGTCGCTGCCTGGCTCGACGCGTTCGAGCGCTTCAACCTCCTCTCGCCCGAGGATATGCGAACCTGGCGCCGGATGATCGGTCGAATCTCGTCCGATCCGATCTTTGTGATCGCTGGCCCGTCGGATCGCCCGACGGGGATCAACCTGGGCGTCCGCGACGGCGACGCGGTTGGCCTGTTCGCGCTGTTCGTGGCGGATGCAAACCGCCGGCAGGGACTCGGCCGGGCGCTCGTTGAGGAGACGCTCGCCCTCGCCGCGAAACGTGACGCGACGTTCGCGTACCTGCAAGTCGAGGAGCTGAACCTGCCCGCACGAAGGCTCTACGAGCAACTCGGCTTCACCGAGGCCTATCCGTATTGGTACAGAGTGCCGAACGAATGAGCGATCGGCAGCGCTGAGATCCTCGTCGAGTAGATCCTGGGAGGACCCGGTGCAGCTTGACGCTCGCCGCGCCGATCCCTAGCCTCGTGAGGCGCCGATCGGCGCCCTGTGGCTCGAAGAGGAGGTTCCATGCACGCAAGATTCGGATTCGCCGGCAGTCTCGCGCTCTTGTCCTTCATGCTCGCCGGGCTCGCAGGACTGTCCGCTCCGACGGAACCGGGCGACGACGCTGGAATCACGTTCGTCTCGTCGGAGGGAATCGGGCGGATCGCCGTCTCGATTCGAGTTCCGTCCGAGTCACGATACGAGGAAGGTGCACCCGTCATCGTCAACGTCTCCGGCTTCTTCACCGGATCCTCCGGCTTCAACTACGCGCTCGATGCGGACGAGCTCGGCGCGATTTACGTGACCTACCTGTGGCCGGGGAAGCGCGACGCGCGAACCGGTGTCGTGAGTGAAGGCACGTTCGATTTCGGCGGGACCGATTGCCTTGCGGCGCTGCGTGACGTCATCCGGTTCGCCACCGGCGAGATCGCCGACAGCGATGGCCGAAGACTCGATGACATCGTCGATATCCGGGTTCTCTACGGCGTCGCCGGCCTCTACGCCTTCTCGCACTCCGGGATCGTGGCGACCAACGTCCTCGCCCTTCACGGGGCCGACCTCCAGGGCGTAGACTTCTTCGTCGGCCGCGAGAACCCGACGATCGATCCGATGTATCCGCTCGAACCAGGTCACTGGGACGACGAGACCGGACGACCGGTTCACAATCCGTTCTACGATCCTGCCGGCTACACGCCGACGTCGATCGACATCGCCTACTCCAGCGTCTACTGGCTTCAGAACGCGGAATACCCGGAAGGCCGCCCTGCCTTCCGGCCTCCCTCCGGAGGAGGCGCTGACTACATCTGCTCGTTCAAGCATCCGCGGATGTGGGAGAAGGACTACTGGTCGACCGACCTGCTCCAGGCTCTGCTCGATAACGGCGCCCTCACGCGCGAGACGTGGCCTTCGACGCTCGCCACACCGGAAGAGGCAGCCGCGAACTGGCCATTCCGAACGACCGTCGGCAACTACGGTCGTCTCCCTGATGTCTTGCCTGACCTGAAGACGATGATCGTCTTCGCCGCAGACGATCACGTCCAAACGGCGATCGACAAGCCGCACATTCACCAGGCCTACGACGGGTTCCACGAGGCGGCGGGCCTTTGGTGTCGGATAAACCCCGACCGCGCCTACGTCGAGGCGCTGACCAGCGTCGGGACCGGGAACGCGATCCCCGACAACCCGGCCAACCGCGAACCGGCGACGTGGATGGTCATCCGCAGCTGGGGCTACCGGGCTCCCGGCGGCGTGAACCTCAACGTCCTCGTCCCGCTGGCCGCGGTCGCCGAGATGGTCGATCGAACCTACTACGGCGTGTGGGACGCCGATCTCGACGCGGTTCTCAGTGATCGCGCCGACGGCGGCGCGCCTTGACTGGAGGGTGACGTGAGCTGCAGCACGCAGATCGTGCGCTTCCCCGACGGAACGCAGGTGGCCGCCTCACCGCTTTGCGCGCGGCGTGTGGTCGACGAGAACCGAGACTTCGGCTTGTACATGGATCCGGCGTGGGCTCCGACGTGGGACCACGAGCTGATCGATTGGCCCGACTTCGGCCTCCCTGCGGATCCGATAGGAGCGGCGGCCCAAATCGTCTCGGCCTTCGAACGGGCGAAAGCGGGAGAGCGCGTGGAAGTCGGCTGTGTCGGCGGACTCGGCCGAACGGGAACCGTCCTCGCCTGCATGGCGATCCTCTCAGGCGTCCCCGCCGACGAGGCGGTCACATGGGTCCGAGACCACTACGATCCACGAGCAATTGAGACGACCGAACAAGAGGCGTGGGTTAAGTGGTTCGGGGGGCGCATTGACTCGAGCGGTGGTGTCTAAGGCGTCGTAGAGCGCTGCGGACTAGGATCGCTCGGTTCGGTAGTCGGGACCCTTGATTTCGGCGATCACGCAGGACTCCTGCCAACGCGACGTGATGTTCTCTCCGTATCTCTCGACGATCTCGCGGACGGTCCTGTTCGTCGCTACCGCGATGTGTTTCCTCTCTCGATAGCGCCAGTCAATGATCCTCTGGAACTCCTGGAGGATGAAGTCAGTCAGCTTCTCCTGCCCCAGATCGTCAAGGACGAGGAGATCGCAGATCCGACAACGTCGGGAGAGGGCAAGCTCACCCTGCATGACTTCAGCGCGCAACTCACTCGCGAGGTCAAGCATTGGCCAGAATTCGACCACCGCCTCGGGTCGGGATTCAAAGGGCTCAAGCTCAGGGGGGCCAGCCTCCTCGCTGCCGTCTCTTCGCACTTGCTCCATCAGCTCAGACACATCCGGAATCTCGACCAGGTCACTGTCCGGCGGCTCGAGTTCCCGAGACGAGCGAGACTCAACGTAGGATTTCGCCAGTCCAACGAGAAGATGGGTCTTGCCCACACCGACAGGTCCCGTAAGCACTACGCCGTCAACCTGTCCGCTCGCCAGCTTCTGGCAAGCTTCGAAGGCGTCCTTGTTGAAGCGCGTAACCTGAAAGGCCGACAGCGTTGCACGCTCAAAGCGTCTTCCGAAAGGCGCCCCTCTGATCATCTTCCCCTGGCCTCCTCAAGTTTCTCGACGTAGTAGTCGACGCCCCGCGCATGACCTCCACCCGCGGAAGGCTTCATGGACGGCCGACCGTCTTCGCGCCACTTCCGCGCCCGCACGAGATACTCGGGGAAGTTCTCCTTCCCGAACAACGTCCTCGGTCGGATGAACGTCTCCATCTTCCGGTCGCCCCACCACATCGCTCGACAGAAGTCGATCACGAGAAGGAGGTCGTCGAGCCGTGCCCCATCCTTCATCCGCTCCTTGATCGATGTCGGCGATGTGAACTTGGCGGCCCCGGTCCGCTCGGTGACTTCGTTCAGATGGTCGAGCGCCTCCTCGGCGATGCCGTTGGGCGATTCCTCCTGCCGACCCTCGGCGTCGTCTCGGTGAACGGTGTCCTCACCGAACAAGCCGAGCTGAGCGGGGCCATCTTTCGTGTCTCGAGACGCGGAATCCATGGTCATCACCGACGCACCAGCTCATTTGTCACGCGAGGAGCGTGGTGCGTCACGTTGTACACCGTTTGCTCGTCCAACCTCAAGTGCAATCGGCAATCACGCGAAGCGCGCGAATTGGCCGGTCCGGGCACCGGCCGGACAACGCGCAAGCGGACGCTGGATCACCGACGTCCGCTTGGCAAGGAGGGGACGTTCCCCGGGCGGTACCACGGGAGGCTTCCTAGTCAGACACGAGGGGAAAGCCGTAGCGAGGCTGCGCGCCGTATTCCGGGATCGGCTCGGCCTCAAGTGCGTCGATCACGCTGATCGTCTCCTGTGCGAAGGCGCCGAACGCGGCCGTCCCCAGAAGAGCGAGGAGAGACAACGAGCGTCGGAGCCTGTTTGAAGTTCTATGCATACGTCTCCCTTCGAACGCGAAACATCGCGCCGTGTACGAGGGGGGCAATCAGTGTGATTACATTGGACCCAGATCTCAGGTTATGCGATTTGGCGCCCGCTAAGAGCTATCCAATTGAGCGCATGCGTCCGCGACGTCCGCAATCGATGTCGCTTCCAGAAAGCGGACGACCGCGTCGCGCGCGGGCTTCCAGATCGGATGCAGGGAGCACTCTCTTTCGCAGGTGCAGGGTTCCAGAAGGAGCGGACAGTCGGCGAGCATTCCTGCTCCGTCGAGCGCAACGACGACGTCGCGAATCGTGATCTCGTTGGCGGGACGTGCCAGCTTGATCCCGCCGCGCTTCCCTCGTAGCGAGATCACGAGATCAGCCCGCTTCAAGTGAATCAGTATCTTCGCGAGATGGGGATACGGAATGGAGGCGGCCTCGGCGATCGTCTTGGTCGCAACGGCTCTTTCCGTCGACCGTCGAGCAATCTCCGCCAGCGCCAACACTGCATACTTCGCTGTCTTCGAGTACAGCATCTCTACCACATCCGTCGACCGCCACGAGTCTAATGGGCTCCTCGAGGAATGCAACTTACCCAGCCATGTCTCATTGCGCCTCGGTCAGGCGGCAATCTCGAGCCAGCCGAGCACGCGCAACGTGAACGACGGTCCGCATTCGCTCGTTCGTCCTCCCGACGCGCGCAGCATCTTGGTGCCCTCTGCGGCGACCGTCCAGCTCAAGGAGATCGGCCAACCCACACCGCTCCCGTCCCATTCCAGTTTTCTCTCCCCCTCCGTACCCACTGTGATTCTGAACACGTGCGACCTCCTTCAAGTCGTCCCGATTGGCCTCATCGAGGATCTCATGCTCCCCCGCAATGGAAGACCGGATTTAGGGAAACTCCTTCTCTCTCCATTTAAAGGGTCAGTCATGGGCCTAATACTAGCATTTCGTACGCCTAATGTCAAGAATAAGGCGCACCTTTATGAGGATGCCTTCCTCCGTAGGATTGAACCGTCTACAGGACGATGCTATACTCATGGTCATATGGTGCGCCTTAGGAGGTGTATATGGCGCTGAAAGCGAGACTCAACCTTGTCCTCATGGCAGACAGTGTCGTCGTCGCCGAGACGGACGATCCTCAGATCTGGCAAGCAGCGTTCCAGGCGATTCAGGGTGACGCCTCGGGTCTCGGCCCGAAGGTCGACGAGGATGCGCAAGTCGAGTGGGTTCCGGAAGAAGAGCGAGTCGCCATCCGGGCACTCGCCAAGGAGCTTCGCGTCGAAGTCCACGATCTGATGGCCGCTTGCCACCCTCGGCCGATCCCTCCCTACATCTTTCTCAGCAAGCATCACTGGGAGGCGTTCAAACGGAACACGCCAGAGCGCGGACGCAACGCGGTCAGTAATGCCGTTCTGGCCCTGACCCTGCTTCTCTTGTGGGCCGAGAAAGCGCACATCGAACGCATTTCCCTCCGCGACGGTTACGCAGTTCTGCGCGCAATCTCGGCGCGCGATGAGCACGCCAGTCGCGCCGTCGAGAACTGCTCTTGGCTCCAGACCGGCATGGGGCGAGTTCAGGTGAATCCGGAGAGCATCTCCAAGGCCATCGCCGTTGCGCGAGCGTTCTGCCTCAGAGAGGCTCCCGAACCGGACGACGCCGACGAAACCGCGGAGTAGCGTTTTTGCTGAGCCCGCCTTGTCACGCGCCGACGGCCTGCACTAGGATTTAGCCGAACTTCCACACAAGGAGGTGCACATGGGAACGCCTGAATTCGACCTGTCGACGGCGCACAAGTTCTTCTCCGCAGATTGCTTCAACAACACGTGGGGGCTGATCGACAAAGAGAACCGATCGCCGGAGGAGGACGACCAGATGCTCCTTCTGGCGACGGCGTCGGCCTAGCATTGGACACAGCGCGACGACTGCACACCTTCGAACCTCGCGGTCGGCTTCTGGCAAATCTCTCGCGTTCACGCGCTGCTCGGGCGCGCGGATGAGGCGCGCCGGTACGGGCAGCTGTCGCTCGGTGCTGGCACGGACGGAGGAGCCGATGCGTTCACGATCGGGTACGCATACGAGGCCCTCGCCCGCGCCGAGGCGGCTGCCGGAGACAAAGCCAAGACAGCCGAGTACCTTGAGAAGGCAAGGAACGCAGCCGACGGGGTCACCGACGAGGAGTCGAGGACCTGGCTTCTCGACGACCTGAAGACGATTTAGAGACGCTCCGCTGACGCACGACCGTACACTCGTCTCGGCGGCTCACCGACGTGTCCGGCTGTCGCTGAGCCGGAACACCGACCGTACGTCCTGGCTTCCAAAGAGGTGACATCATGACGAAGTGGCTCTTACCCCTGCTCCTCATCGGCGTCGTCGCGGGCCTGGTGCTTGCAGGTTCCGCCTGGAGGAACCGTGCTCCGGAGGAGCTCGCCTTCCCACCGCAATCGTTGGATGATTCGCCGGACCCTCAGGCCTCTGCGGAATCCGCGTTCGAACTTCCGGCATCCCGGGACCGCTTGCCTGTGAACGCGTTCCTGGAGCAGGCGTCCGGAGCCCTCGTCGTCCGTGACCCGGAGATCGTCACAAGTCTCGGCATCGGCGATCTCATCGGCATCGGCGACGGAGATCTGACCCCACTCTCGTCGTCCTACAGGAGGGAGACGCAAGCGCTGGAGGCGGCCGTCGTCGACCGGCTCGCCATGTACGATCTGGAACAAGTCTCAGACGCCGTGCGTCTCAACGCCCGCGTCTACGGCCGCTTTCTCGAGGATCTCGTTGCGGGGCACCCGTTCGCGAACCACGGGTACGCGGTCAGTTCGTCCATCTCGAGCTATCCACAGGCCCTCGAGCGCTTTCTCACCGCCACCCATCCGATTCGAAGCGAGCGCAACGCGACCGACTACCTTCAGCGGCTCTCCCAGATCGAGACGCGGTACGACGAGCTGATCGAGGGGCTCGAGAGAGCCGAGCTGATGGGTGCCGTTCCGCCGCGCTTCCTCGTCGAGTTCACGCTCGGGATTCTGCGCGAAATGGCCGCCAGCTCGCCGACGTCGTCGCCGTTGTACACAACGCTCAAGGAACGGTTGGTGGAGCTTGAAGCCATGCCCGAGTCCCGCCGCGAGGAGCTGCTTGCGCAGGCGGAAATCCTGATCGAAGACTCCATCCTTCCAGCCTACGGACGTCTCGTTGAGCACGTGGCGGATCTTACTGGAAGGGCGTCCGATGAGGTCGGAGTCTGGAAGATGGCCGACGGCGACGCGTACTACGCGCATCTTCTTCGCCACTACACGACATCGGCCTCGCCGAAGTCGATCGCATTCAGGGCGAGATCCGCGAGGCCTCGGCCGCCCTCGGGTACGATGCGTCCCTCTCGATGGCCGACATCTTCGCGCGGACGGCCGAGGAGACGGGCACGGCCACGGGCGAGGAAACCGTCACTGCGTGCGAGCGCATCATCGCCGGCATTGAGGCTCGCGTCTCCCCGGTCTTCCACCGGTTCCCGGAACAGGAGCTCGAGGTCGTCGCCGGGGCGGCAAGTGCCTTCTACTCGCCGGGGACCCTGGACGGGTCCCGCCCCGGGCTCTTCTACGCCCCGGCGGGGATCGAAACGCCGCGGTATCGGCTGCCGACGCTGACGCACCACGAGGCGATTCCAGGCCACCACTTCCAGATCTCGTTTGCGCACGAGGTCGACATCCCTCTCTACCGCGCCGGGCTTTCATTCACGGCATACGCCGAAGGCTGGGCCCTCTACGCAGAGCGGCTGGCATGGGAGCTTGGTGCGTACGACGAGGACGCGTACGGGAATCTGGGGCGCTTGCAGGATGAGATCTTCCGAGCCGCACGGCTAGTCGTCGACACCGGCATCCACGCCAAACGCTGGAGCTACGAGCAGGCCGTCGACTACATGATCGAAAGTACGGGGCTCGGCCTGGAATACGTCCAAGGCCAGATCTCGCGTTACATCCTCCTGCCGGGCCAGGCAACCGCGTACAAGGTAGGAATGCTCAAGATGATAGAGCTGCGCGCGCGAGCGGAGTCGCAGCTTGGAGAAGCGTTCGACCTCGCCGACTTCCACGATCGTGTGCTGCGGGAAGGAAGCGTCCCGCTCGACATCCTCGAAGAGCTCATCGACGCGTACGTCGCCGAGACCCTCTCGGATGGGTGAAACCGCCAAGACGGATCTGAGACGCGAAGATCAGAGGATCCGGTCAAGCCAGACAGGAGGAGACTGCATGTCCAACATCAGTGCTTTCGACCGTGCTTGGAGAGAGAAGCTCACGCGCGAGCTCGACCGCGTCGCTGGAAGCAAGATCCGAGAACAAATCATGGCGGGTGAGGAGGCCCTCGGCGAAGCGGCTGAACCGGAGGCGATCTATACCTGGACCGACGCAATGCTCGGGCGGATGGACAGGTTCCTGCCCGAAGTCGACCGGAAAAACGCCCTCAACGCGTGCGGTTGCTGGATGGGGAAGGAAGACTTGCGGGAGCTGCATAGGCTCTACGAGACGACGCAGGACGTCGACCTCGTCCTCGAGAAGGCGGGCGAAGGGCTCGACCGCTTCCTCCTCGATCAGGTCGGTGTGAGTCAGGCCGTTGTCGACGAAGTGAACCGCCGGGGCTGGGGCTGGCCCGGCCGGCGCAAAGGCGACACGATTCACGTCACGAAGATCCCATTCGAGGGAACCATCGAGTCGTTCTTCACCGAACAAGATCCGGAGAAGCGGCGAACGCTCAGCTACTGCCACTGTCCCCGCGTCCGCGACGTCCTCAAGGAGGGGAAGCGCCTTCCTGCGACGTATTGCCACTGCAGCGCCGGGTTCTACAAGAAGAACTTCGAGGAGATCTTCGGGCGGCCTGTCGACGTGGAGATCCTGGAGACCGTTCTCTCCGGCGACGAGCTCTGCGCCTTCGCGGTTCATCTGCCGCCCGGTCTCTAGCGCTCGCCCCTCGCCTGTACAATCCGTAGGACGCGATCCGGGAGGGGAGGTCCTTGCGAGAGAGACCGAAGACCGCAGAAGCGTGGGCGGCCGCGATCGACGGGGACGTGGGCGCACTTGACGTGTGCAACACGCCAAACGTCGACCGCGTGGGCCGAGCCTATCGTCGGCGCCTGCGGAAGAACCCGCAAAGGAGGAGGACGTGAAGGCCTCTCGCATTCTCTCGCTCGCCCTCGTCGCTGTATCGATCTGCACAGCGCCGCTCATTGCGCACAGCGTCCTGCGCGACATCGAGTACGCGAACGTGGACGGTCATTCGCTTCGGCTCGACCTCTACTTGCCTGAGCGTGTTGAGGCACCCGTCCCTCTCGTCCTCTGGGTTCACGGCGGCGGGTGGCGCGCAGGCGACAAGTCGCCGACGTATGCGCCGGAGACGCTTGGCGAGGGCTACGCCGTCGCGAGCGTCAACTACCGCCTGAGCGACGTAGCGCAGTTCCCGGCGCAGATTCACGACGTCAAGGCGGCCGTTCGCTTCCTGCGGGGGAACGCCCATCGATTCGGTCTCGATCCAAATCGGTTCGGCGCGTGGGGCTCCTCGGCCGGTGGACACCTCGTCGCACTCCTGGGCACATCCTGTGGAATCCTTGAGCTGGAGGGAGAGCTCGGCGATGACCTCGACCAATCCTCCTGCGTTCAGGCCGTCTGCGATTTCTTCGGACCGACGGATCTCGTTTCACTCCTCGCGCAGCGAGGCGCGAGCACAAGACGTCCGATGCCCGAGGATCACCTCATCGGCGGCCCCGTTGAGGAGCATGTCGACCTCGCCACACTCGCCAGCCCGATCGCCCACGTTGATGAGACCGATCCGCCTTTCCTGATCATGCACGGAAGTGAGGACGCGACCGTCCCGGTCGACCAGTCGATCGCGTTCGACGAGACGCTTCGGGCGGCCGGTGTCGAATCGACCCTTGTCGTCATCGACAGCGCCGGGCATGGCTTCCCGAGGAGCGAAGTCGACCCTGTCAAGCCCTTCTTCGATCGGCATCTCGCTCCCGCCGCGGCCGTAGACGGAAGCGGCGTCGCCGCCTTCCACCGAGCGGGCCAGACGTTTCTCACCTGGCCGGAGACCACCGCGGCACGCTACGCAATCTACCGCGGGAGCGAGCGGATCGAGTCGATCTCCGATCTCGCGTACACGGAACGCATCGCGATCATCGAGGCCGGCTCCTCGCTCAACGCGCGCGCGGCGAACGTCGAAGGGCGATCGCCTCACTACGCCATTGAAGAAGGCGCGGATCCGGTCCCCGAGGGCGTCGGCCTCTACGTCGGCACAGCCAAAGCCGACGGAGCGGCCGCCTATGCGGTCGTAGCGCTCTTCAATGCAGATGAGTCTTCCATCTGGCTTGGCGGCACGCCCGTTCTGCAGGAGACCGTCGGCCCACCGGTCCCCGTGCTCCAATCACGTCGCATCGAACAAGACCACGCGAGGATGCACTTCGTCCACTGGGCCCCTCATGGCGGGGCGGACGATCCGATCGCCCTCTGCAATCGACCCGGCCAGGCGTTCAACTTCATCGTCCGCGAGCCGCTCCGTCGAACCAACCCGACGGCCGCCGTTTTCGTCCTGCATGGCGGAAGCGGGAGCTACGCCAGCCGGACAACCTTCCCCGATCAACCGGATCTCGTCATCGTCTCTCCAGACAGCTTCATGCCCGGAGACCCGGAAGGCGTTGATCGCAGCTGGGATGCGTGGTACGGCTACCACGAGAACGTGGGAACAGGTCTCACGTTTTCTGACGGGCGCAACGTCGCCTACACGGAGCGTAGGCTCCGCTTCATGGTCGAGTGGTTCACGGATGTGTTCTCGTATGTCGATCCCGCCCGCATCTTCCTGCGCGGGAGTTCGATGGGCGGCGTCGGAACCGTCTTCTCGGCCATCGCCCTGCGGGATCTCTTTGCCGCAGGACTCGCCGTCGTTCCACGCTTCGATTACGGGGCCGACGACGTCCCGCCGGCGTCTTTCGAGACGTTCGCGACGCGGTGGGGAACGCTCGCCGAGAATCTGCCGACCGACGAGGGGATTGGCGTTTACGACAGGCTCGGTGCGGGATTTCTCGCCCGCACGCACTCGGACTGGGACTTCGCTCCGGTCTGGATCTTCAACGGGCGTAACGACGAAGCCGTCGGCTGGAGCGAGAAGATCCCGTTCTACGAGACGATGAACGAGAGCTGCCACGGCTGGGCCTTCTTCTGGGACGAGCGCGCACACGGTGGCCAGTCGCCCTACCCACGCGCCTGGCGCGAGAATGGCACGGAAGACGAGGCGTTCCATTGGATGGTCCGAAATGTCCGGCTTGATCAGTCCTATGCAGCGTTCTCCGGCTGCTCGATCGACGACGCCCCCAGAGGAGGCGACCCGTCAGACGGCACTCCAGTCGGCACGATCAACGGATACCTGCGGTGGGACCCTTCGGCGATCGAGGACGAGGAGCGTCGCTGGTCGATCGGCCTATACATGACCGAGGACGCTCCACCGACATCCTGCACGGTCGACGTGACCGCCCGGCGGACACTGTCCTTCGACCCGAATCCCGGAATCCTTCTCGAGTACGAAGTTTGGTCGCACGGAGATGCGAGGCTGCTCGAGTCAGGCTTGACTCAGGTTGACGAGTACGGCTTGGTCACGATCCCCAACGTCCCGGTCGACGCCGACGGCGTGCGACTGACCGTCGTCACGCTCAGCCCGTAGCGTCACCAGCGAGGCTTCCTCGGTCGCGGAGATGCGCCGTGTCGTTCCACGTCTCCAGCGCCCAAGCCCCATGCGCATGCACGAACGAACTCAAGCTCGTGTTGTCGCATCGCGCCCATCGAATCGACGCGTAAGGGACGTCGAGCAGATGCCAGATCAGAGCGCGGGCGATCCCGCCGTGAGTGACGGCTAGGACGCTCTGCGCCTGATGCCGATCCAGGATGTCGCGGGCGAAGTCCGCGACGCGTCGGCGCACTTGGTTCGCACTCTCTCCTCCGGGGATCGCGTAGTCGGGCACGAGGGCATCCAGCTCGCGAAAGACCTCAGGATGCCGGGCTCGCGCCTCTTCGTCGACGAGTCCCTGCAGGATTCCCGAGTCGCGCTCTCGTAGCCGTTTGTCGAATCGGATCGGCCGTCCCACGGCAGTGGCGATCGCCTCCGCCGTCCGTGCCGCACGCAACAGGTCGCTAGCATAGATCTCGTCGATCCGCGCGCCACCGAGGCGAGCGGAGGCCGCCCTAACCTGCTGTTGCCCGGCCGGCGTAAGCGGGCTGTCATTCTGGCCCATGTACCGCCTCTGTACGTTCGCCTCGGTCTCGCCGTGGCGCACCACGAGAAGGCGGGTCGCTTCGGTGTTCACCACCATCGTCACCTACCTGGTACATCCGCCCCACCGTCGGAGCGCCACGGAGGTGCGACGAGAACTCACAGGACGTCAGGCGCCCTCATCCGTCTCTTGGAGGAGCTGTTCGAGAACCCCGGCGATGTCAGTGGCCGCGATCCTGCAGCGCCTCGTGAACTCACCTGAATCGATCGCGCGCCCGCGGCTCTCCTCATCGACAAGATCGGATGCCAGGATGCCCGGGCAGAGAATCGAGCCCCTCTCGGTCTCGATGTGTCGGATCAGCCGAGCGACGGAGTGGTACGCTCGCTCCATCGATGCGGTGTCCTAAGGATCGCTCCTTCCGAAGGCCCAGCTGAGAACGATCGCTCCGCCGATCACGAGCCCACACGTGTTACTCGTTTGCGCGATTCCGCCGCCGAAGGCAGTGGCGACGCGAATGCCGAAGTCTCGTGGCAGATCGACCTCCTCGGCAAAGGCGGAAACCGTTGACTCTGCACAGTTGAACCCCGCATCGAGGCCTTCGAGAACGCGCGCCCCGTACCCCACAACTTCGCCCCTCTCGGTAACGTAACGGTTCGAATGATACGCTATCGCCTGCGTGCCGTGCCGCCCGCTCGCGCAAAACGATCCCTCCATCGCGCCGTTCACGTCAGGCCTGACGGCGTGCTCCCAGGATCAACGCGGAATTGCCTGGTCCCCAGAAGTGTGACCGGAGGCAAGCCGTCAATCCCATCAGGTAATCTCACGCCGCTTGCCTCGGGCGCAACAGCCAGCGGCGAAGCCGGAGCCGAATCGCTCCTCGTCGGCGTCATCGGCTCTCATCCTCACTGCGCTCTAACCTACGATGCCCTTGGATTCGCCAAGGCGGTTGAACACAACATCTACGAGACGCAGATTGGACAGCGGAAACTCTTCAAGAAAAGAGGTTCTCTTGCCGAAGATGAAGATCGTCACTGTGGAAGCGAGTGGCCCACACAGAACCGATCGGGGAACATGTCGACGCCGATCGATGTCCGCAGGGCGCCGGCGCGAGTCCGCTGTGAATCGACGGCCAGGAGTTCACCACCGGGGAGGCTGCCCCGAGCGGCCAGGCGGCTTCTGTGATTGGGCGTGGCCCGACAGCCAACGCGACGTCACCATGACCCTGCTCGGTGACGATCCGTCGTAGCTGAAGATGCCCAGCGCGACTGTCGGCTACTGCACGAATGGGCTACGCCCTGTGACGTTCAGGATCGTGCGTCTTGAGAGAAGCCCTCAAGCCGTGCATCTTGAGAGAGGTCCTCAAGCCGAGCGGATCGAGAAGTGACAACACGAAAGGAGATTCCGATGGCAAAGGTGAAGATCACGATCGTCAAGCTACCGATTCACACGGAGCTCGTGGACAAGTACATCAAGAAGGAGCGGTACCCGAACGGGTTTGGGCCGTGCACGCTGTGGACGCTCGGGCAGTCGTTCGAAATCGAGGGCTTCCCGACGAAGCCGGAGGACTTCCCGTGCGATTGGGCATGGGCCGACATCCAACGCGACATCGCAATGGTGATGTTCGGCGGGAATCCGCCATGGATGGCCGAGAACGGAAAGGCGCTCACTTGCTGCACCGACGGTTTCAGACCCGTCTCGTTCCTCGTCGAGCGAATCGAGGAGTAGGGAGTCTCGATGCCCAGAGCAAGAGTCACGGTCATCAAGCGAGCCTTCCACAGAGACGTGATCGAGGAGCACCTTCCGGACCTGCTGACCGAAGCTGAACCGTGTCCAGCGTTTCGCGAAGGTCAGACCTTCGAGGTGACCGATCCGTTCGGCGCGAAACCGGAGGGGTTCTGCGACTGGGCGTGGTCAGACATCCACCGCACTGTGGCCCTGACGATGATGGGGGCGAATCCCACGCCGGGCACGGAGTTCATGTGTTGCAGCGACGGTCTCCGACCGGTGACGTTCCGGATTCAGCGGATCGAAGGCTAGATGCGAGCCGAGTAGATCGAGGAGTAGGAACGCCGGACAGGCAAATCGCCGTATTGAAGCGAGTGCTCCATCGCGCTCTCGCCGGCGAGACCATCGAGAGCGAGGGAGGGAGCCGTTCGAGAATCGTTTCGTCGTTGAGGACGGCCTGACGTTCGTTCGCGGATTTGCCGTTGAGATCTGAGTCGACTGGGCATCTTCAGATCCGCCGATGTCGAGAGCTCGCTAGCGCCACGGGGCTAGGGAAGTCTGTTGTGTAACGCTGTTACGCTAAGTACAATCCGCCTCTCAGGAGGTTCCCCTTGAGCAGACATCAGCGCCCCACCGGGATGTTCGGATTCTCCATCGTCTGGCTCGGCCAGTTCGTGTCCATGATCGGAACGGGGATGACCCGGTTCGCGCTGACGATCTGGGCATGGCAAGTGACGGGGCAGGCAACGGCCCTCGCCCTCGTCGGCTTCTTCTCGTTCGCGCCGGTCGTCTTGTTCAGTCCACTGGCCGGAGCAATCGTCGATCGGGTGAGCCGGAAAACCGTGATGATCGCCAGCGATCTGGCCGCAGGACTGTCGACCGTCGTCATCCTGATCCTTCATCTCACGGGACATCTGCAGATCTGGCACCTCTACGCGGCGGGCTTCTTCGCCGGAGCGTTCGAGTCGTTCCAATTCCCAGCGTACTCCGCCGCGATCTCGACGATGGTCGACAAGAAACACTACACCCGCGCCAATGCGATGCTCGGGCTCGCCGGTTCCGCTTCCGGGATCATCGCTCCGATGCTCGCCGGCACCTTTCTCGTTCTCATCGGGATCGACCGCATCATGATGGTCGACATCGGCACGTTCCTGTTCGCCATTGGCGGCCTGCTCCTCGTCGCCATCCCCCAACCAAAGCGGACGGAGGTCGGCGAGCGTGCCTCGGGCAATCTGCTGAAGGAGTCAGTGTTCGGCTTCAAGTACATCTTCGCAAGCCGCAGTCTTACGGGGCTGCAGCTTGTCTTCTTTTCCATCAATTTCATCGCCACATTCGGGTTCACTGTGCTCGCCCCGATGATTCTGGCGCGCACTGGAGACAGTGAGATGGCTCTGGCGACGGTTCAGGTGGCGTTCGGCGTCGGCGGCGTCGCCGGCGGCGTCATCCTGAGCATCTGGGGCGGCCCGAAACGTCGGGTTCACGGCGTGCTTCTCGGAATGGCGCTGACGGGCGTGCTGGGCCAGCTTGTCCTCGGGTTGGGCCAGGGACTCGTGATGTGGTCGGCCGGCGCATTCTTCTCGATGTTCTTCAGCGCGTTCGTGAACGGTTCGAACCAGGCAATCTGGCAGGCGAAAGTTCCACCGGAGATCCAGGGCAAGGTCTTTGCGACGCGCAGGCTCATCGCCCAGATCAGCGCGCCGGTGGCCATGCTGGCCGCCGGACCGTTGGCCGACCGGCTCTTCGAACCGGCGATGGCTGCCGGAGGCGCGTTCGCCCGGCTCTTCTCGCCCATCGTCGGATCGGGCCCAGGATCGGGGATGGGGCTGATGTTCATCATCGCCGGCCTCGTCGGAACAGCGATCGGGCTCGGCGGTTACTTCTTCCGCGCCGTCCGAGATGCCGAGGATCTCCTACCGGACTACGACACACTTCCTCCGTCCGACGAAGCGGCGTAGCGTTCCGCGCCGGATGCACCTCGGTGCGCCCGTGGTCCGAAGATCAAGACAGGCAAATCGAGGCTCTGATCGCCGGTCACGACATCCTGCTCGCCAACTATGTTGCCGCCTCGCAAGATGCCGCCGAGCGCACCATCGCTCCTAACGATCTAGCGCGAGCCGAGAAGGAACTCAGAGGCTTCATGGCGGAGCCCGCGTGACGTACCTCTTTCGCGGCCGGAGGGCTTGCCTAACGCGGCATTCCGAGAACCCCGAGCGACCGAGGACCTCCGAACCCGGAAGGTCCGTCTCACATCGGAACTTCAACGGCTACTCACATTCTCTTCACACGCAAGGCGTATCTTGCGGAACGTGCGAGAGCCAAAGAAGCGTTGTACCTCCTAGAGAGTAGCCGACCACTAGCATAGAGGAGCCCCGGTGGGGCTCCTCGCCCTTTACCACACAGATTGCGCCTCGCCGACGCCACATCCAACACTTCAACCAGATACGGGGCGTTCCTCCGAAGCATATCCTTAGCCTATACTGGCAGAATGTGGAAACGGAACCGCATCTCAGGCCGCGAGTAATGGCAACCTGCTAGGGAGGTCGACTTGCCTGCCCGTTCAGTCGTCGATACAGCAAGGGCTCGAACCCTGCGATGGATTGCCATCTCGTCCGTCATACTTTCGGTGCTGGCTCTCAGTGCTTCGTCTCCGGACGTGGATCGTTGGGAGCAAACAGCCGGCCCGGCCGGGGGAGCGATCAGCTGTGTCGCCGTGGACATCGAAAACCCGGACATCATCTACGCCGCGGTCGAGCAAGCGGGCATCTATCGAAGCGTCGACGCGGGCCACACGTGGGACATGCGCTACGGCGGCATCGGCCAATGGATGGCCGACATCGTGTCCACACCGCATGGCGTCTTCGCCTCCTACAGTCACTTCGGGCTTCTCCATTCCGCGGATCAGGGTCAGACGTGGCAAACGGTCGTCGTGGCACCCGAGCGCCGGATCATGGGCGTCCACTACAGCGTTCACGGCGACGTCCTGCTCGCCAAGACCGAGTGGGGCCTGCTCTACGCCAGCCACGACGGCGGACGTACGTGGCGCGACGCGACAGGCGACCTCCCGCATGCCGAGATCATGACCATGGCGGTCTCTGGGCCCCAGGAGTATTGGGTCGCCTCCGGTCGCGGCGAGCCAAACGGCCTCTATCACACGATCGACGGCGGCCGAACTTGGATGCTGTCGCCACTTCACCGAATCCCCAACGCATGCGTGCGACAGATGCTCGTTGCCGACGACGACCCGAACCTGATCCTCGTTGGGTTGCACAACATTCACAACGAGGGCCGCCCCGACAAGGTGAGCTACTCGTGGATCTCCCGCGATGGCGGAGAGACTTGGGACTTCTACTGGGGGGGGATTCGATCCGGACAACGGCTGGTGGCCGCTGGCGCAGGGAGCCGACGGCGTGCTGTACGTCAACAATGCGAACCACCTCTACGCCTCCTCTGATCGAGGACGCTCGTGGCAAGAGCTGCCGATGGTTGAGGCGCTCGGAGGACGGCGGCCGGGCGACGTCAGCCGGATGGACGTCGATCCGGCGCATCCCGAACGCATCTACGTCGCGGTGCTAAACGGCATCGCAGCGAGCCACGACGGCGGTGACACGTGGACGCTGGAGAACGAAGGGATGATCCGCACACGGATCAGCCTCCTTGCCGCCGATCCGGTGGACCCGGACACGATTTTCGCCGCGGGGGCCAACGGTTCGGGAACGTTCCGAACCAGCGACAGTGGGGCTACGTGGACGTGGCTCAACGACGGCGGGCTACCCCATCCGTGGGCCGACGAGCTCGTGGTGCATCCAACCGATCCGTCGACCGTCTACGAGATTGTCGACACGTCCGAGGTCTATCGATCGGAGGACGGAGGCGACACGTGGACGACCGTCTTCGACGCGTTTGACTTCAGCTCGGTCTACGCCCTGGCACCGGCGCCGTCCGATCCCGACGTCATCTATGCCTGCAAGAGCGGATTCGGCCTATTCAAGAGCGACAACGGCGGCGACTGGTGGCGCTTCCTTCACGAATCCGAGATCGATTACACCTACACCATCGCCGTCCATCCCGAGAACGCCGACATCGTCTTCTCCGGCTACAGCCCCAAACCGTTCCAGGACTGGGCGATGATCCGGCGGTCAAAGGACGGCGGGACTACCTGGGAAACGGTGCTGCACATCGAGGGATCGGACGGGATCACGTCGATCGCGTTCGATCCGTCGAACGCAGACACGCTTTACGCAACGAGCATTGGGGAGAGCGGCGGGTCCGTCTACGTCAGCCGTGACCGCGGCGACTCCTGGAGCCCGCTCAATGAGCGGTTCACAATGTGCACCGTCTGGGGACAGCCGCAATTGGTCGGGGATCCAAGCGACTCGGACACGGTGTACGCCGCGACGTGGCTCGCCGGGACGTGGAAGACAATGGACGCCGGCGCAACCTGGAAGCTGCTCGAAGAGGCGCCAATCTCGGCCACCGCGCTGTCGGTCGATTCGCTCAGCCCTGACGTGCTCTTCCTCGGCGATCGCTCCTCGCCGACGGCGTGGCGCTCGACGGACGCCGGGGCGACGTGGACACAAGTCGCCGATTTCGCCGACGACGGAGCGCTCCTCGTGATGCGCGTGCTCGTGCACGACGGCGTGGCGTACGCCTCGACGTTCCACCACGGTCTACGTGGTGGGGATCTCTATCGGTCCACCGACAACGGCGACACGTGGCAGCGGATCACCGGATCGCTGCCGAAGGGGATCCTCGACATCGCCGTCGACCCACGTGACACGGATGTGATCTACGTTGCCACCAACATCAACGGCGCCTACGCCTCGTACGACGGCGGTGACACCTGGGCGCACATCGAGGGGTTCCCGGATGTCGGCGCCTACGACATCGAGGTCCATCCGACCAATTCGTCGATTCTCTACGCGTCGGCGCGCGGCGGATCGCTCCCGGACTGGTTCACGGCCATGTCCGGCGATCACCCCGATGGTGTGGCCTTCAGCCAGCCGGCCGGTGTCTACCGCTCGCTCGACGGCGGTGCGACGTGGACGCAGCTCCTCGAGACGTGGGCGAGCTGCCGCGCGGTGCGCACTCATCCCGATCACCCCGAGCTGGTGTTCGCCGTCGATCTCGGCGACGGGCTGCTCGTCAGTCGCGACGCGGGCACCACGTGGACACAGGAGAACACGGGCATCGAGACGATCGTGCCGACATCGCTCGTCGTCTCCGGAGACCGCCTGTACGTCGGAACGCAAGGCTGCGGGATCTGGAGCGCCGATCTGTCGACAACGTCGGGAGCGCTGTCGTGGCGAGCCGACCGGAGCAATCGCCCCGTGCCGGCGGTCCACAGCGCGGAGATCCAGATCGATCCGAACGACTCCAAGATCTTGTTCGTATCGGCCTATCCGGGTGGCCTGATGCGGTCCACCGACGGCGGCGCCACGTGGCGAGATCGAAACGGGATCAACCCCAGTGTGATCGTCGACGACCCGCTCCGGCAGGGCTACTACTCGTTTGCCATCGACCCGACGAACTCGAACGAGATGTGGCTCGGAACCTGGGGAAACGGCGTCTACAAGTCTCACGACGCGATGCTCCTCAACTGTCCCGCGTTCGGCGAGGGACGAACGATGCTGGGCGTGGACATCTACCGGATCGCGATGGATCCGGATGACACGTCGCAGGTGTACGTCGCCAGCGAGCAGGGCATCTACCACACATCCGACGGAGGAGAGACGTGGAGCCTCCTGTCGAATGGGCTGCCGACCACCCAGGTTCGCTCGCTCGCGTTCACGGCGGACGGGCGGCTCCTCGCCGGTACCCTTGGCTACGGCGTCTACGCGTACAGTCGATGGCAATCCGCCTGGGAACCGCTTCAGGCGTTTCGCGAATTCGGGACGTTCTGGCCGATCTGGTCCAACCGTCCGCTCTATCAGTATTCGACGATTCTGATCGATCCGATCGATCCCGACACGATGTACTTCGGTACCTTCCCCGCTGGAGTCTACAAGACAACCGACGGCGGCGTGCACTGGTCGGAGAAGAACGTCGGGTGGACGAACGACGGCGTCTTCTGCCTCGTCTTCCATCCGGAAGACACGAGCACCATTTACTCCGGCACGTACAACGGCGTCAATCGGTCGCTCGACGCCGGCGAGCACTGGGAACTCTGGGATGAGGGCTGGCCGGCCGAGCAGTGGGTGTTCCACATCTCGTTCGATCCCGTCGATCCGTCGATCCTATACGCCTGCTCGAAAAACGGCGAGGACGAGGGCGAGGGCCGCCCCGGGTTCCACGGCACGGTGATGAAGTCGATCGACGGCGGGGCGCATTGGTTCGCCATCACAGACGGCCTTCACCTCGACCAGGAATTCTTGCGGATCCTCGTCGATCCGGTCGACAGGCAGACGCTCTACCTGGCGACCGCGTCCCAAGGAATCTGGATCAGCCGAGACGCCGGGGACAATTGGCGTAAGTGGAACGACGGACTCGAAGTGCGCGAAGCCGGCACCAACGGGAACAACGTCGCCAACGTCCTCACCTTCTCCGCCGACGGCAACACCCTCTATTTCGGCACGCTGGGCGGCGGCGTCTGGAAACGGACGATCGAACGCTAGGCGATCCACCGGACGGCGGGCACGCTTGCCATCCGGCGGCTTCATCGGTATTCTCGGGTTCCTAGGTCGGGCCGTTTCTGACGGTCCACGGACAGGAGCAAAGGAGGTAGGTTGTGAACTCTGTACGAACAAGCCTGCCCGCTGTTCTTGTGGTTCTCGCCTAGAGGCCGTTCCTCAACAACTCCACAGCGCAAATCCCTTCCACTGAGAGACAGCGGGCGTCAACGACAAACATCTCGCCCGTCACGAGTCCCGCACGTCGAAGGAGGAACGATTGGAATTCGTCCCCGATGCGCTGAGCAACCTGGAGCAAGAAGAAACGCACGTAGAGGTGGCGATTGGAATCCCCGAGCTCGTCGGCTTTGCTGAGATCGGGCTGATCACCCGGGTGCATGCGCCCCTCACCAGCGGAAAAGAAGGAACCGTCTACTGCTGTCGCGCCCATCCGTCGACTCGTCGCAAGTACCTTGCGGCCAAGGTCTACCGCGAGCACGCCGCAAGCTCCTACAAGTGGAGCGCAACGTACTTCAAAGGGCGCGAACGCGTTCTCAAGGAGCAGCACATTCGCGCAATCCAAGCACGAACCCGCTACGGACGGGAGCTGGCTGGCGGACTGTGGGTCTCGGCCGAATTCGAGACCCTTCGCGCGCTTCATGCCGCCGGGGCTGACACGCCGGAGCCGGTCGCGGTCGGCGAACGCGCGATCCTGATGGAGTACATCGGGAACGGCGCCGGACCGGCGCCCCATCTTCATGGAGTCAATCTCGACGAGGCCGGTGCACGCCGTCTTTATGATCAGATCCTGGCGAATGTGGTCTGCATGCTTCGAAATCACCTCGTTCACGGCGATCTGTCTCCGTACAACATCCTCGTTTGGAAGGGGGAAGGCCCACATCATCGACGTGCCCCAAGCGGTTGACGTCCGGTTCAACCGATCGGCACTCGATCTGCTCACGCGCGATCTGGCAAACGTCTGCGCGTTCTTCGAGCGATTCAAGATCGGCGGGTCCTCGGAGAACCTCGCCCTCGATCTGTGGAAGCGGTATCAACGAGCAGAGCTATAGGACAGACCGCATCGGCAAAGGCGCGGTGAAGGCCGATCGTCTGCGACTCTCGCAAGGAGTCACGTGGAGCCTCAACGGGAGTCTCCATGTCGAGATGTGGGAGTGAAAGCACTTGATTGGCCCGTAGAATCGGACCATCCTCTTCTCACGAGGTGAGATCATGCACTTCTTCAAGATCGACGAGCTGCCGGGGACGCAGATGCTTCCCGGAATCGAACGGCGTGCCGTTTGGCTCGATGGCGTGATGTTGACGTTCTTCACGTTCGCACCGGGCGCCATCGTCCCCAAGCACGAGCACGAGCACGAGCAGATCACCGTGGTTACCAAGGGGGCGATGGACTTCTCGCTGGACGGGGAGACGCGCATCTTGTACGCAGGCGACGGTGTCTGCATCCCGCCGAACGTGCCCCACGAGGCCGTCGTGTTGGATGAACCGACCGAGGCCTACGACGCGTGGAACCCGCCGCGCGAGGACTACAAGGCCTAGCGCTCAGCGACGACGATCAGCCGTCGGCTTCCGGTCTTGCTGTACATCTCGAGCCCGAGGCCGCCATAGAAGGCGACATCGCGGAAGCCGGCCTCGCGAAGGAGCCGCTCGTAGTCGTCGCGGAGCAGTCACCGATAGACGAAGGCGTCGTGGTGAAAGGCGCGCTCCACTCCTTCGTCCACGAAGTCGATCACGTGCACCGTGAATGCTTCTTCCGCGTAGTCGATCGCCATCAGGCGACAGAGCTCCGACGTGTTGATCGCGGGGATGAACCGCGGCTTCTCGGTCCACTGCCGGTCGGTCATCCCCTGGTCGAGAACGAGGATTCCGTCTTCGCGAAGCACGTCGCGCATGCTGGCAAGCGCGCGAAGGATCTCCGCCTCGTCGAGCAGATGCGGAAGCGACGTCGACAGGCAGACGACCGCATCGAATGGATCCTCGAAGTGCGCGGGCAGTTCGCGGAAGTCCGCACGGACGAGCGGGATCTCGGCGTTGGTATCCGCCTACTTCGCCCCCGCCAGGGTGAGCATTGCGTCCGAGAGATCCGAGCCCTCTACCCTCAGGCCGAGCGATCGGAACAGCAGCAGGTCGTCGCCGGTCCCGCAAGCGCAGTCGAGAACGCGACGGACGCAATGCCGAACGAGGAGTCTTTCGAAGAAGGCTCTTCGCTCGGGCGCGTCCGTCCGGAATGCATCGTAGCGTGCGGCGAAGCCCAGATACGGATCTGCATCTGCCATGGTCGCCTCCGTCTCCAGTCCTCCGTCTCCTCTGTCTGTTCCTCCATTCAAGTCGTGGTGGCGCCCTTTCGCCTAAGTCCCGTCACCGTCGGAAACCGAAAGCGAAAGGAGACGACTTGAAGACCCGATTCGATCTCGATCAACAGGAACTACCGAAACACTGGTACAACGTGCTCGCCGATCTCAAGACACCACTCGACCCCCCGTTGCACCCCGCGACCAGAGAGCCAATGGCGCCGGAAGACCTCTGCGCTCTGTTCCCGAAGACCTGCATCGAACAGGAGATGGCCACCGACCGGTTCATCGACATTCCCGAGCCGATCCTGGAGGTGTATCGCCGATGGCGCCCGACGCCGCTTCAGCGGGCGATCCATCTCGAACGGGCCCTCGAAACGCCTGCCCGCATCTACTTCAAGTACGAAGGGGCCAGCCCAACAGGCTCACACAAGACGAACACGGCCGTCGCACAAGCGTACTACAACGCGCAGGAAGGCAATCGGCGCTTGACGACGGAGACCGGGGCCGGTCAATGGGGGAGTGCGCTCGCGTTTGCGTGTCAGCTGTTCGGCATCGATTGCACGGTGTTCATGGTTCGCATCTCGTACGACCAGAAGCCGTACCGCAAGTTCATGATCCAGACATTCGGCGCCAAGATTCACCCTTCGCCATCCGACCTCACGAGCGCCGGGCGGGCCATCCTTGAGAAGGATCCCGACACGCCAGGCTCTCTCGGAATCGCGATCTCCGAAGCGATCGAGGCCGCGATGACGCAAGACGGAACGAAGTACTCGCTCGGAAGCGTCCTGAATCACGTCCTCCTGCACCAGACGATCATCGGCCTCGAAGCACAACGCCAGATGGAGATCGCCGGAGAAGACCCTGACGTCATCGTGGGTTGTGTCGGCGGCGGCTCGAACTACGCCGGCATTGCACTCCCGTTCTATCGTGACGCGCTCGAGAGGCAATGGAAGATGGAGTTCGTCGCGGTCGAGCCGCGTGTCTGCCCGACGCTGACGAACGGGGAGTATCGATACGACTTCGGCGACACGGCCATGACCACGCCGCTGTTGAAGATGCACACGCTGGGCCACGACTTCGTCCCACCGCCGATTCACGCGGGGGGACTCCGTTACCACGGCATGGCCCCGATCATCAGTCGGCTGGTCGAAGATGGCGTCATGAAGCCGGTCGCCTTCGACCAGATCGACGTCTTCGAGAGCGCGGTGCTCTTTGCCAGAAGCGAGGGGATCATCCCGGCGCCGGAGACGGCCCATGCCGTGCACGCCGCGGTCGAGATCGCACGCGAATGCGCAGCAACGGATCAAGAGAAAGTGATTCTGATCGGCTTCTCCGGTCACGGCCACTTCGACATGTCGGCCTACGCGGCCTACCTCAACGGGGAGCTCGCACGGCCCGCGCCCGCCGGCGGCTCCACGGAACAGCTTGGCAAAAGCCGCCTCTTCTGCTAACAGACGCACCTCCTTGACGCGGGAGGGGTGATCTTCGGACACCCCTCCCGGCCTCCTGATGGATCGTCCAGCCCGAGATACACTCTTCCCATGGACGCCCGTGAAGCTGGCAGCTACTGGGAGAAGAACGCCAATGCGTGGACAAAGCTCGCCCGCGCCGGATACGACATCTACCGTGACACCTTCAACACGCCGGCCTTTCTCGACTTCCTGCCCGACGTGAGCGGCCTCGACGGCCTGGACATCGGTTGCGGAGAGGGGCACAACACCCGCCTTGTCGCTCGACGCGGTGCGCGGATGACGGCGATCGACATCTCCGAAGCGTTCGTGCGTCACGCGTCGGAGGAGGAGGATCGGGAGCCACTCGGGATCGACTACCGCGTCGCCGACTCCGCGTCGCTTCCGTTCGGTGACGAAGCCTTTGGCTTCGCCACCGCGTTCATGAGCCTGATGGACATGCCGTCGCCCGAACGAGCGATCGCCGAGGCGTTCCGTGTCCTGCGCTCGGGCGGATTCGTCCAGTTCTCGATCACGCACCCCTGCTTCGATACCCCCCATCGCCGCAACCTTCGTGACGAGGAGGGAACGACCTACGCAATTGAGGTCGGCGGCTACTTCGAACGGGTCGACGGGCAGATCATGCGATGGCTGTTCGCGACCGCCCCGGAGTCGGTGAAGGAAGGACTCCCGCTCTTCCAGGTCCCTCGCTTCACTCGAACGATCAGCGAATGGATCAACATGTTGATCGAGGTCGGTTTCACGATCGAGCGTATTTCCGAGCCACGACCGAGCGACAAGACGGTTCGCGAGCACTCTGACGTACAGGACGCGCAGGTCGTCGCCTATTTCCTCCACGTTCGAGCGCGGAAGCCAGCAGAGTTGTAGCACGTCAGCCTGCGGGTCCTTGCGTAACGACCCGTCCCGCGGCACTGTACTCGGATGCGCGCACTCGGAATCCTCTTGCTGATCTTCCTCTACGAGGTCGGCACGACCGTCATTCTGCCGACACCCAGCGAGATTCCCGTTCTCGGCTACACGAGGATTCCCATCGGATGGATCTTTGCGTTCGCTGTCGCGGGGAAGATCGTCGGCTCCTACTTGGTCTTCTTCCTCGGCGATCGTCTGAAGGGGACCGCGCGATTCCAGCGGCTGGCGCTGCGCAATCGATGGGTGCGCGCCGTCATGACGTGGAGCGAGCGGTTCGTCCACCGATACGGCGTCTTCGCCGTCTTCGTGCTGTTAAGCATTCCCGGGTTTCCGGACACCGTCTCTCTCTATCTGTTCGCTCTCGTCAGCAAGCGGCCGGTCGTGTTCGCGCTCGCCGCCGGACTCGGGACGGCCGTTCGGATGATCCTCGTACTGTTCGGATTCGAAGCTGTCTTCGGACTCCCCCGATAGGCGCGCCTTGCTCGACTCTCGACAATCCTACACACTAGTCGCCAACCAGGCGTGGAGGCAGAGACCTCTCGTCTCTACCCCATAGAAAGGACGAGGCCATGACCGACAAGCAGCCCGGCCGCGAGGAAGGGAGGGGAAGGGAGTCTCAAGCGGAGTCTGCCTAGCGGGCCCAACGATCGAATGAACCTTTCCTCGGATCTCGACCGACACATGTAAGACCCCAAGCTGTGAGGAGAGAAACGTGAGCGAACAGAACCAATCCCTCGAAGATCGCTACTTCATGTTCGAGAAGCGAGTCGTCACGGTCAGTGACTTCGCATCGTCAGGCCCCATCCTGGATATCGGAGGCGGCGGCGAAGGAATCATCGGCGCCCTGAAGGGCGAGCAGGTGATCGCCATCGACATCCAGAAGAGCGAACTGCAAGAGGCCCCGGCAGGCCCGTTGAAGATCGTCATGGACGCGAGGGACATGCAGTTCCTGGATCAGACCTTCGAGACAGCGACCGCCTTCTTCTCGCTCATGTATCTCAAGAGCAAGGCCGAGCAGCAGAGCGTCCTTCGCGAAGTGTTCCGAGTGCTCAAGCCAGGCGGGCAATTCCTCGTTTGGGACGCGAGTCTACGTCGGCCGGCAGACACCGAGAAGAAGATCTACGTGATCCTCCTCCGCGTCCTCGTGAACGATCGGGAGATCGAGACGGGCTACGGCCAGCCGTGGCCGAGCGAGGAGTATGACACGGCGTACTACGTCGGCTTGGCCAAGGAAGCGGGATTCCGGCTCGCTTCGAAAACAGAACACGATCGGCTCTTCTTCCTCGAGCTTCGCAAGCCCCAATGACGCCAACCGCATGGCCGCACGAGCACCGGCCGGACCGCCTCTGCCACCCAGGGCCGGATCAGAACGTGCGAGATGGGACCTCGCTCGGTTAGTGCTCCCGAAAGAATCCCCAAATCTCGGCCGGGCCGTCGATGTCGCGGTTCTTGAAGCCGGCGACCGCTCGGTGAACGAGCGAGGTCGTTTCGAAGCCAGGGACCGTGTGCCCACCGCCTGCAATGTGATAGTAGACGACGTCCGCTCCGCTCGGACCTCCAGCAAAGGTGTAGACAGTGACGGTCGAGCCGTCGAACCACGCCCGATTGGGCAGCTTCTCGACCGTCGGCTCGGTCGCTGCATCGTTGACGTTGACCCAGAACGCGACCGTCTCCGCCGTGGACGCCACGCGGCCGCGCTCGCAGCGGGCGTTGGCAACGCATCCCCCATCGAACGGCATCAACGGATCGTCCGTCCCGTTCATGATCAGGATCGGAATCGGCGCGGCGGACGAGGCGCACTCGGACGGAACGGGGAGATTGGCGATGATCGCGGCGACGGCGGCGAGCTGGTCACCGATCTCGATCGCCAAGCGATAGGTCATCATTCCGCCGTTCGACGCGCCGGTCGCGTAGATCCGATTCGGATCGATCGGCATGAGGGCCGAGATCGTCCCCATCAGGTGCGTGATGAAGCCTACGTCATCCTCACTTGAAGCCATCGCTTCGTCCTCGAGATCGGTCCGGCAGTCGTTCCAGCGATGGGCATCGGCATCGCCGAGGTCGGCCCGACCTTCGGGAAGGGCGAGGACGAAGCCGTGCTCGTCGGCGAGCGCCTTCCACGATCGACCGTGCTCCTGATCCCACGTCCTTTGTGCACTCCCGCCGCCGCCGTGAAGGAGGAAGACGAGCGGCGCGGGGCTCGCAATCTCGGCCGGGACGTAGGTTCCGTACATCCGCTCCAGCCCGCCCCAGTCGGTCGTCTGCCAAACGATTTCCGGATCGGAAGCCTCGCCGAGCCCCGTCGAAACAAGCGCGATCGCCACGACGACGCCCAACAGCCACGCGCTACGACGCATCGACGCTCTCCAATCCGAATCGGATCCGCACGACATGATCATCCTTCATCGTCATGGTGCGCAGGACGAATCGGCCGATCTGGCTCGTTCGCTCGACGTGATCGCCGGCGCACGCCGTCTCGTCGAATCCGCCGATTCGCACGACCCGGATCGGGTCGACGCCATCGGGAACCTTCCACAGGTCGAGTCGTTCCGCAGCCTGTGCTCGTGTGATGTGTATCACGCTCACCGGATGGTCGGCGTGAATCTCGGCGTTCACCGTATCTTCGATCGCACGCGCATCGGTCTCGACCAGCGGACGGCCGACCGGGAAGTCGCACTTCGACTTCCTTGCACCGAGGTGCGTTTCCACGTTTCGCGGCGATCCATAGGCACGCGCCATGACGGCAGTCAGGATATGCTCGGCCGTGTGCATGCGAGCGATCACGCCAATCGGCCCGGTCTTCTCACGCATGAGCCTCAGCCTAGCCGGAGTGCGGGCCGGATTCCACATGCTGGAGGAATTCGGCGGACCCGAAGCGCGGGCTCGCTGTTGATCAGCGGTGGCGGTTCCCGGATAGTGCTGCCGTGGAAGACCTGAGGCGTACCCTCCTTCCGAGCGTGATCGACATCCTGAAGCCGGCCGTCGGCCCGAGCTCGTCTCACACGTTGGGGCCGATGCGAGCAGGGCTGCTGTTCCGTCAGCGACTCGACCAGCAGATCGAGCCGCGGCCCGGGGGGCGCGTCTCCGTGGCCCTATACGGGAGCCTCGCACACACCGGGAAGGGCCACCTCTCCGACCTCGCAGTCGTCGCCGGGCTCGCCGGCTACGGACCTGCGGACGTCGCCGAGCGGTCGATGCATTCGGTCTACGACGAGGTCGCCTCGACGGGCGTGCTGCTCACTCCGTCTCACGGATTCGCTTTCCAGCCGGAGAAGGACATCGTGTTCGATGTGGAGACGCCCCCGGATCCTCATCCGAACACGATGCGGTTCACCCTGCACGACGATCAAGGGCTCGTCATCCTCGCGTCTGTCTACTGCTCGATCGGCGGGGGCGTTATCGTGGAGAGATCAGAACTTGCCGCCATGGGCGAGACGTCAGGCGGTCGGCCGGCGAGCGCCCGCGACATCGTCGACGACTGTCAGCGCCGCAACGAGTCGCTCGTCGATTACGCGTTGGCGATGGAAGCGACGTTCCGCGGGCACTCGCGGGACCGGATCATCGCCCATCTGCGAACGGTCTGGGATCTGATGTCGCAGTCGATCGACAGCGGCCTTCGCGCCGAGGGCGTCCTGCCTGGATCGCTCGGCGTCGAGCGACGTGCGGCGGCGATGCTCGCTCGCTTCAACGAGCTAGGGGGAACGCCGGGCGTCATCTCGTCCGATGCCACACGCGCCTCGATCTACGCCATCGCCGTGGCGGAGGAGAACGCCGACGGGGGAAGCATCGTCACCGCCCCGACGTGCGGATCGGCGGGCGTAGTCCCCGCCTGTCTCCGCGTGATGAAAGAATCGCTCGATCTGTCCGATGCGCAAATCTTCGATGCCCTTCTGGTCGCCGGCGTCATCGGCGGCCTCGCGGTCGCGAAGGCGTCCATTGCCGGTGCGCTGGTGGGATGCCAGGGCGAGATTGGCGTCGCCAGCGCAATGGCCGCAGCCGCCGTCTGCCATCTGCTCGGCGGCACGGTCGCAGACCAGGTCGACCGTGCCGCCGAGACGGCGCTCGAGCACTACCTTGGCCTTACCTGTGATCCGGTTGCCGGCTTGGTGCAGATCCCGTGCATCGAACGGAACGCGGCCGGGGCCGTGTCGGCCCTGAACGCCGCGAACCTGGCGATGATCTCCGGCGGAAGGGACCGGGTCAGCTTCGACGCGACCCTCGAAGTCATGCATCAGACCGGTCTGGACATGCGAAGCCGCTACAAGGAAACCTCGCTCGGCGGCCTCGCGGCAATCGTCGACCTTGACCGGGACGGAGTCCCGGATCTCCTCCAGTGACCTTTGCCGGCCAGCCTGTCTACGCTTTCGCCTTCGACACTGGGCGCCGATCGGCCGGCTCAGATCCCGAATCGGCAGAGCGCAGCGGATCTGCTCGACACGCATCAGCGTAAGAGCTTGAAGTCGCACGATTCGGTCGCGCCGGTCGAGACGAGACGAGGACCTCGGACTGGAATCGATGTTCTCTCGGCAGCAATGCGTTCTACGGTTCTGAGACTCCGTCTGGCGCCGAGCCGCCTCCTAAGCTGAGGAGCTCATCGATCTGCCGGAGGATCTCGGAGCTGAGTGCCGGATGGCCGATCGGAATCGATGCGGGCAGCTCGCCGACCGGGGCCTCGGCCACTGCCGCCAGATGAACGATAGCCGCTCCACCCAGCTGGATCGTCATCGCGACGTCGGCCGGCTCCAATTGGCCCTGAGCTGCCCCCGTGAAGTCGCCGCTGAAAGCGTGTGCGCGGCCACCGATCAGGAGAACCGTGTGCTGCGTGCCGACAATTGGATCGCCCGCCTTGAGTGGGATGACGCCCTCCCACTTCACGTACAGCAGCCCCCGGATCTCGACCGGCTCGCCGTCGTCCGAGCTTCCCGACAACGAGTAGGCGACCCACCCCTCGCTGATCATCGTGACGATCCCGCTGACTCCCACTCCGCTGAACGTTCCTCTGGCCGAGCAACGGACGGGCTGTCCGTCGAGAACAGCCTCCCCCGTCCATTCGAGTTCTCCCACAAGCGTAGCCGAGATCTCCAATCCGGGAATGCGGGCGACGAGCGTTCCCGTCCCCACAGCCTCCGCGGAGAACACGTGTGCACGCATGCCGAGAGAGAATGCGCTCAGCATGAGGACAGCGACGGCAATCGCTCGGAGTCGGATGAGTCCCCTCGTTCTCATCTTGCGCCGACGATAGCAGAAACCGACGGAACTGCCCACTCGATGGAGATCCGATGCGGAATGCTGAACTCGAGTCGATCCTGCTTCTGGGTGGCCTACACGCTCGGCCCGCGACGAACCCGAGACGCGAGGAGCCCATTCTCCCGGTCGACAATCGCTGCTTGCCCAAGGAGGGCTATCGATGAAGACGCTCGTTCTGAAAGCGAGTCCGAAGAAAGATGGGAACACGACGTTTGATCGCAGGGAACCGGATGAGCGATCGAGCCCGGAAACCTGACGGCTAGGCGACCAAACGAGCGTATTCGCTTGACGCGAATCCGTCACAACCCGAGGCGAAGCCATCCGCGCCTACGGATCGCGTCGAGTTCGAGAATGGCGACGCCGAAGATGATCAGGCCAATCACCGTCACGCGAATCTCTTCTCCGTAGGACCAGTACGCGAGTCCGCCGCCGAGGAAGGCCAGGCCGACGAAGCAGAGGATGGCGACCGCTCTGGCAAGAGTCGAGGGCGTCCACGCCTCTTTCTCCTTCAGCGTGCATCTCCGATTCCAATGGAAGTACAGCGTCATGCAGTATGTGGAGTACCAGAGAAGCCCCGGACCGAGCCAGATGTGCCCCGGAAGAAGGCCCCCGATCAGAAGGAGCGCAACGAGGACCGCGGCGGCGGCTTCGATACCGAACAGCCAGATTGTGACCGTCTTCGACTTCCCACACAGCCAGCCCTGGAAGAGACCTCCGAGAATGCTGAGGATCATCCAATCGCCTCCTATACCGATAGGGTACTCAAGCAGAGGATGTGCGGCATCCGCCTCTCCACCATCTCGGAGGAAGAGCCGCCACCCAGGCAGCCTAGAGTCGCGGCTCCGCACCCAGCGCGGCAAATGTGAAGGCCCAGCGGTCGGCCACCTCATCGAGGAGCTTCCCTTTCGGCTTGCCGAGCCCGTGTCCGGCCCGCTTGTCGACGCGCAGAAGAATCGGCGCTTCTCCGGACTGCGCCGCCTGCAGTGCGGCGGCGAACTTGTGGCTGTGCGCGGGGAAAACCCGATCATCGTGGTCGGCCGTCGTCACCAGCGTGGGCGGGTAGGCCGTGGCGGGCACGACGTTGTGATAGGGCGAGTAACCGAGCAGGACCGGGAACATCTCCGGGTCGTCCGGGGATCCGTAGTCGGAGACCCAAAACGAACCCACGGTGAACAGGTGAAACCGGAGCATGTCGAGCACCCCGACCGTCGGAAGACACGCGCCGAACAGATCAGGGCGCTTGGTCATGCACGCGCCAACCAGGAGCCCGCCGTTGCTCCGCCCGTAGATCGCCAGCTTGGGGATCGATGTTCGTTTCGTCTCGATGAGCCACTCAGCGACCGCGATGAAGTCCGAGAACACGTTGGGCCGATTCTCCTTCGCCCCGGCTTGGTGCCACGCCCGCCCGAACTCCCCGCCGCCGCGGATGCAGGCGACGACAAGCTGTCCTCCGAGGTCGAGCCACGACAGGTGGTCGATCTTGAAGTGAGGCGACATCGCGATATTGAAACCCCCATATCCATAGAGGCAAGTCGGCGTCTCCGGCCCCGCCCCAACGCCCCGCTTGCGTGTCACGAAGACGGGCATGCGAACGCCTTCTGCGGTCTCGACGACGTGCTTCTCAGTCTCGTACGCGTCAGGATCGAATGGTAGGTCCTGTCCGCGGAACGGGGTCGTTTCACCCGTGACCACATCGTGAGACAGGACGACGTTCGGATGGACGAAATCGCCGTACGAGAAGTACGCCCTCGTTCCGCATTCGCGGCCTTCGATCATCGGGATCGAGCCCTCTCCGGGGAGCTCGACGTCGCGAATCCACCCGCCCTCGCGGTCGTGAATCGACAGTCGCGCTACGGCATCTCGTAGCGTGCAGATCACGAACCGCTCTCCGATGTAGGCGGCGGCTTCGATGGCGCCTTCCGATTCCGGCACCAGCTCGGACCACGATGCAGGCGCCGGGCTACCGACATCGACCGCGATGATCCGCCCCCGCGGAGCCCCGTGGGTCGTGAGAAAGTAGAGGGTCCGACCGGTGCTTCCGAGGAACGTGTAGGCCACGTCGAACTCAGGCATCAGATCGACGACATCGCGCCCATCTTCTGAGAGGTCGACGAGGCCGATCCGGTTCTCCTGATAGGTCCCCCGATGAATGGAGATGACGAGGTAGCGCCCGTCCGCCGTCACGCGGCCGTAGGGCCGCCACTGGGGCTCGTCCGGGAACTCGAGAACTGCGGCGGCGGAGGCTTGCGGATCTCCGAGGCGATGGAAGCGAAGACTGCGCTTCGTCACCGCCGCCTTGAAGACGCCGTCCGGCGGCGGAGGCTCCGATCCCCCGTAGAAGAAGCCCGAGCTGTCCGGGACCCAACTCGGCACCGGGAACTTCAGCCACTCGAGCCTGTCCGGCAAGTGCTCGTCGGTTTCGACGTCGAGAATTCTCCACACCTGCCAATCAGACCCCGCCTCCGCGAGCCCGTAGGCGAGGTAGCGTCCGCAGGGGCTCGGAGCGAACTCGGTGACGGAGACTGTACCGTCTTCGGCCAACGCTTCAGGATCGACCACGACTCGGACGTCATCGCCACCTGCCCCAACCCAGCAGAGCGCCGGCTGGCGGGCATCCGGCGTCTGAAGCGTGAAGAAGAGCCGCCCGCCAGCCTCCAACGGAACGCCAACGGCCGCGTAGTCTGAGAGTGCGCCCAGCCGCTCGCGGATTGCCGCACGGAAAGGGATCGCCTTCAACACCGATTGCGCCAACGCATTCTGTGCGTCGGCCCAAGACTCCGTCGCGGCCGAGTCGACGTCCTCGAGCCAACGATACGGATCGGAAACGGTGATGCCGTGAAGGACGTCGACGTGGTCGTCTCTGCGAGTCGGTGGGTACTGGAGCTTGGCGGATGAGAACTCGTTCATCGTGCCTCCTCGGGGTTCGAAGCCGAGAGAGCGTACCGATCGAAGCACGATCCCTCAACGCAACGCAGGCTGCGTCAGGCGACCTGCTCGATACGCAGAATGACGTTCCCGAGAGGATCGGGGCAGACGACGGTGCTCTCCCCCGTCATCCAATCCGCCGGATCGTGAGCGCGCACCTTGCCCGTCAGGAGCGGGAGAGCAGCCTGCATCGCGTAGAGACAGAACGGCTGCGCTAGATAGAGGCTGCTCTCTCGGACGAGCGCCGAGTGCCCCACGCGCATCCCTTCGTTGCAGCGTCCTTCGATCCGATCTACCACAATGCGCAGATCTCCCGCCTGTTCCTCGAGTGCGGATCCACTCACGCTCCTCGATGCACCAGGCGCAGGGCCGGCGAGGATTTCGCCTCTGACGCTCGGGTCGATGCTCGTCGATCCGAGCGTCGCCTGTTCGATTCGCCAGATCGTCCGGCCGTCCGGATCGGGACACTGCACGTGGTGAACCTCGCCCATCCAGTCGGCGGCAGGATCTCCGTCCTTCAATCGTTCCTTGGCCGGGATGAGCGAGAGAATGCTCGCCAGAGCGAACAGGCAGATCGGACCGCCCCCGGGGAAGACGAGACTCCCGTTTCGAACGAGGAAGCCCGTTCCGGGGGCCATCGGAATCGGTCCCGTGCAGGTTCCTTCGACACGCTCGACCTCGATCCACAGTTCAACCACTCTTCCTCCTCACTCGGTCAGTCCAAGTTCCCGCAGCTTCTCAGGCGTGGGCAGACCCGTTTCAGTGCTCCATCCCCGAGCGCTGTAGTACTCGTCGAGCATCGGCTCGAGTTCGACGACCGATCCCGCCGACGGCGATTCGGGCGGACCGGCCGGCTCTTCGAGGAAACGTCGGGGGAGCGTGTCGTCCGCCCGGCCGATGCCGAACCGGGCGTTGATCATCCGCTCGGCATTGACGATCCGCTCACCGGCCCGCCGGATCTCCTCTCCGGTGAGACGCGTTCCGGTTGCGGCGTGAACGACGTCGGCCGTCTCATCCCAGTCGAGAACCTCCATGTTGTTGTAGATGTTCTTGCAGATGCCGAGGGCGTCGGCAACGGCCGCTCGCTCCTCGTAATCTTTGACCACCAGACCCTTGCCTCGCCACGCGAGGCGGTCGGCGGTCTCGGGGATCCCGTATCGACGTGCGCCCTCTTCGTGGTCCCCAGAGAACTCGAACCACGGCTCGGAGCGGAGATGATCGGCACCGCGACTGGCGACCGCGTTGCCTAGCCCGTACGCCTTCATCGCCCGCACGTCGGCCTGGAAGAGCTCGAGGCCCTTGACGTGCATCGCCAAGTCGCGTCCCTTCCCGAGCCTGTCGGCCGCCGCGCGTACGCCGTCGGCGAGCACGTTTCCGAACGACTCACGATGGGCGATTTGCTCGATCAACGCCAAGATCGTCTCGCCGTTACCGAACGACAGATCGAGACCTGGCGCCTCATCGCGGGTGATGATCCCCCGCTCGGCACACTCCATCGCCCAGGAGATGACCTCCGAGGTTGTGATCGCGTCGAGCCCGAGGCGATTGCAGCGATCGACCGCGTAGAGGGCAAGTGGGAGGTCGCTGTTCCCAACCCGCGCGGTGAAGCCGGCCAGCGGTTCGTATTCGGGCCCCTCGAAACGAAGGTCTGGGAATCTCTCATCGTCAACGTGCACGTAGCGGCTGCAGTGAATCAGGCAGGATGCACACGCCATCGATCGGACCTTGTACTTCGCCTCGATCGTCTCGCCGGAGACGGCCTCGGCGTGCTCGAACGTTCCCGACTGGAAGTGACGCGTCGGGAGTCCGCCCATCTGCTGAAGCGCAGTGACGAGCTGGGTCGTCCCCAGACGCGACCGGACCTCGTACTCCGGATGCGTCAGGATGGTCTCACGCAGGTGGGCCATCAGGTCCCCGAAGCGGGCGGCTTCAGCCACGTGGATCTCGCGAGTCCCACGGACCGCAATCGCCTTCAGGTTTTTCGAGGCCATCAGCGTCCCCATCCCGGTTCGCGCCGCGGCGCGAACGCGGCCGGCGAAGATGCCCGAGAACGCAACGCCACGTTCGGCCGCGGGGCCGACCGCGGCGATCTGCACTCCCTCGCGTCCGAGAAGATCGTGGATCGCGTCCGTCGTCTCGGATGTGTCGAGGCCCCACAGGTCGCGTCCGTCGAGGATCTCGGCGCGTTCGTCGATGATCGAGAGGATGACAGGATGGGCTGCTCTGCCTGTGATCGTCAACTGGTCGATCCCCGCTCGCCGTAGCGCCGGCCCGAAGGATCCCCCTGCATTCGAATCGCCGAGAATCCCGGTCTGGGGTGACCGCCCGCTAACGTTGAAACGCGCGGCTCCGGGGAACCCCGTTCCTACAAGCGGCCCGACGCCGAACAGGAGAGGCGCCTCCGGCGAGAGCGGATCGAGATCGCCCGACAGGACGGCGAGGAGCACGGCGACGTTTGCGCCACGTCCTCCGAGGAAGCTGGGCTCCTTCGCTCGATCGCAGAGTGATCGCACGACCCGTCCGTCTCCGAGATCAACACGGCAGACCGAGCCCGGGCGGTCATTCATTCAGACATCTCACCTCTCCCGGGAAGTGTACCCGTTCGTCTCGGGGCGGCGGCCGCTTGTGCGCTACGCCTCTTGGCTCTCGGGTCGCATCGAATCGGCTTCGGTACCCTCGCGGGCCGGATCCGCCCGCAACACCCACACCATGCGAGCGAGGAAGATTGCGAGGATCAGCGCGAAGTGACACATGATGGACGGGAGTGCTCCTCGCGCTGTGGGTACAAACAGCGAGGTCAGAATCGAGGGCACGACGAATCCGAGTGTCCCCGCCTGAACGTAAGAGAGAAGCCGCCGTCGATGCAGATCCGTTGACGTGAAGACGCCGTAGGTGCTAAGGGCGATCATCCCGAGAAGCCCCAACCAGTAGTAGCCCGCGTACAGCTGAAAGCGAGGCTGAACATGGGCATACCGCGCGAAGACCGCGTTGCAGACTGACGCCGTCGCGAACGAGCGATCGACCACGATCCACGTGACGATCCCCGCCGCGGCCGCTAGCATCGCGAGAGCAGATCCGTAGAGGAGACGCGACGTGGGACGACGGAGTTGCGCAATCAACAGAATGCCAAGGGCCGGAAGCCACGTCACGACGAGGAAAGCGAGCCGAGGCAGGAAGCCTGCCGCTCCCACGTCCGCGCAGATGACGACCTCGGTGATCTGGTAGCCCGCGAGGAGAAGGAGGATCGCCCCCGTGGTTCTCGCGATCGCGCGCCGATCGGACAAGCCGATTCGACAACCTGTCTCCCCGGCCGTCGTTCCGCGAGGTCGAAACGCCAGCACCCACCCGGCAACGATCACTTCGAAGACGGCCGTCGCGACCGCCAAGATCGGCGAGTACTCCATGAGTCTTCCCCCCTCCGGCGGCATTCTCGCCGCACCAGCACCGGCTGTCCAGCGACAAGTCCCAGCGAGAGGGCGCAACCATTCCCGCACGTGAAGAGGCCCTGGCCTTCTCACGCGAGGGCGCCTTGCGGCCTCCTGACGACATGAACCAGTCTTCCGGACATCGGGTGGCTCTTCCGCAAGTCGAGGAAGGAACGCGAGCAGTTACCGTGACATCGAGACTGCAGTCCTGGACGTACTGGCTCCCGAAGTCTTGTCGAATCCGCAGGCCCGTACGTATTGACAACGAGCCTTCTACACGTACTATTAGACGTACGTTTGGAGGTGTCTTTAATGAAACGAGTCCCGGAGATCGTCTCGATCACCGATCTGCGACAGGATGCCGCTTCGGTTGTTGAGCGAGCCCGCGTGAGCGAGGAGCCGATCGTGATCACCCAGCGCAGCCACGCCGTCGCCGTTCTCCTTGGCGTCAATGCCTACGAGCGAATGATGTACGAACGCGAGGTCCTCGGGATCCTCGCCAAGGGTGAGACCGAGATCCGTAACGCCAAGGGAATCAGCGTCGAGGAGGCCCTCGCCGAGGCCGCCAAGCTGTTGGAGATGCCGTGAACGCGTGTGTTCGATTCACCGAAGCCGCGAAGTGGCAGCTGCGCGCCGCCGTCGAGTCTGTCAGTCGAAGCAACGTTCCGGCAGCGCGAGATCTTCTGGAGTCGGTGGGGCGGTTCGCGCGCGACGGAGATCTTCTCGAGGCACAAGGTGCCCCGCTTCCAGAGTTTTCGAAGATTCTGTGTCGCGAAGTCCGCGTCGGCGCCTATCGGCTCTTCTTCCGCCGCGACGAAACGGATCTCTGGATCGCCGGCCTCTGGAGGCGTCACACCTCAGGAGCATAGGCTCCCAATCGAAAGGAATGATTACGATGCATGTCTTGAAACCCCACGAGTATCCGACGATCGAAGACCTGTCAACCGGCCTTCACGACCAGGGAATGGCCCTCTCCGTCCTGGCCGGTGTTCGTCCCGGCGTTGTGGTTGTGAATCGTGGCGTAGCACCGACCGCGCTCTTCATCGGCGCACCGGAGGGGGGCTTCGCGTGGACGTACCTCGCCGGTGACCCGAACAACGCGTCGTTCAACCGCGAGTCAAACACGTGGCTGTTCGACGAGCACGGCCTCGGTCCCGACGTCGCCTTCTCCTTTCTCGCCTGCGATCGGCCGGAGTGGGAAGATGCGCTCACCGAGATCATCGCCCCGCGGACGGTGATCCCCGATCGCCGCCTGCACTACGAATGCATGACACGGCCCGGTGACTGGCGAAGCACCGTCCCCGACGGGTACAAGATTGCGGACGTCGATCAGGCACTCCTCGACTCTGACGTGGACATGCATCCTCGGATCAGTGAGTGGATGACGGCCAACTTCGGTTCCACGGCCGGCTTCCTTGAGCACGGCGTTGGTGCTGCGGCTGTACGTGAAGACAGGATCGTCGGATGGATCTTGGCGGATTCCTTCGTGGACGGTCTGAGTGACATCGGTGGCGAGATCGAGGAAGCGCATCGGCGGAAGGGACTCGCCTGCGCGGCAACGTGCCGGACACTCGAACTGGCACTCGATCGCTGAGCAGAGCGCATCGGTTGGCACTGCCACGCGATCAATGTCCCATCTGTCAAGACGGCGGAAGCGGCAGGCTTCGAGCTCAAGTACGCGTACACCGTCTGCCCGATCCACTTCGATCCGGAGAAGCACGAGAAGCTCGTCGGGATCGTCGTTGGGGAGTACGTCGAGGCGGGAAACGCCGCCATCGCGTCGGGCGACTACCCGAAGGCGAATGAGTCCTTCGCAATGGCTCTGCGCCTCACGACAGACGCGGCGTCAGACCTGCTTCATTCCGCGGCTCGCGCCGCAGCGGAAGCTGGTGAGACAGATCGGACATTCGAACTGCTGCTCAAAGCCGTGAAGGCCGGCTGGTCCGACGCAACGTACACCATGCCGCGACCGGAGTTCGAGTCGCTCCGCGGCGACGCCCGCTGGACGACTCTCCTCGAGCGCATGGAATCGCTGAAGAGCCCTGCGGACTAGGCATCCGCGGGGCGGAAGGCCTCAAGGATCTCCGCGCTCACCCAGAAGACGCAGGCTCGCCTGGCGCCGTGGTCGTAGACGCGATAGAGGAGATACCGCCCGTCCGGCGTGATCATCGGGCAGTGCGTGTGCGGATTCTCGCCCGGCGTGTTGATCGCGTCGCCCGTATGACGGAGCGGCGTCCACGTGTCATCGTCTCTTCGGAAGCTGACGAACAGGTCGCCCTTGCCCAGATTCTCGGGACGCTCGGTGCACGAGATCACGAGGAGGCTTTCATCAGGGGCAACGAACATGTCGCCGCCGCTGTTCATCCCGGTGACGATCTCCTCAAGCGGGCCGTACCCATCGCCTTTCCACGGGGATCTGCAGATGCTGACGTCTCCACCCTCCCCGCGAGAGGTCAAGTACAGCGTGTCGCTCCGGCCGATCCCTGGATACCCCGATCGTTGGGGGTCGCCCCCGCACCTGAGTAGCTGCGCCTCGCTCCACCCATCCTGCGTCCGCTCCGACCACCAGAGATAGGACCATTCCCGCGGCGCCGACTCGTCAGGGAGAAGCCGCCAGGAACGCCAGTAGAGCCGATTCCCATCGGCAGAGAGGCAATGATCCCCGTCCATGACGTCGCTGTTGAACGGAAGAACCTCGGGCTCAGTCCACACGTTGTCGACGCGCCGTGTGCAGAGGATGTCGTGCACGTCGCTCTCCCCTTCTCGCTCGTAACCGAAGAAGAACTCGTCGCCGGCCGGGCTGAAGACGGTCCCGAACGACATCTTGTCCGTGTTGAAGATCTCGCGCACAAACTCGACGGGCCTCGCTCCGGGTGGTGTCTGGCCGAGCCACGGACCGCTGAACTTCGGGAATGCGGTCGCCCAGCCTTGGTGTTCCGGTCTGTTGCTCGTCATCTCATTGTCCTTTCAGGATTGCGCCAATCTCGCTCTATTGTCCCAATCCGGCATCTCGCGCCCGTCTCGTGGATCGCTCGGCCGTTCTCTTGATACCATGAACCACGATCGAGCGAGGAGGTTGGCCATGACGCCCGAGCGCCGAACAGAGATCGAACCCGAGTTCATCGCGATCCCGGAGGGTGAGTTCCGGATGGGCGGAGAGACCGAGCCTGACCATCAACCGATCCATGACGTCGAGATCTCCGCGTTTCGTCTGGCGAAGCACCACATCACCAACGCGCAGTACGCCGCATTCTGCGAAGCGGCCGACAAACGGCTTCCCGAGTTCTGGGGGCAGGATCGGTTCCGTTGCGGACCGGACTTCCCGAACCATCCCGTCGTCGGCGTGAGCTGGCTCGACGCCGGCGCCTTTGCTGAATGGATCGGCGGGCGCCTTCCTACCGAAGCCGAGTGGGAATACGCCGCGCGAGGCGGACTCGCGGGCAAAGCCTATCCATGGGGAGATGAGATCGATCCGACCCTCGCCAACTACGCCCGCACGGGCACGACGGGAACGAAGCCTGTCGGCAGGTATCGGCCGAACGGCTTCGGCCTGTACGACATGTGCGGGAACGTCGTGGAGTGGGTCGCCGACCGCTACGATCCGGCCTACTACGCTCGCTCTCGGAAGGTGGATCCTCCGGGACCCGACGATGGCAAGCATCGTGTGATCCGCGGAGGCGGATGGCACTCCGGACCGTACTGCAACCGGGTCTACTTCCGGAACGCGCTGCCGGCCAACTGGGTCGACTTCTGTGTGGGGTTCCGCATCGCGAAGGACCTCGACTAGCCAGCGGGGAACCCTGATGGTGCGAGGGACGGGAAGCCCCACGTTGGTTGTCTAGACCTCCAGCGCGCGCTAGATTGGTGCACGATGACTCGACGGACTCGCATTGCTGCGCTGCTGTTCCTCATCCTCGTCGCCGGCCTCGGCCTCACGTCCTTCGGAAGCGACCAGACCGCCGACGTCGTCCTCTACAACGGCCGCGTCGTGACGATGACCGCCGAGGGCGACGCGCATGAGGCGATCGCCGTCGCCGGGAACAAGATCCTCAGAGTCGGCACGAGCGCCGAGGTCCTGACGCTGGCCGGGCCGGAGACGGAACGGATCGATCTCGAAGGGCGCGTTGTCTATCCGGGGTTCATCGACCCGCACACCCACCTGCTCAACGACAGTTGGAACAAGGGGCTCTCGCCGACGGAAACGCAGGATCTCGCGTTGCACAACGGGATCACATCCGCGGCCAACATGTTCACCACGCCCGACCTCACCGAGGAATACATTCGGATGGCCGAGCGCGGCGAGATGCGCGTGCGGTTCAGCCTGTACCTGATCTACAACACGAGCTGCGGTGACGTCCTGGGCGACTGGTACGCGCAGTACGAGCCACTCGCCGAGATCGCTCCTCGTCTTCGGATCGGCGGGGTCAAGATCTTCTCGGAGACCTCGGTCTGCGGAGACGAGGAGATCGGCGTCTCGTTCACCCCGATCTTGAGGGGCCTGCTGTCTCCCGCCGGTCAGGAGTGGTACGGCGCCAACCGCCCGCTGTTCACGCGCGACGAACTGGCCGACGTCATCCGCCGCGCCGACGGCCGGGGCTTCCCGGTCGCCATCCACGCGATCGGAGACGGCGGCGTCCATGTCTCGTTGGACGCGATCGGGGACGCGCTGGGCGGCGCTTCGAACGCGCTACGCCACACGATCCTGCACAACCTGTTCATTCGAGACGACCTGCTGTCGCGATACGAAGCGCTGGGAATCATCGCCGCCGTCGAATCGATGTCTTCGTGCTTCGCCCAGTTCTATCGCGATCTGCTCCCGCTGGAGTCCAAGCACATCGTGCGCCGCTGGGCGGACTTGGTCGCGAGCGGCGCCCACGTGACCGCGGATTCTGACTGGCCGTGGTCCGCCGAAGAGGCGATCAGCCCGCTGTTCCGCCTGCAGGCCCTGATGATCCCCGAGAACCGGAGTGGATCGTACGCAGCCTGGGAGCCGTGCGGCCTTCTCCCCGAGGATCAGCTACTCACCGCCTGGCAGGGCCTCCGAATGATGACCGTCGAGGCCGCGTACATGCTCCACCGCGAAACCGAACTAGGGACGCTCGAGACGGGCAAGCTCGCCGACCTCATCGTCCTCTCGACCGATCCCCTCACGACCGACCCGGACCACCTCACCGAGATCGACGTGCTCCTGACAATGGTCGACGGAACGATCGAGTGGCGGAGCGAGTCGCTGTAGAGGCTGCTCAGCACGCGGAGGGCCCTTCTGGATCGCCAAGATCCGCCGGACACTCCGCGTCACGACGAACTCTGGTCTTGCGGAATCTCTGATTGCGCCGTGAGCAAAGACCGAATGCGGAATCTTCGATTCCGCCGTAAGCGAGCGGAGCGAACGACAGCGCACGACGAACGCCAAGAACGAAGACCTGCCTCCAGGCTTCTTGGATGCCTCCATTGCATTGCTCTGTTTGACTTTCTTCTGCTCCTACGTAGGGTGAATCATGAACGGAGCGTAAACCTCGGGGAGGCGTCATGAAACGAGCATCGCAGGTCGTTGTTGCACCGCTCCTTGACGGACGGGTCCAGTTCTGGGCCGTTCGCGACGACGGGTCTTTGTGGAGTTGCTGGCAGCGGAACGCGGACAAGGCTGACTGGATTCTCTATACGGACGAATGGGCAGAGACCCCCACGTTCAAGACCGCGTGTGCAGCGGTCGCACCGCACTCCGGCGGACGCCTTCAGTTCTGGGCCGTCGATGACGCGGGTGCGATCTGGAGCGCCACGTCGCAGCAGGACCCATCCCTGATCTGGAATGCGTGGACCCAGAGCTGGGCGTCGAAGCTCCCCTCGTTCCGAACCCAGTCGCTCGCCGTCGCGCCCCTCTCCGATGGACGGCTTCAGTTCTGGGCCGTCGACACGGACGGGCTGATCCGCAGCTGCTGGCAGAAGGAGAAGGGTCCCGGCGGGGCGTGGACCTCGTGGCAGACGTTGTGGACGCCGAAGAAGCACGCTTTCCGCGCGGTCCGGGTTGCCGCCGCACCGCTTTCCGACAAGCGCCTGCAGTTCTGGGCTGTCGACACGGACGGGGCCATCTGGAGTTGCACGAAAGAGAGCGAGGTTTCTTCGGCGAAGTGGACTTCGTGGACGAAGGACTGGGCGCCGGAGACGCCGACTTACAGGGCTCTCTCCATCACGGCCGTTCCACTCGCCGACGGGAGCCTCCGGGTCTGGGCGGTCGACGAGGCCGGAGAGATCTGGAGCTGCCGTCAGACGCCGGGTTCGTCCGCTTCGCCGTGGACGGCGTGGACGAAGGACTGGGCGCCGGAGACATTCCCGTTTGAGGCCGTTTCGATCGCTGCGACTCAGTGGGCCAATGGGGACCCTCAGTTCTTGGCCGTCAACACGGACGGGGACGTCTGGACGTGCAGGAAAGCGGAAGCCGGCTCGGCAGACGAATGGACGGCGTTCTGTCTGTTCTTCCCCATGCAGAAGCAGGAGAGGAACATGTGGTGCTGGGTAGCGACCGCGGTCAGTGTCTCTCACTTCTACGATCCATCGAGCACGCGGAGGCAATGCGAGGTGATCGAGAAAGTGATTGATCCCGCGAGCTGCTGCGGCGACACAGTCGACGATGTGTGCGATCTGGGGGGCGAGGTCAAAGACGCGCTTGTCGAAACCGGGAACATCGGCGACGGGTCGCCCAGCCCGATGATTGAAGACGAGCTCGCGGAGGAGATTCGTCGCGGGAAGCCTGTGATCTCACGGATGACGTGGAATGGCGCATCTCCGCACTACGTTGTCGTGATCGGTTGTGGATCGAATCACATGGTGCACGTCAAGGATCCGTGGCTGGAGGACGCGTACATCTCCTACGATGAGCTGCGGATCGGCTACGCAGCGAACTACGCGCGCGGCGGACGCTGGATCGACACGCAGTGCACCGAACCGGCGGACTGAAGCACGCAAGCTCGTTGATTCCCGAACTGTTGGATGGGAGCGCCTCCGTCAAGAACTCGTGCGAAACCTCGAAGCGGCAGCCGCTGAGAGACTTCAGGAAGCGGCGCTCGACGACAGATCTCTGGCGACTCGGCCTATGACCGCGCGGCGGATCGCCGGGAGAGATTCATCGATCCCAACCTCTCGGTCGCCAAGGCCCGTGGCACCTCGCTTCACGATGCGCTTCGGACACGCCCCGGTCTTCTCCAATCCCCCACCCGCGGCCTGGCTCACCTAGCTGTCTGTCTCGCAAATCCGCTCCAGCGCCAGTTGAGCGTTTGACCTGGCCGCGTTCTGATAGTAAGAGGAGATGTGTGTTCCAATCTCGATTCGACGATCGGCGATCCACTGGGCCACAGTGTACTGAACGCCCCACGCGCCCATCTCCTCCAACATCGCGTCCCCCGACCCACAGGTGTGCGGCACATCGACGTGGCGCGCCTCGTGGAAGATCAGCAGCACGAGCCCGTCGAGGCCGACGCCGGCTTGCGGATTGACCCACCACGTCCGGTATTGCAGGAGGCTATCACTGGCCTTCCGGATCGTGATGGCCAGGGTTCCCTCCGGCTTCCCGGACACATCAACGGCGTGGCAGCAGTGATCGTAGGTCGCTGTGGAACTCACGATGATCGCGCCGACCTTGGACTTCAGCCATTCGTACGGATGTAGGTCGGTCCACGGAAGGGGCTCAGACAGCTTCATGTGGCGGATCACACGCAATGCCTGGTAGACCGCCAACGCGTCGGACAGGACGGTCCTCTGCGAGATGGTGCCGCTGCAGCTGTACGGAACGAACGGGCCTCCGTGCGCAGGCTCATACAGCACGGGAAAATCGCGTTCGAGGATCTCGAGTTCGTCCTGTGGTGGACACTGCTTGAGGAATGCGTCGATACTCGTGATTCGTGGTGTCTCCGGGATCTCTGCGTAGGCGGCAGAAGTCGCCGCAGGTCCTGGAAGGATTCGAGGCGGCACTCCAGCGCTCGCTGTGCGAACTGACGCCGGATGGGGTGACCATCCCGCCTCTCGATGCGCTCCCGAAGAACCTCGACGATCTCCAGCGAGCGTACCTCTCCTACGTGCTGTATCTGCTCGGCGGATCGGGAGACGACCCGGATCAGACATTCGAGATCGATCGCGGCGGCGCGTTTCGCGCACGACTCCATCCGGCGTTCTTTCGAATGCGCGCCTTGCGCGACGTCATGGGGCGGATGCCGCGATCCCGTTCCTGAAGGACTACATCGACACGAGGACACGAAGGCTGACGACGGAGGACCCGAGCCTCCGGGACCTGGACCACTGGTGGGACGAGCTTGTCGACCCGGATTCCCAGCTACCGACGAGCGGTATCGCCAGCCGCTTCCACCGCGGGAAGATCGCCTTCCGCATCGATCGATGCCTCTTGCACGAAGTGATGGCACCGCTCGGCGATCCGGAGATCTCGTTCCTGGTCTGCTGCTACGGAGACACCGCGAACGTCGAGGCGATCAACTCGAACTTCACGTACACATGCCCCTTGACGTTGGTCAAGGGGGACCCGTACTGCGACAAGTGCATCCACGACGGGCGATTCGTAGACGCGATCGAACACCCTGGCAGGAGTTTCTACGACGGCCTGGGGGAAGGCCAATAAGAAAGCCGCCCGTGAGCGGCTAACTCTAACTTACGTTATTCGGAGGCCCGACGTCAAGGGTAGCGAAGCGACGGAGGCTCACGCCTTGGTCCGAGGGTCCTCCGCCCGCCACCCTGAAGAAGATCGCGGCGAGAGGAGGACCGCCGAGCGCGTGTTCTCCGTTTCCCTGAAGCCGTACACTCCGTTTGATGCCATTTCCCAGAGACGCGATGTACTGGAAGTTCAGGCTTTACGGATTCCTGAAGAACCTTCGGTTCTTCGATCCGTTCTTGATTCTCTTCCTTCGCGAGATGGGACTGTCCTTTTTGGAGATCGGCATCCTGTACTCGATCCGTGAGGTCTGCACCAACGTTTTCGAGATCCCCACGGGCGTCGTGGCCGATGCGTTCGGCCGACGCAAGGCGATGCTCGCCTCGTTCTCGGCATACTTGGTTTCCTTCGCGCTGTTCTACGCCGTCCCGCGATTCTGGGTCTACTCGATCGCGATGGTTCTGTTTGCCCTCGGAGAGACATTCCGCTCGGGCACCCACAAGGCGATGATCCTCGAGCATCTCCGCTTGCACGGATTGGAGGACCAGAAGGTCGCCTACTACGGACAGACACGAGCAGCGTCGCAGTTTGGCTCGGCAATCGCTGCGCTGATTGCTGGAGCCCTCGTCTTCTGTGTGGGCGGCTTCCGGGTCGTCTTCCTCGCCTCGATGGTTCCCTACGTTCTCGGGCTCGTCTTGTTTCTCACCTATCCGAAGGTGCTCGACGGCCAGCGAACCGCTCCGTCGGGAGCCTGGCGAGAGCGGGTCGTGGAGCGCTTGAAAGCAACGGTGATCGACTGTCTTGCGACCCTCCGCCAGCCGGCGCTCCTTCGCGGCCTGTTCTCGAGCGCCGGATTCGATGCCGTCTTCAAGTCAACCAAGGACTATCTGCAGCCGATTCTTCAGACACAAGCGTTGGCTCTTCCGCTCCTGCTCACACTGAGCCCTGACCGGCGCGTCGCCGTCTTCGTGGGAGCGCTGTACTTCGTCATCTTCCTCGGAACGGCCTTCGCGTCATCACGCGCCGGCCACGTGCATCGCCGTGTGCGTTCGCTTCCGCTAGCAGTGGACTGGACCTTTTTCGTGGGGCTCGCGCTGCTGGCAGTGGCTGGAGGGGCGGCGTGGGGCGGGATCCCCGGGCTTGCGATTGCCGGATTCCTTCTCGTCTACGCGGTCCAGAACCTGCGCCGTCCGATGCTGGTCGGATTCCTCGCCGATCTCCTCTCGCACCGCACGATGGCGACCGGCCTCTCGGTCGAATCGCAGCTGCGGACGCTCTTGATGGCGGGAATGGCCCCGCTCCTTGGGCATTTGGCCGATCGATGGGGCGTCGGCGTCGCGATCCTCGTGCTCGCAGCCGGCGGGATCGCGTTCCTCCCGCTGCTTCGTGTGGGCAAACCCCGCGGCCCGGCGCACGGGGTCAGCGCACCGAAGAGAACCTAGGCATCACCTTCAGGCTTCGCCTCAAGTTGATCCTTGCGGTACGTGCGGTTCTGCAACGACAACTCGACGATGGTGACGGTCGCGGGAGATCCTCGCTCACATGAGAAGGGTCAAACCGTTGGTCTCGGCCAGGTTGGCCGGAACGATAAGCGCCTGCGACTCAGGAACAGAGGTGCGACACCGTCTCGCAGAGCAAGACACCAAGAATGAGGACTTGACCCCGAGCCCTGCGCTGCCCCCGGGTCCCTTGCCCCGAGCCCCTGTTGTGACTCCGAGGCCCTGTCTTTGTCGGGCTGCAATCCCGGAAGCGCACTCTGCCGGGGTGACGGATAACCTCTCCTACGCAAATATCTGTGTGCTTGACGGAGGTACGTATCTGGTTGTACTGTTTGCTGTACCGGAGAATATCCACTGTCCCCATCACTAAGTCCTTAGGAGGTCCCGATGTTAGCATCGCACCCATGGAGCCAGATTGCTCGGACGGTTGGGATCATCCTCCTTCTCGGAGGGTGTGCCCTTGTGTCAGTTGCACTAGCTCAGACCACGTCTGGAGAGTGGTCTTCAGGCGAAGAAGTGACCGCAGAAGCAACGGAAAATGGTTTGAAGTTCCAGACACCGTTCATGGTAGGCACCTCCCACCTCCTAGTCGAAGGAATCATGGATTGCAGCACGGGCGAGGAGGTTGATCCGGCGCTCCTGCAGGCGGAGTTTGTGTTCGATCAAGACGCAACTTCGCCGTATGATCCGAGCGAACTCACGAAGGTTATTGTCAGAGCTGATGGGTTTGCTCCAGCAGAGATCGCGGCGTTCCAGACCGTTGGGATCTCAATTCCTGGCATCAGTGTCGCGTTCATTGTCGCCACGATCGAAGAGCTGTGTCTACCCCAAACCTTCACCATCTATCCCGTGTCACCCCAAGACTGCAGCTCTGTGTCACTATCAGAGGGTCCCCTAGCACTCGTCTGGAACCCGGACCCAATCGCTTCAGAATATGCTGGAGCCCTCGAACACACACTCACCATCGTGGAGGTTCGGGAAGGGCAGGCTGGCGAGCAGGCCATGGCGAGCAGTAGTCCTATTCTCAGGATAGAGGGAATCGAGGCGACAGAGTATGTTCATCCGGCGTGCGCTGTTGATCTACAGGAGGATCAGACGTATGCCTGGCGGGTTGAGGCATTCGCGGAAGGGTATCCGGTCGGTGCGAGCGCCGTGTACTCGTTCTCTATCGCCACGGCACTGCCGGACACGGCCATGGCGGTCGAACTGCTCTGGCCGTCAAACGGCGAGGAAGTTGATGCTTGCGCAACACTTGGGTGGTGGCCCATTCCCTTGACCGGTGTCGTGTACGACCTGAGAATTTGGCGGATGCCCTACGACCTGGAGGGCTCGTCCGCAGAGGACGTCTTGTTCACGGAGGACGACGTGGTTGTGCTGGAACCGGTTCTCGTTGCACAGGGACTGGTGGATACGTGGTTCACCCTTGGAGACGAATCCGATCACTCTCTGGAAGCTGGCTTCCTCTACGCCTGGCAGGTGATCCCCAATCTCGGAAGCGTCGAACTGGGTCCAAGCGAGATCCGAGGCTTCGGCATCCAGCAACTGGCGGCAAAAGGGGCACCGCCGCCGAGGCAGATGCTGGGCCACGTGTATGCAGGCGGAACGGAAGGCGGAACAATTGTCGTCACTATCTGGGACGGCAAGGGTTTCCGCACGCAGACGATGAGCTACAAGGCGAGCAAGAAGGGCCTCCCTCCCCTCACATTCTGCATGTGGGTGGAACTACGGGAGACGAAGATCCAATCCCCTCCTTCCACCGTGGGAACCGACCGCCCTCTTCCACCGCAAACGAAACCACCAACCCCCCCGAAGTACGTCTCCTCCTGGGAGATCGTGCGAGTAGTGAGCCTGAAGGAACTGAAGGGTCAGATCGACCGCTTGAAGGCGATGTTGAAGTCAGTACGCGAGTGCATGGAGAACAACGATTTTGACGGGGCACTTAGCAAGGACGGGAAAAAGAAAGGCTTGGAGAATCTAGCGAGTATAGGGGCGCGGATCAGGGAGCTGGAAAGCTGGTTGGAGGCCATGAAGAGGAACTCGCCCTAGAACGCCGGAAGTCAGGTTGCGGTTTGGGGTCGAAGCTTGGGGTCGCGGCTTGACTCTTGCTGTCTTCCTTTCTCAGCTTTCTTTGACCTACGTACGTTTCCGCGTACGTTGAAGTCGTCTCAAGGGGGGGCCTGCAATGACCTCAATCGACGCGACCGGCCTCTCGGTCGAATCGCAGCTGAGGACGCTCTTGATGGCGGGGATGGCGCCGCTTCTCGGGTATCTCGCCGACCGATACAGCGGCGGCGTCGCAGTACTGGTGCTCGCGGCATGCGGGCTCGCGTTCCTTCCGCTGCTACGTGTGGCTCGCTCCAGCGGCGCCCCGCGGGTCACGTAGGACCAGATGCTGTCTCCTGGCAATGAGAATGCTCTCCGCTGGCTCTCCCTAGCTGCTTATCCTACGGACAAGCAGCCAGTTACCAGTTCAGGCCGCGCCAGCCGACAGTCAGCGTCAGCATCGGACCGTTGGGGCAGATGTCCGGTCCGGACTCTCTTCCGCCGGCCCAAGCGTTTCCGGGCAAGAGGCTTACGATCGTCGAAATTTTTCCCTGAACGAACAGGCAATCGCTGACCTGATAGCTCACGCCGATGTAGGGCTCGAGATAGAAAGCGCCTCCGTAGCCGGTGATTCCCGTGCCATCGACCCCGCTCGACGAGAAGTTGAACGTCCCGCAGTAGAGCCCGCCGCCAACGTGGCCGTAGGCACCCTCGGTGGACGAAGCCCAGATCGATTCGAGCGAAAGCCCGGCCATCGCCCCGTTCCAGGTCGTGTACCCGAGTTCGTTCGTCTCGTTCAGTTTCGCGCCGTATGCCGACATCCCGAAGTGTAGGCCGTTCTCCAGCGGAACAGCGACTGTCGCTCCGTGCAGACACACAATGCCATCAAGCTCGGGAAACCCCGAGCCCTCAGGAATCATCGCGTTCCACGCCTCCGTGTCGAGGAACAGCCCGCGCAGACTGAACGAGAGCGAGAAACCGTCTGCGAAATGCGTCTCGAATTCGGGACAGACCAGTGGACAGACACCTTGGGACAGCGCGCCGAACACCATCAACACGATCATCAGCAGTACGACAGACAGAACCTTCATCCCTACCTCCTTCACCGAGGCACGAGTGTAGACGATGACCGAACAAGATGTGAAGCCCGGTGTCCGAGTCCGACGACGGTCACGATCGATGTGTATCCGCGCCGCCAAGCACCTATCCTTGGCAAATGACATACGAGAGTAGCTTCACGCAGGCCGTCGACGAGATCTTCCGCGTTCGCGCGGCCACTGGCGCCTTCTCGGGTGTCGTTCGAATCACCCGCGGAGAGCACGAGTTGTTCGCCGGCGCCTACGGATTCGCGAGCCGCGCGTGGAGCGTTCCTGCCACGATGGAGACGCGCTTCGATACCGCCTCGCTGACGAAGCTGTTCACCGCCGTCGCAGCCCTCCAGCTCGCCGACGAAGGAGCGTTCGCGCTCGACACCTGCGTGATCCCTTTTCTCGATCTGCGCGAGACGACCATCTCGGAAGACGTGACCGTCTTCCAGCTTCTGACCCATACATCCGGAATCGGCGACGACGCCGAGGAGGAGGACGGCGAGGACTACGCGGACCTCTGGAGAACCAAGCCCAACTACTCGGTGACCGAGACGGCCGGCTTCCTGCCTCAGTTCGCCATGAAGCCGGCCAACTTCCCTCCAGGAGAGGGATGCCGCTACTGCAACTGCGGCTACATCCTGCTCGGACTGATGATCGAGCGGGCCACTGGGATCTCCTATCGCGAGGTCGTTCGAGAGAGGATCTTCACGCGAGCGAACATGACGGAATCCGGCTTCTTCCGCCTCGACCGTCCCGTGCCCAATCTTGCGGAAGGATGCGACCCGGCCCGGGATGAGGCTGGAACCGTGATCGAGTGGAAGAGAAACATCTACTCATTTCCTCCGATCGGCTCACCGGACAGCGGCGCCCACGTCACCGCCGCCGACCTCGATCGCTTCCTGCGCGCTGTGAAGGCAGGGCGTTTGCTCTCTCCTGAGCTCACCGAGCGATTCTTCACTCCGCAGGTTCACTACAAGGATCGCGATGGGTGGAAGATGCGCTACGGGCTGGGCATGTGGTTCCACGTCGAGCCGGACGGCCACGTCCTTTGCTGCCAAAAGGAAGGCTATAACGCCGGTGTCAGCGCCGTAATGCGGTACTTCCCCGATTGGGACGTCAACGTTGTGATCCTCTCCAACATGGCCGACGGCGCATGGAAGCCAACCCGGCAGGTCCACGATCTCATCGTCGGCGAGGCGTGGGGCGATGAGAGCGAAGGCTGACGCAGGCTACACCTCTTCGCATCCCAGCCCCTGAAGGTGCTCCATCGAGCCGTAACGTTTCCGTAACCTCTCGAACTCATCCTCGTCGAAGAAGCGGCAGCGATCGGCCGTGAACTCCGTTGCGACGACGACGCAGAAGCGGGCCGCCTGCTCCAGAGACAAAGGATCGTTCGCCCCCGTGGCACTTCCCGGAATCGGCGTCGACGCCGTGGTCGCGACACCGACGACGGAAGCGGAGGTCGCCGTCGACGGCTGGAGGATGCTGTTGACGTGGTAGAAGCCCGCAGCGTACGGCGTAATATCCTGGGTCGTGACCGGCAGCACCGCAGGTGGCTGTCCACAGACGTGTCGTGCAATCTCGAGAAGATCCTGGCTGACGGGGAGGATGTACCCCTGCTTGACAGTCGGCGTGATGGCGAATCCTCGTCGGTTGAGGATCCAGTTCCCCTTCGTCGCATCAATCGATAGGATGGCGTCCATCGCCGGATCGACCTCATGCTGATTCATCGTCTCCATGTCGACCGGAGCGCCCATGAACGGCGTCGGTTCGTGCGGGATAATCGGAGATCTCGGCGAGATGTGCGTTGCCACGATCACCCTTCCGGGGAGTCGGTCTCCGCGCGCCGCCATCTTGGCGAGTTTCGCTGCACACGCCAGGGCAACAATCGCGCCGTCGGCGTCGGACACGAGGCCAAGCCGGTCGGGACGTGCGCCGATCCCTCCAAGTCGACCGATGATCCCGAGCGTCGGACCGGCGCCGCCCGCAGATGGCATCATCGCGCGCACAAAGTCTGTGAATCCTCGCTCACCCTGAACGCGCTCGACACGGACATCGTCCAGACCCGTCGCGCGAAGAAAACGTTCGACCGCTGCGCCGTCGACGCGCGCATCGTCGAGCAGATCGATCACGTCCGCAACTTCCCGCAGCACGGCTACCTCCTTCGGAGCGCCGTGAGAGAATGACGAAACGCACCTACTTCCGTCAACCCAGACTGCTACGGTGCCTCCTCGCGCGTTGAGTGTGTCAGTGAGGATGTCACTTCAGGATCGAACTCGACAACGGAGGAAACGCAGGCGGCGTCTCTCTTCGACGCCGCCTGCAATCGGCGACACTCAACGACGCTCGGTGCTAGCAGCCTTCGTCGTCGTAGCCCTCGTCGTAGTAGTACTCATACGCGTCCACGGCCGCAGCTCGTGACTCCGCACAGGCGCCCGTCAGCCAATTCCGAACGCTGCGCGCGGCACTCTTGTCGCGGGAGGTCACGGACGAATGGGTGCTGCGCATCCAGATATTCAGGTTCTGGAGAACCTCCGGATAGCTCCAGGAGGAGTTGTACTGCCCTTCGTTGCAGTGTTCCCCGCCGACCCTGTACGCAAGGTAGTGGATGAATCCCTCGATGTCGTCGGGGATGCTGCCACACGGTGGGCCGGTCAGAAGCCACGGATCTACTCTGCAAGAATCGCTGACAGAGCCCTTCAATAACGACTCCCCTATCTCCTCTCAACGAAACCAGCCAAGCAGCGGCCAGTACCTGGGTTTCGCATCCAGTCCCCCAGGTTCCACGACGCAGTTCCCAGCTGAGTCACCGGAATCTTGGCTTCCGCATGCCGATCTGCCTCCTCGCAAACGCGAATCACGACTGATTTTCGTCGCATCCACGGCCCGGTTTCCATGGTGAAGGTCATCAAACAGGACAAGGCCGTGGCCCCTGAGCTGGTTTCTGGATATGATTGCTCACTCCCGTCGTTGGAGGACCGTGTGTCAGCAAAACCGTCAGAACAGCTGAAGAGGATCGAGCTTCTCGCCCACGTCTTTCCGTCACTTGCGAAGGATGCGACCCAGGATCTCGATTCGTTGTGCCTCGAAATCCACTACGAGGCTGGCGAGCTTATTGCGCAAGAGGAATCCTATGTTTCGGGCCTGTATATCATACAAGCAGGTCTTGTCAAGACGGGCAAGTACGGGGCCGCAGGAGCCGGCAAGCGGGTTCTTCGGCTTCTCGGCGTCGGCGAGCTTTTCGGGCTCGAAGCAGTAGCGCTTGCCCGCGAAACTCACCTGCAGTACGCCAAAGCATTGATCAAGACCAGCGTTGTGTTCATTGAGCGAAACAATCTGCTTGCCTTCCGGAATCAGCATCGCGAGTTGTGTGTGGACTTCACCCGTTGGCTCGCGCGTGACGTCGTGATGCTTGAGTTCAAGTTGACACGCGATGCCGTGGACACGGTGGATGGGAACCTTGCGATCTATCTGATTGCGTTGGCCCACAAGTATGGCCGGCCTGAGGAAAAAGGGGCAATCCTTGATCTTCCCGTTCCGCGCAGAACGATGGCCGAGATGCTGGGGGTGTCCATCGAGACCCTCATGCGTGCTCTAAGACGATTCCGTGACCGTGGTCTTATCGAAACCTCCGGCAGACGCATCACGATCATCAACCTGGAACAGCTGGAAGAACGTGCGAGAACCACACCGTATTACTTGTCAGTCATCGAGGATACACACTAACCCGCTTGTCAAAGCCGTCCCGCGGAGCTTGAGCAGCCGTTGCAGGGGACCTCGCCGCGTACGCCGCCAGCCGGCGACCCATTTCGGTCACATGACCGCCTTTGCTGCAGCACATGGCATGCTTCCGGAAACCTCCTAGCAAAGCAGGCTCTCGCAAATGGGGTTCCTTCTATACTCGAAGCGTGATGCGGCTCCCTTCAAGAGACCTAGCTCCTTCCCCGCGCTGACCGCATGGTTGTGAAGGAGAACCTTCAAGTTGCGTCTCCGAGCGTCGCACTGCGATGGAATCGGACGCAGGTGCTAGAGAAGGGGGAGTGTAGGTCAGTGGACTCAAAGCGCATCGCGAGGCACGAACCTAGGATCGCTTGGTGCTGGAGGTGACGGCCATGCCACGAGTGACAAGGCGACCGACCGCTGAGCAGATGTGGATTGCTGGGCTCTTCGACTCCTGTAGTCGAGGCGGCTACAACCGTGTCATCACCAAGCGGGCGATGCTCGTCAACGGGAGGCTCCCAACAGGACCTGGAGCAACCGCTGGGAGCGTGCGCGTAACCGAGCAGCAACAAGCTTGCGTCACTGGACGCGAAACGCGGGAACCTGTTGGACAAGCACAAGCGCAGCTTTGATGGGAGCGGCGTGCGGATCGCCACCCTGTGGGAAGAGGCGCATGGGCAAAACCACCTAGCATCGCAAATGCGATGTGCGCGGCAGGGGCGTGGCGAGAACCGCGCCCCGCGTCGCCTCCTGTCGAGTGTCGCTCACCCTTAACCCTTCGCCTGGCGGCGCGCAGCCCACACGGCGGGCCGAAGTGAAGTGACGGCCATGCCGAGGAGGCCACAATGCTGTGCAGAGTCTGGAACGCGGTCAGTCGGCCGCCTGCAACATCGCTGAACGAGAACCGGCGAGCCTTCTTTTCCGTCGCCTCTCCAAGCGAGGGGCGCGCCGTCATCGGGTACCTCAAGGACAAGCACAAGTACGAAGACTTCGGCAGCGCGAGGGACGAGTTCGGCTTGGAGTTCCTGTCTGACGGCGGGTGGCTGGAGTGGCACGACGTCCAAGGACGCGATGTATTAGGACGTCCTCGGGACTACCTTCTCTAGGAGTTTGAGCTCGATGTGAGTAGCTCGAGCCGCGGAACTCGCAGACCTGCGTGCTTCTCGAGAAGCCGGTGTAAAGAACAGAGCCAGACCTTCGTTCTTGAATCCAGACGATTGCGCCGAGCCCCGGGAACCCGCTCGTCAACCTAATGCCGTACATGAGTTGCTTCAGAGTCCGGCTCCTCACTGCGGAATCGAGGAGCTTCGGGTAGCCGGCAGCTTGTGGTGGGGACCAATTGGTGTGCGGCAGTGAAAGTGTGCTTGCCATGTTGTCTGCACAGTACTCGCGACGGTTTCGACGCGTCGCGGTCTGCCTTCGCGCTCCCCGTCCGCGTACCGAAAGATTCGGCGAACAGAATCCGACCTCAATCCCTGCGCCACGCGCCCTCGCCCTGAATGGCCCGAAACCTCATAATGGGCGAAGCGCAACGTGAGGGGGGCCGGGCGACCGGTGCAACCCGTGGTGGAATCTGCGTGTGCTTCGGCCCTTCCGGAACGTGGACTGTTTTCGCCGCTCGCCAGGGTTGGCTAGACTGCACGAGGGGAGCACGATTCGGATGATGGATCGTACGAAGGCACTTGGAACGGAGCCGATTCGTAAGCTGATCTTTCGACTGGCTACACCCTCGGTCGTCTCCCTCGGCGTGCTGGCGTTCTACAACGTCGTGGATGCGATTTTCGTCGGACACGGAGCGGGAACCCTTGCCATCGCCGGAATCGGTGTCGCGTTTCCGATTCTCCTGCTGATCATCGGTATCGGACAGCTCGTGGGAGTCGGTGGCGCATCGCTCTTGTCCAGAGCTCTCGGGCAGAAGAACAAGGCCCTTGCAGAGAAGACGCTTGGCAACACGATCACGCTCGGCGTGATCGTCAGCGTGCTCATTGCCGTCCTGGGCCTTCTGAATCGGGCGCGCCTGGCTCATTTTGCGGGCGCCACCGCCGAGATTCTGCCCCACGCGCTTTCCTACATCACCGTGATCCTCGGCGGAGCGTTCACGCTCGTCATGGCATCCATCTTCTCAGCCACGGTTCGCGCGCAGGGTGACGCGGTTCGCGCCACCGTGCCGCTGATTCTCGGTGGGGTCTTGAACATCGGGCTCGACCCGATCTTCATCTTCGGGCTTCGGATGGGCACCGCCGGAGCCGCATGGGCCACCGTGATCTCCTCCGGGGCTGGCGTAGCCTACTACGCCTACTACATGATCAGGAGGAACGCCAGCGTCCTTCTCCACCTTCGGAACTTGGTGTTGAGCGCGAGGACAGCGTGGGCGATTCTTGGTGTAGGGGCCGCTTCGTTCGTGGGAATCCTCGCGTCGAGCGCTGCGACTGTCGTGATCAACCGCGCGCTCGGCGTCTGCGGCGGAGACCTCCCGATCGCCATCTTCAGCGTCGTCAACCGGATCGTCATCTTCTCCCGCATGCCCGTCTTCGGGGTGGCTGACGGTTCGCAGCCGATCTACGGATATAACTACGGTGCGGGGAACTACGCTCGCGTTATCGCGACGATTCGCTACGCGCTGGTGACGGCAATGGCGTTGGCCGGCATTTTCTGGGCCCTCTTCCTTCTCATTCCCAGAGGATTCCTGTCCGTCTTCAGCTCGGATCCCCTCCTCCTCTCAGAGGGGGCCAGGGCGCTTCGGATCATCGTGATGGTGATTCCGCTTCTCGCCCTTCAAGCGATCGTCGGAGGCTTCTACCAGGCGCTGGGTTACGCCAAGAGAGCCCTTGCCGTCTCGCTGCTGCGAGACGTGGTCTTGATCATCCCGAGCGTTCTGATTCTGTCCGCCATCTTCAAGACCACGGGCGTATGGATGGCGTTCCCAATCGCCGACTTCGTTTCAGCTGCTGTGGTCACGCCGCTGTTGATCCTCGAGATCCGCAGACTGCGCCGGATGGAGCCCTCGCTCGACTCCGCTTGAGCGAACCAAGCAAGGCCTGCCCCACCCCACAAAGAAGATCCGCGGTGCACAGCACGTACACCGCGGATAACGCCGTACTCAGCTTCCCTTAGATCAACGAAACGTCGAGAGCCTGGGGGCCCTTTTCGCCTTGACCCAGAACGAACTCGACCTTTTGGCCATCCGGCAGTGACTTGAAACCGTCACCACGAATCGAACTGAAGTGCACAAAGACATCTGCGGCGCCTTCGCGCTCGATGAAGCCGAACCCCTTGTCGTCGTTGAACCATTTGACAGTACCTGTCAATCGTTCGGACATAGGTAAAACCTCCTCCATGCTGGCTGTCTTAGCGGGACAGAACGGTCTCGAGGAGTTCAGGGGTCAACCGGACTTCCTGGAAAGCGACTGCACAACTACCGAGCAACAGCAGAAGTCTATCGAACGGAGTGACGGAATACAAGGAAACGTACGATGGTTACTGGGATTCTCGCGAACCCCCGCCCGGATTCGTATCGCGTCCCCGAACGCCCTGGGGCACCGGAATCTCCAAGGAGCCATTCGGAACGGAAGCTCCGACCCCGGTTCCGAGCAGCTCGGAGATGACGCGGAGCAGATTCGTGCTACGTCTGCGGAGAATCTGCTGACAGGGTATCCCGATACGCGATCAGTCGTAGGCCTTGCGGATCTCCTCGCTAGCGAGCAGTGCATCCATGTCCTTCATCCCCGACCAGGAACGCAGATTCTTGTGCACGGTGTAGTACTTCTGCGGAATGGGATGCGTTCCGATGACCACCGGGACGCCGTACCTTGACTCGATGTACTCCTTGAAGTACGCCTGCCGAGGACAGGGCGGGTAACCGACGACAAGCCCTGTGGCCAAATGGATCGCCTCGGCTCCGTTCTTGAGCATCTCCTCGGGGACGTATTCGACGTTTCCTCCCGGGCACCCGTTGCACGAGGCGTATCCGACAATCTCCAGAGGCTCATCCTTGGGATAGCGTGCGAATCCGCCGGTCCGTTCCCGCATGGCTCGGAAGCACTTGCCGCCGCCACAAGAACGATACCGATCGCAGATGATGATTCCGATCTTCACGTCGCCGACCTCCTCACGCGGAGTGTAGTCCGTGGACGTGTATCCTTCGAGACTTGGGCATGGCGATCCGTGACGGGTCACGGCTTGATGGAAGGGACCAGCGTCCCCGAGAAGGTGGGGAACGCATTCCATCCCGCCCTGGCCTTGGTGGGTCGGCAGAAGGGCGACCACCACGCTCCGCGAGCTGGATCCGGCGGAGGTCGACGCGTACCGTTCTGGGCGGATCAGAAGGAGGCTCGCTCGGATGACGACAACACAGATCAAGGTCCGCGGCTATCACGAGGATCGGTTCGGACACGTGAATAGCGCCCGCTACCTCGAGTTGCTCGAGGAAGCGCGATGGGCACACTTGGAGGAGCGCGCACTCGACATCTCATTCTTCAAGGCGCACGGGATCTTCCCCGTTGTTGTTCGACTCTCGATCACCTACCGCCGCCCGGCGAGCGCCGGCGACGTCCTCCTCGTCACGGCAGAGGTTGTGAGCGTCAGCCATCGAAAGATCGTGATCGCGCAGCAAGCGCGCTTCGCTTTGTCGGATGAGGTCTGCGTTGAAGCCGAACTCACGGTCGTATTCGTCGACGAGAAGACCGGCCGACCGATCCCGCTGAGCGAAGAGATCCTCCACGCCTGGCCAGAACTCAGTGCTGCACGCGAGTAGCGTACGCGAAGAGCCTGGAACTTCGGAGCAGCGGTCCGGCTCCACGCTCTGAGCAGATGATTTTCATTCCTCACCAAGCTGAACGTTACAATTGCCGCGATGATCACGGCCTCGATGCTGTACAGCTTCACGACCTGCCCTCACCGGGTGTCCTTGGATCTTTTCGGCGACCCTGCGGATCGCGATGAGGTCAGTCCGTTCGTCGAGCTACTCTGGGAGCGCGGACATACGTTCGAGGAAGAGACGGTCACGTCGCTCGACGTTCCCTTCCTTAACCTGCGCGGCGTCTCCCGCGACGAGCGAGAGGAACTGACGCTACGAGCCATGCAGGACGGAGAAGATCTCATCTACGGTGGCCGCATCTCGCACGGGCGGCTGCTCGGTGAACCCGACTTGCTCAGGCGCGCCGGAACAGGCTACATCCCCGGCGACATCAAGAGCGGCGCAGGTGTCGAGGGAGCGAGCGAGCACTCCGACGGCAAGCCGAAGCGCCACTACGCGGTTCAGCTAGCGCTCTACTCCGACATCCTCCAGCAGAGAGGCCTCTCTCCATCGAAGAGCGCGTTCGTCTGGGACATCCATGGCGATGAGGTTCCGTATGACCTTGCCGCGCCTCGCGGACCACGAGTCAAGAACACGATGTGGGAGGAATACGGCGAGGCGCTGGTCCGCGTGGAGGACATCGTCGATCGGCACGCTACGACGAAGCCCGGCCTGATCAGCGACTGCTCGCTCTGCCATTGGCGCTCGCACTGCCGGCGCGAGATCGTCGGCGCCGATGACCTGACGCTGATCTCGGAACTCGGACGAAGCACGCGGGAGAAGTTCCCGCCCGACATCGCCACCGTCGCAGATTTGGCCCGTCCCAGCCTTGCGGACCTGATCCCCGAAGGCAGGAGTGCGATCCCCGGAATCGGCGAGAAGACCCTGCGGAAGTACCACGCGCGGGCCGTGCTTCAGAAGCAGCCCTCACCTACGCCCTACTTCACCGAAGAGGTCTGTTTGCCGATGAGCGACACGGAGCTGTTCTTCGACATCGAGACGGACCCGTTCCGCAGCCTGTGCTACCTGCACGGCTTCGTCGAGCGAACGGGCAAGGCATCGAAAACCGAGAAGTACGTCGCGTTCTTCGCGGATGAAGCGGTTGAGGAAGCAGAACGAGACGCGTTCGCTCAAGCGTGGGCGTACGTGCAAGAACGCGTCGATGCCGTCGTCTACTACTACTCGCACTACGAGCGGACGATCTGGAAACAACTCGCCGGCCACTATCCCGACGTGGCGACGGAGGAAGACGTCACCGCGCTGTTCGAGGAAGAACGCTTCGTCGACCTGTACAGCGACGTCGTCAAGTCGCGCATGATTTGGCCGACGTACTCGCTCTCCCTGAAGACGCTCGCCGCGTTCCTCGGCTTCAGGTGGCGGGACACCGATCCCTCAGGCGCAGGGTCGATTCAGTGGTTCCACGAGTGGGTCGAAACCGGAGACGCATCGATCCGCCACAGGATCCTCGAATACAACGAAGACGACTGCCGCGCCACGCGCGTGCTCGTCGATGCGCTCACCAAGCTCGCCCCGAAGTAGACGGGGTTCTTGTCCCTGGGACTTCTGGCAATCGGAATACAAGAACGATAACCTGACCCCAAAACTCCGAGGGTAGCCAAGTCACGCCAGCACCAAGAATAGGGACTTGCCCCCCATTCCCCCTGGCTCTCGCAGGGCACATGAGATATGCTCTCCGCGAAACCTATGCGACTAATGCACATTCATCCCAGTCGATCGGAAGGCGTGTGATGTCACAGCCAACGGAGATCCGTGAGACCAACGGATCGGGGGGCAATCGTGAGTTCCAGTTGGCCCTCACACTGTACAAGGCGCTTCGAGAGGAGATCGTGTCCCTGCAGCGCATCCGAAACCAGCTGGTTGTTCTGAAGGTCGGAATCGTGTCAGCAGTGCTCGGTGCGCTCTCTTGGTCCGCATCGGCAGGCTTCACCACAGAGACTTGGCCCCCGACTGATCCGACCGCGCTTCTCCTCCTGTCCGTCGTTGCGGCGTGTCCGGCACTCGTCGCCATGCTCTTCGACCTCGTCATCGCAGGAACAACGCATGCCATCAAGCGCGACGGCCAGTATGTCCGGCATGTCCTCGAACCCAGGCTGATCCAGCTCGCAGACTGCAGCAAGACCCTCATGCCATGGGAGACCTATCTTCTCACGATTCGCAGCCCATGGTATGCAGCCTTGGGTGACCGGGGTCTAACGCTTGTCACCTTCCTGCTTTCCTGCGGCGCACTCGCCGCCATGCTCATCGAAGGCGCCTCGGCTACATTGGCATGGCGAGGAATGCTCCCGCCTTCTCTTCTCCTCGGTGTTCTGCTAGTCCTTCTGGGAATCGACCTGTGGATGAACGTCAAGGCATACGGTCCCACACTCACCGCTCCTGACTGGATTCGCAACAAACGCTAGCGAGATCCATGAAGCCTCGATGAAACCGTGGCCGACGTACTCGCTCTCCCTGAAACTGCTTGCCGTGTTCCTCGGCTTCAAATGGCGGGAGACCGATCCGTCAGGCGCAAGGTCGAGCCAGTGGTTCCACGAGTGGGTCGAAACCGGGTACAAGCTGCGTGCTCCTGAGGTTCGGGACATCGTAGATTCAGGAGCGAGACTCTGAATCCAGCTCGTGGCTGGGCGCCGAGTGATCGTCCCGGTAGACTCCGATGACTCACCCGAAAGGAGCCCACGATGGCAATCCAGGAACCGAAGAGCGACTTCATCTCTGTCGACGGCGTCCGGCTGCAAACGCTCGATTGGGGCGGCGACGGACCCGCGCTCGTCTTCCTCGCAGGCTACGCCAACACACCGCACTTCTTCAGCTCCATGGCGGGGGCGTTCACCGATCGCTTCCACGTGCTCGGCCTGACGCGGCGGGCGCACGGGGCGTCCGATCAGCCGGACAGCGAATACAACAACGCGACACTCGCTCGTGACATCGTCGCCCTCCTCGATTCACGCGGCATCGAGAAAGCTTCTTTCGCCGGCCACTCGTTCGCTGGGCACGAGATGTGCCAACTGGCGGAGGCCCATCCCGATCGAGTCGAAAAGCTCGTCTTCCTCGACGCGCTCTATCGGATGACCGAGGAAGACGGGGTTCTCTTCGGTGAAAGCCCGCTTCCGCCGAGCGATCCGCCACCGGAGACGTTCGAATCGGTTGCCGCCTTCTGCGAGGACTTCGTCACTCGGTACGCGACGTACCGGCGCCTTCGCTCGCCCCGTTGGGACGCGCTGTGGGGACTCAGTCTGGAAGAGACTTCCGACGGCCGCTTTCGCGACCGGATTCGCCCGGAGACGGCGAGGAAGCTGTTCGAAGGCCGGAATGCACTCCAGCCCGACTACACCGCCATTCGCTGCCCGGTCCTCGCGTTCTACGCCTTCCAGGATGAGAGCTGGTCGCTGTCAGATGATGCGGACGAGGCGCTACGTCGGGCGATGAAGGAACACATCGAACAAGTAAACGCTCGATTCAAACGACGGTGCATCAAGAGCGCCCGTGCGGAGATCGCCGATATCGTGATTGTCGAGTTCGACGACACCAGCCACTACTGCTTCCTTGATCGCGAGGCCGACGTGATCGAAGCGATGAAGCGGTTTCTGTAGGAGCAACGAGGAGAGGACCAGGCCCGACGCCACACTCCCCGAATCCTGTGCGCTTCGTGTCAGAGATGGGGTATGTGTCCCCCGATTCCCTTCGTGGGTCGAGACCGGCGACGTCTCGATTCGCAACCGCATCCTCGAATACAACGAAGACGACTGCCGCGCCACTTGCGTGCTTGTCGACGCGTTGAGGCAACTGCGCTGACAGTAGGGAGTGCGCGGATTCGAGAACAAAGGCCTGACCTGATCCGGGATGAGAGTTGGTCGCTGTCGAATGATGCAGACGAAGAGCTGTGTCAGGCGATGAAGGAGCACATCGAACAGGTGAACGCTCGATTCAAGCGACGGTGCGTCGGTGAAGCTCGCGGAGAGATCGCCGACATCGAGATCGTCGAGTTCGAAGATACTAGCCACTACTGCTTCCTCGATCGCGAAGCCGCCGTGATCGAAGCGATGAACCGCTTCTTGTAGGGGCGTCTCGACGGAGGCTCGCCTGGATGTCCCGCTCCCTCGAATCCTATGCGCTTCGTTCCGGAGATAGGGTATGTGTCACCCGATACACGGGGGAAGAGGAGCCGACTGGCTCCTCCGCTCCTTTCCTTTGCGCGTTCATCGCAGACCAGAGACTTGCCCGAACCCATACTTGCGTTCGACTCATCGATTCCTTACCATGGTTCATCTTTATCGTGGGGGTTATCTCGTGGATGCCGAAAAGACCCATAAACAGAAGCCTAAGGCAACTGCTAAGAGAGTGCGCAGCACAAGCTTTCCGTACAACTCGCTGCCTGAGTGCGTAGCATACGCAAAGGAGTTCGCAAAGTATGGAGACGAAATCAATATCGCAAGTCTGGCGACTATCCTAGGCCACCAATCGCCCAAGAGCGGAACATTCCTGCAGAAGCTGTCCTCACTAAGGAACTGGCACTTGCTCGAGGGACGAGGCGCCGTCCTGACAGTCACAGACTTAAGCAGGCGTCTAGCGAATCCTATCGATGATGAACAGTACAAGGCATCGATTCGTGAGGCGTTTGAGCTCTCGAAGGTGTTCCGTGGCTTCCTGGATGGCCTCGCCCCAGGAAGCGAATTTAAGCTTCACTCGATCGGGAACCTAGCAGTTCAGAAGTACGGAGTATCAGACAAGGCACGCGATGATTTCGTGTCTTCGCTCGTCGAGAGCGCCAAGGCTGCCGGCCTGATAGCCAACGTAACCGACGATGGCTTCCTCCTCAGCGACGTCTCTGAACTCGCTTCCTCTGAGAAGCAAACCGGCACGGCCAACATCGCATCCGGTCGCAACAACACGATACAACCGAGGCCTCCGGGAAGGGATCTCGCACCAATCGTGGGCAGCGAGTGGCCGTTCAGAGACGGAGCCATCTCGTTTGAGATCAGATCCAGCAAGCCTCTGTCCGCAAGTGCGTACAGCTTTGTTGCTGACGTCGTCAAGAGCATTGAGGTGCTAGCCCGAGAGTTCGGGTGGGATGAAGATCGCTTGTCAGACGATTCCTCATCGGAGAATGTGAATGGTACTGCCGAGTAAGAGCTGGACGGCCTACCTTGAAGACATCCGCCGTCTCGCCGAGAAACGTCTGGATGCCTCTCACGAGGATGGCTTCCTCATGAGCCTTGGGCTTCTGAGTGATGCGGAGGGGCTCAGCGAGCGAGGGCGCGAGCTATATGATGCGCTCTTCATCCATGGCGATGCTGTGGCCGCTGACGCTGCGCTCCGCAGTGTCCTTCTGGAGTACCCACCTGCAATGGCAGTTCTCCAGTTACTGGCTGGAGCAATCAATCCAAGCCGCGCCAATGCCGAGGCGATTCTGAGATCACGCGGCTTCCTCTCGGCGCAGTCGGACCGGTCTGTTGGTTCGCTTCTTATGCTTCTGAATCACGCTGCCCTTGTCCGATACCAGAAGAGCACCGGCAACGTGCTGGTGCTTTGGACGCCTGGAGAGGACAAGACGACACCCCGCAGCATTTTCATCAGCCCACAAACGCCCTTTGGCAACAGGGCTTGGCTTCGCTCGGTGCTCCGGCAATGCGAGGGATTCGTTTTCTGGCTTGACAAGCACTTCTCGCACGGCGTACTGGATGATTTGTGGAGCGCTCTGAACGGCGATCGTGTCACACTCATCCGCATCCTCTCATTGGACCTGTCAGACAACCGCGGCAGGAAACCGCTACAGAACTACCGTGGCTTCCGCCAGGAGATGACTGCGCGGGGAATCGAAGTTGAGTGGCGCATCCTAGACAGCAAGAACATCCGAGACACACATGACAGGTGGATCGTCACTGAGTGCACTGCCTGGAATGTTCCCAACGCCAATGCCATCCTTTCCGGACAGAACTCCGAGATCTGTCAGTCCGACTCCCACGAGGAGCTCAGAGAGCTGTTTCTTGCGTATTGGGATCTTGCACAGAAGGTTCATCAGTAGTCACAACGGGATAGCGCGGGCATGGGGCAGGCCCTACTAGTTCAATCGCGATTTGCTAGACTCCTTAGGGAATCGGGGACACAAACCTCAGTCCGTGTAGGTGACAGCATGTGCATCCCCGAACTCAGACCGCCAACGTCAGCCTCACCCGGCACAAGATCAGCCTCCTCTGCCCTAGAATGGCCCACGACCTCAAGCAAGATGGACCCTTCCACGATCCGGCAAGGAAACGTATCGGTGATTGCGCGGATCGGCGAGATCGATCGGACGGAAGAGATTCGCGTCAAGTACCACTGCAAGCTGGCTGAGAATGGCCGGTCGATCGAGATGATCGAAGAGCGGCGCGATCCGCCGGAGCTTGTAACGCCGTGGAGCGAAGAGGGAATCGAGCGGCGAGCAGCCTGGTGGACTCGCGAGGTCGAGAAGGACGGAGCCATCTTCGTCTCCGAGGCCGCAGGCACGTTGACCGGCATCGCGATCATGGGCCCAGAGAAGCACGGCAAGTGCGCCGAACTCGTTGCCATGTTCGTGGACAAGGATCATCGAGGCCTCGGCCTGGGACGGCGCTTGATGGAGCATCTCGAAGATGAGGCGAGAGCGCGAGGGATCGAAACTCTCTACGTCGGATCCAACGAGAACGAGCGTTCGCTTGCCTTCTACCAACACATGGACTTTCGCATCGTCTGCTTGATGGACGCGTCCGTCGTCTGGATCCCCGGACTGGAGACCACCATCACCCTCGTCAAGCGCCTCGTCTGGGAGCTGAACGCGAAGGCGTAGGATCGATCGCTCAGCCTACTCTCGCTCACCGGCCGACTGCCGCAGGACGACGCTCGCCATCAGGATGGTGAGCACGACAAAAACGAGCACGCCGATGAAGCCGACCGGTTCTTGCCACGGCGCAAGTCCCTTCACCATCACGGCCCGGAGAAGTCGATTGGAGTAGGTCAGCGGGACGATGTAGGAGAGCGGTCGCAGCAGACGCGGGATGGCTTGAATCGGCCACATCATCCCGGAAAGCAGGACGGACGGCAGGATGACGAGCGGGAAGAAGACGACCGCTTGCGACTCGGTCTGCGCCAGCGCCGACATCAGTGTGCCCAGCCCGACGCTTCCGACGGCAAACAGAATGACGCACACGAACGCCCAGGCAATCGATCCGTTGATGACGATATGGAACACGCCGATCCCGATGGCGAGCACCACGAGCGACTGGACCAGCGCAACCAGGCCGAACGCGACCACGTAGCCGAGGATGAACTCGGCCCGCCGAACCGGCGACACCCAGACGCGTGCGAAGGTGCCGTCGACCTTCTCTCTCACGATGGAGAGCAGCGTCAGCACGGTACTGATGAGGGCGACGACGAGGCCCATGATCGCCGGCGCGAAGCTGTCGATGAATCGGACCTCGACGCCATACAGCTGCCGCGTGTCGATCTCGACCGGCCCTCCTTCGCCTAGATCCATGGCGGCATCGGCAAGCCCCATCTTGATCGTTGTCGCGATCTGCGGGTCGGACTCGTCGAGCGTCAGGTCGATCGTGCCCTGCGCACTCGTCGCCACACCCATCGCGAAGTGGGCGTAGTAGAGGCTGGTGAACTTGTCAGGGATGCGGATCACCGCCTGGTAGTGCTCGTCAAGGAGCAGGCGCTCCAGATCGTCGACCGAATCGAGCACAGTGATCTCGAACGCGTCGTCCTCCTGGAGGCTCTCCAGGATGGACTCGGTGAGATCGGTGTTGTCCTCGTCGATGAACGCGACCCGAACGTCGGTGATGTCGCCGGAGAAGGAGTAGCCGAACAGGAGCATGGCGGCCGCGGGAAGCAGGAGCATGAACGCGAGGACGCGCCGGTCGTGCCACAGTTGGCGAATGACGCGCTCGGTCACGGCAAGAATTCGGGAGAGACTCACGATACACCTCCCATGACTGCGGATCCTGTCAGGATCAGGAAGACCTCTTCCATGTCCGGTTTCTCCTGGCCGCTGCGCCGCGAGGCTTCGTCCTGGAGGGCCGCCGGCGTGCCATCTGCGATCAGGCGGCCGTGCTGCATCAGGCCGACGCGCCCGCACCAGGCAGCCTCGTGCAGGTACTGGGTCGAGAGAAGAATCGTCCGCCCTCGGGCGTTCAGCTCGTGGAAGTGATCCCAGAACTCGCGGCGAAGAGCCGGGTCGAGGCCGATGGTCGGTTCGTCGAGTAACAGGGCGTCCGGCTCATGCAAGAGCGCGCAGGCAAGCGAGAGGCGCTGTTTCTCTCCGCCGGAGAGGCGGTCGGCCCGCTGCTTGCCATGGGTCTCGAGGCGCATCAGCGCGAGGAGCTCACGCGTACGCTGCGCGATCCGCGTGCGTGACATGCCGTAGATCCGTCCGAAAAAGAGCAGGTTCTCGTTCACCGACAGGTCGCGGTAGACGGCGCGCTCTTGCGGCATGTAGCCGAACCGGTGCTCGACCATCCGCCGACCCTCGGGCATCGGGGCGCCGAGAAGCTGCGCTGCCCCTTCGGTCGGCTTGGTCAGACCGCTCATCATGCGGATCAGCGTCGTCTTGCCGGCGCCGCTCGGTCCAACCAGCCCGTAGATCTCTCCGGTCGAGATTGCCACAGAGAGGTCGTCGACGGCGCGGAGCGTGCCGAACGTCTTGGTCAGTGCATCAGCGCGGAAAACGGCCGCTGCGTCAGCCATCGCCGGCCTCCTCGGGGCGTTCGAACAGCGTCGGATCGAGTCCGCCGTTCACGGTGGTCTCCTCGTAGCGGATGACGCTCTTCAGTTCGTCGTTCTCGTCGTAGGTCTCCATCGTCTGCGCAAGGTAGGTCGAGTCCGCGATCTCTTCGACCTCGAGGACGTGAAGGTCGACGAGCAGGTTTCCCTCGACGTCGTACACGCGCCGGCGGCTCGGAACGAACGTCTCCGGATCGACCCACAGCTCGATCCGGCCGTACGTCGCGTCCTCCGTTGTTGGGATCCCGACGAGGTGGTAGCCCGCGTCGTCGTCCTCCAACAGGTCGAACGTGTAGTCGGCGAACTCGTCTTCCACGCCGCGAAGGAACTGCCGGAAGACGAGCCAGGGCTGCTCGGCCGTCGATAGCTCACCCAGATCTTCGTCGAACCACAGATCGGCGGCGGCGATGTAGATCCGCATGTCGTTGCCCGCGATCAGTGTCAGATTCCCAGCGAGGTAGTCGGGTTCCAAGTACTCCTGCCGCATCCGGTCCGGCTGTAGCAGGGAGAGTCGGAGACGCTGGGTCAGCTTGACGGCACCGTCTTCGTAGGTCTCCACAGTGATGGTGGCGTCCAGGTCTTCGATGCGGTGCGCGTTATCGCGAAGCTGGGCGATCACGTCTTCGCCGGACTCTATCGACTGCGACGCCGACGCGAAGCTCACGGCGACGAGCACGAGGAGAATCCATAGCACGTGCGTTCTGTGTGTGGTCATGACGACGTCTCCTTGGCTGCGACGTACGCTCTCCCCTTCTCGGTCAGCAGTCCGTCGTAGTAGATCGACTGCACGCTGCGCCCGAGATCGACCAACGGGATTCCCGTCTGCATGAAAGTCTTCGGGTTCAGGACGGCGCGAATGGTGCCGGTGAGGAGCAAGATCCAATGATCGGGATCAATCTCGGGTCGGAAGAAGCCGTCGTCTTGAGCCTCCTCCATCAACGTCTTGAATCGCTGAAGCCGCTGGAGGCGGATCGTGTCGATCTTCGCCCAAAGCTGTGGCGCGACGGTTTCGACCTGATTGACAATCTGATTCTGGATCTGGGGCATGAACTGGCTCATGAACTCGAGCGAAGCGAGGATGCGATCGATGGCGGAGCCCGGTCGCTCGAGGATGGCGTCCCACCGGGACAGGTTCTCTTCCATGAACGAGACGACGATGGTTTCGAGGAGCGCATCCTTGTTGGGAAAGAGGTTGTAGAGCGTCTTCTTGCTGACATGCGCCCGCCGCGCAACCTCGTTGGTCGTGATCGCGCGCAGGCCATCAGTAAGCAGGATCTCTCGCCCGACTGCCAGGATCTGATCTTGTGTCGGCACATTGACCTCCGGAAACCGATGGATACCCGATTGGTTTCGGCGGTATCCTCGTCGATCAGCCACCGGATGTCAAGAGAACGTCGAGATCTCCAAGGAAAGGGGCCTCCCATCGCGGAAGCGTCCCGCGAACGACGCGCGGGTCATGCGGGAGCCATGAGGTATTCAGGCTGGAGCGGCAAAGCCAAGGAGTCCTACTCCCCGAGCGACTTGCGCTCCAGTTCTTCCCAGCGGGCGAACAGCCCATCGAGTTCGGCCTGGGCTTGGCGATGGGCTTCGTAGGTATCGTGAAGGCGTTCATGGTCGGCAGCAACGTCAGGATCGTTCAGCTGGGCCTGGAGCGCGTCGACCGTCTGCTCGGCGGCCAGGATGCGCTCTTCCATCCCGGCGAACTCCTTCTTCTCGTGGAAGGTCAGGCCTTTGCGAGGGGCACCTGAGTCGGCATCGGCCTTGTTCTTTCGTGTTGACCTGCCCGCGTCGTCAGTCTCCTGTTTCTCCTGTGCGTCCGCGACCTCCAGCCACTGGGAGACGGACGCGTAGGTACCCCAGCGCCCGTCTCCGTGAAGTCCGATCAACTCGGTGCAGATCCGATCGAGTAGATGCCGATCATGGGTGATGACGACGACGGCGCCGGGGAAGTCGACGAGCGCCTGCTCGAGCACCTCGATTGACGCGATGTCGAGGTCGTTGGTCGGCTCGTCGAGCATCAGCACGTCGGCCGGCTCGCGCATCATCATCGCCATCAACGCGCGTGCCTGCTCCCCGCCGGAGAGCTCGCCGATCGGCATCTCGAGCTGGTCAGGCTGGAAGCCGAACCGCTTCGCCCAGGCGGCGACGTGCGTCGCCCGTCCGAGATAGGAGACGGTGTCTCCGCTCGGCGCCAGCGTCCGGCGCAACGTCTCTCGCTCATCGAGTTGGCTTCGCTGCTGATCGAACAGCGCGATCCGCAAATCGGTCGCATGCTTGACTCGCCCGACATCGGGCGTCAGAGTCCCGGCCAGGGTCTTGAGCAACGTCGTCTTGCCGCTGGCGTTGTTGCCGGCGATTCCGAGTCGCGTGCCGCGACGCACGTGTGCTTCGACTTCTCGAAACAATAGGCGTCCGCCGAGGCTCTTGGCGATGCCGTGGGCGGTGATCAGATCGTGCGTTCGCCGCCCGCTGGCACTGAAGTCGATGTCAAGGTCCGTCTCGCTGTCGTGGCGGCGCTTGGCCTCCGACAGCTCATCGATCTTTCGATGGGCCTCGGCAATTCGGTAGCCGGACTTGCTCGACCGAGCCTTGGGCCCTCGGCGCAGCCACTCGACCTCTCGCCGGACCTCGTTGGCGAGCGCTTGGCGGTGTGCATCCTGCATCTCGAGGAAGGCCTCGCGTTTCTCGAGGAAGTCGCTGTAGTGGCCGTTGACGCTGAAGAAGCCGTCGGGGTAGCGCGGGTTGATCTCGACGATGCGATTGGCGACGCGTTCGAGGAAGTAGCGGTCGTGGCTGGTCAGGATGAACGAGAGCCTGGATCGGGCGAGGAAGCGTTCGAGCCACTCGATGCCGGCGAGATCGAGATGGTTCGTCGGCTCGTCGAGCAGGAGCAGGTCGGGCTCCTGAACCAGAGCACACCCAATCGCCAGACGCTTGCGCCAGCCACCGGACAGCGTGTCGACCGAACGGTCGCCGGCCTCGAAGCCGAGGCGCCGGAGCATCTTACGGGCACGGACGGTGACCTCGTGCGTTTCGAGTTCGTGGGAGCGCAGGGCGTCGAGCAGCGAGCCTTCGACCGTCGGGTCGGACGGGAAGACGTCGATCTGCGGAAGATAGGCCAGGCGCGCGGTCGTCGAGCGCTCGACGGTCCCGGAATCCGGCTGCTCGGCTCCAGCGAGGATCTTCAGCAGCGTCGTCTTCCCACCGCCATTCGGGCCGATCAGCCCGACGCGCTCGTCCTCGTGAAACGTGATCGAGAGATTCTCGAACAGCGGGGCCGAGACGTGCGTCTTCGAGAGATCACGTGCCGCAAGCAAGGCCATCGTCTTCGCTCCTGTCGGGGCGGCCGGAGCTTCAAGAGAACCGACCGGCCGGATGATCCATGAGGATACGCGATCGGCCATGCATTCGGACCGTCTGGTTCGACGCAAGCCCGGAATCCAACCTACATCAACGTCGCTCCCGATGAACTTGCGTACTGGGCTTCGCGAAGGGCACAACCACTGATTCCGGGATGGACCGGCCGCATGACACGGAGTCCGTGCCCCCCTGAAGTTCTCCTTCCATGCTGAGAGCTGCCATGAGCCTGAAACACCAAGATTGGCGCCTCGACCCTAATCTCACCCGTCATCGGCAGATGCCACCTCGATGGGTGGGGAATGGCTTGTGAGGCTCCGCGGTGTGGTACTATGGTGATTCAAGAATTGAGGAGGAGGTGGTTCTCACGAAGACCTGGCAACGGCTAGGGCTTTTTCTGGTTCTGTCTGGGATAGGCATTTGTGTTCTCGGCCTCGGACAGATCTCCATCACGCTACCGGGAGGGCAACAAGGAGCATTCACCGGCAACGCAATCGACTTTGGAGACGTGGCGGTGGGGACGACAAAGACGGCGACCTACACGTTCACGATAAGCGCGACGAGCTCAACTGCAGGGACGGTCACATTCATCGGTTTCTCGGGCGGCTATTTCGAGAGACCGCCGTTTGCTCTGACCGACCTACCTTCACTTCCGACGACGATTGCTCCCGGAAGATCGATCACATTCCACGTAACGTTCTCCCCGACCGTGACGAGGACCTACTCGGATGGGTTCACAATCACTGTATCGGGTGGCTGGCCGGCGACGACCAAGACGCAAACCGTAACCCTCACCGGCCGAGGTGTCGCAGGGGACGGCTCGGGCACTGACACGTCCGGGCAGTACGATTTCACCCGGCTGCAGACGACCATCGATACAACGAGACAGGACATCGCGAGGCTGGAGGCAAAGCTCGACCGTCTCCCAGGACAACTACCTGGGGAAGACGTCGCCAAGCTCGAAGTCAAACTCGACGAGCTGTATTCGCAACTCACCGACTGGTATGTGACGCTGGAAGTCGACGTTGGCAAGATCTGGACCATGCTGGGTGGGTTTTCGCCGTTCGGGTCCGCACTTACGGGAATCCAATCCGCCGTCGACACGCTTGAGACGAAGCTTGACGGACTACAACCGACGCTCGATGACATCGAAATGGACCTGAGCATGCTCGTCGATGGCGTCCGAGACCTTGACTCGGGGAGCGCGCAGAACGCGGCCAACGCCATCACGGTGGAGGCGAAGCTCGACGCGCTAGATATGAAGCTTGGCGAGATCTCTGGGCGGCTCGACCGGTTGTCCGCCGACGCGCCGCAACAAGGCGACGGCGAACTCGAGACGAAGCTCGATGCGCAAGAAGTCAAACTGGACGATCTGCAATCCGCGCTCACGGCGATGCAGGCGCAGATTCGCGCCAACAGCACCGCCATCGCAGCGCTACAGGCGTCGAACACTCGCATCGAAGAGATGCTGAATCGACTGCTGGCCGGTTCCGGCACGGAGGCCGTAACGCCACCTCCCGACGCGTCGAAGATCACTGCGGTACTGGAGAAGATCGCTGACGGGAGTGCTGCCGATTACCGTATTACAGTCACCGGCAGCGCCGGATCAACTCTGCCCAAGCCGCCCGCGGCATTCTATGCCACGCTGGTCAACATCTACCTGGAGCCCGGCGGCCAGCCGTTTCCTAGGGGTGTTGGCCCCGACGGCTCGTTCTCGTCGATCCTGGCGAATCCTCGGTCCGTTGCCTCGATCGAAGTGACCCAGGTTGTCGACGGGCGGGAAAGCCCACCCGTAAGAATCGAGCTTTCTTCAGACGAGCAGGCCGAGGCACCCCCGCCGCCAGATGTGTCGAAGATCACGATGAATTGGACGATGGGTATGGGGGCCAACTGGGAGCCCAATTACACGCGACACGTCAAGGGCGGCGCAGGTGCTGTGAACGAGAGCGCCCTAGTTACACTCTATTGGTGTAGGCCTTTCGGCGGCGCCACGGACCTTCTTGTCGATACGATTAGCGCCCAGGTCGATGGCTCCTTCGATTTCAGTGCCATCTCGGATAGCCGTGCATTGGATTGTGTCGAAATAACGCAGACGGTGCAGGGAAGAGAAAGCACCCGAATAAGAATCGAGCTCTCATTGGATTGACTTGTGCGAACTCCACGACCGCCGGATGCGTCGAAGATCACGATGGTGTCGCGATCTGAGGAGGCCCGCGCCACGTACATGGGTGAAACGATCTCCACGATTGCTTGCGTTGTCACGGCAGTGACGGGAGAAGCCGAAGCCGTCGATCCGGAGGCAGTTGTCACCTGCTATTCAGATGAACTCAGTTCACCTCGCTCGGCGACCGCGACGGGCGATGCCGCGGGCGCGTTCCATCTCGAGCTGGGAACCGCGCTAATCTACCCTGGGAGTTTCGAGTTGACGCAGACGGCGAACGGGATGGAGAGCGAGCGGGTAGTGGTGTGAAACTACCAACTTCTAGGAGTTTTCCCAGCGCCAGATGCGTCGAGAATCGAACTGACAACTGGGTGTGGTCCTTTCTTTACAGGGCAAATGAGTGGAGGGTTTCCAGAGGTGAAGCTGCGTTGTCACGCGCGGGTCCGCGGGGCCGGGGCCGTGTTCCCAGAATCGCTCGTTACCATCTATTGGCCCACCGCCGCGCCGCCGAGCACCACAGTTGCCGACGCAGCTGGCTGGTTCGACCTCTCCCTTGAAATCGGCGAGTGGAGTGAGACGAGTGAAGCCTCAACCATCACATTCGTCGAGGTCACCCAAACGGTGGGGCAGGAGGAGGGCGAGCGAGTGAGAATCCCAGTGTCCGTGTCGGAAGGAGGGTAGGCGCGCCAAGAGTTCCTGGCTGGCGCATCCCTGTCAAGGTGGTGCTCGGTGTCGTCGTGAAAGCCGGGACGGGAGGTTCGCGATCGCCGCGGAGGCCGAGCGCCCCTCATCAAGGCTCCAGGCGTCGGGCGCGGGGCCTCTTCACCACGTTGATCTCCGGCTTCACTGCCGAAACCGCAGACAGCCTCCGAACTCATTAGGGAGATCGCTGAGCCGTTTGCCTCACGGCTGGAGCATCCCCTCCAGGAACTTGAGGTAGTCGGAGTCGGTCGTCAGAACGATGCGCGTGCCATCGACGAGCGCGGTCCTGTAGGACTCGAGCGTGCGCCAGAATCGGTAGAAGTCCGGATCCTGGTTGTAGGCGTTGGCGTAGACTTCGAGGGCCTCCGCGTCGCCTTCACCGCGCACCTTCTCGGCGTCCTTTCTTGCGTCGGCAAGGAGAATCTCGACGTCCTTGTCCGCGGTCGAACGAATCTGTCTCGACTGCTCGTCGCCTTCGGCACGAAGCTGCGCGGCAATTCGCTCGCGCTCCGACCGCATGCGGGAGAAGACGGCCTGCTCGATCTCCGTCGGGAGATCGGCGCGCTTGATCCGCACGTCGATCAGAACGATGCCGAACTCGGCGAGCTTCGCGCGACTCAGTTCGGTCACCTGCTGCAGGTACACGAGCCGCTCCTTGGAGACGATCTCATCGAGCGTGTTCTTGGCAAGGATGTTCCGCAGGTCGGAGTAGACGATGTCATCGATCCGGCTCTGTGCGTTGCTCAGTCGACCGCCGGTCGATTCGATGAACGCCTGCGGGTCGCCAACGCGCCAGATGGCGTAGTTGTCGATCACTAACCGCTTCTGATCCGACGTGAGCACGTTCCGAGGTTGGATGTCGTAGTTGAGGACCCGGTCCTCGAGGAACGTCACTCGCTGAACGATCGGAACCTTGAAGTACAGGCCGGGCTCCTCCACGATGCGCACGATCTCTCCAAAGCGCAAGACCGCAGCCTTTCGGGTTTCGTCGACGGTGAATGTGAATAGATTGAAGACGATCAAGGCGGCCACGACGACGATGACGAACGTCACGAGGGACTTCATAGGCCACCACCTCCCGAGCCGTCCAGATTGAGCAGCTTGAGGACACCTGCGGTGTCCTGCGAGAGGATCGTCTTGTCCATGCCCGGTAGGATTTCCTCCATCGCCTCGATGTAGAGGCGCGTTCGCGTCACTTCTTTGCCCAGCTCGTATTTGGCGAGGACCTCGACGAAGCGCGCGACGTCACCCTCGGCGCCCTTGATCCGCGTCTGCTTGTAGCCCTCCGCCTGGTTGCCGATCTCCTGCGCCTGTCCGCGAGCCCGCGGCAGGATGTCGAGCGCGTACTCGTCGGCCTGGTTGATCAGTTTCTCCTTGTCCTGGCGGGCGCTGTTGACGTCATCGAACGCGGAGATAACCTCGCGCGGTGGCTTGACGTCCTGTAGCTGTACGTTATCGATCGCGATCCCGGCGCCGTACGTGTCGAGGAGCGCCTGTAGGGACGTCATCGTGTCCATCCCGATCGTGTCACGCAGCTCGGTCAGGGTCTCGTCAAGCGTCCGCGTCGCGACCTGCTCGCGAAGCGTCGCCTCGGCCGCTTGTTTGACGATCATCCGAGGGTCGATGAGGTTGAAGGCGAACAGGTCCGCATCCTTCACGCGGTACTGCACGACCATCTCCACGTGCGTGATGTTGCCGTCGCCGGTCAGCATCAGCGCTTCGATCTCGACGGTCTGATAGCGAGCATTCGGAGGTGCGGAGATGGTGCGGAAGCCGATCTCCTCCGTTCGCACCTCAAGCACGTTGACGGATACGACGCTCTCGATCGGCCCCGGCAGGTGGTAGTGCAGGCCCGGATCGACGGTCGCGACGTAGCGGCCAAAGCGCTTGACCAGTCCGACCTCCGAAGGGCCGATCGTGTAAATCCCGGTGGCCAGGTAGATCGCGATGATGATCGCGATGACGATCCACCCGATTGAGCCAGGAGCGACCCTCATCCAGCCGGGCCTCGGCGTTCGTGCCTCTTCTCCGTCCTTCGGTGGTTTGGGTTCCAAGAGACGCTCAATGAAATCGGACATCATCCCCTCCTCAACCTGTACACCGTAGTGGACGGCTCGCTCATGCGCAAGGAGCGCGCAATGGTCAGCGAAGCCGCAAGGACAGCGCACCAGCTGCCAATGTCAGGCGGCGTTGCGTGGCCCAGCCGGGCACCTACTCCGTGAAGCGGGCGTACAACCCGCGGACGTTCGCCTCGAACCGGCCGGTCTCGACCGCCTGCCAGACAGCGAACGGCTCAGGCAGCTGAATGCTGAGCGCCTGCTCCACGTCATCGCCGCGCGCGATGGCGGCACGGAGGAGGTCGGTCAGCGTCTCGATGTACCGGCGAAGCATCGCGAGGTCTCTCTTGCCCCCGACCGGGCCGTGGCCGGGCACGAACACCTCGTGCTCCGAAGCCTCCATTCGCTTCAGCCACTCGATCCACGCCGCCGGATCGCCGTGGTACATGAACGGCTGGGTGCCGAAGAAGCACAGGTCGCCGCAAATCACGATTCCGTCTTCGGGCAACTCGATGTAGAGATCCGACGGCGTGTGCCCGCCCTCTTCGATGTGGACGTGGGCGGATCGATCGGCGCCATGGAGGGTCAGCTGGCGATCGATGATGAGTTCGGGAATCCGGCAAGTGAGCGTCGGAAGCTCGCTGAGGATCGCGCGGTCTCGGCGAAGACGGTTCTCGAGGGACTCCCGCATCTCGGGCGTCTGATCCTCGGCAAGCTTGGCTTCTGTATTGCTGATCTGCTCTTCGAGTTCGGACGTGTCATCCTTCCACGCCTCGTACTCGTCCGCATCTTCGATCAGGGCCTTTCGAACGAAATCGGAAGCGCAGAAGACGGCCTCCGGAAACGCCGAAGCGCCGCCCCAATGGTCTTGATGGAAGTGTGTCAGGAACAGGAGACTCGGAGCACGACCGGTGAGCGACTTGGCGGCCTCACGCAGCGCGTGGGCCGGCGCCGGCATCATGAAGCTGTCGATCACGATCGTGCGACCGCCGACGTCGACGATCGCCGCGTTGCTGTACGCCGTTGTGTCGAGCCGACCGATCGCCGCATGCACGCCCTCAGCGAGCGTCTCCATCCGAAAGAACGCGCTATCCATCTCGATTCCTTTCGCGTTTGACATGGCACCGTCGCAAGCGGCGCCAAGGATTGACGCAAAGGATACCCCGCTCGAAGCCGGAGATACGGTGTGTGTGCCCCGCGCTCCCCCGTCCTCAACCCACGGATTCGGTACGAGTAGTGGGTCCTTTTCGCCTCGAAAGCATCATGAACACCTGCTCGCAGCTCGAGAACAAGGCCTGCCCTAACCCTCTTGTTAATCACGATTCATGCTTCTCCGAATTCGTGGGTACACATGATCTTGACTTCATGCCAGTCAGAGTACGAATATTGCCAAATGGCAGATAATGTCTTGTTCCTTGGTGCTGGATTCTCTCATGCTGCGGGCGTCCCTCTCATGGGCCAGTTTGTCGAACGTATGTGGGAGTTTGCAGCGAAAGAAGCTACTGCGGGCGTCAAGCTGTCAGACGCCGATGCAGAGATCTTCCGCAATGCGATGAACGTCTTCGCAGAGCTGGACACGTTCCACGGACGAGCCGAATTCGATGATCGAAACATCGAGGACGTGCTTTCGATACTGTCATTCAATGCGCTATCAGGCGAGCCGGGCAGCACAAGGAACCTTGGAGAGGTCAACCGGGCAATTGGGCGGACCATCGAGCTCACTTGTGAAGTCAAGCACCCTGGACTGCCACCCGATGAGGTGTATACCGTTGTTGAGGATGGTCCCCGCGGGTATGGAACGATGTGGCAGAGGCTTTTCGAACGACTTTCGGATGGTGAGGAGCTGCCAATCATCATCACCACGAACTACGATCTCGTTCTCGAGCGCTCTCTGTTCCAGACACTCATCAGCACTCACTTCGATGGACAGGCGAATACCCTCCCGTTTGACCAGATCACGCTGCGCTATCACAGTCGGAATGTGGACGCTCTTCGCTATGATGTGGATTACCACCAATTCAGGAAGTGGACGAATGAGATGCCGGCGCCTGTGAGGGGTACCGTCCTGAAGGCATCCCAGACAGTGAGTGATCAGAATCTCGACATCACGGTCCTTAAGCTACATGGCTCGCTGAACTTCCCCCTCAGGAAGCCTGAGCTACCGTACGACAGCTCGTCACTGAACCCGGTGGCAGCTGTTGACGATCCGAGCATATTGCCCCCAATCTTTAACAAAGGACCCGGAAGAAATGCTGAGCCAGTCTGGAGACAGGCACTCAAGGCTCTCCGGGAGGCGAAGCGTCTGACGTTTGTGGGATACAGCCTGCCCCGGACGGACATATACATGCAGTACTTCATCAAGGCGGCGCTAGGACCGAATCGAGACTTGGATCGGATCGCATTCCTTGATCCGGTCCTCTATGAGGGATCTGAGCGGACACAGGACATGGAGAACAGGTATCGCGCGTGCTTCTCCCCGCAGATCCAGAAGCGGCTTTCCTTCCGGCCCGGCACGCCAGGTGAGTACGCGGATGAAGGCAAGCTATCCCACCTTCTGCAGCTCCTGAAGTACAAGCCAGACAGCCTCTTGTTCTGAAGGGGCAGTTTCGAGCACTTGGGTCGCGTCCTGCATTGCCACATTCTCAGTGCTAGGAGCGCAGAAGGTCGCGGATCCCTGAGGCATAGGCTTCTCGGAAGCGGGTCGAGACTCCGGGTGAATGAAGCGATCGCGACGATTCTCTCTTCCTGTATACTCGCTCTCGCGGAGGTCGATCGGCGATGAAGATCTACCAAGCGATCGTAGAGCGATGTCCCGACACGCGCTTGTATGTCGGCTACGTCCCCGGCTTCCCGGGCGCTCACTCTCAAGGAGAGACGCTCGAGGAACTGAACGTCAATCTTCGCGAGGTCATCGCGATGCTCCTGGAGGATGGGGAACCGCGACTTGAGGCCGAGTTCGTCGGGATACAGAACGTCGTCATCACCTGATCGTGGCCAAGTTGCCTGTCCTCAAACCTCAAGAAGTCGTCACGATCCTGAACAAGCTGGGCTTCACGGAGTCGCGCCAGCGCGGATTCCATAGGCAATTTCGCCACCCGGATGGGAGAAGGACCACAGTCCCGATTCACCAAGGACGAGACATCTCTCCGATCTTGCTTCGCCGGGTCGCCAAGGATGTCGACCTCACCGTGGAAGAACTCCTGGGAGTGCAGTAGATCGAGAACAACGAATCCCACCCGGCCGGATCGATCGATTCGGCCGGGTGGGGTCGCGGACTACTTCGCCTGCATCAGGAATATCACCGCTCCGAGGGCGGCGAGGACACCGAGGGCGATCAGGATCCATGTCGTGCTTTCCACGATTCACCTCCTTCGTGCGGTTGATCCTTCGTCCGGAAGGTCGTCGAACAGCGCCTTCATCTGGCGGCGGTACGCATCGAAGGCGGTTCGCCCCTCCGGGGTCAGCTTGACCATCGTGTGCGGCTTTCTCTCGACGAACTCCTTCGTGATCTCGACGTAGCCGGCGACTTCTAGCTTGGAGAGGTGCGACGACAGGTTTCCCCACGTTAGGCCGGTGTTCTGCATCAGGAAGACGTAGTCCGCGCTCTCGACAACGTAGAGATGGGCCGTGATCAGCAAACGGGCCGGCTCGTGGATGGCACGATCGATCTGGATCTCGTCGCCGTCCGCTCCGCGCTGCCTAGCCATGGTCCTCTTCGATCGCCTCCAGCGGCAGCCGCGGATAGCGCCTCACGAAGCGAACGAACAGCCCTGCGCCAATGAGCGTGGTCAGTCCGCCGACGGCGATGAGGGCGTGCCCGAGGTTGTATCCGGCCGACAGATCGGATCCGAGGAGCGTGAGAAACACCAGGGCGCCGTACACATGAAGCCGCGGGAAATCGGCCGCCCAGGCGCCGGCGACGAGCGCACCGCCCCAGATCAGGCCGATGACGATGAGGAAGTGCGAACGGACCCAGCCGACCCACTCCGGGGCGGCGCCTCGCGTCGACCAGGCAGTGAAGAGGAACATCCCGCCTCCGGCGAGCGCTAGGACGAACAGGACGAGCTGAATTCTCGCTGTGCTTCGCTGCCGGCGTTTCTTGAACGTCACGAAGGAATCCGGGGTCACATCTTTCATTGCGACACTCCCCACGGCAGGGGCTGGAGTAGGTCCCGGAGACACCCGCTTCTACGAAACGCTAGGGCTCGCGGTGAGCGAGACGACTGTCATGGCTTCGGTTCCGACTGAGCCAGATCGCCAGAGATGCCGGCCTCATCGCGGACGAGCTGCTGCACGAGAGCATACTGGGGTCAAACCTTGATTCTTAGGGTCTCCGTGGCCTAGGGAGTTGACGTACGTGCTTCGGCAATGCGAGTGCTGCCGCTACTTGAACGCGACTGCTCGCACTGTCCCATCTGGAGCACACGCAGCAGACGGAATCGAACCAGGCGGGAAACACGCATACCCGCAGCCGCTTTCCCACTTGTCACAGACGGGGCACCAGATCCAGGGCGGGATCCAACACCACTGCCAAACTATTTTCGTGCAGTAGTGCCAACAACATCTCATGTAGCACCACGTATTGTCAGGTCCGCAATGCCGGATGTAGACCCAGCAACTGTGCGGACCAGCATTACACAACCCGGCCATTGCCGGGGCCGGTTCCGTGGAGTCGAGGAGCTGCGTGTCTTCCGCGGCCTGCGGTTCTCCACAACTTCCGCAAGTCGATTCGGCGAACCCGAGCCAGCTCATTCCCAGCAGGATTGTCACAAGAAGAAACGCCAACTTTCGCACCATTGATGCTCCTTTCCTCTCGTATTTGACTGCTCTCCGCAGCTTCTCGCCATACTCGCGAGTTTTGCCCCTAAATGGATTCGAAGTGTGATCTCGCCTCCATGAACCACCTCCCGCCACAGCGAACTTCAAGCTCCTTGCGCAGCGATGACGAGTGTGTCCCGTGTTCCTCACCTCGGTATCACTTGCCACTCGATTCCAGCTCCTCAAGCAGAGTCTGGACTCGCTGAGCTGCCGGCGGGTCGATCCTCTGCGTTGACTGAAGAGCCGATGCGAGCCGGCTCTCCATCTCTTCGGGCGAGAGCACTCCCCAGGACACGAGAGTTATCGTGTAGCTGAGCGTGATCCGATCTTCTGTCTCTTCTTGGCCATCAGCGCGCGCCCACCAGCCCACCTGTGGAACCCACCACGCCGTCCCGGAATGTCGCTCTCCAAACCTTTCCCACTGGTACTGAATGGGAATCGCGTTCGAGAAAGTACCAGCCGATGCAGTCACCTCGGCTCGCTCTTCTTCAGTGAGTGTGACAGTCTCCCACGTCGAGCCCGTCTCGTGAGCATCCACCAACCAATCCGGCAGCGGTTCGTCGAAAGACGATGGATGAACGGTGACCGGCAAGGCTCTGCTGACTCGCATCGGAAGGCCTGGCACTGGTACAGTCAATGGAAACGCAGCTGCGGTTCTGGTCAGCCCAGTTTCGGAAGCTGAAGTTTCCGCTCTGGGAAGGAAATCGACGACGATCGGCCACCTCTGATAAAGAACTCGCGGCCCAATGTGCATGGCGACATCTATGACCTCGCTGCCATCATGGGCTTCCGATATTGCGGCCAGAGTCCAGATCTCGATCCCCTGACAGACGCTTCCTCCGAGTACGATGAACGTGAGAGAACCACGAACATCGCTCCATCCTCCTGAAGTTGGAGAAAACACCCTTGTCGTCTCGTATGTCCAGTACGTGCCGGTTTCCCAGTCTGCGATGGACTGAATCGCAGGCGCCTCCTCCGCCCAGCCCGCCGCTCCAAGCAGCATCACAAAGAGCAGGGCGATCGCAGCGCGCATTGTTCTCACCCCCCTTGCTTCGGCCTTCCGGCAACCTGATGATGCTCATCCCCACTAGTGCCACCCGACCGGCGCTTTCAGACGTATACCGACCATAACAGATACGGCACGATAAAACAACAGCGCCTGATATATGGATTCTCCTTGGAATATTCGGGTTTGGCCTTGCGCGTGCTTGGGGTCCGTGCTTGGGGTCTGGTCTTGCATTGCCACATCCCCACGGCAGGGCCTGGAGTAGGTCCGGGAGACACCCGCTTCTACGAAACGCTAGGGCTCGCGGTGAGCGAGACGACTGTCATGGCTTCGGTTCCGATGTGCTGATGACCACGGAGGTCGAGCGGTGATGAAGACCTACCAAGCGATCGTCGAGAGATGTTCCGATACTCGTTTGTATGTCGGTTACGTCCCCGGCTTTCCGGGTGCTCACTCTCAAGGAGAGACGGTGGATGAACTCAACGTCAACCTCCGTGAGCTCATCGCGATTCTGCTGGAGGACGGAGAGCCGCAGATCGAGGCTGAGTTTGTCGGCATACAGAATGTAGTCATCTCCTGATCGTATCCAAGCCACCCGTTCTCAGCCCCCGAGAGGTTGTCGCCATCCTGAACAAGCGGGCTTTACGGAGTCTCGCCAGCGCGGATCCCATAGGCAGTTCCGCCATCCAGACGGGAGAAGGACGACGGTACCGATTCACCAAGGGAGAGACATCTCGCCGATCCTGCTGCGCCGGATCGCCAGAGATGTCGGCTTCATCGTGGAAGAGCTGCTGCACGCGCAGTAGATCGAGAACAACGAATCCCACCCGGTCAGATCGATCGATTCGACCGGGTGGGGTCGCGGACTACTTCGCCTGCATCAGGAATATCACCGCTCCGATGGCGGCGAGAACACCGAGGGCGATCAGGATCCAGGGCGTGCTCTCCACGATTCACCTCCTTCGTGCGGTTGATCCTTCGTCCGGAAGGTCGTCGAACAGCGCCTTCATCTGACGGCGGTACGCATCGAACGCTGTCCGGCCTTCGGGTGTGAGTTTGACCATCGTGTGCGGCTTCCGCTCGACGAACTCCTTGATGATCTCGACGTAGCCGGCGGCCTCGAGCTTGCTCAGGTGGGAGGACAGGTTCCCCCAGGTCAGACCGGTGTTCCGCATAAGGAAGACGTAGTCGGCGCTCTCGACGACGTAGAGGTGGGCGGTGATCAGCAGGCGCGCCGGCTCGTGGATCACGCGGTCAATCTGAATCGCATCCTTGTCGTTTGAGCGATTCCCAATTCGGGACGGGAGTGTCGGTCGCGTGGTTGAATGCGGCGGGGATTGAGTGACGCAGATTCGGCGTGCTTGGAAGACGTAAGAAAAAGGGGCGACGACACCCGGAGACTTGTCGCCGCCCCTGCCCTACCGAAAGCTACAGGAGGTCATGCCGCTGGAAGTGCTACTTGTCCTTTCCTTTCGCTCTTCCGTTGTTCCCCTGCTTGCCGTGCGTGTTTTCTTCCTCTTCTGGCTCTTCGTTCTGGCCGGTGTTCTGATTCTGCTCCTCATCTTGGTGCTTGAACTCCCCTTGATCGGTCACGGCATTGGCCGCCTGTCCCCAGGATTGGTCCTCCTGCGTGGCGGCCTCGAGGGCCACTAGGATCTCGAGGATCTCGTCCGGGGTCGCGCCGCCCCGGAGCGTGTCCTTGGTGACGCGAATGATGATCCCAGGCGGAAGGCTGCTCTCGACCAACTCCCCGACGCGGAACAGCGCATCGGCCTCCACCCCGGACTTGTCGAGTGCGTTGAGGATGCCCGGCGGTGCCACTTCTTCGGTGTAAGCCGTGGCCAGCGCCGTCAGCGGGTCGATGGACGGATCGGCAAGGTACTCGCTGAGCACGGAAGCAATCGCCGCCACGCGGAGATCCAGCGCCTCGGGCTCGGTGAGGCGTTCCCAATCCACCAGTGCCAGCAGCTCGGCCGCTAGCTGGACCACGGCATCCGGTTCGAGTAGATCGGCATCGAGGACGGTTTCGAACGCGGAGACGAGAGTCTCCGTCTGTTCGGCGGTCGCCGTCACGTTCCCTTCGACGAACTCGACAATCTCCTCGAGCGGGGTGGACGGTGTCTGAACCTCGACAATCGGGTCGATCTCAATGAGAGGCACATCAACGTCCTGGGCAACCGAGACAAAGCTGACCGCAAGACTGGCTACTGCGAGAAGCGCAATGATTCCGACTGACTTCGGTAGTCCGGCCATCTTGGGTCCTCCCGTAGATCCGTGACTTTGCGTCCCCGGCTTTCGCGCGAGTTTGCCGTTTCGTTCAGGTTTGAGGACGATTATGCCACGATCTGCTGACTGAAAGCCATTTCGAGGGTGTCGGGCGAGTGAACGGTTCGTCCGGGGACTTCGACACACAAGTACAGACGATCCGCAAATAGAGAAGGAGGACTCATCGTGACCGACCCGCAGCACTTTTACGAGCGTTCCCAGGCTTGGATCAACCGGTTGATGGAGCTGAATCCGGGCGCGGCGACGCAGCTCGGCGACCATCGCTTCGACGGCCAGTTGGGCGACTTCACTCTGGCGGCCCAGGACGACCAGAACGAAGAGATCAAGGGGATGGCGGCCGAACTCGCCGAGATGAAGACCGACGATTGGCCGAACGACGCCCGCGTCGATCACACGCTGATGACGCAGATCATCAAGAGCTTCGTCCGCGGCCACGAGCGGCTTCGGGGGCACATCCGCAATCCCGGTCAGTACATCGACGCGACGACCGGAAGCGTGATGGTCTTGATCATCAAGGAGTTCGCGCCTCTCCCAGAGCGGCTGAAGTCCGCGCTTGAACGAACGCGGCAGGTCCCCAGGGTTCTGGAGGAAGCGAAGAAGGTTCTCGTTCCGAACGAGGTTCCGCGCGTCTGGGCGGAGACGGCGATCGAGCAGGGGCAGATGGCACCGATGCTGTTCACCATGCTCCTTCCGAGCCTCGCCCAAGGCGCTGCCCCAGACTTGGCCGAAGAGATCACCGAGGCCGGCGCGGAGGCCGGGAAGGCAGTCGAGGACTACATTGCGTTCGTTCGCGACGAGGTGCTTCCGAAGGCTCAAGCCGACTTCGCGGTCGGGAGAGAGCTGTTCGACGAGATCCTTCGCGAGGATCACATGGTTGACTACGACGCCGACGAGCTGATCGAGACCGGTTGGCAGCAGTTCGAGCTGACCAAACAGCAGATGGAGGCGGTCGCGAAGGAGATCGATCCGTCGAAGTCGGTCGAGGAGATCCTCGAAGAGGCGAAGGCCGACCATCCGACGGCCGAGGGGCTTCTTCAGGCCTACGAGGGCGCGATGAACGGAGCGAAACAGTTCGTGATCGACAACGACATCGTCACGATTCCCGAGGGGGAGTCCCTCAAGATCATCGAGACGCCCGTCTACCTGCGGCCGATTATCCCCTACGCGGCCTACATGCAGCCCGGGATCTTCGACGAGAAGCAAGAAGGGATCTTCGTTGTGACCCCGGTCGACCCGAACGCGTCGGAGGAAGAGAAGGAGGCCAAGCTCAAGGGGCACTTCAACGTGAAGCTTCCGGTCGTGGCACTACACGAGGCGTATCCGGGACACCACCTCCAGCTCGTCTGGGCGAACCGGACCGACACCTTGCCTCGCAAGATGGGATCGTTCTTGGCGACGCTCTTCATCGAAGGGTGGGCCTTCTACTGCGAGGAACTGATGGAACAGCTCGGCTGGATCGCGAAGCCGATTCAGCGGCTCGGCCGCCTTCACGACCAGCTGTGGCGTGCAGCGCGGATCATCCTCGACGTGTCGCTGCATACGCGAGGGATGACGGTGCAGGAGGCGATCGACTTCATGGTCGAGAAGGTCCAGCTCGAGCCGGGGAACGCCACCGCCGAGGTCAGGCGCTACACGCAGACGCCGGCACAGCCCCAGTCGTATCTGATGGGTAAGCTGCAAATCCTCGACCTCGTCGAGGACCTTAAGAGGGCGCATCCGGACGCGAGTCTGCGCGAAGTGCATGACACGATGCTCAGGGCCGGATCGCTGCCGCCGCGGTTGATGCGCCAAGCGCTCGAGCTCTAGATTCCATCGCGGGGCGGACGACCCACGTCCGCCTCGCGTCTTCCGGCCGCGTTCAATCTCGGTCCCTCATCTTCCAGTGTGTTGCCTGTATCCTTGTGACGCGCATGGTCAATGAGAGGGCTGAGACAGACGAGTCTGAGGAACTTCGTTGGATCGCTGCGTGCGGCCTCGATTGCGAAGCCTGTTCGATTCGGCGACTTCCGTTCGACGAGCAGGCGGCGAAGACCTGCGTTGACTGGTACCGCGAGATGGGCTGGCTCGAACCGACGGAAGGCGCGTCAAGGGCGATCGAGAGGGGCCTGTACTGCAATGGCTGCAAGGGAGATCGCACGGTCCACTGGGGCGTCGATGCCGGCGGAACGGTTTCGTGCTGGATCCTAGCTTGCTGCGTCGACGAGAAGGGGCTGGAATACTGCTCTGACTGTGACGAGTTCCCTTGCGCCCGCCTCGTCGACTGGTCGAAGGAGAACGACGGGTATTCGGACGCCTTCCGGCGGCTCACCGTGATGCACGAAGGAACGGAATGATCATGCCGCCCCAGAAGCGGACCGATGGCTCCGACGAAACGGACCCCATTCTCGAACGGTAGGTGAACGGTGAAGAACGGAGGCAAGATGCGAGTCGCCATTGTGGTCATGGCCCTGTGCGTGTGCTTCTCGATATCGGTGTGGGCGGACGATCATGGGGATTCCCCACTGGCGGCGACGCCGATCGAAGTCGGCGGCGATCTTCTCTCCGCCTGTCTGGAGGTTGGCGGAGACATGGACTACTTCTTTTTCTCCGCGACGGCTGGACGCACGTATCAGCTCCTCACCAGCCACCTCGATGCCGGCGCGGACACGGTCCTCTACCTGCTCGACACGGACGGAGGCACGATTCTCCGTGTCGATGATGATGGCGGGACCGACGGTGGATCTCGGATCGAGTGGGCGGCGCCGGAGACCGGGACGTACTTCGTCATGGTCCGTCACGCGCGGGCGACGTCCGGCACAGGTTGTTACGCCCTCTCCGCCGCGACGCGGCAGGTCGACGACCACGGGAACGATTCTCTGACCGCGACGCCGGTCTCGGTTGGCGGAAGCGTCTCCGGTTTCCATGAGACCGCGGACGACGTCGACGTCTTCCTCTTCACGGCCGCCGGCGGCTACTCCTACGCCATCGAACTGGAGAAGACGTCGGGAGACGGGTCGACGCGGCTCGACCTTCTCGCCGGCGACTCGGCCGACGTCCTCACGACGGCGATTGCCAACGGCGGCACGGCACGTGTCACCTGGTCGACTCCGATGACCGGCGCTCAGTTCTTGGCGGTGCGCGCCGAAGACGGAACCGGAGGCTACCGGCTCTCTGTAGAGCAGGCCGGCTACAGCGACGACTTCGCGAACAGCGCCGCAAAGGCCGACGACTTGACAGCCCTCGGTCTATCGGCGAAGGGTCAGCTGGAAGTTCCCGAGGACAGCGATTGGTTTCGCTTCCGGGCTCGCGAAGCCGGTGCCTATCGATTCATCCTCGACGCCGAAGGACCGATCAGGATTCAACTCGTCGGTCTCGACGGCGAGACCGTCCTGGAGGAGACCTCGACAATCGCCGGTGACGGGCTTGGCCTCGACTGGACCGCACCGAGCGACGGGGTCTTCTTTCTCGCGCTCTCCTCGGGTGCCGGAGGCGTGTCGTACATGCTTCGGCTCGAAGCGACGCTGCAACTAGAAGCTCTCGGCCAGTTCAAGCCTCGGGGATACTCGCTCGACGTCGCGTCCGACGGAGACTTCGCCTACCTGATCGTGGGGGCGCAGGGGCTTCTCGTCATCGACGTTTCCGATCCGAAGGCACCCATCGAGGTCGGCTCACACTCGACCCGCGGCTACGCGCGGGCGATCGCCTTCGACGGAGATTTCGCTTTTGTCGCTAACCGAAGCGACGGACTGACGATTCTCGATGTCTCCGATCTGATGCGCCCGGTCGAGGTCGGCAACCTCGATACGCTCGGCTCGGCGTGGGACGTGGCCATCGCCGATGATCTCGCCTTCGTCGCCGATTCGCAGGGTGGCTTACAGATAGTCGATGTGTCTCATCCCGGGAGCCCGTCGCTCGTGGGAGCGCACGGCACCACTGCGTTTGCGAAGTCCGTCTGGGTCGGCGCGGGGGTCGCGTACGTCGCCATGGGAGACGCCGGCCTCGAACTCATTGACGTCACCGAGCCCTCCGACCCGTCGCGGTTGAGCGTGATCAAGACGTTCGGTGAAGCGAACAGCGTGGTCGTCGCAGACGGGACGGCGTTTGTCGCCGCCGGATACGGCGGCGTCCGCATCCTCGACGTTCACGATGCGGCGGCACCTGTCGAGATCGGGTTCATCCCGACGGCCGGAGAGGCGATGGGCCTGGCCCTTGTCGGCGGTGCGCTCTACGTCGCCGAGGCGACTGCCGGCCTGTCCGTCTACTCCGTGACGGATCCGACGACCCCTCAGCGCATCGCGCAGTTTGACACCCCTGGAGAGGCGACAAGTGTGACCGTTCACGGGGCACGTGCGTATGTCGCCGACCGAGAAGAGGGCCTCCAGATCATCGGACTCCTTCAATAGGGCGGCAGTCAGGAAGTGGAGGGCAGACCTTCAAGAAGGCCTGCCCTCCTTCGCGTTTAGGAGGACGTCTGTTCTAGCGAGGCTGCGAGAGCTCCAGAGGAACGTTCTCCGAGGTATCGGTCCCGTTCCCGCTGAACGTGTTCTCGTAGCCGGCGATCAGTGCGTCCGATCCGACGAAGATGCCGAATCCCGCATTGTCGATGAATGCGTTCTGCCGGACGGTTCCGATCGATGCCTCGACGTGCAGTCCGTCGCTCGTGTGTGAGGAGATGGTCGAACCGACGAGGGAGATCACCGACAGGTTCGTGAGCGAGATCCCGTGGCCGGCATTCCCGTCGATCGTAGACTGACGGATGGACGCCGACGATGTGTCGATCGCGAGGCCATCCCCCGCGTTCCCGCCGATCGTCGTCTCCACGATCAGAAGGGCCGAGCGTTCCGCCGCGGCCACTCCGACGCCTAGGTTGTCGCTGATCGACGTCTCGTCGAGGAGTGCGGCGACCGACCGCGTCAGCGAGAGACCACCGCTCGTGTTCTCGGTGATGAGCGAGCCAAGCGTCATCAGCGCCGTTTGATGGATTGCCTCGATCCCCCAACCTTGGTTGGCACGGATCGTGCTGTTCGTCACCGAGGCAGGCGAGTTATCGAGGAGGACGGCGGTTGACGGATGCTCGGAGATCTCGGCGCCGAGGAGCGTGACCGTCGCGTTCAGCGTGTTCACCGCGATATCACCGTTTGCACGCAGGACGGCCCCATCAGAGACGACGGCCGAGCTGTTCTCGAGATCGAGGGCGTAGCTCGTGTTCCCGCTGATCGTGCTCGCGGCAACCGTAATCTGGGAGTCGAGTGCCGAGATCCCGACGCCCCGATTGTCCGTCAACAGGCTCTCGACGAACTCGAGGGAGGATCGATCGAGCCGGATCGCATCCGTCGGGTGATCGGTGACGATCGTGTCATCGAACGCGATCGTCGACAGCACCGCCTCTACGCCGTGCCCATCATTGCTCTCGATCCGAGAGCTCGAGACCTCGGCGCGGGCGTCGTCGAGGACGATCGCGCTCGCACCGTGACTCGTGATCGTCGTCCCGGAGATGCTGAGCGTTGCCCGCGCCGCGGTGACCGCATGCGAGCTGTTGTCGAAGACCTCGCAATCCTGCAGGCTGACCGAACTCCCATCGAGGACGAAGGCATCGTCCGGGTGGCCGCTGACGGTGCTCCCAACGAGGGTCACGCGAGCGCGTTCGCTCGCTGTGACGGCGGAAGTTCCGTTATCGGTCAGCAGGCAGGTCGCCGCCGTCACCGAACTCGACCGCGCGTCGAGAGCGGCGGCCCCGTTCTCGGAGAGCGTGCATCCCTGAATCGTGATCTTGGAGTTCGCGGCATCGATGCCGTCCCGGCCGTTCGACGAGATCGACGAGTCGATCAATTTCGCGGTGCTGTCCGTGAGCCGGAGGCCGTCCGTCGCGTGATCGAAGATCCGGCTGGAATCAGAGAGATTGACGATCGCCTCGGAGCCAACGATGCCGACGTCCCCGTTCCCGGAGATGTCGGTCGCGATCGCATTGACCGCGCCGCTGTCGAGCGAGACGCCGCCGCTCCGATTGTCGGTCACCGTCGACGTCGTCAGCGTACAGGTTGAGCCGTCTGTCCCTAACAACCCGTACGTCCCGTTGTCGGAGAGACGGCCGTCGGTGATCTCGGCCGACGTGCCGGACAGCCTGAGGCCCTCCTGAGGGTGATCGGTGAACGACGTGCTGTCGGCGATCACTTTTCCTCCGAAGCCGAGGATGCCGACGGTCCCGTTGTTGCGGATCGTCAAGCCGGAGAGCTCGACCGCGCTCGCGACGAGCGAGATGCCCTCCTCCCCGTTGTCGGCGATTGAACCACCAGAGACCTTCACTTCGGCGTTGGCGTCGGCGAAGATCCCTCGTGCCCCGTTGTCTTCCACCTTGGTGATCTCGAGTTCGGCCTTGCTGTCGGTCAGGTTCAAACCATCCTTCGGGTGATCGGTCACCTCCGCGCTCGAGAGCAGGATCGTCGACGTCGTTGCCAGGACGCCGTGCTCGCCGTTCCTCGTAATCGTGCTTCCCTTGACCTCGGCGAACGTGTTGGCGAGAAGAAGCCCGCTGGCGTCGTTGTTCGAGATCTCCGTCCCGTCAACGATGCGAAGAACCGAGTTCGTCGCTCGGACGCCGTTGGCGCCGTTTCCGGTGATCGGTGTGGCACGAACGTCGCCCGAGGAGTCGACGAGGAGGAGGCCGCCCTGCTCGTGATCGGTGATTTCCGTGCTGATCAGGGTAACACGCGAACGCTCCCTGCCGCTGACTCCGGTGAGCATGTTGCCCTCTATCGAACCGCGTTCTGCCGTGATCTGCGTGAAGTCGAGCCACATCCCGTGTTCGGCGTTCCCCGTGATCGTCGTATCGAGGAAGTTGACCCCCGAGGACTCGGCGTAGAGGCCGCTCCCCGCGTTGGCTCTCACCGTGAGCGATGTCACGTTGATCGACGACTTGGTCAGCCTCAGGCCGTGCGATCCATTCTCGCTGACCGACCCGCCCTCGATCGCGGCGACGGCGTTCGTCGCGATGAGGCCAGCGCCCGCATTTCGAAGGATGTCGGTCGATTCAAGCCCAGCGGCCGAGTTGTCCAGCACAAGACCGTCGTTCCCCTGATCGGCGATCGAACAGGCGACGACCGATGCGGTCGAGTCGATTGCGGAGAGGCCGAGGTTGGCGTTCCCCACGATCTCGGTGGTCGTCAGATCCGCGGTCGAGTTGACCAGATTGATTCCGTGAATCCCGTTGTCTGTCACGAATGAATCGACCATCACGACAGCCGAGACGTCGATGTCGATCCCGTGATTGGCGTTCTCCGCCACCGTGCAATCCAGGAAGTCGCCGGAGCTGTTGGCGAGGGCGACCCCATCGTCCGGGTGGTTCGAGATAGTCGTGTCGGTCGCTGTCGCGCTCGAGTTCTGGCTTGCCAGGATGCCGTGAACGCCGTTCGAGTCAATGGTGCTGCTCATGATGTCGATCAGCGCGTGTTCGAGCAGGATACCGTGGATGACGTTGTCGTGGACGTGGCTGTCGGACAGATCGAGCCGAGAGCCCGTCTCGTAGATCCCCTGTTGACCGTTTGATGCGATCTCCATCGCGGAGGCGATCGCCGAGCTGTCGACCATCTGCAGACCGTGGATCGCCTGGTCCGTCAGCGTGACGCGCGTGAGCTTCGCCTCGGCCTCGAGGAGGTAGACGCCGCTCGTCACGTTCGCGCTGGCCGAACTGTCGACCATCTCAAGGAAGCTCGCGTCGACGGCGACGCCGTGCATCCCGTTCTCACGGAACGTCGAAGCGTTCCGGATGGTGAGGACGGCATTGTTCGTTGCGAACGCGCCGTGCCCCCCGTTCTTCACGAAGTCGCTCGCGTCGACTGTGCCGGTCGCGCCGTCGAGCGTTAGGCCGTTTTCGATGTTCTCGGCGAGAAGGGCCTCGTCTGAAATGAGCACGTACGTTCCCGGCTCGGCGCGGACTCCGTCGACACCGTTTCGAGCGATCATGCTCCCGCTGATGGAAGCCGTCGAACGCCCGCCATCGTTCAGTTCGCCGGAGACGGTCACACCGTTTCTCCGGTTGTCGATCACTTGGGAGCCCTGGACTGCTCCCGAGGAAGCATCGACGTGGAGGCCGTCGACTCCGTTTGAGGACACGACGGCGTCTCCCTGGATGGTCGCCGCGCCTTCAGCCGTGACGTAGACGCCGTGTTGGCCGTTCCCGGACGCCGTTCCGCCGATCACCGTAAGCGTCGACGCGGAGACGACAATCCCGTCGAGATCGTTGGCGTCGACCGAGGTCACTCGAACCGTCCCCTCGGCTCCGTTGATCAAACGGATTCCGGTAACGTCGTTCCCTGTAACCGTGGAATCGGCGACGTTAACGGTGGTCGCATCCGCGAGGAGTCCGCTCATACCGTTGTTGGAGATGAGCGACTGTCCGTCGACGGCGACGGTCGATCCGTTGATGACCCGGATCCCGTCGGCTCCCTGACGTGCTATGGTCGATCCGGAGACGGCGACGGTGCTCTCCTCGTCGATGAGAAGGCCAACGCCGACGTTGTCCTCGATCGTGCTGCCGACGACCGAACCTTCGGACCGCAAGTAGAAGACGGCCGTCTGATCGTGGCCGCTCACGGTGGCTCCCTCGAGGGTCAGGAGCGCGTCTTCGGCCTGAATGCCGACGCCATGATTCTCCTTGACGAGAGCCGTTCCTCGGAGCGTGAAGACCGCATCCTTCACGAGAACACCGCCAAGGGTGTTGTTCGTGATCTCCGTCAGCTCCGGAGCATCGATGAACTCGATGATCGCCTCACCTTCAACGAACAGGCCAAACCCGACGTTGGATGTGAACGAGCTTGCCTCGATCTCGGCCTTCGAGGCCCGGATGTACATCCCTCCCGCCTGGTTGTCTCGGAGGGTTGTTCCCTTCAGTACCAGCTGTGTACCCTCCTCCAGCGGAGCGCTGGTGGTCTCTCCGAAGGTGTACATCAGGTCAACGCTCGTTCCTCCCGTGCTCCCCTCTGTCGATGAGTCGCCGATCAGCTCGACGCCCCAGCCGCCGTTCTCCTGCACCGCGCAATCTTCCAACGTCAGTCCTTGACCGGTGACCCCGGTGCCAACGTTCTGCTGGATCGTGCACTCGCGGAACACGATGTCATCTCCTCTGATGACGTTGAGCCCGACGGATCCGCTTTGCACGACGATGTTCTCGAAGACGAGGTCCCGACAATTGGTGAGCATGATGACCGGCTTGGTGTCCGATCGGCCGCGGATGACGACATCTCTCGACGATCGCTCGCTTCTGATCGTGACACCGCGGACGTTCCGCACATCGATGTTCTCGCGGAGATCATTCCGTGTCGTGATGACGATCTCATCTCTTCTCTCCGCCGCTTCGAGAGCCTGTTCGAGCGTCCGGTAGTCGCCCGGAACCTTGATTGTGCGCGCAAGCACAATCGATGAACTGCTTAGTAGAACGGTGAACAGACAGACAAGCGCGACAGTTCTTCGCGCGATCGACAGTCGCATGGGTGCCTCCTCTTTCGCAGCCCGCAAACACTGGTACCAACGTCGATTCTACCTACACGTCCAACGGGCAGACGTTTCCTGGCGGGGATGAGGCGGAAAGGGGGCGCGGCGAGCGGCTGTCAAGCGTGAAGAAGGCGGCGGATGCAGGAAGTACCGACGTTTCGATCAAGTTGGGAGTGTCCCTCCACCTGCGACGCGATGAGCCCAGCGCGTCGGCTCGGGAAGACGATACCGATCACAGCAAGCCAGGGTGAACGCGGTCGCGTGCTCAACGTCGATCAGGTTTCCGGGCGAGACGAAGAGCGGCTTGACGTCCTTTCTCGTTCGCAACACCGAGCCGATGACGCGAGCTGTCTCTCGCTCGTCGTGTAGATCGGTCGACTCGCCCTTGACCGATCCTAGGTCTTCGTGGTGGCCGTACAGGCGAGACTTGGCGCATCCGATCGTCGGAACATCGAGCCAGAGGCCCATGTGTGCAGCGATCCCCATGTGCCGAGGGTGGGCAATCCCCTGACCGTCGAACAGAATGAGATCGGGCTCATGCACCAGCTTCGACCACGCTTCAAGAATGATCGGCCCCTCTCGGAACGTCAGCAAGCCTGGCACATAAGGAAACGGTGTCGGTGCCTCCGCAGTTGACTCTTCCACAGGCGAGAGGTCTGGGAACGTGAGGACGACGATCGCCGCGCGGGAGACGCCGTTCTTGACACTCACATCAATCCCTCCGACGGTAACGACGCCCCGCTCGTCCCAGGAGTGAGCGAGGCGTTCGGAGAGCGAGATCTGAACCCGCATCGCCTCCTTCGGAGTGAGCGTCCACGCGTGGAGCACATTCCCCCTTCTCACGGAGCCTCCTTGGCCGCAAGGTGGAATTTGTCCATTCTAGGGCAGAGAAGGGATGGTTGTGTGCGTCGACCAAGAGGAACACGCGAGCCGATGAGATACTTCGCCTACGGATCGAACATGCTTGCAGCACGACTGCGACAGCGGGGCGTCTCCGCGCGAGCGGTCGGCCCGGCCGTTCTTCGCGGCCACCGACTCGTCTGGACGAAGCGCAGCGTCGACGGGTCCGGGAAGTGCGGTGTCCTGTCGACGACCGATCTGGCGGACGCCGTATGGGGTCTTCTCTACGAGATCGACGACGGTGAGTTGTCGATCCTCGATCGGACCGAGGGGGCTGGGCGCGGCTACCTGCGGGAGACGGTCACCGTTCAGGCGGGAGAGCAACCGGTCGAGGCGGCCGCCTACATCGCGATCGACGTGGTGGAGGGGCTTCGGCCCTACGACTGGTACAAGCGACTGGTAATCGCCGGAGCGAAGAAGGCTGGCCTGCCGACGTCATACATCGATTGGCTCAACGCCGTCTCGTCGAAGCAAGACCCTGATGAGGCTCGGCGAGACGCGGAACTCAGACCTCTGGCTTCGGGAGGGGATTGACGCGCCCCGAGCCGGCTTCACTCCGCGCCATCGGATCGGCACAATCGATTTCGAGCGAACACGGATTCAACAGGAGAGGTGATGAGATGGACGCAATCGAAGCGATTCTCACGCGACGGAGCATCCGTAGCTTCCGGGACGAGCCGGTCTCCGAGGATCTGATCGAGACGCTGCTTCGCGCAGCGATGGCCGCGCCTTCGGCGGGGAATCAACAACCGTGGCAGTTCGTGGTGATTCGTGATCGAGAAACCCTCGACGCGACATCGACCGTTCACCCCCACGCCAAGATGGCGGTGGAGGCGCCGTTGGCGATCGTCGTCTGCGGCGACACGACCCTCGAGAAACACAAAGGGTTCTGGGTGCAGGATTGCGCGGCGGCGGTCCAGAATCTTCTCCTCGCAGCGCATGCGAGCAGCCTCGGGGCCGTCTGGTGCGGAATCCACCCATCCGAGGGTCGCGCGGAGGGCTTCCGAGAACTCCTTTCGATCCCGGAACACATCATCCCGCTGGCGCTTCTTGTGATCGGACATCCGAACGAGAAGAAGCCCGCGGCCGACCGATTCGATCTTGGGAGGGTTCATCGAGATCGTTGGACGTCCTAGTTTCCATGTGACGATCGAACTACCTCGTACAATCTTGCGAAGAGGACAACCCATCGAGTCCCGGTCTTCGGGCAGGGACGGACGCCTCTCGCGTAGAGGGTGAGGACGTCGAGAGTGTCCTCGAGGCGCCGATACGATCTGTCGGAATCGGCGTCTGAACAGCGGCCGAATCGTTCACTGTGTTCAGTCTTGACTGAACACGGTGAACGGCATATACTCGCCGCTCTTCCCGGGAGGCAGTGCGATGAGTGCGAGTTTAGAGGCATACCGCCAGTTCATCGAAGATGCGGGAGACATGATCGACGAGCACGGCCTCCCGCACATGGCCGGACGGGTCGTTGGGGCCCTCCTCGTCTGCGTCCCACCTCATCGCTCACTCGATGAGCTGGCTGACGAACTGCAGGCGAGCAAAGGATCGATCAGCATGGCGACCCAACTCCTGCTTCGCCTTGGCGTGATCGAGAAGATCAGCTTCCCCGGTGAGCGAAGGCACTACTACCGGGTTCGGACTGACGTCTGGTCGATCCTCTTTGCACAGAAGAAAGAGCATCTTGAACGGAACCGGCGCGTCGCCGAGAACGGGCTCCTGCTCCTCGAGGGCCGTTCGATCGAGGAGAAGTGCCGACTGCTGGAGATGCTCGTCTTCCTCGATTTCGTTGCTGAGGAATCGCCAGGTTCCGCCGCGCGCTGGGAGAAGCGCAGAGGCGCCCTGATGAAGAAGAGAATGGAAGAACACTCGTAAGGAGTACGCATGACTAACGCACGCAACCGTCTCGCCCTGATTCTCGCGATGACGATTCTGACGCTCGGTGTCGTTGTCAACGGCCAGCCTGATCCAGCGACCGCGGCGGTCCGGTTGCTGATCGTAGATGAGACGAAGACGTTCCTGTCGACGATGCGAGTCGGCGGGCTTGTCGGCGTCCTCAAGGGTTCGGGGCTCTTCCGCGCTGACGTGGTCTTCGCGGACGTCGAGTCGAGCTGGCATGATCCTTTGGCGGGGGAAGAGCGAAGCTCGGATCTCGAGCCGTACGATCTTGTTCTGCTCATCCCCCGCGGGATCGACGACGGATCGATCGACTGGGCCTGCATTCTCAGCGGCGTGCCCCGTCTACTCTCTGCTCATGTCTCGAGTGGCATCGACCTGATTGGACAAGTCGTCAGCCAGGTCTTCGAAGGAAACGTGCGCCCGATCGGCGTCCATGACGACCTACTGCTTGGGTTTCTCTACGAGGTGTACGTGATGGAAGGATGGATGAGATGAATCGACTGATCCGTTTCGCAGTGGATCACCCGATCTGGACGATTGCCGCGACCGTGATCCTGGCGGCCGGCCTGGCGTTTCCGATCCAGTTCATGACGCAGGAGACCGACTTCCGCGAGTTCATGAGCGACGACGATCCGATCATCGTCTTGCTCGACGAGGCCGAGGCGCGATACGGCTCGTCGTGGGGGATCATGGTGATGCTTCACAACGAGGAGTCCATCTTCAACGACGCGACCCTCGGCAAACTGGAGCGCATGACGGACGCGTTCGACGCGATCCCGGGGGTCAAGTCGGTGACCACGCCCCTCAACTCCCAGACGTTGATCGGACTGGAAACGTCAATCAGCGTCAGGAAAGCATCTCCCGGAGGCGTTGCGCCGGCCACGCCTGAGGAGATGGCAACCTTCCGCGAACGGGTCATGGCGGATGAGAACCTCGTCGGTGGTGTCATTTCGGCCGACGGCACCGCAGCGCTCCTGAACATCGAACTCGAGGTCGGTGCCGACGAGTATGCGGTCACCCCCGAGATCGTGGAGATCGTCGATGCGAACCGTGGGGACGGCGACGTTTTCTACATCTACGGAGACGCCTACTTCGACGCGGTCATGGAGGAGGCGATGTCAACCGATCTCACGCTCCTCTTCCCGTTGGCGATCGTCGTGATGATTGCGCTCTTGTTCGTCAGCTTCATGACGATCCGCGGGATCCTCCTTCCGATCGCGATCGTGCTCCTCTCGGTCGTCGTGGCGATGGGCGCAATGGTCATCCTGGGCTTCCCGATGACGATGATGTCGTTCATCGCCCCCATTCTTCTCCTTGCCATCGGGATTGCCGACGCGATTCACGTCCTCAACCGCTACAACGAGGAGACCGCCAAGGGACTCCCGAAGCGAGAAGCGATCCTGAACACGATGCGAGAGATGAAGGGGCCGGTCGTGATGACGTCTCTGACCACGGCCGCCGGATTCCTTTCGCTGCTCACGGCGTTCTTCGTGCCGCAGAAGCAATTCGGCGTCATCACCGCCATCGGCGTCCTCGCTGCGATGGTCTTCTCCCTCGTCTTGATTCCCGCGATCTTCTCGCTCCTCAAGAAGCCGAGAGTGCGCGACTTGAGCAAGGGCCTGCGCCCGCTCACCCGCGTCCTGCTCGCCTTCGAGCAAGCCGTCATCGGACATCGGAAGACGGTTCTTCTGGTCGCAGTGATCGTCTTCGGCGTGATGCTGGCCGGGATCCCGCGCCTGCGCGTGGAGACCTCGAATGAGGAGTTCCTCGGGAAGGAGCACGAAGCGGTCCAGATCCTCGATTTCGTCTCCGATTCCTTCTCCGGCGACATGAGTGTGATGATCGAGTTCAACACCGGGCGGCCCGACGGACTCCAGGAGCCCGGCGTTCTCAACAGAATGCTCGAGCTGGAAGGATTCCTGCTCGAGAACGGCGTCAACAAGACCTTCTCGCTGACGACGCTCGTCCGCCAGATGAACCAGAAGTTCCATGCCGATGACCCGGCGTTCTACGTGATCCCGGAGGATCGGAATCTCGTGGCGCAGCTTCTCTTCATGTTCAGCATCCAAGGCGGAGACCTCGGAGACATGGCGCTCGGCAACTTCAGCGCCGGGACGGTCACCGGGCTGTACAAGATGGACTCCTCGGGGAACGTCTCTCGAGTGGCCGGCGTGGTCAAGGAATACATTCGTGAGCACTTCCCGGAAGACGGAGATCTGCGTGTGCGGATGATCGGCGCGACGACGCTGATGAACCGTGTCTTCACCCAGATGACGCGAAGTCAGTTGGTCGGCTTGGCGACGACGGTCGCCGCCGTTTCCGTCTTGGTTATGCTCCTGATGGGATCGATCGTCGCGGGGCTGATCGCTGCGATCCCCCTCATCCTGACGGTTGCGGTCAGCATGGGGATCATGGCCTACACGGGGCAGCCACTCGACATCATGACGTTGATGGTCTCGGTGGTCGCGGTCGGGATCGGCGTCGATTACTCGATTCACTTCATCTCGAGGTTCCGGACCGAGTATCGGATCGATCGCAACGCTGAGCGATCGTTGCAGGCGACGATTCGGACGACCGGACGAGGGATCACCTACAACGCGCTGACCGTGGCCCTCGGCTTCTTCATCCTGATCTTCGCATCGTTCAAGGGGATCCGTACGTTCGGATGGCAGATTGCGTTGACGATGGGAATCAGTGCCCTGTCGGCGATTTCGATCATCCCCGCGATCCTGGTGCAATGGAAGCCGAAGTTTCTCACGCACAAGGCGTGGAGCAAGGAATGACGAAACGACGCCGCGGAATCGCGGTAGATGAATCCATGGGAGGTCCTGCAATGAAGAAAGCCTGGATGACAAGGTTGCTCGTTCTGGTGGGCGTCTTGATGGTCGGAGTCGGCGCATTCGCGCTCACGGCCGACGAGATCCTCGATCGAATGAAGGACGAGAGCGAAACGTTCATGGGATCCGGGATGGTGATGACCGGACACTTCACGAACGACTTCGGCAATGACGTGATGAGCGAGTACGCGTTCCGCGTGTTCGTGGGGACGGACCACGCCCTGATCTACTTCACCGAGCCGGAGTGGTGGTTGGGCGTGATCTTGCTCTTCAACGAAGACGCGGAGGGGGAGACGCGTGTCTGGCAGTACCTGCCGGCTATCGGACAGCCGAAGGAGCTCGACTCCGAGGGGATGGGGGGGAGTTTCGCGGGGAGCTCGATGTCGATCGGGGACATCGCCCAAGATGACTGGCGCGATGACTACACCGTTGCCCTCCTTGGGGAGGAGACGCTCATGATCGGTGAGCAAGAGCGGGCCGCCTACGTGCTGGAGCTGACGGCCAAGGCCGACGCAGACGTTGACGACGTTCGCATCAAGATGTGGATCGACGCCGAGCACTTCACCGACCTCAAGTCCGAGTACTACAACGATCTGGGCAACGTCTCGCTCACCCAAGAAGCGGTGGAGTTGACCGAGTTCGAGGGACGGATCGTGGTCGCCGTCCAACGAATGGAGAACAGCGAAGTCATCACGACATCCGTGATGGAATACCGGCGGGTCGAAGCCGACGGGTTCCCGGATAGGATCTTCCTTCCGGAGAACATCGTGGACTTCCGGCCGGAGGAGTGGGGTTTCTAGTACCGAGTCGGCACCACGAACGCGATGACGGGTCGTCTCAGAGCGGGGCGGCCCGTTCTTCCTTTGTCCCCTCGAGTGGCGCAGCTTCGTCGGCGAGGATCCGTCTCAACACTGCGACGGTCCGACCGATGCGCCGATGATCCACGTCGGACGATCCCGATTCGAGCGGCGCAGCGTGCGAAACGAGTTCGTCGAGAAGCCGGAGGGCTGCAAAGGCATCGAGGTGCCCGATGAACTCCGAGGAGAGCGAACAGGTCTCGCCGTATCCTTCGAGCAGAGCGCCGCACAGGATGTCGGCGTTCTCTTGCGGGTGCAGGGCCAGATCGAGCGTTGCGAGATCGTAGACGTAGTAACCCCAACGTGCGCCCGTGAAGCCGACCGCGCGCGCACCGTCCTCCTCGAAGATGACGTGGTCCGGCGTCAGCCTCCCGTGAATCATCCCTGCGACGTGTGCGTCAGCTCCGAGATCCGACATCGCATCTCGAACGCGGTCGACGGCCGCAACGAACAGAGCCTCTTCCCCCACAGCGAGAGCTTGGCTCAGTCCTGCGGGATCGATCGTTTCCGTCAGGGCGTCTGCGTCCCGGTGTGGCGGCGCGAGATCTTCCGGAAGGCGAAATCGTATTGCGTTTTGGTGGAAGGCTCCGATCAGACGGCCCACGTCCCGCGCCTGCTCCTGAGTCCACTCAGCTACGTCGAGTCGCCGACCATCGAGCCAGCTGAGCAAGGCGACCTGCCGAAAGCCCGAGACGCCCCGCGTCGAAAGGCTCTGGACCAGTTCTCCGGTTCGGGTGAGGATCGGCTCGGGAACTGGGAGTTCCCTACGAAGCGCGCTAAGCCAAAGGAGTGTGCGCAGGGTCTGATTCCGGCTCCATCCGCGGGGATAGATTCGAAGCCCGTAGCGAGCGAGCGCTTTGTCCCCTGAGGCGATTCGATCCGAGACACGGAAGAGCGCATGATCAACGTGAGACACGACATCGAGTCGTGCCTCGTCCATGCCGTAGGCGGCGAGAGCCTTTCGCGCGAGGCGCTCGAACGGAGCCGCGTTCTCGCGTTTCTCAAGTTCGTCGAACATGTTCATGAACGCGGACCGTCCTCCTCTCGTATCCCAACCGTATGCGACGCGGGGACGGATGAGCAAGAGCGACGCCGGCTTGCCCGGTCACCTCATCTTGTTCGCCGTCCGATCGGCAACTACGATCGGCACCGCTGCCGGAGGAAACATGCTCGAAGACACGGCTCGTTACTATGACAGGATCTACGCGTTCAAGGACTACGCGACCGAAGCGAAAACGCTGACCGACATTGTGGAGACAGAACTCGGCGGCACGCAAGGTCGGCTTCTCGACGTGGCGTGTGGGACCGCCAGGTACCTTGAGCTATTGCGGTCGTCGTTTGACGTCGAGGGGCTCGACCTCTCGCCCGAGCTTCTTGCGGTGGCGCGGAAACGCTTGCCCGACGTTCGGCTGCACTGCGCCGACATGCGGATCTTCAAGATTCCTTCGTGTTTCGATGTCATCACCTGCCTGTTCAGCTCGATCGGCTACATGACCACGCTCGACGACCTTGAACGGGCCATTCGGGTGATGGCGAGGCACCTTGCTCCCGAAGGTCTGTTGATCGTCGAGCCGTGGTTCACACCCGATCAGTGGATGCCGAACACGGTGCATGCGATGCTCGTCGATGAGCCGGAGCTGAAGATCGCCCGCGTGAGCACGAGCCTCGTCGACGGGCGGATCTCGATCTTCGATCTGCACCACCTGATCGGGACGCCCGAAGGCACGTCGCACGTCGTGGAGCATCACGAACTGGGTCTGTACACGAACGACGAGATGACCTCGGCGTTCGAGAAGGCCGAGGTCCGCGTTCGTTACGATGGCGAGGGTCTCACCGGACGCGGCCTGTACATCGCACGGAACCAGTCGAGGCAATAGGTCGTCCGACTCGGGAAGCGACGAACGATGTCACCCTGGATCTTGCACGTCGCCTGCCGTGAAGAGAGCGCTCACGCGGCCGGCTCGCGCGCGAAATCTATGAACGGGGCGCCGGCTTCGAGATCGACGAGAGTCTTCCCGAGATGCGCCTCCGGCTCACGTAGCGCCTACGGTCCAAGCGGCTTTCGGAACGTGAAGTGCGTCTTGCGCGGTCGATAGCCGAGGTCCTCGTAGAGCTGGAGGGCACCAGTCGGGTTCTGCGTGTCGACGCCGTGCGCGGTCTCGGTCATCCCCATCTCCCTGAACATCTCCATGCTCCGCGTGATCACGGCCTTGGCGAGACCACGTCGGCGCCACGCTCTCCGGACGCAGATCGCCTCCGTGTACCCGCGCTTGCGCTTGTACTCGGCGTTTTCTTTCGCGTTCACGAAGTTGAGAACCATCCCCGCGATCTCGTCGCCCTCGAAGGCGACCTTCCACAGGCTTGGATCATAGGTCGGGGACTCGCGCCATTCGGCGAGATCGCTCTCACTGAACCAGTCGGCCACTCCCCAGTGGTCGGCGAACGCTTCAGACGCGGCGGCGAAGATCGCCTCGGCGTCGGCGTCCCCGACCGCGCGAATCTCAAGACCTTCGGGGAGCGGCGCCGGCTGAATCTCTACGGCAAGAGAACGAACCATCTGGAAATCCCAGCGAACGATTTCGAAGCCTTCCGACTCGAGCAGGCCCTTGGCGTCGTGCTCGTGCTCCGACGCCCAGGATTGGAGGAACTCGGCGCTCTCCGTCGGATGGGGCTCAGACAGGACGCGAGCGCGGCGCTCGAGCCATCGCAGCATTGCGCGGCGGATCCCTTTGCCGCGCCAGTCTGGTGCCAGATTTGTGAACAGCGGGTAGACGCGATCGCCCTTGCGTTCGTCTTCCCACCACGTGCGCCCGTAGCCAATCACGCGACCTTCGATCTCGGCGAAGATCGTGTCAGCGAAGGGATCGCAGTTCTTCAGATGCTTATAGGTGCGAGCAATGTCGTCGAGATCTTGAGTCCACTCGTCTTGGTCGTCGAGCTTGGACGCCTCTATGACGGTGAGCATTGCCTCGTAATCCGCGGAACTCCAGACCCGGGATCTCGGGCGAGTTCGGCACAGCAATCGAGCAGTTGTCATTCGGTTCGGACGGCACATTGACTCCTTCGAAGAGAAAAGCGGCAAGAGAGAACATGGCCAACAGTCAGGGTTTCAGGCGTCGGCCGGATTGTAAGCTCAGTTTTCGAGCCACGCAACGGGCTCGTCTTGCGTAGACGGAGCTACGGCACGTGCCTGATCCATCCCATCGAACCAGTTAATCCTTCCTCGATCTCAAACCCGTCCGGGAAGAAGTCGGACCGGTAGACAAAGAAAGCTTCGTCCTCCGTCCCCGCGAGAAGCGCCAGGAATTCCCGATCCTTTGCCAGCAAGAGACTGTCGCCCAGGGTGCTCAAGATAGCGTACGCATTGACGGTGAGTGTCTGGGTTCCCACAAGGATCACGACATCGGGAAGACGCGTCATGCGCATCGGCGATGAGCCTCTATCACTGCCCGATTGACCGGGAGGGCCGCCGAAGAAGAGGACGTCGAATAGGGCAAGACCTTCCTCGGCCCGAAACGGGAATGCGATGGGAAGGAGAGCGTACGTACTGAACATGCCGAGGAGGAACACGTCCTCGGGTGTCTCGCTGCGAGACTCCTCGCCATTGGAGCGAACCGTCATGACGCCATCGGCGAAAGCGCTCTCGATCGTCTGGTCCTGTCCGAACGGGGCATCGAACGAAGCGCTGTAGGCCTCCGGATGCAGATCTGCGTTGGCGGTGAGTTCCTGCTCGAAAACCACGCTGATTGTCGCGACGACAACCCGGAAGAAGAATCGCCCCTGGGATGCGAAGCGCGTCCCATCTGCGTCCATCACGATCTCGTAGGACTCCTCGCCGAACGGTTTGCCTTTGCTGACGAACGAAAGGGTTCCGGTTGTTGTGTATGCGGCAGGGGGGCTTGCAGGCTCGGGGGGCATGTCCTCAGACGTAGACGCCTCAGGTATCGCCGGTTCCTCAGCAGGATCGTCCTCGACGATCCACGCCGTGGGAAGCTCCTTCGGTTCGACCTCAATCGCCGAGTCAAACGGAGCTGGCGCGGTCAACCTCAAAAAGAGGAAGAAGCCCCCGATGATGATTAGAAGTGCCGCTGCAACCACTGCTATGACAATCCGCCACCGCTTGCTCACGTTGGTGCCACCTCGCAAGTCCGATACATCCCTCTATCATACAAGCGCCAGTGTGGTTCTTGTGAGGGCGTAGCGTCCGTAGAATGGAGACTCAACGACCGGAGGAGGTAGGGTGTGCCCAGACGGACCCTTGTCGGAGTCGGCGCAGGTGCTTTGGCCATCGCAGGAGTTGCGCTGGCTCTTGTTGCGGCTGCCTCTCTGGCTCAGACCCTGCCGATCTCCTGCTTCGTCATCCACTGTGAGCCGACACGGGCGAACGAGATGATGTTCCGCGAATTGACGGACCTTGTTGCGCTTGCGGACACGTACGCCATTCCATTGACGATTGACTTCACTGCGCAATGGGCGGATATGATCCTGGCCGGCGACGCGAAGCTGTCGGCGGTCGAAGACTGGATCGCGTCTGGCCACGAGATCGGCGGACACCATCATGCCTACTGGGCGACGCTCGATCGCGGCGCGCACTGGGACGGTTACACGAACACCCCGGTCTCCGAGTTGCTGGCGGCGGATCAAAGCAGACTGCTCGGCACGATGTCCGACTACATGACGCTGCTTGATGCCCTTCCCGGCGAGCGAACGTCGGCCTGCATGGGGCTCTCCGGTCGCGATTCGATCGACTGGCCAAGCGAGCTACACTACGGCACATCCGGCCACGCACTCGAGGACTGCGTCTCGGAGCCTGCCTCCGTCGACATCGCGGGAGTCGAGGCGCGGCAGATTACGCACGGCCTGATTCTTCAGGAACAAGGGGCACTCGCTGCACTCTATGATGAAACGGGTGATGCGCAGGTGTTCGCCGTGGTCGGCCACGTGTACAACTTCGCCGAGGATCCCCGCCCATTCGAGTTCTGGTTCCGATTCCTCCACGCGCAGGACCCGGAGGGCACGCGACGGAAAACCGTGTCAGTAGCCATCGAGGAGTGGGGACCCAATGGGCAATGATCGGGAGCCTCGCGTGATCGACATCGAAGGATGGGCGCGGCGCGAGCAGTTCAAGCTGTTTCGCTCCTACGGCTATCCGTACCTGAGCCTCACTGCGAAAATTGACATCACGCACCTTCGCCGTACCTTGAAGGCGACACGTGTGTCGTTCACGGTCGGGTTCGTGCACGCGGTCGCGTATGCGGCGAATGCGGTTGCGCCCTTTCGCCAGAGACTGCGTGGCGACGTCGTCGTAGAGCACGAAGTGGTTCATCCTGCGATTGCTGTTCTCACTGCAGACGAGCAGTTCCGATTCTGCACGCTTCAGTACTGCGCCGGCTTTGCGGAATTCGCGCGGGACGCAACCGAGCGGATCGAGGAGGCACGGCGGGCGGCCTCACTCGGTGCAGAACTCGGCCGGGATGACTTCCTCTTTGTTACGGTGATCCCGTGGGTCTCGTTCACGTCGTTCGTCCATCCGGTTCCCCTTGACCCTCCATGCTCGGTGCCGCGGATCGCGTGGGGCCGCTTCGAGGAAAAGGGAGATCGAATCGTTCTTCCGCTTAACGTTCAGGCTCATCACGCGTTGGTCGACGGGATCCACGTCGGCCGCTTCTACGAACTCGTTCAGGAGGAAATCGACGCGTTCGGATGAGCTCTCGCCTAATGCGAAGGCTCTGCGATCAGGTCGTAGCCGTCCGCGTCGGTGATTCGGACATCGAGGAACTGCCCGGCCCGCAGACTCCGTCCACGCACGAATGTGACGCTGTCGACGTCCGGAGCCTGTGCCTGCATCCGCCCGACCCAGACGTCGGGTTCGTCGGTCGGTTCGTCGAGGATGACTTCACGCTGTTCTCCGATTCGCACGCGGTTCCGGGCAAAGGCAATCGTCTGCTGGGCGAGCATCAGTTCGTCCACGCGACGATCCTTCTCCGCTTCGAGGATCTGACCGGGGAACTCGGCGGCCGGTGTTCCCGGCTCCCGTGAGTACGCAAACGCGCCCAGGTGCTCGAACTGCAGTTCCTTCACGAGCGATATGAGTGTCTGGAACGCAGATGCCGACTCACCCGGGAAGCCGACGATGAACGTCGTGCGAATCGCCACGTCAGGGAGGCGCTCTCGGAGCGTCGCGATCAGCTCGATGCAGTCGGCCTGCGTCACCCGTCGACCCATCCGCCTGAGGATCTCATCATCCAGATGCTGTAGCGGAAGGTCGATGTAAGGGCAGAGCTTCGGCGTCTCGGCGAACGTCTTGACGAGGTCGTCGGAGAAGTGCGCAGGATGTGCGTAGAGGAGGCGCAGCCACTGAAGATTCTCGATCTCCGCGATCTCTCGGAGCAAGCGATCGATCGGATACGGCTCGGGGAGATCGCGGCCATAGCTGGTCGTGTCCTGGCCGATTACGTTCAACTCTCGCACGCCATTCGCCGCAAGGTCCTCCGCTTCGCGAAGAATCACCTCCGGATCGCGGCTTCGGAACGGTCCGCGGATGAGTGGGATCGTGCAGTAGGTACATCGGTTGTCGCAGCCATCGGAGATCCGCAAGTACGCGGTGTGAGGCGGCGTGAGCAGGAGCCGGGCTCCGTCGTCTTCTCCCGGCGAGAGGCCACAGGCCTCCACGATCGCTTCCTGCTCGCCGAGACCGAAGAAGCCGTCGACGAACGGGAGATCGGCGCGTAGCGTTTCCCGTTCTCGCTCGACGAGGCAGCCCATCACGAAGATCCGCGTCTCCGGATCGGCTTTCTTGTACGCGGCGTATTCGGCGATGACGTCCATCGATTCACGCCTCGCCGGAGCGATGAAACCGCACGTGTTGACGAGGATCACGTCGGCCTCCTCCGGAGGAGCACCGACGAGGCCGCCGGACTCGGCGAGGCGCGCGAGGAGGCGCTCGGAGTCGACCAAATTCTTGGCGCAGCCAAGGCTGGCGAGATGGATGGTCGGATGGGAACTCATGGAAGTTTCTCCGCGACGCGAATTGCCGTGGTGCGGCGCCACTGGGACAGCGAGGCCCCGACGACGACCAGCACCATGGCGGCGATCTGGATCGGCAGAAGCTGTTCGCCGAGTGTGGTCCATGCAATCAGCGCCGTCGCAACAGGCATGAGATTCAGCATGATGTTCGCTTCGGCAGCCCGAAGGTGCTGCAGCGAGTGCGTGAAGAGAAGGTACGCGAGGAGCGTGTTCACGCCGGCCAGTCCGAGGAGAATCCCCCATGCCTGGAGAGGCATCGATGGGATCCCTTCAAGAAACACTGCCAGGATCAGGAGAAGGCCTCCTCCGATTCCGAGCGGGATGGACGTCAAGGGAAGTGTGGTGACGGCTCGACTGCGGGCGACTTCTCGTACGAGCACAGGGTAAACGGAGAAACCGAGAATGGAAAGCAGTAGCGCTCCCCATCCAAGGGGATTCCTTGAGATCTCGATTCCTGGGGAGAGGAAGAGAATGCCTCCTCCGATTGCCCCCGCCATGCCAACGATCTGGAGTAGATGCGGGCGCTCCTTCAGCCGAACGTACGCAAAGAGGAGCACGGGGAGAGGGACAAGGCAAAGCGCGAGGGAGCTGGTCGTTGCGGGGATCAACCGAAGAGCGAAGAAGAGAGCTCCGTTCGCGATGGTGTACTGAGTCAGCCCCATCAGCGTGAGTCGGATGCCGTGACTTCGCATGAGGTCACGCGGTCGCGGCGTGTGGCGAAGCAGCCATGGAAGGAGCATGAGGAATGCAAGGAAGTATCGAATCCCTGCGATCGTGAGAGGTCCCGTATAGCGTAGAACAACTTTGACCGCGACGAACGAAGATCCCCAGATGAGTGCGCAGATGAGTGTTTCGAGTACGGCGACAATGCGCTGCCATCCAGGGTCCCGCGGTTGCCCTCTATCGGGTGCCATGCGTTCGATGATATCTTGTGACGACTGTAGCCACGAGGCAAAGCGCTTTCGCGATGAGCATCGGGCGGGGGGGCGGACGCTTCAGAAGGACTTGAGTCTACGCCCCCGTCGTTTCTTCGGCGAGAGCAGAATGGATCCGAGGAAGATGGCCGAGCAAGCCAGTGCGATCGAAGCGCCGATCGGCAGGTCCGCCCCGAGGGAGAGGAGAAAGCCGAGGGTCGCCGAAGCGATCCCGAGAAGAGGCGCGACGATGAGCACCTTCTTGATGTCATACGCCCACTGAAACGCCGCGGACGCGGGGAGAATCATCAGGGCGTAGATCAGGAGCCCGCCCGTCACGCGCAGGGAGACGGCGACCACGATCGCTACGAGGAAGAGGAGGATGTAGAATGCCTTTCTCGCATCAATTCCGGATGCCGTGGCCATCTTGCGGTCGAGTAGGAGCGCGAAGAACTCCTTTCCGTAGAGGACGAGGATGATGGCGAGCAAGCCGGCAACCACGGCGAGGACAAGAACCTGCGACATCGTGACGCCGAGGACGCTTCCCCACAGAAGGGAGAGGGCCCCGCTTCCGACGCCGGAGCTGGGCGTCTTGTGGATGAAGATCAGACCGAGGGCCATGGTCAGCGGAAAGGTCGCCCCGACGATCGTATCCACGTGAAGGCGAGAGGCATCGGCCACCGGTCCGAGGACCGCGGCGGTTGCCAGGGCGAACGCGATGGCTGTCCACATCGGATCGACGAGCGAAATCATCAGCCCGAGAGCGGCGCCGGCGAACGCGGCATGTGACATGGCGAAGCCGAGCGAGGAGAGATTCATCCGGACGACAAGCGTTCCGACCGCGCTGCACACGGCGCCGACGAGGAGGCTGCCGAGAAGGGTCGGCAGGACGATGTGCCATGGGAGTCCGAACATGTCTCTTGGCTCCTTCAGGAAGCGACAGGAACCCGGCCTGCGGTTCCGGCGCGCGTCGAGACGATTCTCCCGGCGTCGATGTCGACGACTCGATCCGACGCTGTCATCAGCGGCCCAGACTCGTGGCTGACGACGATCGAGGTGGCCGCCAACTCAGCGCGGACCTGCCCGACGAGTTCCGCGACCTCCTCCTTCGCGTTTGGATCGAGGTTCGCGGTCGGCTCGTCGAGGAGAAGGAGCCGGGCCTCCTGGGCGAGGGCTCGAGCGAGGAGAACCTTTCGTTGCTGGCCGCCGGAGAGGCGACCGACCGGACGACCGGCCCACGCGGAGATTCCAACAGCGATCAGGGCGGCCTGTACGATATCGCGGTCACGCGCGCCCGGAAGCCGCCATCGCCCGATTTTGCCGAAGCGTGCAGCGAGGACCACATCACGAACGATGAACGGCGTCTCCGGATCGAAGAACAGATTCTGCGGTACATACGCGATCTCCGATCGGAGCCGATGGCTTCCGGATGTCACCGGCTGTCCGAGGACGCGCACGCTCCCCGACGTGATCGGAAGGAGCCCGTTGATCACCTCAAGAATCGTGGTCTTGCCGGCTCCATTCGGACCGGTGATCGCGACCTGCTCTCCCTGCGCCACGGAGAGGCTCAGGCCATTCAGCGTCGCGTGGCGTTCTCCCTCGTAGACGGCGCGGACGTCGATCAGGGAGACGATGGGATCGTCCATGCGAACAGCTCCTCGATCGGGAGGGTCTCCAGTTCTCGCGCGCTCTCGATCACGTCCGCTCCTCGGAAGGACCGCACGATCTCTTCACGGAGTTCGATAGTGACGGAGCGATCGTCGGTCGCGAAGCGAACTCGTGGCCTCCCGCCGTCGATCACAGCAAGGTTTCCCTTGCTCGTCGTACATCCTGAGCCGATCTGGATTCCGTCGTTCAGACAGGAAAGAGGCGTGGTCGATCCGGCCTCCGACTCGGCGCGGAGTCCGAAGTAGCCGGGAGACTCGAGGAGGGTCACCGCGAGCAGGCCCATCCGGATTCCGCCGACGAGAAACGGCCCAAGGTGTCCGTGAAGGAGTGTCCCTCGCTCGATTATCTCACGAAGGTTGGCGGTCCCTGGATCGATCGACAGCGTCTTCACGGGCTCACTTCCTCCCACGGTTCGATCGCGGCGAAAAGGGCCTCGGCGTTCCGAGCGAGGAGATCGAGTACGGTCGCCGTGTCCGGCATCGCGCCAGGGAAGTTCGAAAGGACGACGTGAATCGCCGCGATCTCTCGGGCCAGTTTCGCCCCGAATTCGACGCCGCTCTGTAGGTTGTCGATTACGAGCTCCGCGCCGGAAGACGATCCCGCGTCGGCAAGCCTCACGAGATCGCGCAAGGTAAGGCCTGCTGGCGGTCCGTACGTTGCTGCAACACTGAACCCGAGCCAGGAGACGAAGTCGGCTTGCCACTCCATGCAGAGAACGGAGATCGAGGAGACGCTCAGCTCCTCGGCGCGACCGACGAGCGAGGCTTTCAGGTCGAGGAGTCGACCGATGTACGCGTCCGCGTTCGCGGCGAACGTGCTTGCCAGCTCGGGGAATCGCCCCGAGAGGGTGTCGCGGATTGCTTCGGTCTTCTTGACGGCCGCGTCCGGTGTGGCCCAGTCCCCGGGAAGCTGGACCAGATCGGCGCTGCCCCCGGCCGCCAGCGTCTCCATCCACGACTCGAATCCCGAGTACAGAATCAGCGTCGCGTCGAGCACGGCAACGAGGTCACTTGGGGCAAGATCGTACTGCGCTGGGCAGAAGCCGGACGGGATGATGGTCACAACCTCGATCTCTCCACCGCCGACGATCTCGGCGATCTCGCCGAAGACCGCGTGCGTCGACACGACCGTCTCGGCCCCGACCGCGCTGGCGACCAGCAGAACTCCGATTCCGATGAGCCATGCGATGCGCTTCATGTTTTCCTTTCCTAGAACTAGCGGATCTTCTCCCCCGTGGAGGTTCCGGTCAGCTTGCCATGTTTGACGCCCTTCAGCCCGATTAGGCGGTTGGCGAGGCGTTCGATCATCCGCGCTTCCCCCTTCACGATTACAGCTTCCAGGCAGTTGCATGCGTCGACGTGGATGTGCGTCGTCGAAACGACGGCGTCGAGAGCGTGATGCTGGATCTCGATGAGTTGCCTAGAAAGGTCGCGCCGATGGTGATCGTACAGGAGCGTGATGACGCCGGCCACCTCATCGCCCGCTTTCCACTCCTGTTCGACCAGTTGTCGTCGGATCGCATCACGAATCGCCTCCGAGCGATTCGACCAGCCGCGCTCCCGGCAGAGCGCGTCAAAGTCCTGCATGAGGCCCTGTTCGATCGAGACACTGAAACGGACAATCCCGGCCACTTCGTGTTACCTCCCGATGGTTCGTAACACCGAACAGCGTACCGCCCTTCCGATCTCCTCACAAACGAGCCATCGCCAAGCAGGAGATGAAACCCGGATCGCGTCGGAGCGACGTCGAATGCCAGCAGCGGGCTTCGGTGTCTGCGGGGCAGCGGGATGCGAAGGCCGGGAAAGAGTTGTCGCGAATGCTATTCCAAGATAGAATAATTCGCTATGGAACAACGCCCCGATCGACGAGCGCTCCCGGTCCGCTTCGCGGCGCTCGGATTCCTGGTCGAGTCTTCGATGCACGGATACGAACTCCGTCAGCGCTTGGCCGACGGGCTCGGAACCCTGTGGGGAATCGCGTCGAGCCAACTCTACAACGTGCTTCACAGGCTGGAGGACGAAGGATGGATCGACTCGCACGCGGAGTCGGACTCGGGCCGGCCGACGAGAACCGTCTACGAGATCACGCCCACCGGGATACGGTCCTTCGAGTCGTGGATCACGTCTCCTGTTGAACACCTGCGAGACGTACGGGTTGAGTTCCTCGCCAAGATCTACTTCCTCCGACGTCTATCGCCCGAACGCATTGACGCGTTCGTGGAGTCGCAGATTCGCCTCCTCGAGAACCTGGAATCGAAGCTCTCCCGTCGCGGGAGGTTGGAGATCGACGACGCCCAACTCGGCGAGATCGCTGTTTCGTTCCGCACGAAGCAGATCCGAAGCTTGATTGACTGGTTGAAGGAGAGCCAAGGCGCGTTGGGAGAAACGGAGGGTCACACATGAAGGATCATCGTCGAGTCTTACTGTGTCTGGCTTTCGCGATGCTCGTCCTCTCCGCCGTAGCAGCGGCGGGCGAGATCGTGGAGATCATCGATCAGACCGGGCGCGTCGTTCGCGTCGAGCAGCCGGTCGATCGGATCGCGAGCGTCTACGGGTCGGGCACGTTCTATTTGTACACGCTCGGCGTCCAAGATCGTCTTGTCGCTGCCTGGTACGTGGGGCTAAAGAGCGCGTCCCAGGCGTCGGAGGCGATGCTCCGTCTTGAGCCACGCCTCGACGAGCTCCTCCTGTTCGGAGATCCGAACGTGGAGGAGCTCGTCGCCCGTGGCGCGCAGCTCGTCCTCGTCGACGGGTCACGCCACGCTGCCTTCGCTGAGCAAATGGGGGAACTCGATGTCTCCGTGCTCCAGTATCTCGTGGAGACGCCCGAGGCTCTCAAGGAAGCGATTCAACTTACTGGAACGGCGTTTGGTTCGGAAGCGCGTGCTCGAGCGGATGCCTTCGTCGCCGACCACGAGCGCGTGCTCGGCACGGTGCGTGAAGATCTGGTGGGACTCCGGGACGAGGATCGTGCCCGTGTTCTGTTCCTCGGGACGTCTTCACTTCGGATTGCGAGCGGAGACATGTACCAGACAGATCTGATCGAGGCGGCGGGCGGCCTCTCGGTGTCGTCCGAGCTCTTCGGGTACTGGAACGACGTCGGCCTGGAGCAAATCCTCCTCTGGAATCCTGACGTGATCATCATCCCCCCCTACGGCCCCATCCGACCGGCCGATCTCCTTGATGATCCTGACTGGCAGGCGATTCGAGCCGTCTCCGAAAGCCGCGTGCATCGGATGCCGAGGTTGATCGCGCCGATGGACACGCCAGTTCCGGAGTCGATCCTCGGCGTGGTCTGGATGGCCACTCTTCTCTATCCCGATCTCCTCTCTCTGGATCTGGCCGGGGAGATGGAGCACTTCTACGCGTCCTACTACGGACTCGTCCTGACCGAGGACGAGCTCGCTCTGCTGACTGCGCGATGACGACGGCGCGGGGCAGAACGGCCTGGGCCCTCGTGGTGCTTGCTCCGGCACTCTTCGTTCTCGCTCTGCTCGTTGGCCGCTACGGGATACGAATCGACGAGACATTCCGCGCCCTGTTCGCCCCGGAGACCGTCCCGGACGTCGTTCGCGCCCTGATTCTGCGAGTTCGGCTGCCCAGGGCGCTCGCGGCGGCCTGCATCGGGGCGAACCTTGCGGTCAGCGGTGCGGCGTTTCAGGGGCTGTTTCGGAATCCACTCGTCGATTCGCGCATCTTGGGCGTCAGTTCGGGGGCCGCGTTCGGCGCCGCGCTGGCCCTCCTCGTTTCGGCCGGGACGTTCGGCCTCCAGGCGTCGGCGTTCGCATTCGCTCTGGTCGCCGTTGGCTTCGTGTACCTGATCGGACTCCGTTTCGGCTCCGCGCCACTCATCCTCGTGGTCGGCGGCATCCTTGTCGGAGCGCTGTTCAACGCGCTTCTCGGCCTGATCAAGTACGTCGCGGATCCGCTTTCCAGCCTTCCCGCGATCACGTACTGGCTGCTGGGAGGCCTGAGCGGCGCTCGGTGGTCGACCATCGGCCCGCTCTTGGCACTCACGTGCAGCGGTCTCATCTTCTTCCTCCTCGTCCGCTGGCGGTTGAACGTGCTGACGTTGAGCGAGAGCGAGGCCGCCTCACTCGGGGTCCGCGTGCGCGGCTTCCGGACGTCCGCGATCCTCATTGGTACCCTCCTCATCGCGGCGTCTGTGGCGGTCGGCGGAATCATCGGGTGGATAGGCCTTGTGGTCCCGCATGTGGCACGAGCTTGGGTGGGGCCGGATCACGGGCGATTGATCCCGGTCTCGCTCGCCCTCGGTGCGGTGACCGTCCTTGCGCTTGACATGGTTGCTCGCACCGTTCTCCCGAGTGAGATCCCGCTCGGCATCCTGACCGGGCTGATCGGCGTTCCCGCGTTCTTCCTGCTGTTTCTACGGTTCCTTCGCGCCAAGGGCGAGACAAGATGAAGCTGACGGCCGATTCGATCACCTACGCCTACATCCCCAGGCTCGACGTCCTCAGCGACGTGACCGTCTCGGTAGATGAAGGAGAGGTTCTCTTCGTCCTCGGCGCGAACGGGAGCGGGAAGTCGACGCTCCTCGACTGCCTGGCCGGACTTCGTGCTCCCCGACGGGGGCGCGTTCTCCTCGACGGAACGCCCATCGATCGCATCTCCCTTCGAGAACGCGCGAAGCGGATTGGGTTGGTGCCGCAGATTCACGAACCCGTCTTCGAGTACACGGTCGGAGACGTCGTCCTGATGGGGCGCGCTCCGCACCTTGGCCTGTTCGCGCGTCCAGGACGGAGCGATGCCGAGGCCGTCGAGTTGGCCCTCGATGCGGTCGGCCTCGCCGGATTGCGAGGTCGGGTCTACACGGAGATCAGCGGCGGCGAGCGGCAGCTCGCGTTGATCGCCCGGGGGCTGGCACAGGGGGCGGCCTGTCTGCTGATGGACGAGCCAGCCGCCCACCTCGACCCGCACCATCAGCACCGAATCTTCGCGACCGTCGCACGGCTGGCGAAGGACGGCTTCTCGTTCGTCCTTACATCGCACCAGCCAAACAACGCTCTACTCTACGGGGAACGTGCAGCCTTCCTCATTGATGGGCGTGTGGGGGTGCCGGGGCCGCCGGTCGACGTGGTGACGGAGGAGGCTCTCTTCGACGCATACGGAATTGAGTTTGAGCTTCTTCAAGGAGAGAGCGGATCCCGGGCGATCCTTCCACGCGTGTCAAGACACGTGTAGGATCACGTACCGGCCATCTCCTTCGCGTCATCGTTGGTGTGGATCCGAGCCCGCTGCCATCGTCGACTGGCGAGAAGGGGAATGGCGGCCAATCCGCAGATCACGTTGGACACTGACATCCCGATCCATATGCCGTCTGACTGCATGCCGACGAGGAAGGCAAGGATCCACCCAATGGCGAGACGGATTGCCAATCGCGAGATTCCCAGGATCATCGTTGGGAGATTCCATCCGGATCCGCGATAGACGGCCTCCGCGGCGAAGAAAACGCCGAGAAGCGGCATGCCTGCGGAGAACAGCTGGATGAAACGTGTTCCCTCCCGAACGGCGTCGGGCTCGAACGGAAGGAAGAAGGAGACCAGCGGTGTGCGGAGGAAATAGATGAGGATCGTCTCGGCGATCAGGATCACGAAGAGAGCCCTGACTCCCCTCTTCATCAGATCCCTTGCGCGATCCTTCAATCCTGCTCCCAGAGCCTGGCCGACCATCGTCGTGATGCCGATGCCGAGCCCATTCGTCGCGATGAAGAGCAGGCCGAAGAGCCGATCTGCCGCGCCGTAGCCCGCAAGCGCGTACTTCGCGTTGTCCAAGCGGCCGATGAGCACCATCAGGACCATGAAACCTAGCGCCATCAGCGAAGACCCTGCGCCAGCCGGGAATCCGATCCGTAGGGCCTTCCATATCCAGCTCATGCGGAGCCGCAGAGCTTGTCGGTCGAGGTGGAGATCGCCGATGCCTCTTCGGAATAGAGCGATGAAGAGGATCGTCGCGACACCCTGGGAGGCGACGGTCGCGATCGCCGCACCGAGGATGCCCATCCGGGGAAACGGCCCCCAACCGAGGATGAGGGCGGCATCGAGAATCACGTTGAGGATTGTTCCTCCACCGTTGATCAGAAGCGGCGTGACGGTATCGCCGGTTGCAGACAGCGTGTGAAAGAAGAGGCCGGGGATCATCATCGTCGGCAGCCCGAGAAAGATCACCTTGAGGTACACGGAGGCCTCCGCGGCGACCGAGAGGTCGCTGATGAGCAGCGACACGATCCAGGGCGTGAGGATGTACCCGGCGGCACCGAGGGCAAAGCCGGAAACGACGGAGACGGTGAACAGCTGGTTCATGGCGTAGTTCGCCTCGCGGGGCTGCCCGGCACCGATGTGCTGTGCGACGAGGGCGGTGACCGCCGCACTGCCGAAGCCGGTCACGAAGGCGAGGATCGCCCAGATGAAGGGCCAAGAAATCTGAATCGCCGCCAGCGCCGCAGCGCCGGTCTCGGGAAGCCGCCCGAGCCACGCGGCGTCGGCCAGGTTGTAGAACGTGAAGACGACCGAAGAAAGGACGGCCGGGAACCCGATCTTCGCCATCGTGCGAAGGGCGTGTCCGTGCAGGATCTCGTCGCGATCTGGCGTACGAAACAGCTGTTTCATGGTTGTTTGCAGAGGGAGATTGGGCCGTGGTGTCGCAACACCGACGCAGGAAACTCGCGGATTGTAACACAGTTACGCCAGAAATCCAGGGACTCGATCCCGAAGAGAGACTCTTCTAGTAGATGGAGACTGCTATGGCAGAGCCGAGCCCTATAAGGCGTGTTCGATCAACGATCGCGTGCCCCGCCGGCTCTGTCTTGGGCGCCTTGCGAACGAGTTCACACAGCGCCAGCGCTTCATCAGAAGCTAGAAACCGTTTCACAGCAAGCGCGCGATCGGCGCAGCTCTAGGCTGCAGTCGACGACATGCGAGTCGAGTGCTGACGGTTCCGTTTCGGCGGACGGAGGCGGATGCGTTGGATCCCCCGCCCAGAAGCACCGAATCACCTGTCGAAGGTACTCTTGAACCCATAGCCGGTCAGCGAACACCGGCTGATTTGACCAAGGATCGCGTGATCGAGGATCATCGTGTTACCTATGTGTGGAGAGTTCTCTTTGCAGGCCGTACGGCTTCCCTTTGCGAGGTCGGAATCGGGCCACTCCGGACGAGCGTCGGCGATCGCCGCGGTCTCCGACCGAAGGCACGTGTCTCCGACGAAGAGGACGGGAGGGCGAGTACGAAGACCGATTCAGGATAGCCCAAACGTGGCTGACGGCGCACACTCTTCTCCTCGGAACAGTCGATCGACGGGGGACGGCGCGTCACGCCTTGTGGAAAGGCGGAGGCAGCGAAAGGGCACCGTCGACGATCCAGGATTCTATGTGTCCAGGAGCGACATGAGACGGGACGTCCGGCCGACGAGGAAGCCAGCCGAAGTGCCGATCGTGCGTCTCTTCGTCTACGTCCTCCTGAGCTTGGGCGTGACCGTCGCCCCTGCGATGGCCGAGGAAGCCCCAGGCAGCTACGAGCTGGTTGCCGAGATCCGGATGTCCGAACCGAGCGAATGGGGGGATGCGAGAACCCTGTTCCAATCTGCAACTGCCAAGGACGGATTCGTCTACGTCCTCAGCCATGCGGATATCCTGTATGTCTTCGATTGTCAGGACGTGGCACAGGAGGGCGATGCCGTCCGTATCGACCAGCCTGTGCTGGAGATTGCGCTCGATCGGGGGAACCACAACGGCCTGTTACGTATGGGCGATCGCCTCATCTGCTACGGGTGGGGCGGCGGGCAGATGTTCGACATTCGAGAAACGCCGAGTCCGGCAAAAATCGGGGCGTTCCCTGACTCGGATGAACACATCTTCCATCTCGTGCACCACGAAGCGTACCTGGTCGCCGCGTGCGATGAGCGTGTCCTCGTCTACTCGCTCAAGATGATGCCGGACTACCCAATGCGGATAGCGAACTTGACGATGGAGTTCGGCCTCTCCGCCACCGCAGTGGCCGTTGTCGATGGAAGGCTCTGCGTGTCCGGGATCAGAACCAGAAGCGATGGAACGAATTCATACTGGCTAGGCACTTGGGACTTCGCTCGTCCTGAGTGTCCCACGCTCATCGGAATCTCCGAGACGGCGAGCTGTGGGTACCACATGGTCGCTCAAGATGACCTGTTTCTGGGAATCTCCAGTGACCGAGCGGAGTTGTGGCAGGTCGACGGACCGAAGCCCTTGTTGCTCGATTCCGCCGAGGTGTGTGGAAGAGCGATGGCTCAAGACGGGGAGACCATCGTCCTGGGCGGTGCCGCTCTCGTCGTTGTCGACGGTGCAATCAGGTTCCAGTGTCGATTCGACTGCCTCGATGACAGGTGTTACACAGGGTTCCCGCATCTTGGCGGAGCAACAGAAGACTTCGTGGTGCTCCCGCGACCACGCTCCGTCCTGGTTCTTCAACGACGGGCATCTGACTAGCGGCGAAAGCCAGCTTGCCAGGCGGGACAGCCTGCAGTGGAGATGTACCCGTCCCTCCTTGATGCCGGTCAGATCGTGTCGATCACGGAGATTGCTCTTTGAATGCTGCTCAGACCCCCGTCTTGGTCAATGACGAACAGAGTCACCGTGTAGTCTCCGGGAGCCGCGTACACGTGCGTGTAGAGGCCATCTCGGCTCGGGCCTCCGGACAGGTACGAGCCGTCGCCGAAATCCCACGCGACATGCACAATTCGCCCGGAGACGCTCGGGTCGACCGATTCGTCAGCGAACGCCAACAGGACACCGACGGTTGCCGACGATAGTGCAGTAAACGACGCGTTGGGTCGGACATTCTCGACCGTGACGACTTGGATGAACTCCTCGGATGAAGCACCATCGTCATCGATCACGACGAGGCGAACCCGGTATTCCCCGGCGGATTCGTACGTGTGCGACGGATTGCTCTCATTCGACGTGGCTCCATCGCCGAAGGCCCAAGACCAGGAGGCGATCGCCCCATCAAGATCCTGCGACCAGTCGCTGAAACTCAATGGCTCAGCGTTCGTGGCCGATTCGGAGAGGATTGCAGAGAGGGCCGTCGGGCGCCGGTTCAACACGGTCACTTCGATGATGCTGGACAGGACGTCGCTTGCGACATCGTCCGTGATTCGGACACGCACGGGGTAGACCCCATCTTCCTGGTACGCATGAATGAGAATGGGCGCGCTCGAGAACGTCTCGTGCTCTCCGTCTCCATCCAGATCCCATGCGTAGAGAGCGGACGAGGGACTCTGGACAGCAAATTCGGAGGCATCGAACGTCACCTGAACGTACGTCTCGACGAGGTTCCGCGAGACGCGAAGGGCCTCAACCGGCTCCACCGCGTTTCCGAGAAGCTGAGCCGTCATCTCGCCGCTCGTCTCTCCGGAAAGCGCCTCGGATTCAGTCTGGATCTCCGGAACAGCGCCGCTCTCCTCGAGGGGAAGGACGACGTCCGCGGTCATCGTTGCTCCTCCGGCCGCAATCAGCCCCAGAAGAACCGTCATCATTAACGCTTGTCGTTTCTTCATGTTCATCACGCCTCCATTGCACCGCCATTGTCACTCCTCCGTATGGAGTGGACGCGGCCAGGCTGTGGCGAGGATGTGAAGGCGAGATCGGGCCCATCCCGCTGGAGAACCGTGTTGACATGCCGCGTAAGAAGAGAGCAGCGGCGCACGAGAACGTGCGCCGCTGCCTGTCGATTGAGAGTCTTCCGTCCAGCTAAAAAACGACCGTGACGTCGAGTGCCTGCGGGCCCTTCTGACCCTGCCCTACGGTGAACTCGACCTTCTGACCGTCGTTCAAGGACTTGTATCCGTCGCCGCGAATGGAGCTGAAGTGCACAAAGACGTCTTCTCCGCTCTCGCGCTCGATGAACCCGAAGCCCTTGTCGTCGTTAAACCACTTGACCGTGCCGGTCTCGCGTTCGGACATGTGAACCAACCTCCTCCATGTTGGAAGCTTAAGCGAGCAGAACGTTCCTTCGGTCTTCAGATGCTAGCTGAACTCCAAGAAATGCGCTTGCATGCCTACCAACAACGGCCGAAGTATATCGGTGCTCGCCCTCAGCGCGCAACATCCTTAGGGCGGCATTCTGCGCCCGCGCAGCCGCTGTGAGCAAGCACGCACCGCCCGATCGAGTCGAGCGGCGCATGGGGAGATGGAGAACGAGCGACGGCCTATCGTGCTGGAATCGAGCCGTTACCTGCCTGGAATCCGAGAGGGCACGATCCGAGACCGGCGAAGATGGTGGGTTGAGTGACTCCGAGTGGCGAGGTCGCGATCCCGGCAAGAGTCGCCAACGCGAAGAATGCAACGACCAGAACGCCAACGATGATCGCCGGACCGAGTTTGCGGTGCTTGCTGCGAGACATGCCTTCCTCCTTGCGTTGCGTTGCTGATGTAGGAGGTACCACCTCGCGAGCGCTCCGTTTCATCGGCGGATCGGCGAACTCGCTCGATCGCTATCACGAGTTGGGGTGCGTTCACGCGAGTCCCCGGAGCGACTGCAGCTACTGTGTTGCTGCCTCCAAGTACTGCTGAAGCGTTCGGTCGGATAGGGCGGAGACGACCAGGTCGGCTCCTTCGAACCCCAGACAGCGGGTGACTCGGTTGGGGACGGCGACGCAGAAGATGCCGGCGGCCTGCGCGGATGCCACGCCGTGCTGCGAGTCTTCAAAAGCAATCGCCTGGTCGGCCCGGATGCCCAGTGTTTCGAGCACGCACAAGTAGAGATCTGGAGAGGGTTTCGTCGATTCGACATCCTCGGCGCAAACGATCGCGTCGAAGCTGTCAAGCAGTTCGTGTCGTGCAAGATGCCCGAGAACCCAATCGCGCTCGGAACTCGAAGCGATTCCCAGCAGCAGGCCGAGCTGCCTCGCGTCGCGGACTACGTCACAAACGCCGGGCATCGGAACCTCGCGTTCGAGGAGCACCAGCTCTCGGCGGAGCCTCTGCTTGTGGAGTGCGGACCGGTCGATCGGTCGATCGAGATGTGCTTCCAGTAGATCGTAGGCCTCTTGAGGATCGGCCGAGGCGCCCAGAAGGCCGGCCCACTCTTCTTCGGTCACGTGTAGGCCCGCCCCCTCGTAGATCTCCATCCACGACGTGCGCATCGGGCTTTCGGTGTCGAGGATCAGACCGTCGAAATCGAGGACCAGCGCTCGAATCATCCCGGAATCACATCCTGTAGTCGATCCTTGGGAACAGCCAGGATAGCATCGTAACAGGAACACGGCAATCCCGACAGGATCTGTTCCGCGCGCGCGAGGTCGGCCGATGCTATTGCCAGGGGAGCACCGTGAGCGATCCGTCTTCCAGTAGCCCCTTCATGAATGAGATCTGTCCCGCGAGTTTCTCCTTGAACAGGCGATTGCCAGTCTCTGTCTGCAGTGGACCATGTTCCATGTACATCGTGAGACGCTCGAGCCGCTCTCCCACGTCGCGGCAGAGAGCAAAGAAATCGCCCATCCGCGGGCACCCCCACTGCAGAAGACGATACGTGTTGAAGCGATCGAGATTGTCGGCGTCGGTGATGACGGCTGTCTCCACTGTGTCCGGAAGGCCGTCTTGAGCCTCGCCATCGACGTGGGCCGCGATCGCATGGCACACCGTGTCGATGGCAACGGCGGCGTAGCCGGCTGCGGCGAGGATCGGACGCGCCATCTCGGCGCCGAGGCGGCCGTGGTCAGTGCCCTCGCCCTCCTCGAAGTGGGCGATGTCATGGAGAAGGCATCCCGCAAGGGTCCACTCGATGTTCGCGCACTCCGCTTCTGCGAGGACCAGCCCGTACCCGCAGACCCGCTGCGTGTGCTCCCACCTGTACGCCGTTGTGAAGAGGTCGTCCAAATCCTGGCGTGTCTTGAAGTGCTCGCGAACCGCGTCGACAACCTGATCCAAACGTCGCACGGCGTCTTCCTTGAGCATCGAGGACTCCTTCGCGTGGTGTGGTGGAACCCACTTCGCTGGGTGCAGATCGAGGATACCGAACCGGTAGCCGCTCTGCAGAGGGAAGCCCTGCAAAGGCAACGCTTCTTGCTCATCGCGCTAGCCGCTCGGAGCATCGTGATGAAGACGTCTTCAGGGAGATTGGCTCTGCGCGCCGGGGTCCATCCGGCGAGCGTGCCCTGCGCCTGTAAATCGACCTCCAAGCGACCGCAGTCACTCCCGGCAGCCTACGTCCTGAAAACCAGCTGTCGGTAGAAGCGGAGTTCCTCGACCGATGCCCAGATGTCGTTCGCGGCGCGGTGGCGGAACTCCTTGTCGAGTCTCGCTACGACACCGGGGAACCATCGGTGCGCCAGTTCGTTGATCGAGCTGACGTCGACGTTCCGGTGGCTGAGATGCCCGCTCAGCTCAGGCATGTAGCGCATGAGGAAGCGGCGCTCGAGCACAATCGAGTTGCCGCACAGGGGGGCCATCTTCCGGTGACTGTGTTTCCGTATGAACGTGAGTGTCTGCTGCTCTGCCTCTTGAAGGGAGATGTTGGACGCGCGGGAGGATTCGACCAGTCCGGAGAAGCCGTGCTGTCTCTCGCACCACGAGTCGAGTCTCTCGAGGATCTCCTCGGGCTGGTGAATGACGAGATTCGGCCCCTCTCCGACGATGTTCAGATCCTTATCCGTGACGAGGCTTGCGATCTCCAAGATGGCATGCCGAGAGACGCTCAAACCGGTGGTCTCGAGGTCGATCCAAACAAGATTGCTGCGATCGCGCGGCATGGCGTGCCAGCCCCTTCCCACGGAAGGATAGCGGGCTGACTGCTCGTCAGCCAGCACCAGCCGACACAGAGCGGGCCCGGCGCCCGCACCGACCCGACATCGGCAGAAACGCTGAAGCGACGGGACCGCGCCAGAGTCGAGGACGAAGGAGGTATCCCCGATGCAGTGTGTACGACTCGTGTTGGTTCTGTCAGCGTTGTTCCTTCTCATCGCGCCCGTGTTTGCCCAGGCGTCATGCGACACAGCGCTCCTCGTGATTGATGTCCAGAACTGGTTCCTTGAGTGGCATCCGTGGATGACGGCTTCCGGCGAGGAGATTGTGCCCGCGATACAGGCGCTTCTTGTGATGGCACGTGGGGCAGGCGTCCACATCATCTACATCCGAGACCTCAGTCTGGATCAACGTGGGGATAATGAGACGACCCTGGCGATTCCCGAAGACATCGCCGCCGAGGACGGCGACGCTGTGTTCACGAAGACGATTGGAGATGCGCTATCGAACCCTGACTTGGTGGAGCACCTCGAGATGAACGGTATTGACCGGCTTCTGATCTCAGGTATCGCCTCTGATGGATGCGTGACGTCTACGGTGCGCTCAGCGTACAGAGCAGGCTATGAGCTTCTGATCATCGCCGATGCACACGCACACAGCGCGGGAGAGGTGCAGGAGACGGAGTAGATGAACCGGACGTGGCTCGGGTGGGGTCTTGAGGGAAAGCCCATGGCGGAGATCGATCGGGAGGCTTTCCTCTGTTCCGAGGACGCTGAGGAATCGGAGTCGTCTGAGGCGGTCGCCGAGACTGACAGGTAGAACCGCGGATCAAGCTGCCGCGCCAATCTGTTCATTGACGTCAGGCTCTCTTGAGTTCCCGACCGATCTCGAACGCGTGTCCCAGCTTCTCTCCTAGGTCCCAGTAGCTGTAGGCGCCGCGGCTTCCTGCCGGGTCTGGCGCGTAGAAGACAGGGGCGATCCTCTCGATGGACGGGATTCCTTCGATCAGCGCATCCTCGTTGGCATGTACAGTGACGACCTCGCCGAAGAAGACTGTGTGCACTTCCCGTTCGAGCGTCTGGATGACGCGACACTCGATGTTGATCGGACACTCGAAGATCATCGGCGCGGTCCCAAGCTCGCCGTAGAACGTCTCGAAGAGCGCTGCCTTGTCCGTGTCCCGTCCGCTGGCGATGCCGCAGTAGTCCAGCTCCTTCAAGAGCCTCGCAGACGGCTGATTGATGCTGAACGTTCCGTTCTCCACCACGCCGGCCTTCGAGTACTGCTGATGGCCGATCGAGATCGACATCACGTCGTAGCAGAGCCAGCCGATGAGGCCGATCGTGAGGAAGTTCGGCCTGCCGGTGACGTTGACGCCGACCAGCATCGGCAGGTAGGGGTAGGCGAGATTCTTGATGACCTTCGGCTCCAGCTTCATCTTCGTCATGAGTTCCTCCAGGCGGAGCATCCTACTTGCGTATCTCGGGATGGTGGTGCGTGGGCTAGAAGACGTCGAGGTCGCGGCCCGAGGCAACCTCGCCGTCGTAGTGATCCCGCATCTCTTGTAGGAGGTCGGCCTCGCTGACGCCGTGCAGGAGCTGGTGGTAGAGGACGAGAAGCTTCGGCTTTGCGACCGAGGCGACCTCCGCAAGCTCGATGGTCGATGTGTGCATCGCCTCGTGGTACGTCTGCCACGCGGGCGGGCGCGAGGCGAGCCCGGCGGCCGATCGTACTTCGTGGACGAGCACATCGCAGTCCGCGTACATCCATTCCCACTCGGGAAACGGGGCCGTGTCTCCCGAGATCACAATGACGCGATCCGGCGTCGTCAAGCGGTAGCCGTAGGCCGGCCAGCTGCCATGGTTGACGGAGAAGGCTTCGACCGTGACACGATCGTCCGTATAGACGACGCCCGGCCCGATCTCGGAGGCATCGACCCGGTGGCCCGTGTCATTCGCCGGTTCGAGCCCCTCGCGTCGCTCGCGGATGTCCTCGGCGTAGGCGGACAGGATTCCGTCGGTCATCGCTTGAAGCCCCGCGGGACCGTGGACCGAGAGTGGTTTGGCTCGGCCCAATGTCCATGGCGTCAAGACTAGATCGGGATAGCCGGCCGTGTGATCCGAGTGCAGATGCGTGAGGAAGGCACGGCAGAGTCTTCGCGGATTGAGGGCGTCAAGCCCCGCGGCGCATGCGGCTGCGGCTTGCCGAACGACGCCGGGGCCGAAGTCGAACAGGTACGGCGTTTCCCCAATGACGAGGGCGACGGACGGACCGGCCTTCGCCGGCTCGGCGTTTGGCGTCCCGGTTCCCAGCAACACGAGCTTCGATGTCTCACCGGATCTGTCTGTCATCCGCCCTCCTGCTGCGCTTCCTTGTGGCTCTCCAGTCTATGCGCCCGCGCGCACGGTTCACAGTCAAGGCCGGCTTGACCTCGAAACGGCGGCACGCCACCATCCGGACTAGGTGATTCGCGTAATCCATGACTCCATCATCGATCTGATCGGCAACACACCGCTGGTTCAGCTATGCAAGATCGGCCGCGATTGCGGGGCCACGTTGCTCGCCAAGCTCGAGCTGTTCAATCCGATCAGCGTCAAAGATCGGCCGGTTCTCTCGATGATCGAAGACGCGGAGCGCCGCGGGATGATCGACGCGGATTCAACGCTCATCGAAGCGACGAGCGGGAACACCGGCATGGCGCTCGCCTACATCTGCGCCGTGAAGGGCTACCGGCTCATCATCTGCATGAGCGAAGCGATGAGCGACGAGCGCAAGCGGATCCTCAAGGCGTTCGGCGCGGAGTTGGTGTTGACGCCGACTGCGGGACACACGCGAGCCGCCAAACAGAAGGCGTTGCAGCTCGCGGAGGAGATTCCGAACTCGTTCTACGTCAATCAGCACGCCAATCCGGCCAACACGGAGGACCACGGCCGAGGAGATCTGGAACGACACGGAGGGTCGCGTCGACATCGTGATCGCCGGACTGGGAACGACGGGCACCGCGACAGGGATTGCCAGGGCGCTCAAGCCGAGGCGCTCTGGTTTTCAGGTCTTCGGCGTCGAGCCGACCACCGCCGCAATGCTATCCAAGGGGGAATGGACATCGCACAAGCTACCGGGAACGAGTCCGGGATTCGTCCCGGAGCTGTACGATCCGTCCCTCATCGACGAGATCCTACTCGTCGATCCCGAAGCCGAGGCGTACCCGACCTGCCGGCGATTAGCGAGAGAAGAGGGCCTCCTCGCCGGCGTCTCGTCCGGTGCGACGGCGGCCGCCGCGATCCGGGTCGGGAGCCGTTCGGAGAACACGGGAAAGCTGATTGTTGCGATCTTCGCGGACTCCGGGCAACGCTATCTCTCGGTCGGCGGTCTCTTCGTCTGAGGCCTGCGGATGCTGCACACACTGCCTCGACCTTGCTTGGAGCCGCCGGGTCTTCTACCCTGCGCTATCGCAGATCTGGGGGGATTCGAATGCGCGTAACTTTCGGAATCGTCGTGATCATCCTGGCAGTCCTCGTTGGCGTGGCCGCGGCCGGCAACACGGTCGACTTGCCCCACGTGGCCCTTTGCGGCGGGGTCGTTTTGTCTGTGGCGCCGGCGTTCGACGTAGGCGTGTATCTGGCGGCCTCCTACAGCGGTGATCTCTTCGGCGTAAGCAGCACGACGACGTTGATTGCGGTTCCAGACCTCTTCGTGTTCGAAGAACTGACCGCACGTTACTCGCCGGACCCCGTCGATGTCGGCGTCGACGTGGGATTGGGGATCGTCCCGTTTTCGCTTGACACGGTGAACGTCTGGGCGGAAGTCCCCGTTGCTGAAGAGGACATCGGGCAAGATACGCGTGTCCTCTTCACCGCCGACGTCGGAGGACGGCTCTGGTTTGGCGCGGTCCTGGGAGGCGATGCCTACGTAAACCTCGCCGTGGAGATCCCGGGCGAGGCGGCTTCGGCGGTTCTTGAGAGCGAGACCTGGATCGGCTATGGCGGGATCGACGGCTTCGTGGCGGAGGAGGAGTTGGAAGCCCGACTTGAATTCCTGGCTCCACGGTTCTTCGACGGTCAACTACTCACCGAAAATGATCTCACGCAGCTTGCCTGCTACGTCACCGCGCGGATCCGGCTCGATTCGGGAGGCCTTTCCGTTCCCGGGATCGTCATCGGACTCGAATTGAGCGTCAAACACCCTCTCGCTCAGGATCCATAGTCGGTAGAGCCTGCACGGACGCTTGGCTGAGGGACATCGCCCTACGGAACAACTGGACGCCAATCGGTTGCTACGATCACGGTCCGCGATAGACACCTAGGGTTCCGCGGCATCGCCATGGCGCCAATCGACAGCAGGCGCCGCAGCGCATGAGAAACTCCGGTGCGTCTCCTCGTAGGTCAGCGTCGCCGCTTCCGCGGCTTTCGCTTGAAGTTCTTCTTCTTGGGGGCGGGCCGCTTCGTCTGGTTGCACTCCCTGCAGTAGACGGGGCGAGTCGACGTCAATGGCTGGAACGGTAGTTCCTCAATCAGTTTCCCACACGACACGCACTTGAGTTCGTAAGCCCGTACGTCGTACATCTTTCGGCCTTCGGAAGACATGAACCTCCTTGAATGTCTCTCCGCGACAACGCCGATCGCTGCCGTGCGCGGAGTCGATTCACTGACCATACACGATGCGTCACTCGAAAGAAACGGTCCTCGCTCGGGCGAGATTGGCGCTGAAGCGGCCTGTCTGGGAAACAGACGGACGAATGAAAAGCGCGGCGCACCAGCAGGCGCGCCGCGCATCCATGTGCTTGTTGAGCCTTCGTGCTAGACTGGTGTGACGTCGATCGCCTGGGGGCCTTTCTGCCCTTCCCCCACGGTGAACTCGACTTTCATCCCTTCCTGCAGTGACTTGAATCCTTCACCGCGGATTGAGCTGTAGTGGACGAAGACGTCCTCGCCACCTTCACGCTCAATGAAGCCGAAGCCCTTCGAGTCGTTGAACCACTTGACAGTACCTGTCTCGCGTTCGGACATGCGTAACAACCTCCTCTATGCTGGAAGTCTTAGTGAGACAGAACGATCTCCGGGATTTCGGGAAGGATCCAGATTCCCAAGAAATGCGACTGTACGACTACCAACAACGCAATAAGCGTATCGAAGCACCAGGCAAAGCGCAAGGACGCGTGCGACACACAGTGAGGGGACTTGGCGCACCGGGTCGCCGGACCCGTTCCGCCGCGGAATCAGCAACCTCCGGGGTCGAGTCGATCCATGGCAAACTGGAACCGCAATTCCCGGTTCCCGGTTAGTCCAGAAGCTGCTACGACGAGGTCGGTGCGAGGAGTTCAGAGAGCGGCTCGACCTCGTCGCGGACAATCGAGTAGATCACGAGGTCGACAAACCCTCCGCGGTCGAAATGAGCTTTGCGGAGGGTTCCCTCGATCGAGTAGCCACACCGCTCGGCGACCGCTCGTGACGCCGCATTCTCAGGATCGACGAGAACCTGAACGCGCTCGATCGGCTCCGCGTCGAACAGATAGGCCGTCGCAAGTCGGATGGCCTCGGTCATGTGCCCCTTGCCTCGGTCGCCAGGTTGGTAGATCCGATACCCGAGTTCCCAGCCATCGTAGCTGTGAGAGGCCCTGTAGATGTTGATGTGTCCGAGCCGGCGGCCGTCGCGGTCGGTGATCAGGAGCACCTTGAACTCCTTGGACCACCAGCCGTTCTCCTCGAACTGCTTGAACCAGCGAGGCTCGGAAATGCAGCCGAGCGGCCAGAACGGACCCATTTCGCGGACGTCCGCGACGAGATCGTAGAGCCCGTCGAGATCCGACTCCCTGAAGGGCCTCAAGATGACTTGGCGTCCAACCAACATGACGGTCCCCCTTCGAGTGCACGGCGAGAGGATGCCCGGGGCGATCGGCCCGCTCAAGCCCCGGGCCGCCATGCTGATGCGTGTGGGGCTTTCGATGCTCACATCACCACCCTCCGCCCGACGTCTCCCAGGGCCTTTGTGGCCTCGGAATGCATATTGGAGGAACCACACCCATTGCGCGGTGTATCTTGAGGCGATGGTCCGGTCCTTTGCGTGATCTGCAGGGAGGGATGATGAGGCGCCAGATCCTACTGAGTCTTGCCGGCCTCGCCCTCATTTCGCTCGTAAGCGGCGGCGATGAGGCGGTGACGGCTCGCGACAGCCTGTTCGGCATCTCGGGGATCATTCCGGATGCATCGTACTTCGACGAGCTGCAAGTCGATTTCGCGACCTCCGGCTTCTGGATCGGCGCTTCTGCGGGCTTCCTCGAAGGAAGCAAGGAAGAGCTTCACACACGCCAGTTCCGCACCTTCGTCGAGCACGGGATCACCCCGATTGCCACGTTCTACCTCGGGAACGTCACCAGTGAGGCGGCGCAGTGGGCGGAGGAGATCGTTCGGCACTACACGACCGGTCAGGGCGCGATAGACGTCGGAGCCCCCATCCAATACTGGGAACTCGGAGACGAGCAGAACGGAACGTGGGGCACATCCTGCAATCCTGAGGAGTATGCGCGTCGTGTCTCCGTCTTGGCGCCGGCGATCCGTCGAGGTTGCCCCGAGTGCTCGATCGTCATGGGCGGGCTTCTCGACGGCCCCGAGATGGGCGACTGGGCCCTCGAACCGTACCTGCGGTCATTCCTGGCTGCCGGCGGAGGTGAGTGGATCGACGTCTACGCGTTCCACTACTACGGCCTCGCACGTCCTAATCCCGCGTGGCCGCGGGCTCAGCTCTACGACTCAGCAGAGGCAATCGTCGCCGCCATGCGTGACGTGCTGGCCGAGTACGACGTGGAAGACCGCCCAATCTGGGTGACCGAAACCTCCACCTTCTCCGGGAAAGTTGGGGCCACCGAGCAGACGGAGAGCGAACAGGCGGCCGACCTGGTGAAGCGCTACGTGCTACTCTGGGATCTCGGCATCGATGTCGTGCAGTGGTGCTACCTGACTGAGCCTCAGTACGAGGGGACCGGTGTCGGGTTCTTCGACCAGAGTGGCCTGATCTACGACGGCGCAGGCCCGTACGATGCGGGCGTGGGCGTGAGGAAGCGCGCGTTCCATGCATACGTGCATCTGATCGACCAGCTGCGCGGCGCGGATCTCGTCGAGCGGAGAACGAGTGGCGGCGTCACCGCATGTCGTTTCAATGCGGGCGGTGAAACAATCACCATCCTCTGGCAAGATCCTTGGATCCGGGAAGGGCCGCTGTGGATCGAATCGATCGGAACGATTGCCGTCGAAGGCCTATGTGGTGAGCCGATGGGAACCCACGGCGGCCAGTTCCGACTCGACCTCGCGATCGAGCCGGTCTACCTGATCGGCGGCCCGGCATCCATTACCACCTCCGCTCCGCCGCTTCAGACACCGTAACCACGGCTTGGGAGTGTGATCGCCGTGCTTCAAGCCGAGATCGTCCCGTCCGGTGTACGATGCCTCAGGAGTTGAGTGGAGTGCACACGCGAACAAAGACGGTCGTTCTGGCCCTTGCCCTCGTCCTCGCTGTGGTGGCTCGGACCACGGGCGTCGGGCGCTGTGGCGACGGTGTGTGCGACAAGATCGAGCGAACGTCCGGACTCTGTTCGCAGGATTGCGCCGACGGGCGGGTCGTCACCACGCAGATTCTGTGTGAGGAAGTCGGCCGCGTCGCCGTGCGGATCGACATTCCTGCCGAGCCAAGATACGGAACATCCGCCCCGGTCGTCGTGGTCGCGTCGACGTGGTTTGTGGAGAAGTACAACCTCGAAGCGACGCCCTTCCATCTGGTCTACAACCCGGTCGACGTCGGTGCGATCACGGTCTCGCACCTCTGGCCGGGGAAGCAAGATCCGGAAACGGGTGTCGCCAGCGACGGGCGCTACGACTTCGGGGGACCACTCTGCCTCGCCGCGTTGCGAGACACGATCCGCTTCGCACTCGGCGAAATCCCGGACGTCCGAGGCGCGTACCTGCACGAGCTGGTCGAGGTCGAGGTGCTCTACGACAACGTCGGGATGTTTGCCTCATCGCACGCCGGCGTCGTGGCGACGAACGTGATGGCCTATCACGGCGACGCGTTTCCTGGTCTCAAGTACTTCGTTGGGCGTGAGAATCCGACGATGGCCAAGATGTATCCGCTCGAGATCGGGCACTACGACGGGAATCGTAATCCCGTCTACAACGCGTTCTACGACCCCACGGGCACCACGCCGACAGAGATCGACGTTGACTACTCAACGCTCGATTGGATTCAGGACGACGAGTATCCGGAAGGCCGTCCCGTCTTCCACGTTCCCGACGGCATTGACTACGTGCTCGACGACAAGGGGCCAAACATCGCCGGCAAGCGGTGGTTCTCGCACGTGCTCACCCAGGCGCTCCTCGACAACGACGTCTTCACGCCGGCGACCTGGCCGAGCGATCTTGCCACGCCGCAGCAGACGGCCGGCTTCTGGCCGTATCGGATCACCGTTCATAACTACGCGGCGATCGGCGAACATCTGCCCGAACTGCGCGTGCTCCTCCCGTTTGCGTCAGCCGATCATGTCCAAGCCGCGCCGGACAAGCCTCACATCCGGCAGGCCTACGACGGATTCCGGAAGGCCGCCGGGCTCTGGACGCGCCTCAACTGCGACCTCATGTACGTACAGGCCGAGATCGACCCAAGCGCGTCGCTTGCCGGCGGCTTTCCCGACAACGATGCAAACACGGAGCCGGTCGACTGGTTCGCCGACGCAGAGTCGTGGGGGTTCCCCGGGACGCTCGCCGGTCAGATGACGGCGCAGACCGTTCCTCTCGCCGGCGTCGCCGAGATGGCCGATCGGGTCCATCTAGACGATTGGTCGCCGAACCTGGACTCGGTCCTCGGTCCGTAGGTGGGCTACTCCTCCAGTCGGAACGGTGGGTACTGGTCGGTCATCAACGCCACGTAGGCCCAGAGGCGGAGCGTCCAGCGGTTCAGCCCGATGATCAGCCGGAAGATGTCCCTCGGGTACTTGCCCGTGAACAGGAGCTTCACCGCAGCGAAGATCGTCAGGATGGGAATGAGCCCGCACTTCTCGAAGCCGGCGCCGCCTTGGAAGATCCCGACAACGATGTAGTGCGGGATCGCCAGCAACCACCACTTCACCAGAGCCAGTCCGGGGGAGAGCCTCTCCGGATAACGCACATCGAGGTCGGCGGGATAGCCGCCAGCCTTCAGGGTGAACGGCGGATATCGATCCGTCCCGAGCGCCTCGTAGCCGTAGAAGGCGACCCGCCATGACCAGCGCATCACACCGACGTTGTAGTTGAACAGTCCGCGCGGATAGCGACCGGTGAACAGGATTGCGAACAGCGATAGGACCCAGGAGACGCCGAACCCGACCCAGAGGAACGGCATAACGATGAAGTGGGGAATCAGGAGGAACCACTTCACCAGCCAGAGCGCCGGGGAGAGCGGCTCGGTCAGCTCTGCTTTGAACGTGAGCGGGTACGCGCCGGAGACGGCCTCCGGCTCGGGCGCTTCCTGCGGAACCGCGGTTCGCGAGTGGCGCGCGACGACGAGGATGAGGATCAGCCCGAGGGCGACGAGAACGACCCCGACGGCGAGGACGCCGATTCCGACTCCGAGCAGCCACGGTGCCTTCACGCCGACGGTGCCGACGGCCTCGATTCCGCGGCTCCCGTCAGCGTTCATCACCACGAGCATCCAGTCTCCCGGCTCGATCGCCCAGCGCAGCGTCTGCGTGTCCTCGCCTTGGATGCTCGCGTGCCAGAACGTCTGATCGGTTGGCGGGGCGGGCTCGTTTTCTCCTACGACGTCGCGGTATTCGGTCGTCCACACGCGATCGGTCCGATACTCATCGAAGTCGATGTCTTCGATTCGCGAGTACGAAACGCCGGACAGGTAAGCCTCGACGTCCGAACGCGGCGCGATGCCGATGAAGACAGGCGCTTCGCCCTTCATCCGGACCTGCGCCATCGCCGGTTCTTTCCACCACCAGATCCAGTCGCCCTCGAGGACCATCTCCCCGACCAACGCGTAGGTGTCGTGCTGCAGCTCCCCCGATGGCGCGGTCAGGAACCCGCCCTCGTCTGTGAACGCGCGATCGACCCCGACAATCGCGCCGCCGCCGATCAGAAGCGCGATGCCAACGAGCAGGATTAGACTTCCGAAAACCAGTGAGACAACTCTTCCAGCACTCATCCCTCAGCACCCCCTTGATGCGAGCGAGCTGCTGCTGTCGCCCGCGAGTGAAATCCTAGCTCCTTCGGGCAGCGTGCGGCAAGAGCGGCTGACGCAGTTCTTCAGGGGGCGGGTCAGGGGTACGGACGCAGAACCAGCCGATCGACGGCCGCGCTGTTGACTTCCTCCCGCGTCCACAGCATTGGGTGCGCCTGGATGGCCTGCCACTCGGCGATCATGCTGTCGTAGTCCTTCGAAAACGGATGGCCGCTCTGGCCAGTCGAATGGATGCCGACGCTACGCGAGAGGTCGGCGAGGTCGACGACCATTCGCATCGCCGGGATGCTCTTCACGTCGAACGCGCCGGCAGAGACGTTCCACCGAGTGTTGCTGATCGTGTCGGTCATCCCGCCCACCGGAATCGGTCCCCGGTTCACGAGCCTCTCGAAGATCCCGACGCCGCTCTGCCCCAACGGCTTGCTGACGAAGGTCGCCGCATGCGCCGATCCCCACGACCAGGTCGCGCGATCTGCGCCGTGGCGTTCCGTGGCTACAGCGCAAGCCTCAGTGAAAGAACGGAGCAGGATGTCGTCTCGGGTCTCGACCACGCCCTCAGTCGTCGTGTCGTCCCACCACGCATCGTCAGGTTCCTCCAGCAGGCAGCGGATCGCCCACATCTCGCGATCCCCGCCGACGAGCTGCGCGTCACTTCCGAGTTGGTCGGCGAACACGTTGCGGACCAAGTGGTCCCAGAGGTGGGCGTACAGGACCGCGCGGGCGCTCGGCGGATCGAACCGCTCGTCCCACTCAAGCAGCCAGTCCCGCGCACCGGCGAGCCTCTCATCCTCGAAGGCGAGATCTGCAAGATATGGAAGGACTTCCTCGGCGCTCAGCAGTTTGGTGTCTCCTTGGATCGTCAGGAAGCTTTCGACGGTATGCAGCTCCCCGGCGGACAGGAGCTCGTGGACCCGCTGTGCGCGGTAGGCGTAGTCGATCTCGCCGTTGAGCCGGTAGTTGGAGCCCCGTCCCAATGTGTCGGCGAGCAGGTCGTAGTAGGCCGGGGGCACGGCCGCGTGGTTCGCTGCCACGATGAGACCGCTCGTCGGGTTCAACACGTGGGGAAGCATGTCGAACGGGAGGAATCCCTTCCACTCGTGCTCGTCCGTCCATCCGATCGTCGGGACAAGCCCGTCGAAGTCCCCGGCACGGATCGGAACCCGGCCGGCAAGCTGGTATCCGATGTTGCCTTCTGCGTCCGCGTAGACGAAGTGCTGTGCCGGAACGTCCCAGTCCCGCAGCGCGGCGCGGAAGGCGTCCCAGTCCTCCGCGCGGTTGACGGCGACCACCGCTCGTGAGACCGTTCCCGGATCCAGCGCCGTCCACCGCTGGGCCAGCGCTTCTTCGCTCTCGAACCCGGAGGCCTCACCGGTCAGCGAATCGAACCGGTTGTCGGTCGTGATCGGCCCGAGATGCGTCTCGCGAACCCGGATCACGACCGGATCCGATCCGTCTCCGAACTCGATCGTCTCCTCGCGAACCGTCATGTCACGCCAGGCGCCGTTCCATTCGTATTGCAGCGGATCGGCAGGGTTGATCCGCAGCCGGTAGACGTCGTGGACGTCAGGGAACGCGTTGGAGATCCCCCACGCGATCTTCGCGTTGTGCCCGACGACCACGCCGAGCGAGGCCGGGAAGGCGAAGCCGACGACGACGAACGCCGGATCCGCGCCCTCCGAGCAGTGCAGTCCGATCTCGTACCAGACCGTCGGGAGCTGAATACCAAGATGCGTGTCGTTCGCCAACAGCGGCCGGCCGCTCTCCGTCCACTCACCGCTGACCACCCACGCGTTCGTTCCTCCGCCCGGTCCGGTGCCGAGGGCGGCACGGATCGAGTCCCAACCCTGCCGTCGATAGGCCGAAGCACCCGTCGAGGAGGGCGACAGGCTCTGCGCGTCGGCCTTAGCGGGAAGCACGGACGGGAGGTCCTCGCTCCCCACGATCGTCGGGCGTTCGCCATACGGCCACGGCGGCGTCAGCCATGCGTCCGTCATCTCCGGACCGATCCGCTCGTAGAGCGCGCCTCGGAGGACATCCTTCGACTCCTCTAGGCCCATGTCCCAGGCCATCAGCTTGGCGAAGACGAGCGTGTCCACCGCGGTCCACGGAGCGATGTCGAAGCCGATCCCGGTCAGCCCGAGCACGCGGTACTCCAGCGCCAGTTCGCTCGGCGAACGGCCTGTGACGTAGGCGTTCACGCCGTCGCAGAACGCCTCGAGCCACGCCCTCGTCGTCTCGTCCATCGCCGCCGCCTCACGCTCGGCCACGTGTCGGAAGCCGAGCGAGCGGATGAAGAGATCCGCTTGCAGAGCCGCGTCGTTTCTTCCGACCAGTTCGCACAGCGTGCCGCTCGCCGTGTGCCGCCAGAACTCCATCTGCCACCAGCGATCCTGAGCCTGAACGTAGCCTTGGGCGAAGAAGAGGTCCTGCATGCTCGACGCGAAGATGTGAGGCACTCCGTGCCCGTCTCGCAGGATCTCGACCGGCGCCTGCAGCCCGGCCAACTCGGCGACACCGTCATGATCCGGAAGCGGACGCTGGATCACGTCATACACAACGAGCAATCCGCCGAGCGCGAGAAGCGCGACCGTCCACATCAAGACGCGAAGCATGTTCATCACTTCCCCGTTCTATCACGCAATCCTATGCCATCAGCAGCATCTCCGGATTGAGAAATCGGGGCAAGTTCGGGAGAACAGCCATGTGTCTCGGGAAGCGATGCCTGGCCGGCGGAGCCAAATCGACCGCCCAGGGCGGGTTTGTGGTTCTGAACTGCAGCAGGATGAAGCACCGCGTTTCGGATTTGTCCGCCCCCTGTCAAGCCCTCGGTGGAGGCGATCCCCCGAGAGGCGAGAGGCAGAACCGGAAGTGTGACCCACATCACATTCGGACATTGGTGCGATTCGCCCCGGACTGACACAACGTTCGCACAGGTCAAGTCGCGGAGACCCTTCAATATCCCTTGTTTAGCCTATTCCTTGGAACCTGCAAAAGGGGGAGAGATGAAGATCGCCTGCTGCACGCTGGAGATGATCACCCTCATCTTCCTGCTCTTCGTGAGCTTCAACGGAGGGTTCGACTATCTCAACACGACCGAGACCGACCTCGAGTACAGATCCACGACGGAACTCGTGTCCGCGTGGGGCGAACCGGACAGTGTCGTCTTCGCCGCCGAACTCGGGTTCGCGTCGTCACAGCTCGAAGCAGTCGAGATCTGGTCGTACGAGGACCCGCTGCGCTCCGTGATCGTTCGCGACGGCGTCGTGGTCTCGATTCAGGAGGGATGAGGAAATCGGGGTCCGTCCTGGCCCCGGCCGCCGCGGCTAGAGGTCTACCGTAATCCCGATGCCTGCTTCGACGGCCTTGTCGTAAACGAGCTTGGCCGTTGCGACGTCTTGGATCGCCAGACCGTTCGACTTGAACAGCGTGATCTCCTCGTCGTTCTCGCGTGCCGGCTTCCGTCCGAGAACGATCCCTCCTAGCTCAGCGTAGATGTGGTCTGCCGCGATCGCGCCTTCGTCGATCGGGATCATCAGATCGCCCGCTTCACTCAAGCACGCCTCGGCCGAATCGGCGACGAACTTGGACCGTTTGACGATCACCGTGTCAAGCTCGCGTGCGTTCGGCGTGTGGCTCCCGATCCCGTTGATGTGGGTGCCCGAGCGGACGAGGTTCCCGTCGAACAGCGGCGTCGGCGATGAGGTCGCCGTACAGACGATGTCCGCCTGCCCGAGCAGCGACTCCGGCGACTCGGCACGCTCGATCTTCAGATCCAGATCATCGAGGGCCTCGATGAACCCTTGGACGGCGTCGGCCGAGGGATCGTAGACGTAGGCCTGGCTGAGGTTCCGCACGCAGGCGACCGCCCGTAGCTGCATCCGCGCTTGCACCCCTGCGCCGAAGATCCCGGCGACGTGTCCGTCGCCCTCGCGCGCTAGGAACTTGGTTGCCACGCCGCTGACGGCGCCAGTCCGCACGGCGGTAAGGTATCCGCCGTCCATGATGCAGATGACGTCGCCTGTTTCGGGATCCTGCAGCAGCACCTTACCGATCGTCGTCGGCATGTCGTGCTTCGTCGGGTTCTCTTTGTAGACGGTGACGACCTTGCAGGCAAGCGCGCCGAGCTCCTTCAGATAGGCCGGCATGTAGAGCGAGATGCCTCCCGGTGGCTTGATCCCGATCCGCAGCGGCAGCACGGCCGTGCCGGACGCCAGCTCGGCGAACGCCTTCTCCACAACGTCTATGCAATCTGCCATGTCGAGCACTTGGATTACGTCGTCTCTTGCCAGCAGCAGTGTCATTGCGCCTCCTGTCCGTTTGCACAGCATGAACGGTTCATTCCCGTCCGTCGCCGTCATCCATTCAGTCTCCTCGATCTTACTCGCTGATTCTCTGCAACAACGAATTTCTTGGGACAGGCGTGGCAAAGAGCGAATGTTGACTCGTGCTTCGATCGATCGTACGATCGTACAACGACATCTCGATCGATAGGAGAAGCCTATGGAGAAGGTCAAGATCTCGCCCAAGTATCAGGTGGTCATTCCCAAGACTGTCCGTGAGGCCCTCGAACTCAAGCCGGGGCAAGCCGTCCAGATGATCGCACACGACGATCGGATCGAGATGATCCCCGTTCGGCCGATGGGCACGATGCGAGGCTTTCTCGCCGGGATCGACACGACCGTTGAGCGAGAGCCGGATCGCGTGTGAACGTCGTCGATTCCTCCGCTTGGCTCGAGTTCTTCGCCGACGGCCCCAATGCACGCATTTTCGCGGAGCCACTCGAGCACACGGAAGCGCTCCTCGTGCCCAGTGTCTGTCTCTACGAGGTCTTCAAGACCGTGCTGCGCCAGCGGGGCGAATCCGCAGCATTGCAGGCCATCGCAGCGATGCGGCAGGGGCAAATCGTCGAACTGACGGAACGGATCGCGCTGCTGGCCGCCGAACTGAGCCTTGAACTCAGGCTTCCGATGGCCGACAGCATCATTCTCGCGACCGCGCGCCTCTACGACGCTCATATCTGGACGCAGGACGCCGACTTCGAAAGGCTGGAGGGCGTGACCTTCGTTGCGAAGGAATAGCCGCCGAAGCGGGAAACCCGAAAACCCCCTGCACTCCGTGATCATCCGCGACAACGTCGTGGTCTCGATTCAAGAGGGATGAGGAGATCGGGTTTCGTCATGACCGCCGTTTCCTTCCCCACCGGACGCGGCGCACAGCAGCTTCGGTTGCCTGGCAGAGTCCGACCCTAAGGCCCCTCTCCTCTCGACGCCATGCGACAGATCGGCCTCGACCGCGACGGGATCGCCGACATCCAGGCTTCACAGGGTTTCGTCCCCGGAATCCTCCCTCTGCCGGCCGCACCGCTGGTGTTGAGCGCCTTATCCGTCGGTCTCTGCTCCTTGCCAGCGGTTGTAGAACACGTTGAGGAGGGGAACAAACTCCGCCGTCGCCTTCTGATTGCCGGCGAACGTTGGGTGGCTGTCGCCGCTGCCGTACGCAGCCAGATCGCTGTTCACCGTCTGGATGTGCTGGACGCCTCCGTTCCACCAACGGTGGTGATTGCCCGTCTCGGACGCTTCGTCGCTGGTGTACGGATCGCCGCCGTTCGACGTGAGCACGTTGTAGAAGTCGAAGACGGTGACGTTCGCGTGGGAGTAGTCGTCGAGCCAGCTGGTGACGAGCCAGTCGTTGAACGCGCGGGCATTCGCCGGATCAGACCAGCTGTCGTCCGGCGTGACCGGCGGGGCGGTGATCGCCACGAACAGCTTGTCGGTGCGGGTGGCGAAGTAGCCGAGCAGCTCGTTGTAGATCGCCTTGGCGCGCCCCACCGTCAATCCTTCATCGAATGACGGCGCATCGGTCGGACTCCCTTCGAGGTTCGAGTTCGGGTAGCAGGACTTGAACAGGACGATCTCGTTCTCGCGAGTCGGATCGGGATCGTCGCACCGCGAGTACCCGGAGTGCTGAGCGGACTCGGCGTACAGCGCATTGAGATAGACACTGCTTCCTGGGCCGGCAAACCAGTTGTCCCAATGGAGGATGTCGGTGCAGTCGCCGATCGCGCCCCAGCAGTCCTCACAATCGGAGCACTCGGGTCCCCAACCATAGTTCGTGTCGCTGACGAAGTAGCCGTTGTCGCGAAGCGCGAGCCCCAGTCCGCCATCCGAACAACAGAATGAACAGGATCCCAACCGTCGCCTGCATCGATCGATGC
>CAZMYM010000001.1:0-9137 GCA_964570515.1 uncultured Thermotogae bacterium | reverse complement strand
CCATCCGAACAACAGAATGAACAGGATCCCAACCGTCGCCTGCATCGATCGATGCATCGTCCCTCCTTGGTCAGGCCATCCGTAGACGGTGGCAGGTACCGATTTCTAGCGCTTGCAGCTCTCTTCGACGTGCTTCGCAATCACGCTGATCGTCGAGTAGCAGAGACCGAGATGATCGCCGACCTCCTGCAGCTTGTACTGATGCTTCCGTACCGCGGCGTGTATACGCTCGTTGCGCGTCGGCTTGTCCGTGGCATCGGCGAACAGCTCGTCTAGCGTAGGGCGCGTGGCAAGGCGCTCGTCTCGGCGGATCTCGCGGTTCTCCACGACATCCTTCAGCAGAGGCTTCAGCGACCGAACGAAGGTATCGCTTCCCATGAGCACGCCGGCAGTCAGGTCCTCCCACACGTCGATTCCTTTGCCCTGCTTGACGAAGTCTCGATAAGCGCGAATCGCCTTCCCACGATGGCCACCAAACTGCGACAGCAACCAGTCGATCGTGAGGAAGTCGGGAGGAACCACCTGCCCCGCCGTGGCTCGGTAGCTGCTCCATCGCCAGTCCTTGGCACTCCGAACCGCCTTGACACGAACTGGATTGAGGACGATGTAGCGGGCCAGCTCAAGAAGATGGCTCTCCTTCTCCACGACGATCGACTTGAAGCGGCCTTGGACCAGATGACCGGTGCGCGAATGCTGGCGATTGAATCCCTGGGTGTAAACGCCGTTGAGGTGCTTCATTCCTCGTGAGAGGCTGGGCTGTGGGGTCTCGATGAGGAGATGGTAATGATTCGTCATCAGACAGTAGGCGTGGCAGATCCAGCCGAATCGCTCGACGACGGTGCCCAGGACCTCGAGAAAGCGAAGTCGGTCCTTGTCATCGAGGAAGATCTCGACCCCAGCGTTCCCGCGGCTGGTGACGTGATAGACGGCGCCTTCGTATTCGAGCCTCAGTGGACGGGCCATGGATCCAGCATAGCGCTCGGAACCCTAAGAATCAAGATCTGACCCCTGGGCAGCTGACGGAACGGCTCTTGTTTCGGCAGAAGCTCATGCTCTAGTCTGACGGTCGCAAGGGTTTGCTCCACACGAAAGGAGGGCGCTGTGCGGCGAGCGGGATTGACGGTCCTTTGTATGGTTATCCTCCTCGGCCTGTCGGGCTGTTTCGACGCTGGACCGTCCGATCCGATCTGTGGCTTGATCCTGTACGAAGAGTCGTTCGGTGGAAGCGGATCGGGATGGCCTCAATCGGCGGACGATGAATCGAAGACGTCGATTCAGGATGGGCGATATCGAATCGAGGTACTGGGCGTCTCCTCGTACATCTACGTCCAAAACGAGGAGCAAGGCCCGTACGCAGACCTATGCTATTCGACGCGGGTATGGGATCAATCGGATGGAAAGGCCCAGTCCGCCGGGCTGATGTTCCGTTGTACCGATGCCGGGCAGTTCTACGTCTTCTCGATCAGTCCCGATTCCCACTCGGTCAGCTTCGCGATTTTCTCCGGAGAGCGCGCGAGGCCGATTCGAGCGACGTCGTCCGATGCAGTCCGAGGGGTCGGCGAGGAGAACCACGTCCGGGTGATCGCGGAAGGAAACCGGTTCCGGTTCTTCGTCAACGACGAGCTGGTATTGGAGGAGTTCGACGATCGGTTGTCCACCGGCGGGATTGGCGTGTCCGGCGCCTCGTGGGAGACGCTTCCAACCGTCCTCACGTTCGACGACCTCGTAGTCCGCCGATTGAAATAGCCACCGCATGCAAAAGCGGTCCCGGATGGCCCAGCCGCGCATCCGAGACCCGTGGACCCGGCATCGAACGTCCCGATCCGGTGGGGGAAGCGCCGCGACAAGGCATCGGCTTTCCATTCCGCTAGATCCTTGTAGAGCGTCTTATGCTTGTCACTCCGTCACCTATGTCCTAAAGTGGTGAAGCATGTCCACCGAAAACCTGCAGCGGTGGGCGACGCGGTCGCCCCCAACCGGGGACCGGTAGGATGCTAGGAGGTGTCGGGACGTGAGTAAAGCGAGAATCTTGTGGTGGCTTTCTGTCTTCACTCTATGTTGGGTGCTCCTCGGCCTCGCCGGGTGCACGCTGCTCCAACCGAGGGTGCCGGTCGATTTCGCTGTCTCGGGGACGGAGGGTGTAGCGCCCTTCCTGGTTGACTTCACACCGCTCGTCGTAGGTGACGTGGCCGCGTACTACTGGGACTTCGGCGATGGAGAGACGTCCGCCGAGTCTTCTCCGGTGCACGTCTATCGCGACCGCGGGACGTACAGCGTCTTTCTCACCGTGACGTTGACCGATGGATCGACCGGCTCGGAGAAGGAAGAGGACTTAATCGAGGTAGAGACGATCTCACAAAAGGAGGGGCGCCTTACCCCCCTCTACTGGTTGAACAAGACCATCGGGACAATTCACTGGGGTGACCGGACCGGCCTCTCCAGCGGCACCGTCGTCAGCTACATCCATCGTGGTCAGGACCTCGCCTCCGGTGGCGGCTACATCTACTGGACCACCGAGGACATCCTGTATCGGGCCAACACCGACGGTACGGGCAAGGAAGCGATCGCCACAAACCAGCGGGGCCTCTACAGCGTCAGCGTCGACCATCTGACAAACCAGGTCTACTGGACCTGCTTGCCGAGCCCGCCGCTCACGGACTCACATTGGGACGGGAGCGTCAAGCGATCCAACCTGGACGGATCAGGCGTTACGACGCTCAAGACGTACGTTGACGGCACGGGCACGACCCCCTTCACCTGGTGGATCCGCTGCGACGGCAACGGAGAGCGGTTCTACGTGCTCACGGACGACTACGGGTACGCCGGACCGAGACGGGTCGAGCCGACGGGCGAGTCGGATGGAGCGCTTCAGTGGACCTACACGCACGAATTCTCGCTGCACCAGGTGACGGGATCGCTCAGTGTCCCCTACAGCATGGCGCTCGACGTCAGCGACATGCCGGCACACTACATCTACTGGACGACCGGAAGTGCGATCAAGCGCTGCAAGATCGACGGAAGCGATACGACGACGGTGCTCGGAGGACTCAGTTCGGTGAGAGGCATCGCCGTAGATCTCATCGAGGGGAAGATGTACTGGTCGGACAACACGGGGATCCACCGGGCTGAACCGGACGGAACGCAGGCCGAGACGATCTACCCCGGGGTGTGGGCTGACGTACTGATCCTCCAGCGGTAGAGGTTCTCAACGCCGGGGTTCCGTCAGAAACCGCTTGTCATCCCGCGCGGAGGCCGCGCGTCGGGTGCGGTTGTTGCTTCGTCCCGTACACACGTGCTCAGAGCGCAATCGAGAGGACCTTCGCCCCGGGGAAGATTGTCTCCAGTCCGGTGCCGTCGAGATTCATTCGACCGATCCCGGCGTCCGTCGAGAAGTAGATCTTCCCTTCCAGACGGTCGACGGCGATCGACATCGGATACTCGAGGTCGTCCGCGAGAATCTTCGTGTCCGTACCGTCCGTCCTACAGCAGAGGACGCGCCCCTTCGTCGACGACGACCAGTACACGCGCTCGGCAGCGAACGCTGGGATCGCGTCGACAGCGATACCGCCAGGACGACAGATCTCCGCCTTGAAGGTCGTGATCGTGTTGGCATACGAGTCAGCGGTCTCGATCGACTCGGAACAGCCCCAGGTGGATTTCGGCAGATCGGACATCGGCCCGACAAGGAGATTCTCGATCACCGTCCAGTAGAGCCGGCCCGACTCGGGATCGACTGCGATGTCGTCCGCGTAGTATGCCGCGTTGGCATAGAAGGTGGTCAAGACAGCCTTTTCGATTCGGTCGAGGCGAACACGGAGGACGGTCCCATCGAAGTCACCGATCGTATAGAAATCGGCAGGGTGTGTGACGCAGTACAGGGCGGCGTGTGCGCTGTCCAGCGCGAGGCTGCTCGGGCGGTGAAGGCCCGTCACCAGTGTGATGCGATTGGTTCCATCGAGGTTCGCTCGCAGAATCGCGCCCTCTGCGGAATCCGCCCAGTAAACGGACCCGCCGCCGATAGCGAGGGCCGTTGGAAGCCGGAGATCATCGATCAGCACGCCGGATTCGCCGCCCGACCGCGTGCCATACATGATCCGGTTGGTGTTGTAGTCGATCCAGTAGATACGGGCCGGCGACATCTTCTGCTGCAGAATCTCGACCGTGATCAAGCCCTCTTTGACGACGTGGGACGTGCGCCCGTCGACCTTCTGGGCTGTGAGGGAGACAGTGTACGTGCCAGCAGCGCGGTAGATGTGCGTCGGGGCGGGATCCAACGAGACCTCGCCGTCGCCGAAATCCCACGCGTAGGCGGCGACCGATTCGTCGTTTAAGGGGGTGAATGCGACGACAAACGGGCTGTAGCCCTCCGTGGACGACACGTCGAAGTCGATGTCACGGGAGGACAGCCACGTGCAACTCGAGAGGAAAGCAGCACCGAAGAACACGGCAAGCGTCAGCGTGCCGACGACCAGAGCCGTTCGTTTCATGACCTACCTCCAGATGTTGGGAGTACCAGGGCAACTCTAAGAATCTTGCTCACTCACGTCAACAGAAGCCAGAGTCGCCTGAACTCCCGGGGCAGCTCACACATCAGATGCCAGCCAGAGCAGGGCTGGGGTCTCCCGGGCTCTCGCGCATGGATTCAGCGCTGGCTCTTTGCGCCGGTTGACTTCGGGGGGGCCTAGGACACGGGACATGAATGACGCGCATTCACGGCGGGAATCATCGTACAAGCCCCGCTGCCCAGTTGATGTGCTCAAGCAAGTGTCCGATGGGTCTCACAAGACAGCCGGCCTGTGGACCAGGCTGAACTGCAACCTGGTCTACGTGCGATCCGAGATCCACGCAAGCGCCTCGTTCGCCGCCGGATTCTCGGACGACCACGCCAACACCGAACCGGCGATTGGCTCACACAGGCTGAATCTTGGGGAATCGCCGATCGATTGGCGGGCAGACGACGGCATGCACCGTCCCGCTCGACGGAATCGCCGAGATAGCCGACCACGTCCGCACCAACAACTGGGCTCCGAACCTCGCTGCGGTGCTCAGTTCGTAGGGCCTTTGACTTCCAAGGGCTTTCCGCTGCGTCAACCGCACGAATCACTCCGTGGATGAGTCACGCCCTCTCTTCGCACCCACCGAATTAGGGTCTGCGTCCCCCGAATTCCCCTTGGACCAGGGGACTCAAGGAATCGCCGGCGTCGAGGTGAAAGCAGGGGCGACCGTAAGACGCGAGGACTTCCGCGGCCTCCGGAAGCTGCAACGAGCTACTGGAAGACGGTTCACTGCAGGCGTTGTGTTGTACGACGGAGAGACGAGTGCCAGCTTCGGCGAACACCTCTTCGCCGTGCCCATTCGGACACTCTGGGAGCCATAGAGACCTAAGCGGCTGACGGCCCGCCGGCCCAGGCTCACCGACGTGCAAGGAACAACGATCGCCTTCCTTACCCTCGCCGTTGGCCAAGGGTAGATAGGTGGCGCTCTCGCTTCGCACTCACCGAATTGCGGTATGCATCCCCTGGATTCCAGCCAGCGATCTGAGCGGGAGTCTTGCGCCGTGTTGAAAGCAACGCCAACTGCCCTCCGCGGGGAGAGGCGGCGGGGGGTAAACTAGGGACATGGGATTGATTGACAAGCAACGCACTTCGATCGAGGAGTACGTCCGTGCTCGATTCCACTGTACCAGGGGCTGGCAGCAGATGAGGCAATGGGTTGACAGCCTATCAGCGATGCCATCCGCAGAGGAGATGACTTCGCATACTGCGGCACCCTACAGCGTGCGCGATATGGTGGGCATGATCGAAACGCGGCCATGCCGCGGGGTATCGCCGCTGGTTCATGCCTGCCGGCGGCAGCCGAAGTGCATGACGGCGCATCAGAAGTGCTGGTACAACGTTGCGAACAACGCGATTTGCGTGCGGCGCTCCACTCTTGGGGGTACTTCGCTCAAGAGGGGCAGTGCACGCAGCGGGCGTTTCGAGACGCAATCCTCACGGAACTAGGCGGCACGGGGCATCCGCAGACCAACCATGCCAGGCGGCCGGGCAGACGACACGCACCGTCCCGCTCGACGGAATCGCCAAGATGGCCAGCCACGACTGTGTCGATAGCTGGGCGCCGAACCTCGTTGCGGTACTCAGTTCGCGAGGCCTTTGACTTCCAAGGGCTTTCCGCTGCGTCAACTGCCCGAATGACTCCGTGGATGAGTCACGCTCTCTCTTCGCACACACCGAATTAGGGTATGCGTCCCCCGAATTCCCTTGCAGGCACCTGTCCTACGACCCCAGGTACTTCTTCTGGAGGACGCGGGCCTTGGCAAGACCATCCGCAGTGAAGTCGACCGATTTCGACCCGTGAGTCGACATCAACAGGCCTTCCTCCGCCAATACGTCAAGGATCTCGAACCGATGGGTCTTCCAAGCGCGATGGATCGTTGGCGCTCCACGGAATGGCTCCTCTTCCCACGAGGCAAGATAGAGAAGGAGCAGGGTCAGCTCAGTCATGGTTTGCTCCCGTGCGCTGTCGCCTTCGGACATGATCGCCTCCCGCCGGATGCTATCACACTCACGTGAAGTGTCGGGTCAGCGGAGCGGATGCGAAGCTCCAAGACTGATTCGTGGCTCGGAACTCCAGCAGGATGAAGCACTGCGCTTCGGTAAAAGCGCCGGACAGAACACCAAAAATAAAGACCTGACCCCGAAACCCGCTGGAGAGGCTCAGGGCTGATCGGAGTCTCACCAACCACGGACGCCAGGTCGTCCGACTCAGCTTCTCACCGCAGGCAGCGCAATCACTGTTGCGCCTTCTGCGCTTTGCTGGGTCCTTTCGAACAAGCATGTGAGTCACTCTGGGCGGGAAGTCTGAGTACGTCTTCTGCACAGTCTGCGCACTCATTCACGCATCTGTTGCTGATGCAAAGGCTTGACGGTTCGCGCGATTGGCTTGTTCGTGTAAGTCGTGATAGTCTATGAGGACACCCGGATCACACGGAGAGGAGTGAGCCGAATGGGACGACAGGAACGTCTAGCCCTCATCAACGAGATCGAGAAGGCCAGAGGCTCGACTGTCATAGCCTACGTGACAAGCGATAGGGCCAACTTGGTTGCGGGCATCATGGGTGATGCGGTTTCGATCATCCACGAACACATCATGGGTACATCCCATGGCGAGTCACCCAAACTTGACCTGTTCGTCTACAGTCGCGGAGGCGATAGCGATGTCCCTTGGACCCTTGTCTCGATGTTCCGTCAGTACTGCCAGAAGGGTTCCTTCAGCGTCCTCGTTCCCTATCGTGCCCACAGTGCCGCAACCGTCATTTGCCTGGGAGCTGACGAGATCGTCATGACCCGTAAGGGGGAGCTTGGCCCGATTGACGCAACCATCGTTCGAGGTCCCTACAACCCAACTGACAAGCAAACCTCTAACCCGCTTCCGGTATCGGTTGAGGATGTCAACGGCTACTTCTCACTCCTCGAGCATGTCGGCTGTGCGCGTCCTGAAGAGAAGATGCAGGGATTCGAGCAGCTCGGGGGGAAAGTCCATCCGCTCGCTCTTGGGGCTGTCTACAGGCGCCTGGAGGAGACCAAGCTCGTGGGACTCCGACTACTAAGCACGCGCGCCGAGCCGTTCTCGGAAGAAGAGAACCAAGAGATCATCAAGAAGCTGTCCTCGGAAGTCTACTCCCACAGGCATGTCATCAACCCCACAGAAGCTGTGAAGTACCTTGGTCTCAAGCACGTCAAGGAAGCCGAGAGCCTCGGCTTGGAGAACACTCTTTGGTCGCTATTCGAGGAGTACAGAGAGCTGTTCGAGCTTGAAAGCCCCTTCCGGCCTGAAGAGCACCTCGTTGCCAACGATCTGGAGGAAGACACTTGGGAGAACTTGCCCGTTGCGTGCATCGAGTCCTCTCACCGTCTAGACACATGCAGAAACTCAATGAAAGTCAAACGCCTTCGCAATGTTCCGCCAACGGTCAATCTTCAGCTGAGCGACATTCACTTCCCGAATGTCACACTTCCCGACGAAACAGCAGCCCAGATGGATCCAGAGGCTTTGCGAGACCTGATCAGCCAGACGGTACAGGCCACATTGCAGGCGACCTTGAATAGCGCGGTTGAGAGTGCTACAAAGGAGCTGTTGAGGGCACTTCCACAGAAGGGGTTCGAGCGTGTGGCCTTCAACTCCGGGTGGGAGACGGAGGTATAGGATGGCGGCGCCCAAGAAGTCCTGGGAAGCTACGTATCCCGGGCCAAGGCTTTCTCGCAAGCAGGATCTCACTGATCTCGTAGGGCTGTGGACCAGCCATCTGGCGATACGGGTCGTCAAACTGGCGTCGGTGGAGAGGGCATCTCTTCAGCATACTCACACCAACTCAGTGCGTGTCGGCCCCGCACTGACAGCAGAGCTGATTGACTGGCCCAACTGAAACCCCAACCAGATGAGGCCAGGCGCGAGTCACTGAGTCGCCAGACCTATCCCGCTATCCGTACTGCGCGGGCGCAACGCGCGCATCGCATTCCGCACTTCGCGATCATACACATGCGTGTAGAGCATTGTGGTCGACAGGTCTGAGTGGCCAAGAGCCTTCTGGACCAAGCGGATGTTCCCAGTCTCACGATATAGGTCTGTCGCGAAGGTGTGCCGCAGCATGTGCGGGTGGAGGTTCTTCTCGATTCCTGCCTTGGCTGCATACCGCTTGACCATCTGCTGCACGTATCGCCCGGAGACAGGATTGCCATCGAGGGTCGTGAAGACATGCCTGGGTGAACCGGCGACCGTCTGAGCTTGTCGGTTCCTCCATCGCCCGAGCATTTCGAGGTCACTCTCCCCGACCCACAGGGTACGGTCTTTGGCTCCCTTGCCCTGTCGTACGAGCAGTTTGCCCGAGTTCAGATCCAGGTCACGCCATTGGAGCGCGGTCGCCTCAGAGAGGCGGATCCCCGTGTTGAGCATGAGTGAGAGCATCAACACACAGGGTCAAGTCTTGCAATCAAGCACTAGAAACCACCACTACCTGCTCGTTCGTGGCGACGGAGCCTGCGACTGATGGTGGAGTAGTGGACTCCTAGGTGCTGGGCGATCTCTGAACCGCCCCGGGTTTTCCGGAGGGTTCTTTACGTGAGTCCGGCCACCATGAC